>JBEKAK010000057.1:0-35917 GCA_050018275.1 Terriglobia bacterium | reverse complement strand
GACCAAGCACAAGTCCACGACCTATAAGGAGATGCGAACCAGGCGGACCGTTCCAAGCCGCCCGGCCAAGACTGACCCCAACATATTGGGGCTTGCTGAAACAACCGGATAAGCATGAGGCGACTAGCCCCGTAGCGGAGGCCTCGCCAGCGCCTGCGACGCAGCCGCCTAACACCAAAGCTGAGACCACCGTCGCAGCGGAAACAGAGAACCGCCCTGAGGCTCCGAAGTTGACTACCCTGAGTGTTGGTCCGATTCCCTTGAAGGACTTCACATCGTTGCCGCTCGGGAAAAGTGAGGGGGCGTTTTCAATCAGCCCGGCCGGAGCCCAGCCAGGTTCGCCGGGTGGAGTGGCTGGTGTACCACCCGACGTTGGCAAAGAGGGAGGCGGCCCTGGCGGTGATAAGAGCGTGGCCGTGGGGAAGGGGGAGGCTGGCGGCGGAGGTCCCGGCAGTTCCGGAACCAGCCCGTCACTCAGCGTTACCGGTCACGCCGGCTTAGCAGGCATCCCGGCGGGAGCGCTCGCGCCACTCCAACCTGAAGCCCTGGTTTATCCTGTGAATGCCGCCACACTCAAGCTCCGCGCGCCCGGCGTCGTCGTGAGCAGTGGTCCTGGGGGTGGCGGCGGGCTGCGGGTCTACGGTGTGCTGCACGGAGAGAAGATCTACACGATCTACCTGCCGATGCCCCGCAAGAACTGGATCTTGCAGTACTCCGCTCACGATGATCCTCCCAAGCTGGCGACAGCTTCGCGGGTGGTCCAGATCCACCTGCAACCGCTACTGACGCCGCCGAGGGTTCTTGACCAGTTCGACTTTCACCGTCCGCCCGTGACCCAGGACCCTCCAGACGGGATGATCATTCTGCATGGACTCATCCGTTCGGACGGTGCGGTGGGTAACCTGGAAGTTCTTCGTGGCCTCGAGCCGACCATCAATGCTGCGGCGCTGGCTGCCTTCGCTCGCTGGAAATTTACCCCCGCCCTTCGAGCTGGGAGCCCGGTGGCAGTGGAGATTCTGGTAGGCATTCCAGCCGTGGTACCGGGAAGTTGACGGGGCCCGCCCTTCCGACCTCCCGACGAGATCTGGTTCAGCGTGGCGAGAAATCCGGGTTAGAGGACCTTAATCGACGGAAGTCCAAACTGTCCCCCGGACTCTCGCCCCCGGAGCCCAGTCGAGAAGCCTTTCCTTAAGTGATCTCTTAATAAGTGTAATCATACTTGACAAGTGGATTGCTCCGTATATACTAACATTTGGCTAGCTGGTTGACCCTACTACCGCCAGATAGCCGGATCATATGGTCAAAGCCAAAAGCGACGCAGGCCAAGCCTTGGTGATTGTTGCCCTGGCCATGATTGTCATCTTGGGTTTTCTGGGCTTGGGTATTGACCTGGGGTACCTTCGTTACATGAAGCGGCAGCTGCAGAAGGTCGCTGACGCTGCAGCGCTCGCTGGAGCGATGGAGCTCAGCTACTGTGGGGGGACGAGTAATTGTAGCGCTCTCACCACTGCCGCCCAAGATGCCTTGACGGAGAACGGCTTCACCGGGAGTACCCTGGTTACGAACTGTGGTAGTAGCACGAGCAGTCTGGCCATCACCGTTAACAACCCGCCGTGTTACCTGGGTGCGTCTGACCCGAATGGTGGCGACGTGCATTATGTAGAGGTGGTCGTCTCCCAACAGGAGCCGACCTATTTTTCCAGGATCTTCGGCGTCACGTCAGTGACCCTCACGGCCCGGGCAGAGGCGGGGCTCGCCGGCGGAAACAATTGTATTTTTTCTCTGGATCCCACCGATGCGAGTACGATAAGTGTGGATCTTCTGGCCAGCGTGAATTCCAGTTGTGGCATCGTCGACGAGTCAAGCAATAACAATGCACTAACGTGCTTCCTTCTTGGTTCCATCCGGGCCTCCCAGATCGGCATTGTCGGGAGCTACTCAAGATTCTTGTGCGTCATAAATCCGACCCCAAAAACCCACATAACGAGGCCCTCGCCGGCTGATCCTTTGGCGTATTTGTCAACACCCACCGTGGGAACCTGCGGCTTGAGCACCACCAGCCCGTACACGGGTTACAACGGGACGCCGACCAAGGGAGGACTGCTGATCAATGGCACAGCAACACTCTATCCTGGTGTCTATTGTGGCGGAATCGAAATCAATCCAGGGGCAAATGTCACCTTCAATCCGGGCACTTACATTCTGACTTCAACCAACAACAGTCATCAGGCGATCCCAAGTTCTTACGGACTTACCATCGACCTCGGCACGACCGTCCGCGGCAACGGGGTTACGTTCTACAACTACGGGCCGTCGGGAAGTATCACCTTCTTACTCGCGTCTCTCACCACTGGGACTGTAAATCTAACCGCGCCCACCAGCGGAACCTATGGGGGAATCCTGTTCTTCCAGGATCCGGGAAATACCTCTACGGCGCAAATCATCGGTACATCCAGCCTGAACACCGTGCTGGAAGGAACGTACTACTTTCCCAAGGCCAAGGTGCTGTTCGCCTTTAGTGGTCCCGTCCAGTACAACATTCTCGACGCTTGGCAGATCCAGTTTGTCTTTCTTACCTTTTCGAACGGCAATTTCAGTACCAGTGGGTTCAGTAACGATTACTCATCATTGGCCAATGGATCGCCGATTAAGGGCAGTGGTGGCGTGCTGGTGGAATGAGCATGAAATTCAGCTTGCCCGTCCAACAAGAAGTCATGTCCCGATCACGCTGGCGGGTCTTACTCCCCTTGGCGGCATTGACCGTGCCGGAGCGCGGAGCGAGCTTGGTAGAATTCGCTTTGCTCCTTCCTTTCTTGTCGCTACTGCTGATCGGGTTGATCGATTTTGGCCGCGCCTATTACCTCAGCATCGAGGTCAGCAATGCTGCGTACGCCGGCGCCCTGTACGGCCTGCAAAACTCCGACGACACGGTGGGGATGCAAAACGCTGCCCTCGGCGATGCGCGGGACGTGCCCGGGATAACCGCCGCGGCGACTTACGGATGCGAATGTTCCGACGGCTCAAACGCGGTGGCCAGTTGTTCAAGCCAACCGATGTGCACCGTCAACGTGGTGAACTACGTGCAAGTCACCACCTCGGCCACTTACAAAACCCTGATGCCCTGGCCGGGTATCCCGTCTTCATTTTCCTTGCAGGGGATGGCGAGGCTGCGCGCGGGCCAGTAGCCTAAGGGCAGTACGAGAATTGCAGGGTGAATGCGGAATTGTGACACGCCCAAATCCCGAGTCATGGTTGCTGTCGCCACCTGAAGCGGCCTTAGCAGGTTGCGGAAAAACTCGCCCCCGACGAAGTAGCGGCGATTTCACATCGCCACATGTCCTGTGTTTTCATCGCCAACATGGCGACGTGAAGGCGCCGCTACACGTTTTTCCGCAACCTGTTAGGGTGATATCCCTGGAACTTCTTGCGGCAGACTGTTGGGGAATGCGGGAAAGCAACGTGAGGGAAGGAAAGCCAAGGCGGCGTTGGTGTTCGGGCAGAGGCCACGGGAGAACCGTCTTCGACGAGCAAGGCAGCACGCTGGTAGAGTTTGCAGTCGTGCTCGTGGTGTTGCTGACCTTCCTGTTTGGTATCATGGATTTCGCGCGCTACCTTTACACCTATCACTTCGTGTGCAACGCGGCCCGCGAAGCAACTCGCTATGCGATTGTGCGCGGTTCCACTTCGGGAAGCACCGCCTGCGCTTCTGCCACCACTTTCGGTTGTAACGCCACTGCGGCTAACGTGACGAGTTACGTGCAGAGCATCACGCCGCGGGGAATCAGTCCCAGCGCCTTGACGGTGACCACGACTTGGCCTGGGACGGGGCCTGCGGGCGCCGCAACTGCGTGCGACACCACCAACGGTAACAACAGTCCCGGGTGCCTGGTCGTGGTGCAGGTGAGCTATCCCTTCAAGTTCATCCTCCCTTTTCTGCCCAAATCGACATGGGGGATGACCAGCACCTCCCAGATGGCGATTTCGCAATGAGGCCGAACTTGGCTGATGAGGCTTGTTTTTGCGAACCCAGGGGCGAAAGGCTGGCCCGCGGCTATCTGCACCGCTTGGTTCACGACCTCAAGATTCAGTCCGAGGAGACCTCGCCGGCGGGCTACGTCGAGCAACAGACGATTCCGAAGATCGTCATGTAGGACTCGGCCCAGCAATGGACGGCATGTTGCCTTCAGAAAATGGCGGCGGGGAGGCCTATCGAGAGGCCGTGAATTCAGGCCAGCTCGCGAACACGTATTGCCGGCATTTTCTCATCACCAACCAGAACCCCGACGGCGGATGGGGCTACCACCGCGCCTCGCCCAGCAGCGTGGAAGCCACGTCCTGGGTGCTGATGGCGCTCACTTCGTGGAGCCAAGCTCCTGCACTGACGGAAACGTGCGCCCGCGGGCACGCTTGGCTCCTCCAGGCGCAACTGCCGGACGGCTCGTGGCCCGCCTTTCCGGGTCAGCGCCAGGGCTGCTGGACGACTTCCCTGGCGTCCCTAGCCTTGCACCTTCAAGGCGGTTCGCCGGAGGCGGTGGTGCGGGGCCTGAACTGGCTCTTGGACGCGTGGCCGGCGGACGGCACGCTCTGGTGGCGGCTGCGGCAGTTCTTGGCCCGCTCCGCGGTGGTCCACCAGGACATCTCGCTACGCGGCTGGAGCTGGACCCCGGGCACGGCCAGTTGGGTGGAACCCACGTCCCATGCCCTCCTGCTTCTTCGCAGCCTGCCCCCAGGTTTGCTTCCTCCCCGGGCGGCGAAACGCCAGCGGCTGGCCGAGCGGATGCTTTATGACCGCATGTGCCCGGGAGGCGGATGGAACAGCGGCAACCCGCTGGTCTACGGTGTGGCTGGGGTGCCTCGCATTGGCCCGACGGCCTGGGCGCTGTTGGCGCTGATCGATCAGCCCCAGCGCGCGGAGAACCAAATGAGCCTTGACTGGCTCGCGCGCGCCTATGCCGGCATCCGCGGAGCAACCTCCCTAGCCCTCGCGCACCGCTGCTTGGCGGCTTATGGACGGCAGGTACCGCCGCTCGCCCCAGCCCTCGGCGAGCTTTACCTGCAGAATCGCTTCTTCGAGAGCGTGCTCGCGGTCGCCTGGATCGCCCTCGCCTGGGGCGGGGAAGGAAGCCGGGCTGGCAAAACCGCCGGGGAGAGCTTGACCTCATGAGCCTTGCTAACAGCCGCTTGTTGCCTTCCTTCAACCGGCCGCCCTCTTGCGTGGCTATCGTTCGGGCCCAGAGCTACGACCTTGACCTGGGCGCGCTTCTCTTCCAGGCCCTGCGGGAGTTTGACCTGCCCCTGCGCGGCAAGAAAGTGCTGCTGAAACCGAATTTTGTGGAACCGGACCCGGGGGGCGTCGTGAACACGCACCCCGCGGTAGTCGGGGCGGCGCGCGAATGCTTCCTGCGCCTCGGAGCAGAGTCCGTGCGGGTAGCGGAGGGACCTGGTCACGAGCGCGACACCGAGGCCATTGTCGAAACCATTCGCCTGCGCGACTACCTGGGCCCGCTGCCCGGCCTCTTCGTAGACCTGAACCTTGATGAAGTTCATCCCATCACCTTGCAGACCCGCGCCTCCAAGCTGAGGGAGCTTTATCTTCCCAAGACCGTCCTGGAGGCAGATTTCGTGGTCTCTCTGCCCAAGCTCAAGACCCATCACTGGGTGGGCGCTACGCTTTCCCTCAAAAACATGTTTGGCATTGTGCCAGGGTGCTGTTACGGTTGGCCCAAAAATATCCTGCATTGGGCCGGTATCACCCGCTCCATTCTCGACATCAACAGCACCGTGCGCCCGGACTTCGCCATCGTGGATGGGATCGTGGGGATGGAAGGTAACGGCCCCATCCAGGGAATTGCCAAGCCCAGTGGAGTGCTCATCCTGGGTGACGATCCCGTGGCGGTCGACGCCACCTGCGCACGGGTGATGGGCTTGGCTCCCGAGCGGATCGATTACCTGGCCAAGGCCGGCACGCTGCTTGGGCACCTCAAGCCGGATAAAATCCGGCAGCTCGGCGAGAGCATCGCGAGCGTCAGAACCCCCTTCGCCGTTTTGCCAACTCTTCAAAAGCTCGTCGCTGGCAACGGCGCCTAGCGTGTGCCGCGAAATAGGATGACGCTGAGATTCCGCCGCTCGTGCCCGTCAAGCCTGAACACGGAGGACACGGAGCCCCGCACTGGATGGTGCAGGGCGGAGCATCTCAGTGACCTCAAGCCCCCCGGACGGCTTTCGTGTCGCGGGGCGAGGAACGATGATTGCCGCGCTCCGTTACACTGTCAGGTTCCGCGTCAGGGAGATTTAATCTACGCTTCTTACTCTGGGGTAAGCTCAAAGACCAAAACGCCGCCTTTCGTGAACCGTCGAACCCGCACTCCGTTGTTTACTATCTCATCCGGACCCGGATCGTAGGCATGGTCGAACCCAAGGCGTTTCAAGGTCGTGGAGTCGTTGAACGTATTCACTCCGGCAATGTTCTTAGCAAACAGCGCGCAATCGAGCCAGACCGCGAGAATCGTGTTCGTACCAGCTCTGATCTCCGGAATGTTGAACTTCAGCGAAGCGCGGACAAGCTCTGGCCTGTCGGTTTTTTCTTCGAGTTCCAGGGTGGCATTCTTCAGCGCGTATGTGTAAACCACGGTCCCAGCGTGTGTGCGGAATATCCCCAGCTTCTTGGGAGGCGGGTTGTACCAGTGTAATACCTCTGACCTTGAAGCTGGTAGGGATTTGGGTAGCTGGGCTGGTTGGGCGTTGCGCGACTCGGCTTCAAAATTATTGTCAGTACCTGTGGCGTCCGGACTCTTGCTGATCACTGCCGCAATCGCCACAAGCAACGCTATCGCCGCCGCAATCAACAGGGCCGTCCTCCGGTGCGGGGGCTGGGTTCTTGCCGAAGCCCCTCTTGGGTGTCCGCAGCTTGCGCAAAACTTATCCTGCACAGTCATGGGTTTGTCACAGTGGGCACAGACCTCACGCTTGTTGTCTTCTGGCGTGTTGCTCACAGGATCGTGATTCAGAGTTTGCATGGGTTACCCTCTTTTCACGGACACTCTGTTGTACACTGCCGTCTACGGCGACTCACCGTCAATCGTCAATCCTCGGATGAACAATAATTCCCGGCTCAACGAAGCGCAACCCGTATGCCCGCCTATAAGCGCTGACGGCTTCATCTTGGGCGCTCCCGCCATTGCAACATTTCACGTTACGTCCAGCCTCCTGAGCTCGCACGACCGCCTTGTTCCAGGGCGTATCATCAATCATTGGTCCTTCAACGGTGAAGACGCGGTTATCCCAATCGGCGACCACCAGAAAAAAGGGAGCAGTCAGACGTGAGCGCGGCGTGTCGACTACCTCAATCTTCTGCTCCATCACCGAGAAGGTCTGCCCACCCCTCGGCTTCAGCAATGGACCACAGCTCATCAGAAACAGCCTTAGACGGTATCCGAGCCTGGGCGCGACCGGTGAGGAGGCGGCCTTTCTCATTCCTCCACATGTTGCGGTACCCTTCCTCGGCAGCTCTACCATTCACATCCGTAAGTACACCCCAGTGAAGGCATAATCTCCGACCCCTCCAGCTTGGACGAGTCACAGAAGCTTCGTGCCTAATAATGAATCTTATCGCCATGCGATTCACATTAGCACATATGTGATCATATGCGCAATCCCCTCCAGAAACAGACCGCACTATCCTACATCGCAAAGAATCACCAGCCCGGCCAGCCTTGGGTAAAACGTCTCTCTTCGCGAGATCCCCAGAGCATGAAGCATGGGCTCCGACCGCGCCAACATGCTCCAGCCAAGCGCGAGGCAAGAAGCGATCCCGAGTTTTATCATCTATCTCAGAAACGACGGCGCCGCCGAAAGCGACGACTCGAGCGCTCCGTAAAGCGCCAGGGCCGTAAGAAAAATTGCCGGCCAGTTCAAAAACCACTCTCGACGCCCTATCGTCACCAGGATGCCTATCGGGACAAAAACCGCCAGAATACCAATGAGTCGCGAGGGTTTTTCACGGACGCTGTGGCATGCCCAAAGGAAGGAGTCTCGTATCCCGAGGACAATCCGCGCTACGCTCTCGACCGCCCACTTCAATACGGCGATGTACGCCTTGAGGACTAGCTCGAAGAGGCAAATCACCCGCGCGGCCTCCTGGGCAAAAGTCTAAGCCTGAAGGCCGCGATTACGCTAGCCGAAAATCAGCAAGAGTCAGCCCACGGCTGTGGCGCGTTGCTGACCGGTGCCCCGCCCTGGCGAGCGGAGAAGTCATTGATTATTGAGACCGGCGGTCACCCCGATCTTAAGCACCGGGACAAGTAGACCGCCGCTCAGAGTTTTCGCACAGACTCTTTGGCCCCGCCGGAAAGAATCCGTCGCGCATCTTTCTGGGGGCTCTTCCGGAGGGAGGATTCCGGTGTGAGCACGGGGCGGATGCATGAAAGGCCTGTGTCATGATGGCTCCTTTCCTGATGAAGATAGGATAGAATTGCTCCGAGATTCTGATGGCGACTCCTGACACGTGGGCAACTCCTCCCAACTTGGAACTCACTGCGTTCCAGTCCAGCCTCAAGAAGGTGGTCTCCTTCCCGGCCCTGCTGGCAGTTCTGCTGGTGGGTGGCATCTTTGTGCCGCTGCGGAATTTCTTTGTGGACCCGGACGTCTGGTGGCACATCAAGGTGGGCGCCACCCTTCTTTCCACCCATCGCTGGCCCACCGTGGACCCTTATTCCTTTACCGCTCGCGGCAGCCCCTGGATCGCCTATGAGTGGCTGGGTGATCTACTGCTTGCGGCAATGGAGGACGCATGGGGACTCCGGGGGCTGATGACGCTCGATCTCGCTCTCGCCGCTGCCATCCTGCTCGCTCTCTACGCCTTGACAACGCTGCGCTGCGGGAATTCGAAAGCGGCTTTCGTGACTTGCGCCGTGCTTCTGCCGCTGGTCTATCCTTCCTGTAGCTTGCGCCCACAGATGCTCGGGTATTTCTTCCTGGTGCTCACCCTCATTGTCCTCGAGCGCTTTCGCCAGGCCCACACCGGGGCGCTGTGGCTCCTGCCGGCGCTGTTCCTGGTCTGGGTCAACACGCACGGGAGTTTCGTCCTAGGACTGTTTGCGTTGGGGGTTTACTGGGCCAGTGGCCTGGTGGAAATTCACTGGGGCGGAGTTGCATCCCGGCTTTGGACTTCCGGCGAGCGTCTGCGCCTGGAACTGGTAGCGCTCCTGAGTCTGATGGCGCTCACGATTACGCCTTACCGCACAGATCTCTGCCTCTACCCAGTGAATATGGCCTTCTCCCAGCCTATCAACGTGGGCAATATCCAGGAGTGGCAGTCCATGATGTTTGGAGAATTCTTCGGGAAGCTTTTCCTGGCCCTGCTCCTCGGCTTCGTGCTGGCTCAAGTCACCCTGCGGCCCACCTGGCGGCTGGAAGAGCTTGTGCTGTTCTTCGCCGGTGTCGTGGCCGCTTGCCTGCACTTGCGCTTCCTTCTGGTCTTCGTGCCCTTTTGCTCGCCTTTGCTCGCCGGGGTCGTGGCCCGCTGGATTCCGCCCTATAAGCCCGCCAAGGACAAGTACGCTCTAAATGGCCTCTTGATGGCGCTCGTCGTCGCCGGCATCGTGTGGTTCTTCCCCTCGCGGGCCAGGCTCGAAAGCATCATGGAGGAGAAGTGGCCGGTGAAAGCCGTGGCGTATCTGAAGCAGCACCCTGCTCCCCGGCCGATGTACAACAACTACGGTTACGGCGGCTATCTGATCTGGCAGTTGGATGGACAGAACAAGGTGTTTGTAGACGGCCGGGCGGATATCTACGAACGGGTCGGCGTGCTCTCCGACTACCTCAGCATTTCCCGGCTCGCGCTCACCGCACCCTTCCTGCTGAACGCCTATAACATCCAGTCCTGCCTGATCGCGCGCGACGAAGCTCTGGCGACCCTGCTCGCGAACTCGCCGCAATGGCAGAGAGTTTACGGCGACAAGCTGAGTGTGCTGTTCGTGCGCAAACAAGCAGGGAGGCAGTAAGCGATGCGGAACCGGGAGGCACCCACAAGGCGCCAAGTCTTTGTTGCCGTTGCATTCACTGCAACCCTCCTGCTGGGAGTCATCCTCATAAAGGCCCGGAGTTCCGAATCAGTAGGTTACGACTTCATCTCGATTTACACCCCGGCGCTGCTGATGCGCGAAGGATGCGGTGGCGGGATCTATGATCCGCAGGTGCAGGCTAGAGTCCAGAAGTCGCTTTTCAACCGGCCGAATGTGCTGATGGGAATCCATCCTCCCTTTGAACTTGCCCTGGTTGCGCCGATCACCAAGCTTGCTTACGCCAAGGCCTACGCGGTTTGGGGCGCCTTTGATGTGGCGCTGTGGATGCTGTTCGCGTATCTCATCCGACCCTATGCGCCGGCGCCAAAAAACACGCTGCGCTACCTCCTTCTCTGTTTTACGTTCTTCCCAGCCTGGGTGGCGTTGCTTCAAGGTCAGACCTCACTGCTTCTATTGGTTTCATGGGCTTTCGCTTTTGTGTTCATAAAGCGGCGGCAGGACTTGTGGGCCGGTGTATTCCTCGGGCTCGGACTGTTCAAGTTCCCCGTGGTGCTTCCTTTTGCGCTTATCTGCCTGCTGCGAGGAAGGTGGAAGCTACTGGGCGGTTTCGTATCAGCGGCCTCGTTGGTGGGGGCGCTAACGATCGCCGTCGTTGGGGTTCCCGGCGTCCACGCATACGTGGATTTGCTGCTTGATATCATGCAGAACCCTATCAATCCCCCCTACTGGAGCATTAGCCCTTCAAACACGCCCACGCTCCGGGGTTTTCTCAGCGCCTTGTTAGCAGGCAAGGTGGCTTCCTGGTCCATCCAAGTTGCAGCGGGGCTGGTCTCGATTCTTCTGATAGCGCTCACGGCGTGGCGATGGCATCACGAGGACCGCGCGGACGGCGGTTCGTCTGATCTCATGTTCGCGGCCTCACTCGTGGTCTCGGAGGTGGCGGCGCCGTACCTCAATACGCACGACCTGACTCCCACACTTCTCGCTGTGCTGCTGGTCATAGGGTCGCCGGAGTGGTCCCGGAAGTCGGCATGCCGTTTGGTCGTTACCGTGTCAGTCGTGATCCTTTACATTCCCTTGTACCCCTTCTTGGTGCCACTCGGCGCTCTCTTCCTGCTTGCGCCTGTACTGGTGGCGTTTGCTCTGGCGACGTCGCTCTTCCCATCGGCGGAAGGGCAAGAGGTCTGAGGGGGTGCTGAGCGAGCCCTTCGTAACGCGGGGCAGGAACGGCGAGAGCCTTCGTGCAGGCGAGTATGACTAGTCGTGAGACACCACTTGAGCGGATGACTTCCGACGGCATTCCGGCCGAAGTTCCGAGGCCCGCTCCTCACCGGCTCGCCAGGGCAGTGCTGCTCCTCGTTCTCGCCGGGGGACTGCTCGCACCCATCTGGACGGTTCGGTACCCGCCCCTGGTCGATTACCCGAATCACTTGGCGAGCGCCTTCGTGCTCGCCCACCTCAAGGACCCCGCTTTTCATTTCAGCCAATTCTATCGTGCGGAATGGAACACTTATCCCTACCTCACCATGGACGCTATCTTGCTCGGACTGCAGCAGTTCATGCCGGTCGAGCTGGCCGGGCGGGTGCTTCTCAGCCTCTGCGTGCTCAGCGTGCCGGTGGCAACGTGGTTTTTCCTCCGCCACGCCAATCCCGGAGAAGAAGGCCTCGCCTTCTGGTCGTTGCTGGTCTCCAACAATCTGTTCTTTTTTCTTTACGGCTTCCTGAACCTGCAGCTCAGCCTCGCACTCTGTCTTCTGACGGTGGGCTTGTGGCTGCGCTATCTCGAACGCCCCCGCTGGCGCTCATGGTGCATACTACTGGTACTGACGACGGGGCTCTACTTCACCCACTTGGCGGGATTTGCGGTCGCGGGCGCGGTGATGACCGCCTACGCGCTGCTCGCTCGCCGGCCGGTTCGGGACTCGTCGCTCGCCGCGTTGTTGTTCATTCCGGGAATACTCTTCTACCTTCACGGCATGTGGGGTCTCGGGTCCCACGGCGCAATGCAGTTCCGCACCTTCGCGGATAAGGCCGGGGGCCTGGTGGCCGTAATGCTCGGTTACTCCCCCGCTCTCGATTTCATGACCATGCTCGTGATCGCTGGCAGCTTGGTCTGGGCGCGTGCTGGGAATCTCGACTTCAGGTGGAACCACCGCTGGCTGGGGGCAGCGGGGTTGTTGTTCTTTCTGTACTGGGGGCTTCCGGCAGCCTACGGGCCCGCGACGAATGTTGACAAAAGGCTTCTGCCGTTTGTCTGGGTGTTCGCCTTGGCCGCCGGGAAGGTGGGCCGGCGAGGGCGGAGGCTCGCCGCCATCGCCGTTCTCCTCTTCCTGATTCGCACGGGCGGCCTGGAGCGGCATTTCGTTTCTCTCCAGCCGCATCTTGCGAGACTCTCCCGCTCTTTTGCGGCCATTCCGGAGGGTGGTCGGGTTTTGCCCTTGGTCGACTGGTCGCAGGGCGCGCCCATCGTGGAACGCCACTTCTGGGCCTACGGTGTCATCGAGCGCGGGTGGGCTTCGACGTGTCTGTTCCATGATCCCGGGGTGCATCCGTTTGCGATGAGGATCCACACTTACGACCCCTGCGGGCTGGCGTTCACCCCGATGAGCCGCCTGGATTGGGGACGCGTGCAAAGTGACTTCGACTATGTGTGGGCTTACCGAGTCGCCCAATACTCGTCTTCTTTGTCCTCTGTGGGAACGTTAGCCTTCCGGGACGGCGACCTGGGAGTGTTCCGCATGAATACAGCCAGCAACGCAGAGATCCGGGACTCTCACTGAGCGGTCCTACCCGAGCCCCTTCTGCCCGGGTTCCGATGATTCGGGCAGCGAGGCAGGCAAGGGTCAAGAGAACGAACAGGTAGGGCATAGCCTTGAAGGGGTCTTTCACCTCGCGGGAGAGACTCACCAGGAGCAAGAGGGGGAGTGGTAGCAGAAAGTGGAGGTGCTCCTCGACGGCGGGGGACCAGGTGTGCAGCCAGATGCCAAATCGGTAGTTCTGCACGAACAGCAACTCGTGCAGAAGCCTGACGCGCGCAACGTCCGGATGCCCTCCCTCATGTTCATCTCTTCGGAGCACTGAAACCGTGGCTGGTCAGTCGCCCCGCCCTTGCGTGATGTCTTCAGCCTTGTAGAATAAGGCTCCGTCGCCTCTCCCTCGCGTAGTGCCGAAACCCTTACTGATGTGACTGCGTAATCGCTTTCCCCCCAGCTCACTGAGTTCAACTGTCCTGCTCGCTGAAAGCACATGGTTTCGCCCCAGCCGGCTTATGGCGGCAGGCCGATGCGGCTCAGGAGGTCCTGAAACCGAAGGTCAGAGCGCAGTTGGTCTAGACCCGGCTCGGCCTTCAGGCTCATCACCAAGGAGAAGGAGCGTTCTTCGTAGGCCCGTTCCAGCCACTCGAACGCCTGGTCTTTCTCGCCCAGCCCGGCGTGGATAATTGCGAAATCGTAGGCGGAGACAAATCTCCCCTCCGAGAGCCCGCGCAATTGCTCGAGAACGTCGTCCGCCTTCCCTCTCCGATCAAACGTCGCATAGGCGTGACCGAGGGCCGCTATCTTTTCAGGGCTCCCGCCGGAAAGGATTATGGCCTTATGGAGATGGCTGATCGATTCCTCATACATCCCCTTTTGCTCATAGACCCAACCAATGCAGCCGTGCGCCGCAGCGAAGTCAGGCTCCATTTCGAGCGTCTGCCAGAGCTGCTCGATCGCCTCATCGTGGCGGCGAGCCCAATACAACATCAACCCCAGATGAGTGTTGATAATGAGCGAAAGCGGATCAAGCTCTTGGGCTCGTCTCACCTCAGCGAGGGCTTCATCCACCCGCCCCAGCATTCCCAAGAAGAATCCATACCAATGACGAGCCGTCGCAAAATTAGGATTAATCTCGAACGCTCGCGTGTAGCTCCGCTCGGCACCAGCCCAGTCCCAGTCGAACGAAAGGCTGGCGAAGGCCAGGCAATTATGGGCTTCCGCAAGCTGCGCATTAAGCTCCAGCGCCTTGAGTGCTGCCGCCTTCGCTTTGGGGAAAGCCTGCCTTGCCGGGAAGACTCGAAAGTAATCCGCCAAGTTGTAGGCGACAGCCAGCCCCGCGTAGGCCACGGCGTACCCAGGGTCTTCTGCTGTCGCCTGCTCGAAGTACTCGATCGCCTTCTTCAGCCCGTCTCCGGTTCCCTTATTCCAGAAGTAACGGCCCTTGAGGAAGGCCTTGTGGGCCCCAGGATTTGTGGTCGAGGCCGCGCTCCTTGCGAGTTGCTCCGCGGGCAGGAACCCGACCTCCAAGGAGCGCGTGATGCAGTCTGCAACCTCGCGGTAGATAGCATGGACGTCGGCCCAATCGCGCTCGTAGCTTTCCGCCCAGAGATGCGTCTGATCGGTGGCCTGGATGAGCTCTGCGGCGACACGTACCAGGTCGCCCGCGCGCCGCACGCTGCCCTTGAGAATATAGCCCACGCCCAGCTCTCGCCCAACTTGATCGATGCCCTTGTCGGTGTTTTTGTATCGCATCACCGACGCCCGGGCGATAACGCCCAGCCGTTGTAAGTTCAGGCGTCCAAGCTGCGCAATTATCTCCTCGGTCATCCCGTCGCTGAAATATTCCTGCTCGGGATCGGCACTCATGTTTTCGAACGGCAGCACGGCCAGCATGATCTTGCCCGCCCGGGGTTCGGCGTCTACGCTCCCGATGAAGCGGTAGCCTCGCCGTCGCAGAGTTTCAATGAATCGCGGATTGTCAGCGGAATCGTCCAGCGCTTGGCGGATTTTCTTGACCGCTGTCGCCAGACTGTGGTGGAAATCTACAAAGGTGTCGGCGGACCAAAGTCGCTTTTGGAGTTCTTCTCGCGTGACCACTTCCCCGGGGCGCTCGAGCAATGCCGCCAGGATTTGAAGGGGTTGGTCCTGGAGCCTGATCTTCACCCCCCGCTTGCGCAGTTCGCCGGCTTCCAGGTCAACTGTGAAGGCCCCGAAGTGAATTGCACGGGAAAGACTCGCGCCTCTTGTCGTGGGGGGTGGCATTCTTGTGAAGTATAGCAGAAAGGCTAAACGAGATAGAGACATTTCGGACGGATAGTCCGCATGTCAAATTCCCCCTTTGTTTTTATCAGGTTACGTGTTCATACAAAGTTCAATGACAGTTCACCGCTGGTGCATTGACGCCCAAGTAGCCTTGACCTAAAGTCGTTGTCGCAAGCGAGGCACGTGCCTGGGTCGGGAACAGGGCGCGGCGTTCGCCGCCAAATCCAAGATGGAGGACCATCATGATACTGACTCGAAGTTTGAAACTGGCTATGGCAGTTGGGGTTGGGCTTTTAGCCGCCTGCTTCACTGCAAACCTCGCAAAGGCCAGTGACGCTTACACGGGTAAATTCACTCTGCCTTTCGAAGCACGCTGGGGAGGGTTGGTCTTGCCGGCTGGAGAGTACTCCTTCACGGTTAACGACCTGAAGCCCGCCAGCACGATTGCCGTTCGAAGTGACCGGCAAAATCTGGGAGTGGTCCTATTCGGATCGGTCTCAGACTATGGGTCTTCCGGTAAAAGCGAACTGGTCGCCGTGTCCAACGGTGGGGTGTACAGGATTAGCACCCTGCGTCTGCAAACAGACGACGACCGCTTCCTTGATATCAAATTCGTGGCTCCCAAAGCTGAACGAATGTCGCCCGCCCACGGGCCTGAGGTCAGTTGGCGTGTGCCAATCTCGGGGAGCGGAAGGTAAGCTCCCCTGGACTGCACAAGATCGGGGCCAACCCCTGCCGCACCCTCACCTCACTCGTAAAGGGGCTGGCCCCCTATCCGCTTTCGCGAGTCTTCGGTGCCAGCTAGGACCCGGACACTCATTAGCCGAGACAGAGACATTTCGGACGGATAGTCCGCATGTCAAATATCCCCTGTGTTTTTAACAGGTTACCTGTTCATAGAAAGTTCAATGACAGTTCACCGCTGGTGCATTGACGCTGCAGTTGACTTGACATAAGGTCGTTGTCGCGTGCGATGCATGTGCCTGGGTCAGGGGCAGGGCGTGGCGTTCGCCGCTAAATCCAAGATGGAGGAACATCATGACACTGACTCGAAGTTTCAAACTGGCCATGGCAGTTGGGGTTGGGCTTTTAGCCGCCTGCTTCACTGCAAACCTCGCAAAGGCCAGTGACGCTTACACGGGTAAATTCACTCTGCCTTTCGAAGCACGCTGGGGAGGGTTGGTTTTGCCGGCTGGAGAGTACTCCTTCACGCTCAACGACGTGACGGCCGCTGGGATGATTGCCGTTCGACGTGACCGGCAAAATCTGGGAGTGGTCCTAGTCAGATCGATTTCTGACTATGGCACTTCTGGCAAAAGCGAATTGGTCGCCGTTTCCAACGGTGGGGTGTACAGGATTAGCACCCTGCGCTTGGAGACGGGCGAACGAAACGATTACGTTATCGGATTCCTGACCCCCAAAGCTGAACAACCGGCGCCCGCCCGCGGGCCCGAGGTCAGTTGGCGTGTGCCGATCTCGGGGAGCGGAAGGTAAGCTCCCCTGGACTGCACAAGATCGGGGCCAACCCCTGCCGCACCATCACGTCACTTGTAGTAGGGGCTGGCCCCCGATCCGCTGGCGCGAGTCTTCGGTGTCGGCTAAGGCCCTAACACTCATTAGGGTGCGTGCGATGCCCCCTGACATTCGGCAGGACGTTGAGGGCCGCCACGCGGCCGACCGGGCGACGGTCTGCCGACTTTTCAGGCCCTATCTCTCGTGTTATCTGATCGGCCGTTCGAGTTTTACTGTGGATATCCCTAATTAGGTTTCCGCACGCGTTCCGCGTACGCCTTGCCTGGCTCTGGTGCCACCTCGCTATGCAATAGACAAAATCCCGGCCAGTCTCAGCAACCATGGCTGGGGATCAATCCTCCGAGAACCCGGTGAGGAATGCGGGATAGATTTTGAAGGCCCGCCTGATCCAGAACCGCTTGACATCGATACGCCCGTACCGCTTGTACTCACTGAACAACAGACTTGAGATCAGGAACCCGCTAGGAACAAAGAAAAGATCCACATCCCGGCCCAGCCGACTTGGTACTACAGGCGGAGGCAGGGCAAATGGCGCCCCAGCACCATCAAAGCTGCGCGCCGTGCAGGACGTCATGTTGAGGGTTGTGCCTGGGCCAGTTGCTCACCTTTCCCCCGGCGGCCCCCCAGAAGGGGCGCGTAGGACAACAGCCTTGCCGGCGTGTCATCAGCATCAATCACCCAAACATGCCGGTCCTTGAAATATGCAAGCAGTTCTTGGTTCTCTGCTGGGCCCATGTCGCGTGCCCAGATGACCCTGGCATGGTCGATGTCGGCCTCGTTGTACACCCATTCGTTGCGCCAATCGTGACTTGGCTTGTAGCGCACGATCACCAGGTGACGCCCCGGAGTGCCCTTGAGTTCGGCAAACACGCGAGCCCGGTCCAGATTCCCGCAGTGCGAGGAACACCAGGTTAGCGGGTCCTGCGGCGGCACTGGAATACCGGGTAGGGGAGTGGCCGCGCGCAGCAGAAGCATGAGGAAGCACGTCGAGGGTATCGCCCGCACCATAAACAGCCCCGCCGGCCTGCCACGCCACCGCCAGAGACGCAAGTGGCGGATTGCTTGCACAATCAGCGCATATAGGGCGACCGTCGCCGGGGCTGCGTAGTGAGGCAACGGGCGATAGACGGTTAATGCCATGCCAAAGTAGACCGAGAAGCAAACCAGGAGCAGTCGGCGGGTCTTGTCGCTGACGGTCCGGAAAGAGAAGCTGTAGGGGGCGATAAGGAGCAGCATAAACAGGGGAAGGACCAAGACCGGTCCGATGAAGAAAAACCACAGAGGCACAACGTTCCACAGAGCCAGCAGGATGAGATGCTGACGAGCCTGTTCATACTGGCCGAGATTGAACTCGCCCAGATAAAAGTTCCGCATGACCGCGTGGTGGTATTGGGGCGGGAAAGTGGGTTTTTGCCAGGGGAAAAACACCAAGCCATAAGTCTGCATGTTGATTTGATAGGGAAAGCGAAAAGGGCTGCCAGTGACACGCCAGAGGTAATACGCCAGAGCGCCAGACGCCAGAGCCAGCACCAGAGCCATGGGAGCCACCACGCGCTGCATCGAGAGCCGGAAAGGCGGCCCTTTCTTCCCCAGCATCCAAGCGAAAAGAGCCACGCCAACCGGGAGGGCTAGGAATACCCCCTCATAAGGCCGACTGCCAGCCAGAACCGCCAGACCCAAACCCAACAGGAGGGCGTCACCCACGCGCTGGCGCCGCTGGATGCGGGGCAAGGCTCCCAGAACGAGCGCTCCACCGATTGCGGGCACAGCCCCGCCATAGTAGCTGTTAGCCCAGTAGCTGAAGGTGCCGAGCCGCAGGATAGCGAGGAATCCACCCAGCAGTGCCCAGCCCGCCGGCAACCAGCCTTGCAGCATCCAGCAAATGGCTGCGCACATCAACCCGGCGCTCAACCACACTCCCCAGAAAGGATGGCCGGCAATCACCTTTCCTGCTGCTAGGAACAACCCCTGGGCTGGGTAATACATGGAGGCGTAGGTGGGATGCCAGATGATGTGGAAACTCTCGAAATGGACCCACATCGGATGCGTGGGGTTTGCCAGCCGCCCGTGCGCAAGCGTGTCACCCAGGAGCAAGTGGCTAAACTCATCATGAATGGTCGGTTCGGGAATCGGCTCGACCGGAAGGACAGCGGCCCGCGCCCCCAGGCCGATAGCAAGCACGGCGAGCCTGCGGCGCCGGGCGAGCCCGCGGAAGGCACACTCCAGCCCGAGAAACCCCCGCGACCCCAGACTGGGGAACGTGAAGGCCAGCACCATCGCCGCGAGAACCAGACCGAGCTCGATCCAGAACATCATTGCGCGCCGCGGAGGCTAGCTGTGGTCTTCCCGAGGGCTGGAATCCCTTACTTCGTGGTAATGGTTCTCCAGCAGTTTTCGCCCGCGCGGATTGAGGATGCGGAACCGCCCGAGCCCCATTTTCTGCAGCCGGAACTTGAGCGAGGTGACCACGACCCCCGGCCCGTACTGCGCCCGGCGGCGGATGCGTCGAAGACCAAATTCCATGAGCTAGCCAGCGTCGAGGTGGCCGACCTCATCCTAAGCGACGCTGCCCACCTTATGCAATCCCCGCCGTTTTCATTCGCCCAGGGGCTCCATACCTCGCAAGGAGGGTCCGCACCCGTAGGCCAAGGCTCGCGTGAGTCTCCTGGATTCGCCTAGCCTAGCCGAAGAAGCGTGCATCCCGACTGCCAGAAAGCACCTTGATGTCCGACCGGGAGGCAGGTGCCAGGTTGGTGCGGATGTCTTTCCTGAAGCATTTGGCGGATCTAGCCTGGGAGTCGCCCAGCCTCTTGGAGCCAGAGTAGTCGGAACGTGGAAGGGTCCCATCCAACCTGTCATCAAAAGGTCACACCGAAAGGAAACGCACATAAGGGATACCTTAGCGCTCGGCGGCCTCGCACGCAACCCTTGTATTTTCAGTAAGAAAAGGAGAATAGAAGCTTACCTGGAGTTTGGCATTCTGGCTGCCTGTAGTAATGAGAATTCCAAGGTGGCGTTAGAGTGCCTTAATACTTCTAGGAGGACAAAACGCATGAAGAATCTCTTGAAGCGGCTCTGGCTGGAAGAAGAAGGCCAGGATCTTGTGGAATACGGTCTGCTGCTGGCTTTGGTCGCTCTGGCGGCGATTACTTCGATGAAAACACTGGCTAGCGCCATCAGCGGCGTGTTCAGCAGCGCCTCTGCCAACCTGACTCCGTCTTAGGTGTAGCGGTCGCGGCCACCCCATCCGTGGGCTGCGCCGAATTGTCAGTCGTCATCCTCACACGAAGGCACCAGGATGGGAAAGCTCCTGCGGCGGCTTTGTCTGGAGCAGCAAGGGCAAGACGTGGTGGAGTGCGCCCTGCTTTTGACGCTTGTTGCGATGGCTGCTATCGCATCTTTTAAGACGTTCGCAAACGCGCTGAAGGATGTATTCACTAACACAGCAGCGAACCTGGCAACGAGTTAGGCTGCCTCTCCGACAGACTGGCGAGCCATGAAGCGTCCGGTTCTTGCTCGGAGGGGACGGGCCTTAGCTCAGGCGTTGGGGGCGTGGGGCTTCTCAATGGGTGCTGGCGACAATGCTGAGGCAGCGGAGCTGAACTGAATCCCGCCGCGGTCAGCCCCGCTTCCGCAGGGGATCTTACATCAACCCCTGCCGAGATTTTCTCAAGAAACCCGGCGAGAGTGCCGAAAAACAATATGGATATGGATAGCGGTATGTGGAAGGAGATCGCGGTTTCGGCCGGGGCAGTAGGCGTAGCCGGGTGGGCAGGTTGGCTCGACCGGCAGTCACGAAAGATCCCCAACCGGCTCACGATTCCTGCCCTACTGGTAGGTTTGACCGTGAGCGCGGTGCTTTGGGGTTGGCCGGGAACTAAGACCGCCCTGGAAGGCGCAGGCATCAGTCTTGGCGTGTTGCTGCCGTTCGTGGTGATGCGGGGTATGGGTGCGGGGGACTGGAAATTGATGGGGGCTCTAGGGGCGTTTCTGGGCCCGCAGAGGGCGATTGTGGTGCTCTTGGGCACCGTGCTGATTGCGGGCGTGATGGCCGTGGTGGAAATCATCCGGCAGGGGAAGGTGCTAGAGACCCTCTCCAACCTGTGGCTGCTTTTCGTTGCCTATTCCACCTTCCACGTGGGCAGTGCCCGCGATATCACACTGGATAATTCGGGGTTATTGAGGATTCCCTTTGGTGTGGCGGCGGCGCTTTCGACGGGCATTTTCTTTGTTGGACTATCCGCAATGCGGTTTCTTCTGAAGTCGAGATGAGAGCATGAATCGTGATCGGATGTTGCTCGGATTGGGCTTGGCGCTGGTGGTGGCGCTTGTGGCCAGCCGATATGTGTACGTGCAGCTCCGGGAGGCCCAGACGATGGCGAGGGTGGGGAAGCCGATGAAGTTGACCCAAGTCGTGGTGGCGGCGGGTCCGTTGAAGATGGGACAGCCTCTGGGGGCCGACGACCTGAAGCTTGTAGACTGGCCGGAGGGCAAACAGCCGAAGGGAACCTTTTCGCGGAGGGAAGACTGCGTGGGCCGGGCCTTGATTGTGCCAGTTGCGGAAAACGAAGCCATTCTGGAACAGAGGCTGGCGTCGCGCGAGGCTGGATCGGGTCTGGCAGTGGTGATACCGCTCGGCATGCGGGCGGTGTCCGTGGGGGTAGACGATGTGGTGGCAGTGGCGGGCTTTGTGACGCCGGGCACCCTCGTGGACGTCTTGGTGACGGGAGCTGGGCCGGGAGGGCCAGTGACCCGCACTTTTCTGGAACACATCCGCGTGCTGGCGGTGGGGCAGCAGTTGCAGGCGGACAGCAGTGGAAAACCCCAGACGGCGCCTGTGGTGACGCTGCTGGTGACACCGGAAGAGGCGCAAAGGCTGACCCTGGCGACCGCGGAAGGTAGAATCCACTTGGCGTTGCGCAACGCCGTTGACACAGCGAATGCGAATTTGTCCCCGGCGCAAGGGGCCGCCTTGTTTCAGGGCGCGGCGACCCTTCCGGTGGCTCGCAAGATCGCGGCCAAGGCAGGTCGGCGGGCACCGCCGCCACCTCCTTACAAGGTGCAGGTGATCCAGGGTGACAAGGTTGAAACCCAGGCTTTTCCCCGATAGGGACGCAGACGAGGCGGCTCCATGAAGCTCTCGAAAACGAAAAGGCCTTGGCTGAGGCTGACGGCAGTGCTGCTGGCAGTCATGCTGCTGGCGTTTATGGGCTTGCGCCCGCGGCGAGCCGAGGCGTTTGCGGGTCAAGCCGGCGCGGTAGCGGCGCCGCAGGAAGCCTCGGCGGTCGGGGTGCAGGCGCCGGTGGGCCCGTCCGCGGAGGCCCTGCACGTGCTGGGGGGGCGGTCCCTGGTGATCACTTCTCAGGCGCGCATCCAGCGCATTTCGGTGGCCGACCCCGCGGTAGTGGGCACCGTTGTGGTGAGTCCCACGCAGATTTTGGTCAACGGTAAGGCGCCAGGCGCTGCTTCACTGGTGATCTGGGACGAGACAGGACAGAGCCAGACCTTCGACGTCTTCGTGGACTTGGACGTGGTGGAAATGGCCGGAAAAATCCACCAAGTGCTGCCCAATGAACCGATCCAGGTAGACGCGCGTGGGGGCGTGGTGACGATCTCCGGGCATGTCTCCTCGCAGGGGGTGGCGGATCGGGTGATAGCTATCGCGCAAGCTATGGTTCCCAAAAAGGAAAACGTGGTGAGCTTGTTGGAAATCCCGGTGGCGCCCACCACCGGAGAGGTATTGCTCGAGGTGAAATTTGCGGAAGTAGACCGGTCCACGCTGAGCCAGTTTGGCACCAACCTGCTCAGCACGTCGCCCGCTAAAAATGTTTTTACCACTACCACGGGGGAGTATGCGCCCCCCACGCTTCAGTCAAACACGACGGTCAGCGGGGGAGCGACCCAGACAGGGAGCGCTACGGTCAGCTCGGCGGGGGTTCCCATAACACTGAGCCAGTTGCTGAATGTCTTCATCTTCCGCCCGGACATTAACCTGGGTGCCGTCATCCAGGCGCTGCAACAGAGGAATCTGCTGCAAATCCTCGCCGAGCCGAACGTGCTGGCGGAAACGGGCAAAGAAGCGAGCTTCCTGGCGGGCGGACAGTTTCCCTTCCCGGTGATTCAGGGTTCAACGGGTGGCGTGCCGGTGGTCACGATCCAATTTCGGGAATACGGGGTGAGACTTGTTTTCACTCCGGTGATAACCCCGGACGGCCTGATCCACCTGAAGGTAGCTCCGGAAGTGAGCTCTCTGGACTACACGAACGCGCTCACCATTCAGGGTTTTACCATTCCGTCCATCGCCACGCGACGCGTGGAATCCGAGATGATTTTGAAGGACGGGCAGAGTTTTGTGATTGCTGGCCTGGTGAATAACCAAGTCATCGAACAACTCTCGAAGATCCCTGGCCTTGGGGACTTGCCGATCCTCGGAAAGTTGTTCAAGAGTCGTTCGATCAACAAGACCCAGGATGAGCTGCTGGTGATGGTGACGCCGCGCATCGTTCACATGGCGTCGCCACCGAAACAACAGTCCCTCCCCAACTTCCCAGCGCCATTCCTGCCGCCCCTGCCAGCGACGAAGGGCACGCCCGAGGGTCAGAAATAGGAGAAGAGATTCTGTCAGCGCAGAAGGGTCAGGAAAGTACGAGAGGATCCGAAGCATGTTGACGGTGGGTGTGGTCAGCCTGGATACGAAGAGCAGCTCAGCGCTGCTGGCCATGGTGCAGCAGACAGGACTGGTGCAGCCGATCGCACAGTGGGACCTGATGGCGGGCGCGGGTCCCACCTCCCGAGCGGGTGTTCCGGATGTGGTGTTGGTGGAGATTGGACGTGACCCCAGCACTCCCCTGGAGTTTGCGGCGCGACTGAACCATTTGCATCCCTCAGCTTGCATCATTGCCTGCTCGCCGTATCAAGAGCCGAGTCCGGACCTGCTGATGCAGGCTATGCGCAGCGGGGTGCGGGAGTTCCTGCCTCAACCGATCGATCCGATGGTGCTTCGCGAGATGCTGGAGCGGCTGATCAAGCAGCGCGGCATGCCGCAGTCGGAGGCGGAAAAACTCGTAATCGTCACAGGGTCGAAAGGCGGGGTGGGGACCACCACCGTAGCGGTGAATCTCGCGGTGCAGTTAGCCCAGGCCGCCGGGAAGCGGACGGTGTTGTTCGATCTCGGGCGGCCGCTGGGACATGCGGCGCTGCTGCTGGACTTGGATCCCCGCTTTTCGTTCCGCGCCGCGGTGGAGAGTCTCGACCGGCTGGACAGCCATCTTTTCAGTGGACTGCTGGCGATTCACAAGAGCGGGGTGGAGGTGCTGGCCGGGGCTGCCAATGCTGATGAATGGGATCGGATTTCCCCCCTTGCCATCGCCCGGGTGATCAATGTGGCCCAGAGCAGTTTTGATTTTGTGGTGGCCGACCTCGACACCAATTGCTCGTCCGAGTGGGCGCCCGTTCTGCGGCTGGCTCGCGTGATCGTCCTGATGGCAGAGACCAACGTCCCCAGCTTGTGGAGCTTGGAACGTCAAGTTCTCTTGTTGCGCTCCCTCGGGATCAATTCGAACCGCTTTCGGATCGTCATCAATCGCTGGCATCGCGCCGACGAGGAGCCCTTGGAGGCCTTTGAGAAACGGGTGAAGCTGCCGATTTTCGCCCGCCTGCCGAATGACTTCCGACAGGTGAGCAAAGCGGTAAACATGGGGACAGCACTCTCCCACGGTCACAACGATCAACTGGTCTCGAGGCTCCGCACCATGGCTGAGCAGATTGCGGGCGTCCGCCGGGAGAGCGCTGGGAAGCGCGGAACAATCCTCGGCCTGTTTTCTTCCAAGAGCTAAAAGGAGCGGATGGCAGACTTCCCCACAGGTCAAGTCGATCTCGGCAAGGTGAAGGTGGCTATTCACCGCCGGCTGCTCCAGAAGTTAAACCTGGATCGCGTTACGCAGTTGGGCCGGGAAGCGGTGCGCGCCGAAGTGTCCCAAATCGTCGAGAGCCTGGCGACGGCGGAAAGCACGCCGATGACCCTGCCGGAGCGAGAGCGGCTTGTGCAGGAAGTCCTCGATGAGGTGTTCGGGTTGGGTCCTCTGGAGCCGCTGCTGAAGGACCCCACGATCTCGGACATCCTGGTGAATACGCATAAAGACATTTACATCGAGCGCCTGGGGCTCCTGGAACGGACTCCCGTCCAATTCCGGGACGAGGCGCACTTGCTCGCCATCATTGACCGCATCGTTTCTGCCGTGGGGCGCCGAGTGGATGAGTCCTCACCGATGGTGGACGCTCGGCTGGCCGACGGCTCTCGCGTGAACGCCATCATTCCGCCGCTGGCGATTGACGGACCCTGCCTGTCCATTCGCCGTTTCGGGCGGGATCCCTTGACGGTGGATGACCTGCTTCGCAATCAGACTCTCACCTCCGGGATGTTGGCGCTGCTGCGCGGCTGCGTTTCTGCGCGCTTGAACATTCTGATCTCGGGGGGCACGGGGGCGGGCAAGACCACGCTGCTGAATGTTCTGTCGTCATTCATCTCGAATCGCGAGCGCATCATCAGCATCGAGGACCCCGCGGAATTGCAGCTTCACCAGGACCATGTGGTGCGGTTGGAAACACGGCCGCCGAACATTGAGGGAAAGGGCGCCATCCTCCAGAGGCAGCTCATGATCAATTGTCTGCGCATGCGCCCCGACCGCATCATCGTGGGTGAGGTCCGCGGCGACGAAGCGCTCGACATGTTGCAGGCGATGAATACGGGTCATGACGGCTCCCTGACGACCATCCACGCAAACTCGACTCGCGACGCTCTGGGACGCTTAGAAACCATGGTGGCCATGTGCAACCTGAACCTGCCGGAGGTGGCAACCCGGCGCCAGATCGCGTCCGCTATCGATGTGGTCGTGCAGGTCAGTCGCTTGAGTGATGGCACCCGTAAGGTGATGAGCATCGCTGAAATTACCGGCATGGAAGCGGAGATCATTAGCATGCAGGAGATCTTTGCCTTCAAGAAGACGGGCCTTGCAGACACCGGCGCCGTCCTGGGGGAGTTTATGGCCACAGGTATTCGTCCTCGACTTGCGGAGCGACTTGCGGCCTCGGGGGTCAACCTGCCTCCGTCGATGTTTGAGCTCGCCCGCCTCCCTTAGAAAGGGATCGCAAGATGCCGTCGCTGTTCGCCGTTCTCACGTTCTTAGTCGTCGCCACGGTCGGGGTGCTGATTCTTCTGCTGGCGGGTGGCGCCTGGCAGGGGAACATCATTCGGGGGCGCCTCGAGGCCATCGAAAAGGGCACTTCCTACAGCAAGCCCACCCTGAACGTGGGACTGATCCGTGACGAACTGCTCAGCAGTATCCCGTTGCTGAATCGGTTCCTTCTCCGTTGGACGTGGTCGGCGCGATTGCGTAATTCCATTGCTCAAGCAGGATTGCGGGTGAGGCCGGGTAAACTGGTGCTTATGTGCGCTGTGCTGGGAGCGCTGACCTTGGAAATTGTCCAGGTCCTGTATGGCAACCTCCTTTTGTCCGCCGTGCTGGCAATCCCAGCCGCCCTAAGTCCCGTGGGATATGTTGCCTTGAAGCGCCTGCGACGTCTGCGGGCCTTCGAAAGGGAATTCCCCGAGGTGATTGATTTGCTATCTCGGTCGGTACGCGCGGGGCACTCGTTCACAACGGGGCTTGAAATCGTGGCCACAGACTTGCCTGAACCGGTCGCTGGAGAGTTCCGGGTCACTTTTGACGAGCAGCGCTTTGGTCTGCCGCTAAGGGACGTTCTGCTCAACCTCAGTACGCGTGTACCGCTCATCGACGTTCGCCTTTTTGTGATCGCACTCCTGGTTCAGAAGGAGACGGGTGGGAATCTGGCTGAGATTTTGAACAACCTCGCCCACGTGATCCGGGAGAGGTTTAGAATCGCCGGTGAAGTGCGGGTTCGGACCGCCCAAGGCCGCCTCACCGCGGCCATCCTGATCGCTCTACCCCTGGCCATGTTGGCCCTGATGCGGGGGATCAATCCTGACTACGTGAAGCTGCTGTTTGTTGACCGTTGGGGCCAGTACATGCTCGCCACAGCCGCTAGCTTACAGGTGATCGGCGCCGCGTTGCTGTGGTGGATTGTCAGAATCAAGGTCTGAAACTCTCAAGGAGAACCAGCCGCCATGCTCGGGCCTGCTGCTGTTGTTTTCGGGGCGTTGGTCCTGATCGCTGTGGCACTGGTCTTTGCGTTCTCCGGTGGCTCCTTGCTGGTCACGGAGCGTCTCGGCCGCCTCTGGCGACTTCCTGCCGGGCACCCAACGGGCTTCAAGGAAAAACGACAGAGACTGGTCGCGTGGCTTCTCTCGGGCGTCGCTAAGATTCTGCCCAAGTCTTCGGGTCAGGCGTCGGGAGCCGCGCTCCTCTTGCCGCGGGCCGGCTACCGGAGGCCCGAAGCAGCCGTGGCCCTGCGGGCGGCCAAGATTATCCTGGTTGTCGTCCTGCTTAGCTTGGTTTATTTTACGGGTTTCTACCGGTTCAATCCCATTTTTATCCTGAGTTTTGCTGCGTTAGTGGGTTTTATGGGGCCTGAGTTCGGGTTGACGTACCTTGTGAGAAGACGGCAGCAAGCGCTGCGCCTGGCGTTGCCGGATGCCCTCGACCTTCTCGTCATCTGCGTGGAGGCGGGCCTGGGACTCGATCAGTCGCTCTTGTACATCGGCCAGGAGTTGAGGCTTGCGCATCCCGAGTTATGTGAGGAATTCGACCTCGTCAATGCCGAGATGCACGTGGGCAAGACCCGGACGGAAGCTTTTCGCTCTCTCGCCACACGCACGGCGGTGGATGATATCAAAGCCTTGGTCGCCACGCTGATTCAAACCGACCGTTTCGGCACGAGCGTGGCACAGTCGCTGCGCGTCCACTCTGACGACCTACGCACCAAACGCCGGCAGCGTGCCGAAGAAATGGCGGCTAAGACCGTCGTCAAGATGGTCTTCCCTTTGGTGTTCTTTATCTTTCCGGCGCTGTTTGTGGTCATTTTGGGTCCGGCTGTGATCAGCTTGGTTCACAGCTTCGGGCAAGTTCAGAAATGACGCGCCAACGCGCAGCACGACGCGCATCGTTCGCGTTAGAAGGAAGAAATCCAATGAAGAGAGGAGCCTGGTAATGGATACCAACACAATTCGTGTTATCGCCGGCATTGCGGCGGTCATCATCCTATTCATCATTGTTTGGCGGCGAACCCACAAGGCTGCCAAGTAGGCCGTCAAATCGCCGGTCAGTAAGGACTTCGAGCAACGAGGCAGGGGCCGTGTACGAGTCAGATCTGGACGGCGGCAAGTACGTTTGTGTCTATAACCAGACCCGCGAGAGATTCATCGCGACACACGCCAAAGTGGCCGATGGCTACTTCAGCCGACTCGTGGGTCTGCTGGGTACTACTCCGCGCTGGGCACGCCCCGGCGCTGGCCTGTGGATTGTCCCGTCGCACGGAGTCCATACCTTTGGCATGTTGTATGCCTTGGATCTGATTTTCCTCGACCGCCATCACGTCGTGGTCGAGGTCGAGGAGCACGTACGCCCCTTCCGCATTTCGAAGGTGAGGCTCAAAGCGAAGAGCCTGTTGGAGCTTCCCACGCACACGGTCTTCCGCACGGAGACACGCGTCGGAGACCAACTGGAAATATCCCGGGTGCGCGTTGCGGAAGCGGCGCCAATAGGATAATCCTTTAAAGTACTTGGCCAGACGGGCACGGGACTAGCGCAAATTTCTCACCACGGACGACGAAGGGCGGGGCTCTAGCCCCGCCGTTACACAACGCTCGTAATTGTTTCTTCGTCTCGCGCCCCGCGCAGTTTGTCGGAAAGAGTTGCGCTGGGCGCGAGACGAGCAGAAAATGCGAACCCGCGATTTCGGCGGGGTTAAAACCCTGCCCTTCCGCCCTCCCGGGAATAAGGCACAGTGTGGTGAGAAATTCAGACTAGCGCAGGGTCACGAGCGTAGCTCCCCAGCCTCCGGCTTCAGCAGGCGCGTCCTGGTAGGAAAGGACGAACGGGGTGCGGGCCAGCACGGCGCGCACGATTTCCCGTTGCACTCCGATGCCGCGGCCGTGGATGATGCGGAGGGCTTTCAGGCCCAGGCGGTTCGCTTCCTCGAGATAGGCTTCGACGACGGCTTCCACCTCTTTGGGCTGGACGGTGTGGAGGTCAAAGACGTCGGTAATCGGGATGGGGACAGGCTCCTCGTCGTGGCCCATGGCACCTTGAAATCTATCATAGCTGACGCAATCTCCCTTCGCAAAGAGGGCCGGTAGCCCCTACGTGGTCATCGACGATGGCCACAATGAGAATTGCCACCGAGTGGCAGGCCAGGCCAACCTGAGAATGGCGGAGAATCAGAGGATTTGGTGAGCCGTGAGGGAATCGAACTCGCAACCTACTGATTAAGAGCCGTTTTTAACACTATCTTGCAACTCATTGATTGGAAGGCAGAAACCCCTGCAACGCCTTGTAGGTCAATGAGTTTGTGAGTTGTGGCGAGATGATTTGAGCTGCACCAAAATTAGTGCAAATGGATAAGAGGTCCCCACAAAAGTCCCCACAGTCGCGGCGCATCCTACGCTATCTTTTTTAGGCCAGAGAAGCTCCCTGAGTAAGCTTCAACTAGCCCAGCGATATGACGTTGCAGAACTACCTTGTCTTTGGGATGGGGAAAGCGGAACGCGATGGCGGTCCTGTCGGGCAGTTCTCTCCGAATAGGTTCTGCTTTGAGCCTCAGCGGTCGGCCCACTTGAGGTAATTCAAATTCCACCTCCAATTCATCCCCAAGGCGTATCCCTTCATCCTTCTCCAGCAGCAATCCCCCTTCGCTAATATTGACACCCTTTAAGGTGTAGTGCTGCCCGCCCTGAATGCAATTCACCGTGGCGCGGAAAGGGACGCGTGCGGAGCGCCTTTTCTCGTCTGACATGATCTGGAGGAGAACGCTTTCGGGGACGGAGTCGAATGCCTCGACTACTTTCGGGTCGAACTGGCGGCCCGATTCACGGAGGATTTCCTGCCGGGCAGCAGAGAATGGTAGCGCCCGGCGGTAAGGGCGGTCCGAGGTCATCGCATCCAGGGTATCGGCCACGGCAAATATGCGTGCCCCAAGAACTATCTCATCCTCCTTCAGACCCCGAGGGTAGCCCTTTCCATCATAGTGCTCATGATGCGCGAGCACGACCTTCGCCACATCTTCAAGGAAGTGACTACGTCTGAGGAGGGTGAAACCCACCCAGGCATGCGTCTCCATTATTCTCCGCTCTTGGGGAGAGAGTTTCCCGTTCTTACGCAATATGGCATCTGGAACGGCTATCTTGCCAATGTCGTGCAGAGTTCCTGCACGGGCGATCTGCTTCAACTCTTCCGCCGAGCAGCCCATAGCCTTCGCAATCTCTAGGCAGTAGCGGCGCACCCGATTCGAATGCCCAGCGGTGTCGTTGTCTCTCAAGTCCAGCGCCTTACCCAGGACTTCGATTAATTCATCGGAGGTCGGCCCATCGATTGTCACGGCCGTGTTGCTTGTTCGCTGGATAGGCATCGGAGACGTTCGCTGCCCGGGGCGACTTACCTTGTTCCTTGACATCGATTGATGAAGTCTAATATAGGAGTATGCCCGATGCAAATCAAACCTTCAAAGCTTCGCCAGATTCCAACCTCTCGATTACTTCGTTTATTACCTGAAATAATCGAGCAAGTTCAGCTAAAAGCCCGGAAACTTCCCGATCTGAAGTTTGATATTGTTCGAAGTAAGCGCGAAAACCCGCGGCGTGTTCCTCGGCATACTCTAGTAAGGCTCCAAGCGAAGTCGTATTGTCGATCACCGCCGTCTGTTGAGCACGAATGCATTTGAGAATTGAGACCAAAGCTTCTCTGATGTCAATCATTTGTGGATAGCTCCTCCGCTAGGCGTAACGCTATCAATCATTTCCTCGATTGTCCACACGTGATCGGTGATTCCCGCTTCCATCGCGGGAGTAACGCGATTGGCCTGCACGCTTCGCAAGAGATTCTTGGCACACCAAAATCCCTAGGCTCTAAGGAAGGTGTGGATTACGTCGGTCACCGCTTTCAGAGCCGACTCGGCAGCAGCCATACTTGGTTCCTCGCAAGTAGTCATTCCAGGTTTGGGATGGACAATCTTATTCCTAAGCCGTTTGGCAAAATCAAAGGCAATCCAGGTCGGGTCTTTACTGTCGATTTCCGTTCCCTTAAGTCTCCAATGGAAGAACCTAATCTTCTCTTCCAAGCCACGGTATCGCCCGCCACGTATCACGAAGTAACCTGCGTTGTCTAATTCCACTCGTTGCTCTTGAAGGAAGGCACGCTCGTGTAGTTCCAATTCGTTGTCATACTCGGCCAGCACAAATGAAAGGCCATTCACCCACGCCTCCAGCGCGGCGAAACCCGCAATGACCGAGGCTCGGACATACGTTACCCGTTTCTCGGTGTCTTCACGTTCGAGGCGGCGCGCCGTTTCAAGAAAGTATCTAGCATCCCCAAGGAGGCCCTCAGGAACGTGCGATGCCCACCGCAGCCCTTCTCTAAGACTTTCAGGTTCTTCTTCATCCGCCAGCACAAGCAGCCTCCGAAAATCAATGTCCGTCTTTTTCGCGGATGGCGCGGGTCGCTGCATGGAAGAGTTTCCAAAGGTCGCGCACGATGCGGGATTGGATTTCGGGATCGGCGCTGCGCTCCTAGGTTGTCCATGTATAGGCATGTTGCTTTACGCTCCGGTAGTTCGCGTCCAACGCAGGCTCAAGCAAAAGGATGGCCCCGATACGGCGGGCCATTTCCTGCACATAGCGCACTTCATCTTTGGTCAGGGCGCGGCCCAGCAATCGTTCCTCGCGGTAGGCGAGCCATTTCTTGATGACCTGATAACCCCCGATGGTGTATTCCCAAACCCGCAGTGGAATGTTGGACCAGTACGCCACTTCATTCACGTAAACGTCGCAAGTACGCTCCCCAAGAAGGTTGATCGCGTCGCCTAAACTCGCCCGCTCTTTCTCCGTGTAATCGCGGTCTGTAATCTTTCCCTTCGCCGGCATCGTGACGCCCTCCCTGCCCGCATGGCCCCACCCGGCGGTAACTGCAAAGTGCTTAGCTTCATCGAGAGTCGTTCCTTTCGGGAGACTGAAGGCGGCGATCTTCTGTACTGGCGGTTCATGAATCACCCCTACGTCGTGTTCAGTACAGAATAAGGCAGCAATCTGCTTTCCCAAACCCGCAGAGGCAAGCAATGCTTCCTTCCTTCCCGGTAAGGGGACGCGCGGCCAGTCTTGGCGCAAAGCACCGGAGTTCTCGGAGTAGTAGGCAGGAGCATGCAGGGTGGCAAGAGCGTGATAGAAAACTCTGGAGGGATCCTCCATGTTTGCGGATTGCTCGAGGTACGTGACGAGTAAATCACTGATGTTGAGACGTGTGCCGTTAGCCAGGATGCGAGGGTCCTTTGACTCGTCTGAGGAGATCAGTCGCGGCCTTTCGTCTGAAGGTTTCAGGTAAAGTGAAACGCAGCTGGCCCCACGATCCATCAAGTCGAGGCAACCGATGCTTTGGATATACTGCGGTTTGGACCATTCTCGTCGCGGCTTCTGTTGGGCGACCAACCACGCATTTCCCTCGAACACCTGGGGGAAGTAGTCGGCCCGGTTCCGATCCAGAAGCGTGGTCTCCGGCTCCCAATAAACCCACCGGAGGTCGAAAGGTCTGTAACAATACCGTACGATATTCTCCCGTTTGAATCCGCGGTGGCGGAGGTAATCACGGACTGCCTCTGGTTCAAACCCGGCGGCCTTAGTCATGGCCACCGGAGAAATCCGACGCATCTCTTCGTGGCTGACCTGCAAGTCAAAGTACTGCTCCATCCGCTCAACCAAACGTTCGCGGTCGATGTCCACAACCACGTCATCACGGCTGGTTTTGACTCCTGGGAATAAAACGGGAAACAACTCCGGCAGCAGAGGCCATTGCAGGTAATCCGGGGCGAGGGCTCGCGGTTTGAAGGGAAGGCCGATCGCGGCGACTGGCTCTAATGTTCCATATCTTTCTACCAGGTGAGCATCGCTGAGGCTGGCGATCAGAGCTCGTCTACGGTCATCCGCTCTGGCTTGGTGCATATCCCGATAGAGGACTCGGGCATCCTTCGACTTCAGGGCCGCTTGCTTTGAGACGAGCAGGCTTACGGCAGTCCCAATCTTTATACCGGGCGACTTACCTTGCACCGCGAACACCGTCTCGCTGGTTCGGCCGTCCGGTGCGTACTCGGAGATGATCCGGTCGCCGTGCAGGTTGTCGATCCAGATGGCGTCATACGCTTTCACATACCGCTCCCTCATGCCTGTGAAGGATAGGCCATCGAGCCACGAGTAATTGGAAATCAAACACACCACGCCCCTGCCGGTCTTCTCTACAATGCGCCTTTCAGCCATGCGGAAGAACCGCACGTAAAGATCATTCAACCCCTGCCCCTGCGGCGCGGGTGCTCGCTTAGTGGTGCGGTAGGCTTCGGAAAGGTCGCGCTCTTCCTCCATCTTGGCAATCCCCGCGAAGCTGTTGTACGGCGGGTTGCCGAGGATGACCAGTATCGGAACCTCGCGCTTGACGTGCTCGGCGGCGTCGCGCTCTTCCTCCAACTCAAGAAAGATAAGACGCTGCTTGGGACCTTTGGGCGGCTCCCAGCCAGTGAGCGCGTTGGTGAGGTAGACGCCGACTCTCTCTTTCGATTTCTCTGAGAGCGGCGCGCCGAGGTTCTGCAAGAGCAAGCCAAGCTGGAGGTGCGAGACGACGAAAGGTGCGGGCAGAATCTCGAATCCGAAAACTCGTTTTTGGGCTGCTTCCTTGAGGTCGCTCGCCGTCAAGGCATCTTCACCGCGCTTTTTGAGCGTGCGGTGAATGCGGTCCAAAACCTCGACAAGATACGAGCCCGTGCCACAGCAGGGGTCAAGAACGTACACGTTCTTATCCGCCAAGCCGAGCGGCAGACCCAACTCCTGGCGCAGCACGGTGTCCACACGTTCCACCATGTACTTGACAATCTCCGGTGGCGTGTACCAGACGCCCAATTCCTTGCGCAGCTCCGGGTCAAACGCTTCGAGGAACGGCTCGTAGAAGTACTGCACGGCGTGGGATTCCTGAAACCTGTCAAAAAACGAGCGGCGGTCAACGCGGTTCAGAACCAAACCTGCCCAATCTAGTACCTCGGTGAGCTTGAGGGTTTCGAGTTCTTGCGGGTCGGCGACCAATTGGAAGAGTTTGGAAATCATCGGCACGCGCAGGTAGCGGGCCGTGGTGTACCAGTCGAAGCGCGCTTTAGACGTGGGCGGATTTTGCTTTGCCCATAGCACCCACGCGGAGAAGACGCCGTAGAAGAGCGTTTGAACCAGACTGGAGCGAAAGAAGTGCTCTCCCTTTTCTCCCTCGAATTTCAAACCCAGCGCTTCTTCCAGCGCCGTGCGCACCGTTGCCAGTGCGGCGAGTTCAACACCCTCGATGCGCGCCCTGGCGTCCCGAGCGTAAGAAGCCAGAAACCACGCGACGTCTTCCGGCGCGGCTAACAGCGCGGCGTGCCGCATGACGCGCAGGAGGTATTCCTCGAACCGTGGGCCGATCTTCTCGGCAAGGCTGCGCGGATGCACGGCGGCGGCCCAGAATGCTTTCTGGCTGTCGGCAAGGTGGAACGGTTCCAGTTTTGCAAATTTGCCCTCGGCGTCCTGGCCGACTAGAACGAAATCCCGGTAGTTCGTGACCAGGACTTGCCGGTACTTGCCCCAATAGCGGGAAACCTGTTCGCCCTCCGCAGTAAGCCATGCGTCGCTTTTGACGGGTTTGACTTCGATGACGCCTCGTGAAGGGAGCTGCCCTGGAAGTGGCTTGAGGGTGTACTTTTTATCGAATTGCTCTTCGGTGAAAAGGCCACCGTCAGGGAAACCAGCTCCGAGGTCTTGAAGCCCCATGATGCATCGGACTTTCGGCTTCAGCTTTTTGCCAACTTCCGTCAGCAGGGTGGCGAGCGCGGGGTAGTACGCGGTCTCTTCTACCGCCGCACCCAGAGAGCGGATGTCGCGAAGTTCGCTCAGGTAGGCTTCTAGCGCCAACACGTCACAGGATATTTACCACAAAGGGACGGGGGAGACAATCCCTAAATCGGTCCGGTATTGCGGAAGCGGAGGAGCCTTTCGAGATTCTCGCTCGTTTGCATCGCCCACCATCCTATTCGCAGGCCCTCGAAGGTGGGCCACCAGGATACCATTGCAGACGCTTGCCGGATTTTGGGCAGACATTGGATTCGAGCGCATTCGTTCAAACGACGGGTTTGCTGGTGAGCCGTGAGGGAATTGAACCCGCGACCTACTGATTAAGAGTGGGGTATTCACAACGAAGCAACGGCTTAGAGAGAGCGCTACCAAATGAAATAACACGCTCCCAGGTCCACCCAGGTGAAGCCCCGTTGATAGCTGGAAACTGGAAAGACTTTTTTTTGATGTAGTGCAGTGAAAAGAAAGAACTTCTTCCGAAGGGAGCACGACTCGCGGTCTCGTTCGCAGTAGATTCCCGCTAGACATCCAAAAAATCCGCTTTCGTTCGAGCCGGTTTGCTGGTAAAACCGCACAGTGCCGGAGGACTCCTGACAGATGCTCAGGGGCTCTCACATGCAGGAATACGCCAGCGAATTCACATCATAGAAAGGTCTATCATGCCGGAATTTTCGATCAGTCCAATGGGGGAGAAGTTTCCGTTGCCGTGCAAGGAAGAATACGCGGCGGAGTACAAACGGCTCGAATCACTTACGGCTGCCGCACGGGCAGAGGGCCAAGAGGTTGTCGTGGTGGTGGGGCTGGGCTTTGTGGGAGCAGTGATGGCCGCCATCGTGGCCGACGCGGCCGACAAGAAAGACGGCCATCCCACCAAACTCGTCATCGGCTGCCAGCGGCCCAGCACGCGCAGCTACTGGAAGATTCCCATGTTGAACCGCGGGGAGTCTCCCGTAAAAGCCGAAGACCCGCAGGTCGACCCGATGATTGCCCGCTGTGTCCTGGAAAAGAAAACGCTCACAGCCACCTACAACGCGGATTGCCTCGCCCTGGCCGACTGCGTCGTGGTTGATGTCCAGTGCGACTACGCCAAGAACCGGCTTGGAACGATGAAAACCGGCGAAGTCGACATGGCCGCGCTGGAGGCGACCCTGAGAACTATCGGCGAAAAAATCCAGGCCAGATGCCTGGTGCTGATCGAGACCACGGTCGCCCCGGGCACAACCGAATTTGTGGCCTGGCCGATTCTCAAGAAGGCGTTCCGGGCCCGCCGCATCGAGGCGGAGCCGCTGCTGGCTCACAGCTTCGAG
>JBEKAK010000056.1:0-36000 GCA_050018275.1 Terriglobia bacterium | reverse complement strand
GGGATAACGTGAACCTGGCGATCGAGCTGATCACGCCGATTGCGATGGAGAAAGGCCTGCGCTTCGCCATCCGCGAGGGCGGGCACACCGTCGGCGCCGGCACCGTTACCGAAATCATGCAGTAAGGCAGAGGCTGATGCTACATCAGAAAATTCGAATCCGGTTGAAGGCATACGATCACAGGATCCTCGACCAGTCGGCGGCGGAGATTGTCTCGACGGCCAAGCGTACGGGGGCGCAGGTGGCGGGGCCGATTCCTTTGCCCACCATCAAGAACAAGTACTGCGTGCTCCGCTCGCCCCATACGGATAAGAAATCGCGCGAACAGTTCGAGATCCGCACGCACAAGCGGCTGGTGGATATCCTGGAGCCGACCTCGGGGACGATCGAAGCCCTGACCAAGCTCGATTTGCCTTCTGGAGTGGACATCGAGATCAAGGCGTTTGGCAAGGAGCACACGAAGTAGCAGCGCTGCTCATTTCGGAGCGTGGTTTGCGCCGTGTGAACGCTGAGTGACGATGCGCGAGTGATGATTATGGTGAACGCCATACTGGGAAAGAAGTTGGGCATGACGCAGGTCTTCGCTGAGAACGGGGACGTCATCCCGGTTACGGTGCTGAAAGCAGGACCCTGCGTGGTCGTGCAGCGCAAGACCGCGCAGAAGGATGGCTACGAAGCGGCGCAACTCGGTTTGGTGGAGTTGCCTCCTCCCAAGCACGTGAATAAGCCGAGGGAGGGACACTTCAAGAAAGCGGGCGCGAACCCGGTCCGTTTCCTTCGCGAAGTGCGCCTGGCGCAGGAAGCCGGCGACGTGAAGATCGGCGACAAGGTTCTGGTGGACGTTTTCGCCGTCAACGACTTGGTCGATGTGACGGGCGTTTCGAAAGGGCGAGGGTTTGCGGGAGTGCACAAGCGCCATCACTTTGGGGGAGGCGGCGGGGCGCACGGCTCCATGTTTCACCGCGCGCCGGGTTCGATCGGCGCGTCGGCGTTTCCTTCCCGGGTCATGAAGGGGATGCGCGCCGCGGGCCATATGGGTCATGCGCGAGCGACCGTGCGGAATCTGCGAGTCGTGCAGGTTCTCTCTGATGAGAACACGCTGCTAGTGCAAGGAGCCGTCCCGGGTCCCCAGGGCAGTTACGTAGTTGTGCACAAGGCTAAGGCGCCTCATAAATAGAGAACGGACGCGAAACCATGGCGACGTTGGAAGTCAAAAACCTCGAAGGGCAGACGGTGAAAGAGCTTCAGGTGCCCGATGAAGTTTTCGGCGCGAAGCCCAATCAAAGTCTGCTTTGGGACGCGGTGAAGCAATATCTGGCCAGCCAGCGCCGCGGCACCCACAAAACGAAGAGCCGCGGCGAAGTGAGCGGCGGCGGCAAAAAGCCGTGGCGGCAGAAGGGAACGGGCCGGGCCCGCGTGGGCAGCAATCGCAGCTCTCTGTGGCGGCACGGTTCCATTGCGCACGGCCCCCAGCCGCGCGACTATTCCTACCAGCTTCCGAAAGGCATGCTTCGCGGGGCTCTGCGTTCGGCGCTGGCGGCAAAATTCCAGGAGCACAAGCTGACGGTGGTCGATCAGTTCAATCTCGGCGAGCCCAAGACGCGCCTGTTCTCCGGAGCGCTCCATAAGCTGGGCATTGAGAAGACGGTGCTGGTGGTGGACGACGCTGCCAACCGGAACCTGGAACTCTCTTCCCGGAATGTCGAAGGGTGTGACTTGGTGCGGCACCACGACCTCCATCCTTACCACTTGCTGAGCCACGACCGGGTTCTGATTTCCGAGGGGGCGCTTACCCGGCTCCAGGAGGCGCTGCGATGAACAGGAGCCCTTATCAGATTCTGCAGAAGCCGATCGTGACCGAGAAGAGTTTGGCGGTGAAGGAGCGCAATCGGACTTTGTGCTTCAACGTCGATCCGCACGCCACCAAGACCGAGATCAAAGAAGCCGTGCAGACCGTCTTCAAGGTCAAAGTGAAATCTGTGCGTACCTTGAGCTATGCCGGCAAGATGCGGCGCCGGGGCCGCACGGTTGGCTACCGGCCGGATTGGAAGAAGGCTTATGTAAAACTCCGGGCCGGAGAGAAAGTTCCGGAATACGTGGAGAGTGCGTAGGCGAGATTGATCTGTTGAGCGGCGCGTGCCGCGGAAGATGAAGGTTATGGGAATCAAAACATACCGACCCTACACCGAAACACGCCGGTTCCAGACCAGCTTGACTTTTGAGGAAATCACTTCCTCAGAACCGTACAAGCCACTATTGGAACCCAAGATCCGCATCTCGGGGCGGAACAACCAAGGCCAACTCACTATCTGGCGTCGGGGCGGCGGCCACAAGCGCCATTACCGGCGGATCGACTTCAAGCGCGACAAGGTCGGTGTTCCCGCGCGCGTGGCGACGGTCGAGTACGATCCGAATCGCTCTGCTTTCGTCGCCTTACTGAACTATGCCGATGGCGACAAGCGCTACATCCTCTACCCCCTGGGTCTAAAGGTGGGAGACCGCGTGGTGTCCGGTCCGGAAGCGGATATCGTTACCGGGAACGCCCTTCCCCTGAAGAACATTCCCGTGGGCACCATGATTCATAACATCGAGTTGCGCCCCGGGAAGGGAGGCCAGTTGGTCCGCAGCGCCGGGGGTGCGGCGCAATTGCTGGCCAAAGAGGGTGACTATGCCCAAGTGCGACTGCCGTCGGGCGAAGTCCGCAAGGTGTACATGGATTGCGTAGCCACTATCGGACAACTGGGGAATCTCGATCACGAGAACCTTTCGATCGGCAAAGCCGGTCGCAGGCGCTGGATGGGAATCCGACCCACGGTGCGCGGGGTCGCCATGAATCCGGTGGACCATCCACACGGAGGTGGCGAAGGCAAAACCTCCGGTGGCCGTAATCCCGTGACCCCTTGGGGCCAACCGACCCGCGGCTACAAGACGCGGAACAACAAGTCTACGGACCGTTTCATTGTCAAGCGGCGTGAGAAGAAATAAAGGGAGGGGAACTTGGGAAGGTCGCTGAAAAAGGGTCCGTTCGTGGACGATCACTTGATGAAGAAGATCGAACTGCTCAATCGACGGTTCGAGAAGAAAGTGGTGAAGACCTGGTCGCGGCGCTCCACGATCGTGCCCGAGATGGTCGGACACACCGTGGCCGTCCACAATGGCAGGAAGTTCATTCCCGTGTACATCACGGAGAACATGGTGGGACAGAAGCTGGGCGAGTTCTCACCGACGCGCACCTTCAAGGGGCACGGCGTGAAAATCGCGGCCGAGAGAGCCGCAGCGGCGGCGGCGCCCCCGCCGGTTTCCGCTGCTCCCAAGGCGGCTACGCCTCCTCCGGCGGGTGCGGGAGGCGCCAGCTAATTTTCGGGTCGATGACCCCGAATTCCAGGTGAATTGATGGAAGCCAGCGCTACTTACAAATACGTCCGAGTTTCTCCGCAGAAGGCACGGTTGGTAGTGGACCTGATCCGCGGCAAGAGCGTCAGTGAGGCGCTCAACATCCTGAATTTCACCAAGAAGGGGATCACCCGCGATGTCGAGAAGGTCTTGCGGTCGGCCGTTTCGAATGCCGAACAGAAGGCCGAGCATCTCGACGTGGATGAACTGGTGGTTTCCAGGATCTACGTTAACGAAGGTTCGCGCCAGAAGCGCGTCCGGCCGGCGCCCATGGGTCGGGCCTATCGCTACCAGCGCCGGACCAGCCATATCACCGTCGTGGTCGAAGCGCCGGAGGCTTAAGCCGCGGGATCCGCGCCTCGCTGGTCGCAAGGGCCAGAGCACAGCGCGCGACCGGCAAGATCAAGGAGGTTTAAGGTGGGTCAGAAGGTTCATCCTTACGGCTTCCGTCTGGGATATAACAAGACGTGGAAGTCGCGGTGGTTTGCGAAGAAGGACTACGCTGACCTTCTCCACGAAGACCTGAAGCTTAAGAAGCGGCTCAAGGACCAGCTTCGCGCTGCGGGCGTGGCGTCCATCGAGATCGAGCGCCCTGGGAACAAACTCAAGGTCACGATCCACACCGCGCGACCGGGCATCATCATCGGTCGCAAGGGTGCAGAGATCGATCGGCTTCGGCAGGAGATCCAGAAGCGCACCGGCCGCGAAGTGCTGCCCATCAACATTCAGGAAGTTCACCGGCCGGAACTGAACGCGCAGCTCGTCGCAGAGGCGGTTTGCCTGCAACTGGAAAAACGCGTTGCCTTCCGCCGCGCCATGCGTAAGGCTGTGGATTCCGCGCTGCGGTTCGGCTGCAAAGGCATCAAGATTCGTTGCGGCGGCCGGTTGAACGGCGCGGAAATTGCTCGGTCCGAGTGGTATTTGCAGGGCCGTTTGCCCCTGCACACGCTGCGGGCCGACATCGATTACGGACTTGCCGAAGCTATGACGACCTACGGTGTGATCGGCGTAAAGTGCTGGATCTACAACGGCGAGATTCTGGAGCAGAAACACCGAGTTGAGAAGGTCGAAGAACCGGTTGCGGTGGCGCCGGTGGCGTAAAGGAAGCCGTCACTTCTCAGTCGCTAGTACAGGCATCTGAGGAAGCTGTCTGGACGCGCCAATTGAGAACTGAATACGGAGAACTGAGAACTAAGTCATGTTCATGCCGAGCAAAGTGAAGTACCGGAAACAGCAGCGCGGCCGCATGCGCGGCAAAGCTTGGCGCGGTTCCGACCTTTCCTTCGGTGATTACGGCTTGAAGGTCGTCGAGCCGGGTTGGATTTCTGACCGGCAGATCGAGGCGAGCCGCGTGGCGATCATGCGATTTATCAAGCGCGGCGGGAAGCTCTGGATTCGAATTTTCCCGGACAAGCCGGTGACCAAGAAACCCGCCGAAACCCGCATGGGAAAAGGCAAGGGCGCGCCGGAGTTCTGGGTGGCAGTGGTGAAGCCGGGCCGGGTGTTGTTTGAGATGGAAGGTGTGACGGAGGCAGAAGCGCGTGAAGCCTTGCGGTTGGCCAGTCACAAGTTGCCTTTGGCAACGCGGTTCGTGGCGCGCGCCACGGCAGCTTAACGGATCGTGGAGCAGAGCTCATGAAGCTGGAGAAAGACAAGCGATGGAAGTGGCCCGCAGAGAAAATGCGGGAATGGACCGACGACGAGCTGAAAACTCGAGAGCGCGAGTTTTCAGACCAGCTCTTTCGGTTGAAATTCCGGATGGCGGGCGGCCAGTCGGACCACCTGAACGCCGTGCGGGAGCTGCGCAAGGGGATCGCCAGGGTGAAAACACTGCGGCGCGAGCGCCAGATGGGCGCTGCGCACACGAAGTAGGTGAACGGTGACGGAGACAGCAGTTGGACAGACGCAGGGCGCTATGCAAACGAGGCGGCAGGAAAAAGTCGGGGTTGTGACCAGCAACAAGATGCAGAAGACCGTAGTGGTCACGGTGGTACGGCAGGTGACCCATCCGCTCTATAAACGCGTGGTGCGGCGGTCGAAGAGGTTTATGGCCCATGACGAGAAGAATGAGTGTCGTGTGGGCGACACGGTGCGAATCCAGGAGACCCGTCCCCTGAGTAGCCGCAAGCGCTGGCGGGTGGTGGAGATCCTGACCAAGGCGGCGCTGGTCGCCCCCGTGCCGGAGGTCGACGTATGATCGGGATGCGAACCATTCTCCAGGTGGCCGATAATTCCGGCGCCCGCAGGCTCTCCTGCATCCTGCCGCTCGGTGGCGATGTGGGATTGCAGGCCGGCCTGGGCGACGTCGTGACCGCGGCCGTGAAAGAGGCGGCCCCCGACAGCGCGATTCCGAAGGGCAAAGTCGTGAAGTGCGTCATCGTGCGCATGCGCAAAGAACAGCGGCGGCGCGACGGCAGCTACATCCGGTTCGACGAGAACGCTGCCGTGCTGATCAATGACGCGGGTGAGCCGGTCGGTACACGCGTCTTCGGGCCAGTGGCACGCGAGCTGCGCGAGAAGAAGTTCTTAAAGATTGTCTCTTTGGCGCCCGAGGTTTTGTAAGGGGATTTTCAATGGATATCCGCAAGAACGACATCGTGGAAGTGCTCGCGGGGCGAAGCAAAGGTGCTTCCGGCCAACCGACGAGGGGAAGGGTTCTGGAAGTTGAACCTGGGAAGCAGAGGATCTACGTTGAGCACGTGAACATGGTGAAGCGTCACGTGCGGCCGAATCCCGCCAAGCAGATTCGGGGCGGAATTCTGGAGAAGGAAGGCCCCATTCACGTTTCCAACGTGGCGCTGGTCTGTAGCGATTGCGGGCCGACGCGCATCCAGCACCGCGAAATGGCCGGGGGCAAGAAGGTGCGCATCTGCGCGAAGTGCGAAAAATCTCTGGATAAGTAAAGGCCGGGAGGGCTGAACGCGAACATGGCTCCGAGACTGAAAGAACGATACCAGAAGGAGGTCGTGCCGGCCCTGGTGAAGGAATTCAAGTACCCGAACGCCAACGCAGTGCCGCGCTTGCGGAAAATCATCGTGAACATGGGCCTGGGGGAAGCCATCCAGAACGCCAAGCTTCTCGATTCCGCCGCGCAGGAGCTGGGGCAGATCACCGGACAGAAGCCGGTGATCACGCGAGCGCGCAAGTCGATTGCCAATTTCAAGCTGCGCAAGAACATGCCCATCGGGGCCATGGTGACCTTGCGCGGCGATCGCATGTATGAATTCTTCGATCGCCTCACGAACGTGGCGATGCCGCGCGTTCGCGACTTCCGCGGCGTCTCCACACGGGCGTTCGATGGCCGGGGCAATTACACTCTGGGACTGCGAGACCAGTTGGTGTTTCCGGAGATCGATTACGCGAAGGTCGAAAAAGTAAAAGGCATGAACATCACGATCGTCACCGATGCCAGGACCGACGTCGAAGCGATGGCGTTGCTGCGGCACCTGGGGATGCCTTTTAGGTCCGAAGCGCAGCGTCGCCAGGCCGCTGGAAGTGAACAGGCTGCTGCACAGGCCAGTGAAAAGGCAGGGGGGTAAAACGTGGCACGTGCTTCTATGATGGCCAAATTACGCCGGAAGCCGAAGTTCAAGATTCGGCACCGGAATCGCTGCCGGATTTGCGGCCGGCCGCGTGGTTACCTCCGCAAGTTTCAGATGTGCCGTCTTTGCTTCCGGCAGCTCGCGCTGCGCGGTGAAATCCCGGGCGTCATTAAATCGAGCTGGTAAGCCTGGGCGAGAGGTCATGCAAACGCAGAATCGGGAGTCTTATGTCAGCCGTCACTGATCCCATTGCCGACATGCTTACTCGGATCCGAAACGGGATTCGAGCGCGCCACCCGCGCGTGGATATGCCGTCCTCGAAGCTCAAGATCGAGGTTGCGCGCACCCTGAAGGAAGAAGGCTATATCAGTAACTTCAAGGTGGGCGACGAAGGAAAGAAAAAAGTTCTGAAGGTTTTCCTGAAATACGGAACCGACGGCGCGAGTGCCATCTCCAGCCTGGACCGTGTTTCGAAGCCGGGCCGTCGCGTCTACGTGGGGGCGCGCGCGGTTCCGCGAATCCTGGGAGGGCTGGGAGTGAGCATCCTTACCACGCCGCGCGGAGTGATGACCGGCAAGGCCGCCCGCAAGGCGGGCGTGGGTGGTGAAGTGCTCTGCAGCGTTTCCTAGAGTCGCTCAGGTCGGAGTCAAAAGAACGAATCTAGAGTCCGGGGTCCGGAGTCATAAGAACGAGTCGGGGGTCCGACTCCGGATTGAATGACAGGAACTGAAGCTATGTCGAGAATTGGTAATAAGCCGATTGATTTGCCCTCCGGAGTTACCGTGGCGGCGGAGGGATCGTCGCTGGCGGTGAAGGGACCGAAGGGAACCTTGCGGATTCCTCTTCCCTCGGGAATCCAGCTCGAGAAGCAGGATGGCCATTTGCTGTTGAAACGCGCAACGGAGGACCACGCGGCCTTGCACGGGCTGGCGCGGAGCCTGTTGGCGAACGCGGTGCGCGGCGTGACCCAGGGTTTCGAGAGACACCTGGATATTGTGGGGATCGGCTATCGCGCCGAGTCCAAGGGCAAGGCGGTGACTTTTACGCTGGGCTATTCGCATCCCATCGAATTCCCCGTTCCCGCGGGGATCGCGATCAGCGTGGAGAAGCAGACCCATCTCATCGTCAGTGGCGTGGACAAGCAACTGGTGGGCCATGTCGCGGCGAAGATCCGCGCCTTGCGGCCCCCGGATCCCTACAAGAACAAAGGCATTCGTTACACGGGCGAGCGCCTGAAGAAGAAGGTTGGCAAGGCCGCAGCGGCCGCTGGCGGTGCAGGCAAGGCGGGGTAGTCTGAAGCTGGGGAAAGCGGAGAGCTCCTGATGTTACAGATGGTTTCCAAGAATGCGGCACGCCGGCGGATTCACGTGCGAATCCGCGCGCGCATGGGCGGGCGGGCACCGGCGCCGCGCTTGAACGTTTTTCGATCGCTCAAACACATCTACGCCCAGGTTGTGGACGATACGCGGGGCCTCACCCTGGTGGCGGCGTCCACGCGCGACAAGGAAGTTCGCAAGACGCTCAAGAGCGGCGGCAACGTCGCCGCGGCGAAAGTGGTGGGGCAAATTCTGGCCCAACGGGCTATCGCTGCGGGCATTCCTCGCGTGGTGTTCGACCGCGGCGGCTATGCCTATCACGGGCGCGTTAAGGCGTTGGCCGAGGCGGCTCGCGAGGCAGGGCTGAAATTCTAGGGGGTACGGCGGGAGGAAGATTTGGCCAATCGGATTGACCCGAACGCACTGCAGCTCAAAGACCAGGTGATCTCCATTAACCGGGTCACCAAGGTGGTCAAAGGCGGAAAGAACCTGAGTTTTTCCGCGCTGGTGGTGGTGGGTGATGGCGCCGGAATTGTCGGCTATGGTTCCGGCAAGGCGCGCGAAGTTCCCATGGCAATTCGCAAAGGCATCGAGTGCGCGAAGAAAGCGCTGGTGAAGGTGAACATCACGCAGGCGTCGATCCCGCACGCCGTGCTGGGTCACTACGGGGCAGGCAAGGTCTTGCTGAAGCCCGCGTCGCCCGGAACGGGCGTGATTGCGGGTGGCGCAGTTCGCGCCGTGGTGGAGGCGGCAGGAATTCAGAATGTCCTGACGAAATCTCTGGGAACGACCAATCCGCATAATGTGGTGAAGGCGACGATGGATGCGCTGCTCAAGTTGCGCGACTTCCAAGAGGTTGCCAACACCCGGGGCAAGACGCCGGAAGAAATCTAGCGAGGTTGAGGAACCGTGTCGGATAAGACGCACAAGATGATTCGCATCAAGTGGGTGCGCAGCGGGATCGGTTTCACCTACCACCAGAAGACCATCGTGCGCAGCCTGGGGTTGAAGCGGTTGAACCAGGTCGTGGTGCGTCCGGATACTCCCCAGATTCGGGGGATCGTGGCAGCGGTACCGCACCTGCTGGCAATTGTTCCCGAAACTCCCGCCCCGGCCTGGGCGTCGGTGCCGGAATACACCGTGTACCCGTCGGAGGTGGTGCTCGCCGCGCCCGTCAAGCCCACTGCAGAAGCGGTTGGGGCTGAGGCAGCGAGTGAGGCGGTAACGACGGAAACGGCCGCCCAGGAAGAGGAGCCGCAGGCTGCCGAGCCTCTTAAGCCCGCCAAGACCGCGCACAAGAAAGCGGAAAAGGCCCCGGCAAAAGCGGCCGCGAAGAAAGTCAAGCCCGCCCCAGCGGCGGAAACCAAGTCCAAAGCGGCGAAGAAAAAAGAGGCTCCCCACAAGGGAAGCAAGACGTCGAAGGCGAGCAAGAAATAGGCAGAAGGCATATGGCGACACATATCGGAGCACTCCGACCTCCCGCGGGAGCCCATAAGCGCTCCAAGCGAATCGGGCAGGGAATGGGATCAGGGCACGGCAAGACAGCGACCCGTGGCTCGAAGGGCCAGCGGTCCCGTAGCGGCATGCGTATGCGGCCAGGATTTGAGGGCGGCCAGATGCCGCTCCACCGCAGGCTGCCCAAGCGGGGTTTCACCAACATTTTCCGCAAGCATTACGCCGTGGTGAACCTGAAAGACCTTGAGGAATTTAAACCCGAAGAGAAGATCACGCCTGAGGTTCTCGTCGAGCGGGGCCTGGTCAAGCGGCTCGGCGACGGCCTGAAAGTTCTCGGCGGCGGCGAACTGAAATCGCCGCTGCAGGTTTCGGCACACATCTTCTCCAAGTCCGCCCGCGAGAAGATCCAGAAAGCTGGCGGGAAGGCTGAGGTCATTTCGTAATGTTCGAGTCTCTGAAAAGTATCACCGAGATTCCGGATCTACGAAAACGCATCCTCTTTACGCTGCTGATGCTGGCTGTGTACCGCCTGGGGTCGTTCATCCCCACGCCGGGCATCAATGCCGACGTTTTCGAGCAGGCGTTTGCACAATTGGCGGGTTCGCTGTTCGGACTGCTGGCGATGTTCTCCGGTGGCAGCCTGCGGCGCCTGACGGTTTTCGCGCTGGGGATCATGCCTTACATCACGGCCTCGATCATTCTCCAGTTGCTCACGGTGGTATCCCCGCACCTTGAGAAGCTCAAGAAGGAAGGTGAGTTGGGCCGGCGCAAGATCACTGAATACACGCGCTGGATGACGGTGGGCTTGAGCGCCTTCCAGGCCTTCGGCATCGCCATCGCCCTCGAGAAGCAGACGGCGGTGGGCGTTCCCCTGGTCAACCACCCGGGTCCGAGTTTTGTTTTCAGCACCGTACTGACGCTGACGACGGGGTCGGTCTTCATTATGTGGCTGGGCGAACAGATCACCTCGCGAGGCATCGGCAACGGGATGTCTCTATTGATCTTCGCCGGCATCGTGGTGGGCCTACCGCGCGCTGCGGCCGACCTTTATGAGAAGGTCTTTGTCACGCGCGTTTGGAGTTTTCCTGTCCTCCTGCTTCTGCTCGCGTTCATGCTGGCGATCGTCGCTTTCATCGTCCTCGTGGAACGCGGAGAGCGGCGGATTCCTATTCAATATGCGAAACGCGTTGTGGGGCGGAGAATCATGGGTGGCGTCTCAACCCATCTGCCGCTGAAGGTGAACAGCGGCGGCGTGATGCCCATCATCTTCGCGGTCTCCATTTTGACTTTTCCCCAAACGCTCGGCTTATTTCGCCTTGATCAAAGTAGCTTTGCAATCTCCCGCTATTTCGGCGTCGGCCTCGTTTGGTTCTCCAAGGTGTTTGCGTACGGGGAGCCTCTTTACACCCTGGCGTACGTCTTGATGATCATCTTCTTTGCACACTTCTATCTTTCGATTGTGTACAACCCCGACGAGGTCGCCGATAACGTCCGCAAGCAGGGTGGGTTCATGCCTGGCATCCGGCCCGGCAAACGTACGGCTGACTATCTGGATGATGTCCTGACGAAGATCACCTGGGTGGGCGGCCTCTACCTGGCCCTGGTCGCCTTGATACCTGAAATCATGCTGGCGGGGCTTCGCGTGAACCACCTGCCCACCTGGTTGGGCGGGGCGTGGTTCGACGCCAATTTTCCCGCTTGGCTCCTGCACGGAATGAATGTGAACTTCTATTTCGGTGGCACCTCGCTCCTGATCGTGGTGGGTGTGGCAATGGACACCGTGCAACAGGTCGAGGCTCAGCTCATCATGCGGCACTATGAGGGCTTCTTGAAAAAGGGACGAGTCCGGGGACGGCGAGCTTCTTGACCTCGATCCCGAAGTTGAGGGATGTTGACGATTACGTTCGGTTTGTATCAGGTGTAGCGAAGCTGTCTTGGATGAGATTCAACGAGCTCGGCTTAGAAACAGACGGTCAAGGCTAAGTTCGGGATCGGGATTGGTCAGGCGTTCGGAGGGAAGGCATGCGAGCCAATGCTTTGATTTTCCTGGGAGCTCCGGGTGCAGGGAAGGGAACGCAGGCGCGGGAAGTCGCCACGCACTTTGGGATTCCCCAGATTTCTACCGGTGATATCCTGCGCGACGCTGTGAAGAAGCAGACGCCGTTGGGAATGGCGGCCAAGGCCAAGATGGAAGCCGGTGCGCTGGTTCCAGATGACGTCGTATGCGGCATTGTGGAGGAGCGCATCGGCGAAGCGGATTGCCAGAAGGGGTTCATCCTGGATGGTTTTCCGCGCACCATCGCTCAGGCGCAATTTGTGGATCGGGGGCTTCAGGCGAAGGGGCGCGGGCGGCCTCAGGTGCTGGACATCGAGGTGGATGAAGACCTGCTCTTGAAGCGCTTGACGGGGCGGCGGACATGCTCGGTGTGCGGCGAGATTTACAATGTCCATTTCAATCCGCCCAAAGTCGAAGGGATTTGCGACAAGGACGGCGGTAAACTGCTGTACCGGGCGGACGACAACGAGGCGACTATCCGGCAGCGGCTGGAAGCGTACCACCGGCAGACCAGTCCCCTCATCGAGTATTATCGTGCGCAAGGGGTGTTGCACGAAGTCGACGGCAACAAGGACCCGGAGACGATCGCCAAAGGGCTGCTGGATTTTTTATCACGGGCATGATTATCTGTAAGTCACCGGTCGAAGTTGAGAAGCTGCGGCGTAGCGGCAGGATCGTGCGGCAGCTCCTAGGGGAAATTCGCGACCAGATCCGGCCGGGAATCACGACGCTCGAGCTTGAGAAGTTTGTGGTGAAGCGGTTGAAGGAACTTGGCGCGCGGCCGGCATTCAAGGGTTATCGCGGTTATCCTTGCTGCCTGTGCACGTCGATTAACGACGAGGTCATCCACGGCATTCCCTCGGAGCGCCGCACGCTCAAGGCAGGTGACATCCTCAGCCTGGATATGGGCGTGGTGGTCGATGGCTACTACGGTGATTCCGCCTTGACCGTGCCGGTGGGCGCCATAAGCGAATCCGCCCAGCGCCTGTTGAAAGTGACCGAAGAAGCCCTGGAGCTGGCGCTCGATAAGGTGCGGCTGGGCAATCGCCTGGGCGATGTTTCGGCAACCGTGCAGGAGCACGCCGAGACAAACGGCTACTCCGTGGTGAGAGAGTTTGTGGGCCACGGCATCGGCAAGGCGATGCACGAGGAACCGCAGATTCCCAACTTCGGCCAGCCGGGCCACGGGCCGCTGCTGAAAGAGGGGATGGTCTTCGCCATCGAGCCCATGGTGAATGCCGGCGGGCCTGCGGTGCGCGTCCTGGACGATAACTGGACGGCCGTTACGGTGGATGGCGGGTTGTCCGCGCATTTCGAGCACATGGTCGCGGTCACCCGGAATGGACCCGACGTCTTAACGCGTTTATAGTTATGCCCGTGATGCGTCCTGCGAACAGGGCGCTTCGGCGGGAACGAGGCCGCATAGAAGTATGGCGAAGGAAGACGCAATCGAGGTTACGGCTACGGTGCTGGAAGCGCTACCCAATGCGATGTTTCGAGTGGAATTGGAGAACAAACACCGGGTCCTGGCCCACATCTCCGGAAAGATGCGGAAGAATTTTATCCGCATTCTTCCGGGCGACAGGGTCGCTGTGGAGCTTTCTCCTTACGACCTGACGCGGGGGCGGATCGTCTTCCGGTACAAGTGAGCACGGAATCAGAGCCGTGGCGCTCTGAGAGCGCCAGGCAGGAACGGCCCTGACACGATGCGGCTGGCTCCGGGGTAGGAGTTGTTGGCCCGCGAAGTGAGAGGAAACCCTATGAAGGTGCGTTCGTCAGTCCGAAAGATCTGCTCCAAATGCAAGATTGTTCGACGGCGTGGGATCGTGCGGGTGATTTGCGAGAATCCCAAGCACAAGCAACGGCAGGGGTGAATTCTCTCGGCGGCGCAGCGAGCGGTGAGCCCTGCGGACGCGGCGCCCCGGGTTGGTGAGACGGGAGGGTAGAAATGGCAAGAATTGCGGGTGTGGATCTGCCGCCCAAAAAGCGCGCAGAAATCGGCCTGACTTACATCTATGGGATCGGTCGTGCCCGGTCACTTTCCATCCTCATGCGGTCGGGCATCAACCCGGACAAGAAGGTCAAGGATCTGACCGAAGAAGAGGTCACGAAAATCCGCCAGATCATCGAAGAAGAGGGAGCCGTGGAAGGCGACCTGCGCAAAGAGACCGCGATGAACGTCCGGCGGCTGATTGAAGTCGGCTCGTACCGTGGGATGCGGCACCGGCGCAGCCTTCCCGTGCGCGGCCAGCGCACCCACACAAACGCGCGCACGCGCAAGGGACCGCGGAAAGGCACGGTTGCCAACAAGAAGCGGTCTATGGCTAAGACCTAGCCCGGGGCGGCGGCACGAAATTGGGGAGTGAGGATTCATGGCGAAAGCGGCAGCGAAAGCAGGCAAGAAGAAGGTCTTCAAGAAAAAAGAAAAGCGCATTGTCCCGACCGGGATCGTGCACATCCAGGCGACGTTCAACAACACGCACGTCAGCGTGACGGATTCCGACGGCCGCGTGGTCTGCTGGTCGAGCGCCGGCTCGCTGGGGTTCAAAGGCTCGCGCAAGGGCACGCCTTTTGCCGCCCAGCAGGCGGCCATGCGGGTGGCCAACGCGGCCCGCGATCACGGCATGCGCAGCGTGGAAGTGCGGGTGAAAGGGCCGGGAGCCGGAAGGGAATCGGCCATTCGCGCGCTGGCCACGGCGGGGCTCGAGGTGCGCAACATCAAAGACGTGACGCCGATTCCTCACAACGGGTGCCGCCCGCCCAAGCGCAGGAGAGTTTAGGACGAGATCCGAATTTGGTGTTTCGTTCCTGAGGAGGTTAGTTTGGCAAGGTATCGTGAAGCAGTTTGTCGGCTGTGCCGGCGTGAAGGGATAAAGCTGTTCCTGAAGGGGCAGCGGTGCTTGACGGACAAGTGCGAGATTGAGAAGCGCAACTTCGCTCCGGGGCAACATGGGAAAGCCCGACGGCCAAAGCTCATCGGGTACGGGCTGCAACTTCGTGAGAAGCAGAAACTGCGCCGTCTTTACGGAATCCTTGAGGACCAGTTCCGCAGCTACTTTGAGAAGGCGGCGCGGATGAAAGGCGTGACCGGTGAGAACTTGTTGCTCATGCTCGAGCGCCGGCTGGACAACGCCGTCTACCGGCTGGGCTTGGCGTCTTCGCGCGCCGAGGCCCGGCAGTTGGTCCGCCACGGCCACATTCAGGTCTCGGGCCGCAAGGTCAATATCCCCTCGTTCGCCGTCGCCCCGGGGCAGGAAATCGCCGTGCGTGAGAAGAGCCGCAACTTGGCGGGGGTGCAGCGCTCGCTGGATCTTTCCGGAGGTCGGAGCCTTCCGGCTTGGCTGCAATTGGACCGCGAGGGTCTTAAGGCGAGAGTCATTTCGCTGCCCAAACGCGAGGACGTGAATTTCCCGATTCAAGAGCAGATGATCGTCGAACTGTACTCGAAGTAGGCTGGATCGGCGTACAGGAGCGGGGGCTCCGTCAAGGCGGGCTCCAAGGGAGGTTTGAACGCGATGCTTTGGAAAGGATTCCAGAAACCGAAGCGCCTGGTAGCGAATACCGATACGTTAACGGACAAGTACGGGCAGTTTTCTGCGCAACCGTTTGAGCGTGGTTTCGGGACGACGATTGGCAACGCCTTGCGACGCGTGCTGCTTTCCTCAATCGAGGGGGCAGCGATCACTGCCGTGCGTATCGAAGGCGTTATGCACGAATTCTCATCCATCCCCGGGGTGGTCGAAGACGCCACGGACATTATCCTGAATTTGAAACAGATTCCGCTGAAGATGAACGTGGAAGGTCCGAAGCCCCTCTACTTGAACGTCGACAAGCCGGGAGAAGTGACGTCACGGATGATCCAGGAGGACCCGGACATCGAAGTTCTTGACAAGGATGTGTACATCGCCACCATCAGCGAGGGCGGCAGCCTGCACATCGAGATGCGGGTGAAGATCGGCCGCGGCTATGTTTCGGCGGAAAAGAATTTCGACGAGGACCTCCCCATCGGGTATATCCCCGTCGATTCGGTGCATTCGCCACTGCGCAAAGTCAACTACACCGTGGAAGCGGCGCGCCTGGGGCAGATGACGGACTTCGATAAGCTCACGCTGGACGTTTGGACAAACGGCGCGATAACTCCACAGGACGCCGTGGGCCTGGGAGCGAAGCTCCTCAAGGACCACATGAACATCTTCATCAACTTCGAGGAGGAGCCGGAGGTGCAGGAGGTTCCGCAAGAGCGGGCGGCGCCAGTTTACAACGAGAACCTCGATCGCTCGGTGGAAGAACTGGAGCTTTCCGTTCGCTCTTACAACTGCTTGAAGAACGCCAACATCACCACGATCCGCGAGCTCGTCCAGAAGAGTGAGCAGGAAATGCTGAAGACCAAGAATTTCGGACGGAAATCGCTGAACGAAATCAAAGAGATTCTCACGGCGATGGGGTTGAGTTTGGGCATGAAATTCGATGAGAAGGGTAACGCAGTGGCACCGGTTCCCGAGCTTCCTCAGCAACAAGTCTAGGGATGGGTAATCGAACATGCGACATCGGAATTACGGAAAAAAGCTGAGCCGGAAGACGGAGCATCGACGAGCGTTGCTGCGGAACCTGGTGACCTCGCTGATCCTGCGGGAGCGCATCGAGACGACCGTGGCCAAGGCCAAAGCCGCGCGCCCGCTGGCGGAATGGATGATCACGCTGGCGAAGCGTGGCGACTTGCAGGCGCGGCGGCGGGCGGCAAGCTACCTGCTCGATCCCGGTGCGGTGAAGTTTCTTTTTGAAGATCTGTCCAAGCGCTACGCCTCGCGGCAGGGCGGGTACACGCGGCTTGTCCACGCGGGCTGGCGCCGCGGTGATGGCGCTGACCTGGCAGTGCTGGAGCTCGTGGGCACTGAGGCCCTGCAGCGGCTGGCCGCGAAGCGCGCCAAGAAAACTGAGGCGCGGCGCAAGGCTGCGGAAGAAGCTGCCAAGGCCCAACAGCAGGCCCCACCGCCCGAGGAAGAAGAAAAGAAATAGCTGCGGCCAGCGCAGGAGATTCTGCAAGTCTGAGTTTGAGGGTCCCGACTCGAAGGATTTTACTCCGAGTCGGGATTTTCTTTTTGCGAGAGGTTTGATGGCCGCCGTGAACAAACAATCCGCTGCGGCACGGGGGGCCGCAGAACAAGGCTATCGTCTGCCGCGGAACGTGTGGACGCTCGCTTGGGTGGCGTTTCTTAACGATACTGCCACGGAGATGGGCTACTGGCTGCTGCCGCAATTCCTGGTCGCCGTGCTGGGCGCACAGCCGATGACGTTCGGACTGATCGAAGGCGCGGCGGAAACGGTCTCGAGTTTCGGTCGTTTGCTTTCGGGCTGGCTTTCGGACCGCCTGCGCCGGCGCAAGCCGCTGGCCGCGGCGGGTTACACGCTGGCCAACCTTGTGAAGCCGCTGCTGGCCCTGGCGCAGTCGTGGGGACAGGTTTTCTGGATTCGCTTCGCCGATCGCGCCGCCAAGGGGTTTCGTGCGGCGCCCCGCGATGCGCTGATTGTGGATTCCGTCGATCCCGCGCATCGTGGGGCGGCTTTCGGTTTGCGCCAGGCGATGGATACCGCGGGTGCGATTGTGGGCCCGCTCAGCGCGATCGTCCTGTTGCCACTGTTTGCAGGCAAGGTTCGAAACGTCTTCTGGATGGCCGCGATCCCGGGCCTCGCCAGCGTCTTGCTGGCGTGGTTTGCGGTGAAGGAAGTGCGGGCTCCGGCCAAGACCGTGGTCATCTCCACGAGTTCGGCAGGGTCCCCGGACAAAGCCCAAGGCGCGAGGTTAGGGCTGATTCTTGCCGCTGTGGGGTTGTTCTCACTCGGTAATTCTTCGGATCTGTTTCTGGTCCTGCGCGCGCAGAACCTCGGCATGAGCGCGTGGATGGCGCCCGCGCTCGGACTCCTTTTCAACGTGGTCTACACGGTGCTGAGCTGGCCGGCGGGGAAGCTCTCCGACCGCGTTCCGCGGCGGCGGCTGGTTGTGGCGGGTTATTTGATCTACGCGGCTGTCTATGCGGGCTTTGCGCTTCTGCACACTCCGCAAATGGTCTGGTTTCTCTTTGCGGTTTACGGGAGTTACTACGCGCTGACCGAAGGAGTGATCAAGGCCTGGGTGGCCGACCTTGTGCCCAGCGCTTCGCGGGCTTCGGTCTTCGGGGTTCTTAATTGGGTCGTGGGGGTCGCCGCGCTTCCGGCGAGCCTGCTCGCCGGGTGGATCTGGCAGCGCTACTCGCCTGCCGCACCTTTTGCCCTCTCGAGCCTCTTCGCTTTTCTCGCCGCCCTTCTGTTGCTCTTCGCGTGAGCGATTCGAACCGCCTGGGGATTAGTCCAGCCAGTAGTTCGGCGCTTCTTTCGTAATGATGACGTCGTGGACGTGGCTTTCGCGCAAGCCGGCGGAGGTGATACGCAGGAAGCGGCCCCGCTGTTGCAGTTCTTCGATGGTCGCGCAGCCGCAATAGCCCATCCCGGAGCGCAAGCCGCCGACGAGTTGCCCGACGAGGTCGGCCAGCAGGCCCTTGTACGGAACGCGCCCCTCAATGCCTTCCGGAACCAACTTGGAGATTTCGCCGCGCGCCACTTCGCGTTCCTGCGCGTAGCGATCGCCGGAACCGGCGGTCATGGCGGCGATGGATCCCATGCCGCGATAAGACTTGAAGCTGCGCCCTTGGTAGAGAATCGTCTCGCCGGGGCTTTCTTCGGTGCCGGCGAAAAGGCTTCCCAGCATCACGGAGCTGGCGCCGGCGGCGATGGCCTTGGAAATATCGCCGGAATACTTCATGCCGCCATCCGCGATGATCGGCACGCCGGCCTTCAGTGCGGCACGCGCGCATTCGGCGATGGCGGTGATTTGCGGCACACCGGCGCCCGTCACCACACGGGTGGTGCAGATGGAACCCGGTCCAATCCCCACTTTGATGCCGTCGACGCCGAGCTCGATCAGGTCGTGCGCCCCGTTGAAAGTGGCGACGTTGCCGGCCACCAGCTGCACGCCGGGGAATTTGTTCTTCACGTTGCGGACCGCGTCGAGGACACGCGTGGAATGTCCGTGGGCGGTATCCACCACCAGCAAGTCCGCCTTGGCCTTCACCAACTCCGCCGCGCGCTCCAGGTAATCGCCTGTGGCTCCGAGCGCGGCGCCCACTCGCAAGCGCCCCTGCTCATCTTTGCAGGCATCCGGATACTTTAGCTTTTTCTGGATATCCTTTACGGTGATAAGCCCGCGGAGATTATAAGCATCGTCGACAACCAGCAGTTTTTCCACGCGATGCCGATGGAGCATCTTGGCGGCCACTTCCAGGGTCGTCCCGACCGGCACGGTGATCAGGTTTTCCTTGGTCATCACTTGCTCGACGGGCAGGTCGAGGCGGTCTTCGAAGCGCAGGTCGCGGTTGGTCAGGATGCCGACCAGGCGGCCTTGCTTCGTGACCGGCACGCCGGAAATCTTGTACTTCTTCATGATCTCGAGCGCATCGGAGATCAGGTTCTCCGGGCCTATGGTGACGGGATCAACAATCATGCCGCTTTCCGAGCGCTTCACCTTGTCAATCTCCAGCGCCTGCTGGGCGATCGACATACTGCGGTGAATGATTCCGATGCCGCCCTGCTGCGCGAGGGCAATGGCCAGGCGTGATTCCGTGACCGTGTCCATGGCCGCGCTGATGATGGGAATGTCCAGGGTGATATGGCGGGTGAGCCGAGTGCGGGTATCAACCTCGGTGGGCAGAACCGAGGATTTGCCAGGAATCAGTAAGACATCATCGAAGGTAAGCCCCTCCGGGATCGCGCCGTCCAGCATAGCTCCCCTCTCCTCGCATCGCCGTGCGAAAGATAATAGGCCATTCTAATGCCCGCCTTGTAGTAGCGTCAAGGAGTGGCCAGTTTGGGTGGTGGTGTCCTTTGGGATGGGATCCCTTTCGAAACGCCGGTCATTCCCGCGAAAGCGGGAATCCAGTCCGTCGACAGCGCATTTCCGAAGGTTTGCTGAGTAGATTCCCGCTTTCGCGGGAATGACTGCAGCTTGCAACGCCCATGTCTTGCAAATGACACCGGTACCCGGATGGCTTGTCAAAGCTCTTTAGAAATGTCCCCTTTCTTGCCTCATTGGCCGAAACCAGCGCGATAACCACCTTTCCTTTCAACAACATTCTGGCTTTGCCCCGATTATCACGTAACCCCTTTATTTTCAAGCACTCATCCAGATCGCTAGTTTTTCATTTCCTCTTGCCCTTTGTTTTCAATAACTCATCCAGATCGCCCTGCATTTTTAACATCTTTTTGGGTCAGCGCCCCGTTTCTGACCTTGATCAGCACATTGGTCAGCCGCCACAATTGGCGCAGGCTGGAATCTTCCATCCTCTGCATGAGCAGCGCGTTTTCGTCCTGGGGAGCCATCAGCGCGGCGCGATTCTCCGGTGATCGGACGTTTTCGCATTGCTGCATGAGCAGGGAGCAGGCCTTTCGATAGGTGTCAACGAGCTCATCCAGCAGGGCCTGAAGCTCCTGGCGCGCCGCTTCCGGTCCCGGCCCCTCCCCCGCCGGCTCGAGCAGGGTATCGAGGCTTTCGCTCGCCGGCCCCGGATTGTCCTGCGGGGGCTTTCCCAGGGCCTGCAGGAGGACGAAGACTCTTTGCATCTCGGGCGAGGGGTTCGACCCCATGTTTTCCGCAAAGGCCTGGATTTCAGCGGCAGAGGGGAGGTAATCCCGGCGGGTCAGCGCCGTGCCGAGAGCCTCCAGGCGCTCCTGGGCACGATAATTCCGCAAGAGCTTGGAGCCGGCCAGCAGCTCTTCGCTTTGCATCCCGCTTGCGACGCGCTTCATGGCGAGGCCGTCCTGCATGCGCTCGCTGCGCTGCATCCGCCATAAGGCGCGCGCCATGCGCAGCACCAACTCGCTCTCTAAACCCTCCCGGGGCTGCAAATCATCCGCCAGGGATTTCAGCAGGCGCGCGTAGTCGTCCGGGTCTTCCCCCAGGGCGAGCAACGCCTCGTCCCGCGCCTGCGAATAGAAACCGTGACGCAATTTGGAGGCGGCGGAGCGAGCCTTGCCCGCCGGCGTCGCCGGACCCCGCGACTGGGGGCCGTTCGAGCGATGCGCGGCCAAGTTCTTCTGGGTCATTTTCCGTTTTTGGGTTAGGGACATCGTAACCTCACGAATCGCCGTTGTAGGGCCGAACGGCGTTCGGCCGCCAGGGGCGAGCGCCGCTCGCCCCGGAAGTTTGGCCATGTCATTCCCGCGAAAGCGGGAATCCACGTGCCAGGGCGGCGTTTCTCGTGCCGGTGCTGCGTGCGACCTCACAAACACACCGCTCCCTACATCCTAGGTTAGCATTAGTCTCAGGTGTAATGTCAAGGCCTTAATGCACGATTTAGGCTACCGGTAGGAAGAAAAGTGAAAGCCATCGGGCAGCGAGCGCAGTGTGCGAGTGCCGACCGGGTCGGGATAGGTGGTAGGTGCGATGTGGCATGTGGAGTGCATGTCCCCAACGTGTCATTCCCGCGGAAGCGGGAATCCAGTTCGTTTGTGGATCCCCGCTCCCCCGCTTCCGCGGAGGACAAGCTTCGCGGGGATGACGGTTGGCTGCGCCGCTACGGGCTGCCCATCGACCGTGTGCTTTGGCCGCCGACGAGAACGCGAGGATTTGAAGTGGAAAGCCGCCCCGATGCATCGGGGCGCTACGCTTGCTCGCCCGCCTCTGGGGGGTGTACGATGATCCCCAGGGGGGACAAATGAGCCAAAATGATGTCGCTGCCCTTGAAGCAGAATACAGCCATTGGCTTGCTGAACGAGCGCCTGGACTGACGAAAGTCGATCCTTTTGAATTCTTTTGTGCCGATCAACTGCTAAAGGATTTCCGCCTATCGGACGAAGATATTCTCTCGGGTATCGTTGGCAAGTCCAACGACGGCGGTACGGATTCGCTTTTTTTCCTCGTCGGACAAAAGCTGGTTCAGGACGATACCGATGTCCCAGAGCAGCGCGGGCTAACCGCCAATTTGATATTCATACAATCGAAGGGAAGCGACGGTTTTTCTCCGTTAGGTGTTGATCGGTTTCAGGTGCTCACCGACGATATCCTAGATTTGCAGCGTCAGCCTACCAACTACGGGCGCACATACCACAAGGACTTACTGCACCGGATAAAGATGTTTAAGGAGGCATTTCAGAAACTTTCGCTGCCTCGGCTAGTGGTGGATTATTACTATGTGACTCGCCTTGATGTCGTGGAGAACCAAGACTGCATAACTGCTGCCGAGCGAGTTGAAGACACAGTTAGGAAGCACTTCAGTCAGGCGGAAGTGCATCCATTCCACTTCGTCAATGCGGCGAAACTATATACCCAACTCTACAAACGCCCCGCGTCGGAGAAGTCTCTTCATTTTGTGGAGTTGGTGGGTCTTGACGAAGGCTGGATTGGCCTAGTCAAATTGAAAGATTTTTACACCTTTTTGAAAGCCGATGATGGAGGGATAATCGACAGATTATTCGACGACAATGTCCGAGGGTTCCAACGTGATACTCGCGTGAATGTGTCTATCTATGACACTCTGGAACGACCAGCCGAAATGCCAGAGTTTTGGCTACTCAATAATGGGATCACGATCTTGTCTCCAGATGCACAAACAGGGGGCGGCAAGGTTCTCAAGATTACCGATCCCCAAATTGTCAATGGACTGCAAACGTCCCGGCAAATATTTTCCTATTTCAACGCAGGCCAATGTATTCCCGACAACGATAATCGAAGGATTTTGGTAAAAGTCATCAAGAATTCGGATGAAGATACCCGAGATCAGATCATTCGGGCCACGAACAACCAAAATCCTATGCCCTCCGAGGCACTATTCACCACTTCTAGGATACATAAGCAGATCGAGGCCACTTTCAAACCCAGTGGATTGTACTACGAGAGGCGCAGAGGATACTACCGCGACCAAAAGAAGCCGATAGCCAAGATCGTAAGTGCCCTCTCGGTAGTCCAAGCGATTGTGGCGATTATGGAACGAAGTCCGAACGTCGCACAGGGGCGCCCCCGCGATTATATTAACGACATGGATAAACGGTACAAGATCTTTGGCCACGACGACTACGATGACAGCAGGCCAATGGATAAAGAAGTGGCAAAACACCACCCTTATGATCTTTCTATCTATCTTCAGTGTGCAAGGATCGTTAGGCGCGTGGACGAGTTTCTTGATATCGCCAAACTGAAGCTAGATAACGAGGCTAAGCGGAACATTCTCTTTTATCTGGCGCGTTATGTGGCATGTGCAGCGACAAGCAGCGCATACAGCCCGCCCGGAGACCTTGTGCGTATTGATGTGGACGCGCTCACCGATGATTCCCTAACAGAAGGTTTGAAACTCGTGAAGCGGATTTACAAGAGATACGGAGGGAACGACGAAGCCGGAAAGAGTCCGAGAATGGTAAGGGCTTTGGATAGATGGCTGGTGCGAAAGTTTTCCCAGCCCAACGCGCAGGAGGCCAAGAAATCAAGGAAATCTCCGACTTCCAGAAGTTCGTCAGTGTGATGAAGAGAACTCTTACGGTTCCGCACAAAGGAATGCAGGCAAGCAAGCGTAGCGCGGATCTGATTTGTAGGTCCGCGGCTTTCAGCTTCAAATCCTGGCGTTCTCATTGACTGGCAAACGGACGCGGTCGATGGTCAGCCCGCAGCGGCGCAGTTGTTCGGCGGCGTCCACGCCCGCGTACTCAGGAAAGCTGGACCACCTCCACTCCTCGGGCCGCTTCACTAGACCTCGCCTCACCGGATTCATGTGGATATACTCAACGGTCTCCCCATAGTCTTTCACCGTGCGGAGCGCGTGGTCGAAGAAACGCTCTTGCCAAAGTTCTCCCTTCTCCCGCCGGCCGTGGTTGAGGGCGATCATCGAGCTCACCTTGATGGCACTCATCGCTTGCGCGATGCTGAGCGGATGAGGCGGATAAATGATGGCATGCCAGTGATCGGGCAGAAAAACCCAGGCCGTCAGTTGAAATCGCTGCTTTTGCCGCATCCGCGCGAGTGCAATCGCCAACCGCTCGTAATCCCGTTCCTCCAGCTTGCGCCTCGATCTCAGCAAATTGACGGTCACGAAGATGTAGCGGTCATAAAGGAACGGTCGCCGCAACTTGGACATGCGATCAATCTACGCGCGGTGGCGTGCGGAGGCAATAGTGAGTAGCGCAGACCTGTTTTGGAGGTCTGCGGTTCGTCCCCAATCGACACCAAAAAGCCGCGGACCTTCAAGACAGGTCCGCGCTACGCTTGCTTTGAATGGTTCAGCAGGGGCGGGAAGGCGTGCCTAAAATTGGAGCGCATCGATTGGGCTGACCCCCGGGTGCGGGTCAAACTCCCTGGCAACTGAGCAAATCACGTGCCAAGGGTTTCTGAACCGAGTTCACACTGACCCACTACCCGGGCCGTGGCCAGTTTGAAGCGTGGCCGGGGTGCGGTACACTCGGTTGCATGCTCTTCATGGTCATTGAACGCTTCAAACCGGACAGTGTCAGGCTTATCGGCGAGCGCTTCAAACATAGCGGTCGAATGTTGCCGGAAGGCGTTACTTACCACGCGAGTTGGGTGGATTCGACGGGTACTCGGTGTTTTCAAATCATGGAAACACCGCATTTGGAATGGTTGAACAGCCGGGTTAGCGGTTGGGTTGACCTGATCGACTTTGAAATCGTTCCAGTTCTGACCTCGGCTGATTTCTGGGCTAAGATGCAGGTCCCATAAGCCGAATGCGAACTGATGCGCTATCGAGGTGGCTCGCCGGACGGGCTGACGACGCGCCGGCTGTGGTAGCGGAGAGCAGCCCCGCGATGCGACGGAGGCGAAGGTTGTTCGCCGCCTCTGCGCCGCGGCATGCACTATACGCGGCCACAAACCTCATTTGAGAGTTGAGGCGCATGGACGGCGTGCGTCCCTCGGGATTCGTCGTTCGCAGGGTCGTTCACCAGATGGCTTTCCAGGTTTTCTTCGCTGCGCCGGCGGTCCCGTGCACCACGTGACCGGGCGCTGCGACAACGCCCTTGCCCGCGGCCACCGTACCCGTTTTGACTGCACTTCCCGTAGCCTTCCCGGCGGTTTGAACTCCACTGGCGGTGGCAGCAGAGCCCTTGCCAATCGCCTTGCCCGTGGAGCGAATGACCCCTGCCTGGGCGAGGCTGGCGCCCCAAGAGAGAACGACGGCGCTAAGGACGATGACGAACACCATGGATTTCATACACAACCTCCCATCGTGAATGTTCCTGTGGCGGTACAACCCCCCAGCCTCCCCCAGACCCATTGTACACCCCTCTCTTGTATCATTAGACGCGTCCGCGCGCCAGTGGGTTGGAAAGGAAAAAAAAGGGTGGCGCTCGTGTGAGGGAAAATCCGGTTCGCAGAGCGGGGAAGTCGTCTGCGCGGCATGCCGGGCCTGTGAACTGGGGCAATCGACCAACCCATACGGTCGTTACAGGTTACCTGCCAACCGGTGGTATAGGCTAGTACAGTTGTCGGGGGCGGGGTTACGGCAGAAAGATACGATGAACTCGATCGGGTTGCGGCAAAATTGACACATCCGAAGTGGTGTGCTACGTTGGACTTTGGGGCGTTCGTCACAGAGCCCAATGTAGCCCCCCCGCCACGGATGTGGCGGCCTAGCCAATATGGCCAATCCCGATCGCTTCTTTCTTGAACGCTTTGGACTGACGGAGGCGAGCCTCTCGCAGTATCTGGGGGCGGCGCTGTCTGAGGGCGGCGAGTACGCGGACCTCTACTTCGAGCACACCACCTTGTCTTCGCTGCTCGTGGACGAGTCGCTGGTGAAGACTGCGACCGAGGGAATCTCCATGGGCTGCGGCGTGCGCGTGGTGGCGGGCGAGCAGACCGGCTACGCCTACACGGACGACCTGGCCCCGGAGAAGATTCTGAAGGCGGCCAAGATTGCGGCGCGTATTGCCAGCGGCCCGGCGCGCGTTTCGACGGTGGGCTTGAGTGCGCTCGAGGCGGGGCACGATTTTTACCCGGTGGCGTTGCCGTCGACGGACCGCGACCTGGCCGACAAGCTCGAGCTGGTGGTGCGTGGGGACCGTGCCGCGCGCGCTTACGATCCGCGCATCAAGCAGGTGCGCGTGACCTACGGCGACCAGATTCGTCACGTGCTCATTGCTGGGTCGGACGGCCGCATCGTTACGGATTTCCAGCCGCTCGTGCGGCTGAACGTGTTCACCATCGCGCAGGACGGCAGCAAGCTGCAGTCTGGTTCCAGCGGCGGTGGGGGGCGCGTGGGGCTGGAATTCTTCTCGGACGAGCGCGCCCCGGAACACTTTGCGAAGGAAGCGGCGCGGCAGGCGATTGTGCAACTGGATGCGCGCGAAGCACCGGCGGGCGAGATGGAAGTGGTGCTGGGACCGGGGTGGCCCGGGATCCTGCTGCACGAAGCCATCGGGCACGGCCTGGAGGCAGATTTCAATCGCAAGGGCATCTCTGCCTTCAGCGGTCGGATCGGGCAGCGCGTGGCTTCCGAAATCTGCACGGTGGTGGACGACGGCACGATTCCCGCGCGGCGCGGTTCGCTGAATGTGGATGACGAAGGCGAGCCGACCCAGAAGACGGTGCTGATCGAAAACGGCGTCTTGCGCGGTTATCTGCAAGATAAGCTGAGCGCCGGCATTCTGAAGACGACGCGTACCGGCAACGGGCGGCGCGAGAGTTACGAGCACATTCCCATGCCGCGCATGACCAACACTTGCATGCTGGCGGGCACGGACGCTCCCGAGGACATCATCCGCTCCGTGCGGCGCGGGCTCTACGCCGTCAACTTCGGCGGTGGGCAGGTGGACATCACCAACGGCAAGTTCGTGTTTTCGGCTTCGGAAGCGTACCTTATCGAGGACGGCCGGGTGACGGCGCCCGTGAAAGGCGCTACGCTGATCGGCGACGGCCCGACCGTGCTGAGGCGCGTGACCGCCGTGGGGAATGATCTGAAGCTCGACCCAGGAATCGGTACGTGCGGCAAGGATGGGCAGAGCGTGCCCGTAGGCGTGGGCATTCCCACCATCAAGATCAGTCAATTAACGGTGGGCGGCACGGCGCCGCGTAGCGCGCAGTCCTTCACATAGAGCTCGAATAGGGTTCAGGATTACGGCTTCCTGAATCCTTGCTCCTGAATTCTGAGTATGGCAGAACAACAACTGGAACAGGTTGCAGCGGAGCTTGTGAATCGCGCCGTGCGTGGGGGTGCGTCGGCGGCCGACGCCACGGTGCACGAGGCCGATGATTTTTCCACCGCGCTGCGGCTGGGAAAAATCGAAAGCCTTAAGGAGGCGGCGTCAAAAGTATTGGGATTGCGCGCCTTCCTCGGCGTGCGGAGCGCGACCTCTTTCTCCAGTGATTTTTCCCCGCCATCTCTGGAAAGGCTGGTGGGGCGCACGATCGCCATGGCGCGCGTGACCTCGGAAGATCCCGCGAGCGGATTGCCGGAGGCGGCGCTGCTGGGGCGTTACGAAGGCGATCTGGCGCTCTTCTCCCGCGACGTCGGCGAGCTTTCCCCCGAGGACCGCATTGATTATGCGCGGCGCGCGGAGGCGGCGGCGCTCAGCGCTGACCCGCGCATCAAGAATTCCGAGGGGGCGTGGTTTGAAGCGAGCGTGGGGCGGAAGGCCTATGCGAACTCGCTAGGTTTCGTGGGAAGCTATCGGTCATCGTATTGTGCGGTTTCTGTCGCTCCGGTGGCGGAAGACGGCGGCATGCAGCGCGATTACTGGTACTCCGTGGCGCGTCGCGCCGCCGCGCTCGAAAGCCCCGAGGCGGTCGGCCGCAAAGCAGCCGAGCGCACCCTGCGCAAGCTGGGGGCGCGCAAAATGGCGACCTGCCAGGTCCCCGTGATTTTCGATCCGGAGACAGCGCGCTCGCTGGTTGGCCACATTTTCGAGGCCGTGCGCGGAGACGCAATTTATCGCAGCGCCTCGTTTCTGACCGGGAAGTTGAATCAGAAGATTGCCAGTGAACGGCTAACCATCCTCGATGATGGTCTGCGGCCGGGCGGGTTCGGTACGCGCCCTTTCGACGACGAGGGGGTTCCTGCGTCGGTCACTCCCGTGATTGAAAACGGCGTGCTCACGAATTACCTTCTGAACTGCTACACGGCACGCAAGCTGAATCTGCGGACGACCGGCAACGCGGCGCGGGGAATCTCCGGACCGCCACACGTTGGACCCAAGAATTTCTACGCAGTCCCCGGCACGCATAGTCCGGAGGAGATTCGTAGATCCGTCAAAGCAGGATTCTACGTCACGGAGTTGATCGGCTTCGGCGTTAATATTGTGACGGGGGACTATTCCCGCGGCGCCGCAGGGATGTGGATTGAAAACGGGGAGTTTGCTTATCCTGTCGAAGAGGTCACCATCGCGGGAAACCTGGCGGAAATGTTGAACCACATTGAGATGGTGGGCGACGATCTGGAGTTTCGCAGCGCGCTGGCGGCGCCCACGTTACTGGTTTCCGGCCTGACTGTGGCCGGGACCTAATGGACCATCATGTCGCGGGACGATCGTGGTGTTTCGACTCTGATCATCATTCTGAGCGTGGCTTTGGTGCTGGCGGGACTGATTGCGGGGTATGTCCTGCTGCGGCATCCCGCCTCGTTCGGGCCGGCTTCTACGCGGCCGGCGCCGAGCGCTGAGCAGAAAGCCTACTTTGGGTCCCTCGAGTTCACCGAGCTGCACATGAGCGCGGCGGAAAACTTTCTAGGCATCACGGTAACGTACCTGGATGCGCGCGTCACAAACAAGGGGGCGAAAACCGTTCGTCACCTCGACGTGGAGTTGAATTTCGTGGACGTGCTCAACCAGGTTGTACTCCGCGAGGCCGCACATCCGCTCACCCGGAGCGCGCCGCCTTTGCAGCCCGGTGAAACGCGGCCGTTCCGGGTGACCTTCGAACACATGCCGGTGGATTGGAACCAGACTCCGCCGACGATCACACCCGTGTACCTGGAATTCTGATTCGCGGAGGTCGGTACGGAAGACTCAGGACCCGGCCTTGCAGAGGACACGCCAACGGAAGGAGCGAGTGCCGTTCCAACCTAACGCTCAATCGGTGGCGCCTACATTTTGCGCGGCCCGAAAAATGGCCCTTTGCAGAAGGATTAGCTAATACCTGTCGGACCGGCGCTAGCGTCCTAGTCCCAGCCGGCGGTAAAGGGGCTCGGGAAGACCGGCTTTCTGCATCTTGGCCTGTGTTTTAGCCAGGTCATACTTGATTCGGTAAAACTCAACCTGGTGCCTGTCCATGTCGAGAACTGCAAACCCGGCGCGGCAGTCGCCATCGCGGGGCTGGCCGATCGAGCCCGGATTGATGAGGTACCGCCCGGAGTTCTCCAGGGTGAGAGTCAACATCAGCCCATTCAGATCGGAGTGAAATCGGATGGATTGAAAACGGCCAGCCGGCGTGAGCATGAACCCGCCTTGATAATGTGTGTGGCCATAGCAGACGATCTGAGTCTGAGGGCCTCGCAGCAGAGGCAGAGCTTGGCCGGGACCGAGAATGTATTCGTCTTCATCCAGGGGCGAACCGTGCACGAGGACGAAACCGGCCATCATGATGGGACCTGTTGGAAGCGAGCGAAGGTACTCGAAATGCTCGGGCGTGAGGGCCTCGCGAGTCCAGGTGGTGGCCAGGCGTGCGAAAGGATTGAATTCGGCGGCGGCGTCGAGTCCACAGCACGCCTTGTCGTGGTTCCCGCGGATGATCACCTTGGCAAGCCCGCGGACCTTCTGGATCACTTCGTTCGGGTTCGGACCGTACCCTACGAGATCACCCAAGCAAAGAGCCTGATCGTATTTTCCCTGGGCGAGCTTGAGACAAACCTCGAGCGCCTCAAGATTCGAATGGATGTCACTGAGGAGAAGATACCGCAAGGCAACCTCAAACGCGCCGCATTATAGTTCAGATGACACGGGGAGGGGCGCAAAATCCATTCTCACCGGAAAGCGGACGTGACGCCAGGCGAAAACGCGGAAGCCGCAAGGCCTAGTAATGGGCCGATTTGGGATTTTGGCGCTACCACCCCGTCCGTCGGAGGTGCCGGGGTGGGGGCTGTTGATCCTGCAAGGCGCGACTGTGCGGAAGGTCAGGTGCAAACTGACCCACTACCCAAGCCCGAGGAATTTTGACCGCTTCGACGGAATCCGTTAGAATCACACAGTTCAGACGGCGCCCGGCGGACCGCTCGACGAGGAAACATGCTGCGCTATCAGACGGCAGGAGAGTCGCATGGTCAGGGGTTGATCGCGATCCTTTCGGGATTGCCGGCGGGACTGCGCATCGACTTCAACTTTGTGAACCGCGAGCTGAGGCGCCGCCAGGGTGGCTATGGGCGTGGCGGACGCATGAAGGTCGAATCCGACACCGCGCAGTTCCTTTCCGGTGTGAGACACGGGCAGACCATCGGTTCGCCGATTGCCGTCCTGGTTGCGAATCGGGACTGGGAGAACTGGAAGGAGGCATTGGCGGTCGAGGACCGGCCGGAAGCGCGCGCCAAGTACAAGCCGCTCTCGCCGCCGCGCCCGGGTCACGCGGACCTGGCTGGATGCCTGAAGTACAACTTCCGCGAAGCACGCTACGTTTTGGAAAGAGCGAGTGCTCGCGAGACCGCGGCGCGTGTGGCCGTGGGCGCCGTGGCCAAGCTATTTCTGAAGAGTTTTGGGGTTGAGGTCGCGAGCCACGTCGCGGCGCTCGGCCAGGTGGCGCTCGAGGGTGAACCGCCGCCGTTCGAGAACGTGTTGGCCCTGCAGGAGCGCGAAGATCCGGTGCTGGCCTGCGTAGATCCGGCGGTCGAGGCGCGAATGAAGGAGGAGGTGGACCGCGCCATCGAGAACCGCGATACCGTGGGCGGGACCTTTGAGGTGATCGCGCGGGGCGTCCCGCCCGGCTTGGGGTCGTGCGCGCAGTGGGATGAGAGGCTCGACGGCCAGTTGGCGCAGGCCGTAATGTCGATTCAAGCCGTCAAGGCGGTGGAAATCGGGAGCGGCATTGCGAACGCGGCGGCAGCGGGTTCAAGCGTCCACGACGAGATCGGGTACGACCGCGAACACACGCACTTCACGCGCAAGTCGAATCGCGCAGGCGGCCTGGAGGGTGGAATCACGAACGGGGAAGACGTCGTCGTGCGAGGTTACTTGAAGCCTATTTCGACTCTGCGCCGCCCGCTCGAATCCGTGGACTTTGAAAGCAAAGAGACGGTAAAGGCCGCCTACGAGCGGTCGGATGTGTGTGTTGTGCCGGCGGCGGGCGTCGTGGGCGAAGCGATGGTGGCCCTTACGTTGGCGCGCGCATTCCTCGAGAAGTTCGGCGGTGACTCGATGGAAGAGACGCAGCGCAATTTTCTCGCGTACCAGGAGCAGGTTCGCCGCTTCTGAGAATTCCCGGCTGTGCTGAATCCTAAATCCTGGATCCTTGCACCATGATCTATCCCATCGTCAAATATGGTCAAGAAGTTCTGGAGAAGCCCGCGAATCCCGTTGCCGAGTTCAACAGCAATCTGGAGAAGCTGGTAGCCGACATGTTCGAGACGATGTACGCGGCGAACGGGGTCGGGCTGGCGGCGCCGCAGATTGGCCTTTCCTTGCGGTTGTGTGTCATTGATGTGACTGTGGGCGAGGATCCAAAAGCCAAGCTGGTGCTGGCCAATCCCGTGATCGTTTCGGTGGAAGGTGAGCAGACGCAGGAGGAAGGCTGCTTGAGCTTGCCGGAATTTCGCGCCAAGACGCCGCGTCCCGAGCGCGTCACGGTGCGGGCGCAGGACACCCATGGCCAGGAATTCACTGTGACCGGCGAGGATTTGTTGGCGCGTGCCCTTTGCCATGAGACGGACCACCTGAACGGCAAGCTGTTCATCCAACACGTTGGCCGGCTCAAGCGTGAGTCCATTCAGCGGAAGGTGCGCAAATTGATGAAAGCCGGTGAGTGGTGAAACGGAAGCGCCGCACCGACATGCCGCCGGAGCTCCCCTCGGCGCTTTGCGGCTGGCAGGAAGCGGGCGTTTTCGGCTTGAACGCCCCCACAAATCCACGCTAATTGATGAACCTCCTTTTCTGCGGCACACCCGATTTTGCCGTCCCCACCCTGGAAAGGCTGATTGCGGAAAACTTTGCCATCGATCTGGTGGTGACGAATCCCGATGAACCCAGCGGGCGTGGTTACGAGTTGAAGGCTCCGCCCGTAAAGCGAGTGGCTTTGCGACGTGGCCTGGAGGTATTCCAGCCCGCGAGGTTGAAAGATCGCACGACAGTGGAATTCCTCTCGCGCTTTCGGCTCGACGCCATCGTGGTCGTGGCCTACGGGCACATCATCCCCAAATGGATGATTGAACTCCCGCGATTCGGATGTATTAACCTGCACGGTTCGCTCCTCCCCAAGTATCGCGGGGCAGCACCCATTCAATGGGCGCTGATTCGCGGGGAAACCATCACCGGTGTGACCACCATGAGGATCGATGAGGGCTTGGATACCGGGGACATTCTGCTGAAGAGGGAAGTCGCAATTCGGGACAAGGACACCACTGAGACACTCGGAGAGCGGCTCAGCCTCTTGGGCGCAGACTTGGTAGTTGAAACGCTCCAACAACTCGAGCGCGATGTTCTTCAACCCCAGCCACAGGATCACACTCGGGCGACGCGCGCACCCATCCTGAAGAAAGAAGATGGCAGAATTGACTGGGTGCTTCCTGCACGGGAAATCTGGAACCGCATTCGCGGGCTGCGCCCCTGGCCGGGGGCGTACACGACGTTTCGCGGCAAGAACCTTCACATTTGGGGTGCAGGCCAGCCGACCGCTGGCGAGCCATGTCATCTTGAGCTCGGGACGCTGGTCGCTGAGCACGGAAGACTGCTCGTGGCCTGCGGCCAGGGAACCCTGTTGGAGGCTAAAGAAATTCAACTTGAGGGCCGGAAGCGCCTTCCGGCTCGCGATTTTCTCAATGGAGTGAGACTTTTGCCCGGCGAAACATTTGACTGAATTGTGAATAGTGAATGGTTATTGGTGAATGAAGAACCCGAGCGATGAGGTTCATCTTTCAATTTACTATTCACAATATACTATTTACTATTCTCCATATGCCCGCTTCTCCCGCCCGCCAAGTCGCCTACCAAATTCTACGGCGCGTGGAAGCTGGCCGCGGCTTCGCTGTGGACATGCTGCAAGGCCCGGAACTATCCACCCTCAAAGATGTCGACCGGCGGCTCGCGACGGAGCTCGTGATGGGCGTGCTGCGCTGGCGCGGCGAACTGGATTTTGGGATCGAGCAACTCTCCGGGCGTAGGTTGAGGAGTTTCGACCCGGAAGTGTTGACCGTTCTCAGGATGGGCATCTACCAGATTCGATTTCTTGAGAAGATCCCGGTGCGCGCGACCGTGAACGACGCTGTCGAACTCACCAAAGCCGCACACAAGCGTTCAGCGGCGGGTTTGGTGAATGCCGTACTGAGAAAGTGCAATCCACCCGGGGTGCGGCTCGGCTCGGTTCGCTTTGAAGAGTTGGAGCCGGAAGGAATCGACGCTGTCCAGCGCACCGTTCCTCGCTGGCTTTTCGAACGCTGGGCGGCGAGAAAATGGCCACGATCTGTAAGTGGGGAAGGGCTCACGAGCGCTGAAACGGCGCTCCGCTTGGCTTGGGCGAGTACGCAGGTTCCGCCCACGACTCTGCGAGTAACCGCTGGGGATGCGGGCCAGGAGACGCTCACCGCTGAGCTTGCGCAAGAAGGGATTTCAGTCGTGCCGGGTGCGTTCAGCAGATTCGCCCTGGTGGTGAAATCCGGGAGTATTGTTTCCTCGCGGGCGATGCGGGAGGGCCGAGTCGCGATTCAGGATGAGGCTTCGCAACTGGTCACGGAGCTCGTTCGACCTGAACCGGGGCAGCACGTGCTCGATCTATGTGCGGCCCCGGGAATGAAGGCGGGCTTGCTCGCACAGTTGCTGGAGCGCGGAACTCTCACTGTGTGTGACCTGAGCGCCGTGAGGTTGAGAACGCTGGGGAAGCTCCTGCCTCCACAGGTTCCGCCAGGGGTCAAGTTGCATCGGCTTCAACTTGATGCTACGCGGGAATTGCCTTTCGGCGGTTTGTTTGACCGTATCCTCCTGGACGCTCCGTGTTCGGGGACAGGAACCCTGGCGCGGAACCCCGAGATCAAGTGCCGACTCCAACCGCGCGACCTGACGCGGCATGCCGAGACGCAGATGAAAATGCTTCGCCACGCGCTGCCGTTACTCGCACCGGGAGGAAGACTGGTTTATGCCACCTGTTCTTTGGAGCCCGAAGAGAACGAGCAGGTCGTGGAAGCCGTTCTGAATGCCATGCCGGAATTCCGGAGGCTCACCTCCGCCAAGCTTTCGCGCGAGTTTCCCGCGTTGGCGCCTTTGTTTGATGCCCACGGCTATTTCCGCACGCGCCCCGATCTTCACCTGATGGACGGCTTTTTTGCTGCGGTCATGGTTCATCACGACCGATCCCCCAACTCAAGTGCCCATAAGCCCTAGCTTGATGAGGCGGCGCCCACACTATGAGGGCGAAAGGGATTTCACGGTATCCATGCTTCCCCTCCAAGAAGGACGCGGCGTTTTTCGCTGCTTGTCGCCGCGCGCGTGTCCAAGCGGATCATTTCGGCGCGGGGTCAGGGGCACTCTTACCAGCGGGGCGTTGCCCGTCCGAGTGACGCCGGTCTGTGACCCTGCCCACTTCCCAAAACGCCGTTTCGGGGGCGGGGTAGCGGGAGCAATAGATCCGCAACGCAGCAGGACCTCGATGCGCCACATGCAGCCGCTCCCGGTCTAGGCGGGGGACCTACGCGCCAGATAAGCTGTGCGGCAGCCAGGACAAATCAGTGGATTGTTCTTAAAGAGTGGATCGTTCTTGAAGAACGGAGTGAAATCCCACTTGCGCAGATGGGCGAAGCCCGCTTGGTGTAAGGTGTGGCGGATCTCGGAGAAGGTCCAGCAGACCTCCTCGACGCGCTCGTGGCGCCGTCGCCAGCACCGTCCGTCACGAATGAACCATTCGACATTGGTCCAGGCCCTTTCGTGCAGGCGGTCAAAGCCGCGGTGCATCACAACTGCTACACCGGGCTTCTCGATCCAAAGGGTGCCCGGCCAATATCGCTCGAACGCAAGGCGGTTGTTGACATCGAAGTAGAAGTAGCCGCCGGGCCGCAATGCTCGTGCCACAGCCTTTGCCACAACCTGCAGGTCTGCCTTGCGCGGAACATGATTTAGGGCATCGAATTCGCATATTATGAGGTCGACTGGTTCCGGCAGCCGGAATCTCCGCATGTCGGCGCGGAGTACGCGCAAAGACAGGCCGGTGCGATGAGCCTTCTCGCGCGTAAGGCGGCACATGACCGGTGAGATATCCACACCAAACATCTTGATTCCCTTACTCGCCAAGCCGAGGGCGGTTGTCCCCGTGCCGCACGCCAGATCGCAAGCGGACACCAACTTCGGCAAGATCGGGTTGAGCACGTGCTTTCGCGCCTCGTCAATCGGGGATCGAAGCCTTGTGAAGATCTGGTCGTAATATTGCGCAAGCCATCTATAAGGCTGAATGGCTGAAGTTCCGGGCATAGTTCCCGCCACCTGTCGTTGGATTATAGAATGTCCGTGTCCTTTCCCATGGTGCCCAATTCGCACGAATGAGTCCCATGACCCTAACCTAAATCCCTCGGTCAGTCAAAGCTCCTGAAGCCCCGTTCGAGGAAGTTGGACCGCCGGAGTCCTCGAATTGACCGTATAGTCGGCTTTACTGGGCAGTGGTCGAACCTCCTGAAGCGCAGTCCCAGGGGCAAATGCTGATTCAGCCCGCCGAAGGTCGCATGGCGCTTCGTGTTTACTGATAGCCGGTAGCAATAGAGGGCGGTCCTCCCGCAGGGGAGGAGGGGACAAAGGGGAAGCGGTGCTGCGATTCATCACTAACAGGCTGCGGAAAAACGTGTAGCGGCGACTTCACGTCGCCATGCTGCTGTTGAAAACACAGGACATGTGGCGATGTGAAATCGCCGCTACCTCGTCGGGAGGGGGTTCCGCAGCCTGCTAAACTCATGAAGTACACCACCAAGTTAATGGGTAGCGTCAAGCATTTTGTGTAAATTCCTTGAGGGGTTTTCTCTCCCAGGAGCGGTTCAAGTGACTGATGACGCCGAAGACGATGCGGTCGCAGCTCGCCGGGTTGGTGAAGCTGGACATGGGG
>JBEKAK010000055.1:0-36065 GCA_050018275.1 Terriglobia bacterium | reverse complement strand
CCGCCGGGCCGTGGGACCCTCCGGTCGCCCTCCGGGCTCCCTCCGGGTCCCACGGCCCCAGAAAGGAGACGGAGGTGTAAAGGATGTCCTGGCACCCCGTGTAAAGTATGTCTTGGCAACGAACACTGAACGCCAGCGATACGCAACCGTATGCCGTACTGACCGGAGACACTCTGTTTATCGGCGACGTAGGGCGGCCCGACCTGCGCGCGGCGCTCGGCTGGCCGGCCGCAGAACTTGGCAGCATGCTGTTCGATTCGCTACACACGAAGCTGCTGGCGCTGCCGGACGAAAGCCTAGTCTATCCGGCGCACGGCGCGGGTTCGCTCTGCGGGAAGACGCTCAGCAAGGAGACGGTATCAACTCTGGGAGAACAGCGGCGATCGAACTACGCGCTGCAGCCCATGAGCAAAGAAGCATTCATCCAGCTGGTGACGGCCGATCAGCCGGAAGCTCCGGCCTACTTCACCTATGACGCCGTGCTGAACAGCGAAGAGCGGCCCACGCTGGACCAAGCGCTTGCGCGCGAGATGAACCCGCTGACGCTCGACGCCCTGCTTGAACTGCAGGCGGCTGGCGCGCAGATCCTCGACACGCGCGATCCCGCCGAATTTGCGGCGGCGCACCTGGCGGGCAGCATCAACATTGGCCTCGTGGGCCAGTACGCAACGTGGGCCGGAACCGTGCTCGATCGAAAGCATCTGATCGTAATCATCGCGGACCCGGGCCGGGAGAACGAGGCCGCAATCCGCCTCGGGCGCATCGGATTCGATCACGTGGCCGGATATTTGAAGGATGGATTGCGCAGCCTGGAATCGCGGCCGGAACTGACAGTCACAACGGAGCGCCTCAGCGCACAGTTCGCCGCGGAACTCCTGTCATCGGCTCAACCGCCGCTGGCCATCGACGTCCGCGCGCCGCGCGAACGCGAACAGAAGTACATTGCAGGAAGTTTGGGCATCCCGCTCAATCATCTGGTGGAAAAACTAGAAACGCTGCCGAAGGACCGTCCCCTGCTGATCTACTGTGTGGGCGGCTACCGGTCGTCCATTGCCGCGAGCTTGCTGCAAAGCAATGGTTTAAACCGCGTCAGTGAAATTGCCGGCGGCATTGTAGGCTGGGAAGCCGCAAAACTGCCGGTCCAGACTGCCCAGGCTTTGTCATAGAAACTTCGGAGTCGCCAGATGCTTTTATGTGTTCACCAGATGCCGACTTCAACAAACCGCGGTGTCAGGTTATTGTTACTCAACTAGAAGAGGCTCGCGCCGAGTGGCGCCGGCGCAACTGCCCGGCACTGTAGAGGTCGGAGTAGCCGGTTGGGCCTATAGAGATTGGGCAGGAATAGTCTGACCGCCCTTCATACTGGGCGCATACTTCGTCCGGAGGTGGAATTCGAACGACTCGCGGACTACGCCATGGAGTCGCGGCGATAACGCGTTCTTCTTTTCCTGATCCGCTCAACAGACGCGTAGTCAGCTGAACGCGGAAGTAATTCCCTTTGCAGCCGATTAGCGGTGCCTCTGTTCAGTTGCGGCAGAAGACAAGCGGGGCCGCTCGGATGTGGGCACAGCCGCGGCGGCAGCCCGCCAGAATGGGATTTCTTGGTTCGTCGTCTCGCTTCCCGGCTCTCTGCGGATATCGGGGGCGGGCACAATCCAGCCAAACACGAACCGCAAGAAACCGCTGGATGAGTCGTACGAAGCTTGATAGCACCGCCACCAAAGGATTCGAAAAGCACGTAAGCGTCTGAGGTGCAGTAGAATCCTGAACCTTCAGCGAGTCGACTGGAGGGACAGGACCTACAACCCGAACGGTGGCATAAGGGATTGGTTGCGGGGGGCTGGATTTGAACCAGCGACCTTTGGGTTTATGTGTGCCTTCCGGGCAGCAAGAGTAAACAACTCCCACCAACTAACTGCAAGGAAAATCTAGGCAAGGGATGTCCTTTTCCTGCTCTTATTCGTGTCGCGATGCCCAAACTGATCTTCGTCACGTAACTGGCAGGCTTCAGCGGCGGCAACAGCCGGGATCGTACTCGAGATGACGATAGAATGCGATCCACTGAACTTCGGGCCTTGCAGCGGTCTCTTTACGTGGGTCATCGGTAGATACGGCTACGGCGGCTTGATGTCGCCCTCTTGGAATATCAGGGTTGCGCCCGGTGGAAGACGTAAAAGAACACCAGCACAGTGACGCTCGTGAACACATGAACCAGCGATGTCAACAGCGTCATCGCCGGAATCACGCCACGCATAACCCCAAAAAGGGTGGAAATGAAACTTACCACTATCAAAACCGTTAGCAGGATTGTCCCGATCAATGCCAGAAGTGCAGCGTTTTTGAGGCTCATGATGGGATTATGAATGCTCTCAGCGTCATTCGCAAGTGGGAGCCACTACTTCGAGCGACTCACGTGACCGTTTTTTTGTACCAGATGAAATGAGACAGAAGTCACCTGAGAAGGAGACCCGAATATGTCAACGAAGAGGTACCAGGCGGAGCAGATCGTGACTTTGCTGCGGCAGATCGAAGTAGAGACTGCGAACGGGAAGACAACACCACAAGCCTGCAAGGAAGCCGAGATCACTGTACAGACCTATTACCCTGGACTTCCAATTTGAACCCTGCCTTTGAATCTTCGGATCGTCGCCGTCCTCGATATTTATGCGGGCTCGAACGCGATGAAGCCGCTCCGCAGGTCCACCACACCCCGAGTCGGCCGGTGGCGCGGTTCTATGACAAGCGAGGGACGGCCGAGGTCGCCGCGGCGACGATTAAGGAAGGCAAGCTGGCGGTGAAGATGACGCGGCTGAGCTGCCACCGGTTCCGATCTAACGAGGTGCGGCTTTGGCTGAGTGTGCTCGCCTACAACTTGGCCAACCTGTGGCGATGATTAGTGCTACCGAAGAGGGTCGACCACTGGTCACTCACTAGGTTGCAGCAGCGGCTGGTGAAAACCGGCGGACGGCTGGTGAAACATGCCCGGTATTATTGGCTGCTTTTGACGGAGAGTCATCTGACGCGACGGCTCTTTGGGGCCATGCTGTTCAGGATGGCGGCGCTACCATCGCCATGGGGGTAGGCGAAAGTGCTGGCCGGAGGCGGAACTCGGCGGCGAGGCAGGCTGGGTCAGAGAGGTGTCGGAGTTATCGGTTGCAAAGGCGGCAGCTTAGGGCTTTGGAACCGTCCGAAGAGGTAGGACGAGAGCCTTGTGTAGTCGCTGAGGCGCTCGACACCGAAAACCCGCCCGTACGATCGCATGCAGAGGCAGCCAGGTGTGTGTTATCGGTCGGTCGAGATCTGAAAACGGAAATGTTGGTTAAAGCAAATCTTCGATATGGCTGTTGCGGAAGATTATCTGAGAAAGAATCCTGCCCTGTTGCTGTTCACGCCTAGAGAGGCCAAGCGCAACGCGAAGGCGGTGATGACACGGCAGGAAGTGAAGTTGCTTTTTTCAACCCTCGGGGAAAGAGAACTCCTGATCTGCATGCTTGCCACCATAGCAGGGATGCGGCCCGGTGAGATCTTTGGTCTCAAGTGGCAACATGTCGAGACCGATCACGTCAACGTCGAACAGCGGGTTTACCGAAGACAGGTCGGCGGAGCGTTGCACTTTCCGAGGGGCTACGGTCGGTTATTGCCCAATGGGGAGAACTCTCTGGAAATCCCGGATAATTAGTCCCTCCTCTCAAGCCCCATTCGCAACTCCCAGAATTAAGAGGAAAAGGGAACCCGCCGATAAAGCTTTTAGGGGAGTGGCGCCTGCTCGCGACGCTCTCCGCGAAGGGAGGTCTCGGCTGAGGGTTTGAGCCACTAAACCCTTTAGCCGCAAAGAGTTGAGTGCCCGACTCCAGGTGGGAGTACGCCTCGTCGGGTTGCAGACTAGCCTGGCCGGGCGTGTCGCCGAGCTGGAAGAAGCGTTGGCGCGCGTCAAGCGACTGCAGGGGTTGCTCCCGATTTGCTCGTACTGCAAGAAGATCCGTAATGACCGGAACCATTGGCAGCGACTCGAAAACCACATCGGAGAACGGTCCGAAGCCCAGTTCAGCCATGGCATCTGCCCGGACTCCTTCGAGAAGTTCGCGCGGCCCGAATTGGAGAAGCTCTGAGCCTACTTCGAGAAAGACCCGTGAAGATACTGATGACATCTCGGGGACGAGACCTCTGGCGGAGGCAGTTCTGCTGGTCGTTGCTGCTGATCTTGGGAATACTTCCCGTCGTCGCGGTGGAATTGTGCGCAGTGGGCGAGCGCTCCCCTATTCAACAGGCTGCCACCGGACAAAGGCCGGCGCCGCTGCCCCACCGAACCGAGGGTGCGGCTGAGTCCGTGCGCTCCGGGATGCACGGCGGCGAGTTCGCACTGAATACCGGGCACCTCCTGGATGGCTCCGCGCAGGACGTGACCGTTCTGGCGCTTCCTCCGTCATTCTACCTGAAGCACATCCCCGGTATCCTGGGGATCATGGCGGCCCTCATGCTGGCAGCTCTGGCCTGGGGAGTGTCGCTGCGCCGCCGCGTCCGCCAACAAACCGCCGTTATCCGGGAATGGCTGCGGCGCGAAGCCGCCCTAAAGAAGCGGTACTTCGACCTTTTTGAGAACGCCAACGATGCCATCCTTATCTTCGAACCTGAGAGCGAAGTCATTTTGGAGGCCAACAGCAAGGCCTGCGAGGTCTACGGCTTCGGCAAAGAAAGACTTGTCGGAATGAGCCTGAAGGGGATTACCACAGATGTGCCGCGCGGCGAACGGCAAATCGCGAAGCTCCTGCTTGACAGCAATTACAGGAACTTCGAGACGGTTCATACCCGCAGCGATGGGTGTGAAATTGAGATCATGGCCAGTACGTCGGTGATTGAGTACAACGGTTGCACCGCGATCCTGAGTATCAATCGCGACATCAGCGAACGTAAGCAGGCGGAAGAGGCACTGCGGGAGAGCGAAGAGCGCTTCCGGGCCATCTTTCAAGGTGCGGCGGAGGGGATACTCGCTTCCAACTTCGAGACCCACGAGTTCGTGTATGCCAATCCCGCCGTGTGCCGAATGTTGGGCTACACGGAAAAAGAACTGGTGCACATGAACGTAAGTGATATCCATCCTCCACAGGATTTAGAGAGAGTTGTGGCTGGGTTCATGGCCCAGACCCGCGGTGGAGAAACGTTGGCGCCAGCCATTCCGTGTCTGCGCAAAGACGGGACTACGATCTATGCCGAGATCAACGCCAGCCGGCTAGAGGTCGACGGAAAAGATTGCTGCGTCGCATTCTTCACCGACATCACCGCTCGCAAGCGAATCGAGGAGGCGCTGCGGGAGAGCGAAGAGAAGTTCCGTGGCCTCTTTCAAGGGGCGGCGGAGGGGATACTCGTCTCGACCATCGAGACCAAGAAGTTCGTGTATGCCAATCCCGCCGTGTGCCGAATGTTGGGCTACACGGAGGAAGAACTGGTCCACCTGGGCGTAAGTGATATTCATCCCACAGAGGATTTGGAGAGGGTTGGGGCTGAGTTCATGGCCCAGGTACGCGGCGAAAAAACGTTGGCGTCAGCCCTTCCGTGTCTGCGCAAAGACGGGACTACGATCTATGCCGACATCAATGCCAGCCGGCTGGTGGTCGGCGGAAAAGATTGCAGCGTCGGTTTCTTCACCAACATTACCGCTCGCAAGCGGGCCGAGGAGGCGCTGCAGATAGAAAGGGACAATCTCAACGCCATCTTCGCTTCGGCGCCCATCGGAATGCTCCTGCTCAATGAGGAGACGGTGATTGTGGGGTCCAACGCCGAAGTGGCGGCCATGGTTCTCCGGGACCCTGCGGACATAATCAATCAGCGGGCTGGGGCCGGGCTGGGCTGTATTCACAGCCACGAAACCGAAAAGGGATGCGGTTATTCCCAGGCTTGCCCAGCGTGTCAATTGAGGGACAGCATTAATAAGGTTCTATCTTCCGGCACGCGGGTGCATGGTTTGGAGATCCAGCCAACCCTGCTCATCGGTGGCCGTGAGGAACATCCTTGGTTGCGAGTGAGCGCGGAGCCGGTTTTTCTCAATGGCCACAAACACGTGGTCGTGGCGATTGACGACATCACCGAGCGGAAGCGCGCCGAGGAGGCCCTGCGCGAAAGCGAGGAGCGGTTCCGGGCCATCTTTCAGACCGCCGAGGATTCCATTTTCATCAAGGACACGACCCTGCAATATACCCTGGTGAATCCCGCCATGGAACGCCTTCTTGCCCGGCGCGCGCCGGAATTGATTGGGCTGACCGAAGTCGAGCTTTTCGGCGCGGAGGGTATAGATCACCTTCAGCAAGTGGATCGGCGCGTCCTGGCGGGAGAAACGATCGCCGAAGAGCATACTAAACCGATCCAGGGTAGCCCGCGCACATTCCACGTCGTCAAGGTGCCCATGCGCGACCACGCCGGCAAAATCATCGGTCTGTGCGGCATTGCCCGGGACATCACCGAGCGGAAGCGTGCCGAGGAGGCGCTGCGCCGTTATGCCTCGGAGCTGGAATCCGCTAAGGCCGTGCAAGAAGAAAATGCGACTAGGCTCCGCCAACTCGTGAAGGATCTCGGGGAGGCGAAGCGGCAGGCGGAGGCCGCCACGCAGGCCAAGAGTGAGTTCCTGGCCAATATGAGCCACGAAATCCGGACCCCGATGAATGGCATCATGGGCATGACCGAACTCGCCCTGGAAACGGAACTCGCCCCGGAGCAACGGGAGTACCTGGCGATGGTCCAGACCTCAGCCGATTCGCTGCTCACTGTCATCAACGACATTCTGGATTTCTCGAAGATCGAGGCTCGTCAGCTTGAGCTGGATCGCATTGAGTTCAATCTACGTGACACCCTTGGCGACGCGCTGAAAGTGCTGGCCCTCCACGCCCACCAGAAAGGCTTGGAACTTGCCGACTTTGTCCAGCCCGAAGTGCCGGAGTGGTTGGTGGGTGATCCCGGGCGACTGCGCCAAGTCCTCACCAATTTGGTGGATAACGCCACCAAATTCACGGAGCAGGGCGAGGTGGTCGTCCGGGTGGCGGTGGAAGGGCAAACGGCAGACCCCAGCTGTTTGCATTTCACGGTCAGCGACACCGGCATCGGGATTCCCGCCGAGATGCAGAAGTCGATCTTCGAGCCGTTCGTGCAAGCCGATGCTTCCACCACCCGCAGGTACGGGGGCACCGGGCTGGGGCTGGCCATCACCTCCCAGCTGGTGGCCTTGATGGGGGGTCGCCTCTGGGTGGAAAGTGAACCCGACAAAGGCAGTACGTTCCATTTCACCGCGTGCATGGATTTGGCGCCAACTCCGGCGGAGCGGCCCCCTCGGGCTTCTCCCGAAATACTCCACGATCTGCCGGTCCTGGTGGTGGACGACAACACCACAAACCGCAAAATCCTGGAGATGATGCTCCGGCATTTGAAGATGGTCCCGACGACTGCCGCTGGGGGGATCGCGGGCTTGGCCGTGATGAAACAGGCCAAAAAGGCCGGGGAAACCTTCCGCGTGGCTTTGATTGATTCCCTCATGCCGGACATGGACGGGTTCGCTCTGGCGGAAAGGATCAAGCACGACCCTGAACTGGCGGGCACGATGATCATGATGCTGACCTCCAGCGGCCTTCGCGGCGACGTTGCGCGTTGTCGGAAACTAGGCATCGCCGCTTACCTGATCAAACCTGTCAGACAGTCGGAACTGGTGGACGCCATTCTTAGCCTTCTCGGCCAAGCTTCCCGAGAACGAGCGGACGTTATCACCCGCCACTCCTTACGCGAGGCCCGGCGGAAGCTCCGCATCCTGCTGGCCGAGGACAATTTGGTGAACCAAAACCTGGTGGTGCGATTGCTGGGGAAAGCGGGCCACAATGTGGTCGTGGCCGGAAACGGCAAGGAGGCATTGGCCGCTCTAGCAAAGGCAGGGCCCGGGGCGTTCGATCTGGTGCTAATGGACGTGCAAATGCCCGAAATGGATGGCTTCGAAGCAGCCGCGGCCATCCGCAAGAAAGAAAGGGGGACGGGAACCCATCTGCCGATTGTTGCCATGACGGCCCACGCCATGAAAGGCGACCGGGAGCGGTGCCTCGCGGCGGGGATGGACGGTTACCTCCCCAAGCCTGTCAAGAGGGAGGAACTCATCGACGCAGTCGAACGCCACAGTTACGAGTCCCCGGCGCCAGAAAAGGATAGGCTCGCTCGGAAGCAGCCGGGCCTGGATAGAGCGGCCGTCCTGGCCCGCCTGGATGGTGACGAAGAACAGCTGGCGGAGCTGGCAGGGTTGTTCATCCAAGAGTCTCCCAAACTGTTGTCGGCGATACAGCAAGCCATCGAACAGGACGACGCCCAGGGGTTAGAGCGCGCGGCTCATGCCCTGAAGGGTTCGGTCGGCAATTTCGTCATTCCGACGGCAGTCAAAGCTGCGCAAACGTTGGAGACTATGGGTCGTGAGGGGAACCTCGCCGCCGCCGATACCGCTTACGCCGTGCTCCAAGAAGAAATCGCCGGCATCGTGCAGGTTTTTCAACGGCTTGAAAGCGCGGTGCACCCGTGAAGAACCGCCCCCAACGTGTCGAGCACTGAACATGAGAGCCCTAATTGCTGAAGACGACCCGGTTTCCCGCCGCATGCTCAAGACGTTTCTGAGCAAAGCGGATTACGAGGTCGTTGTAGCCACCGATGGTCTCGAGGCTTGGGCCCTGCTGCAACGGCCCGATGCCCCCCGCTTGGTGATCCTCGACTGGATGATGCCCCGAATGGACGGAATTCAGCTCTGTCGAAAGATTCGGAATTGCGCTGAGAGTTTCTATATTTACATTGTGATGCTGACCGCGAGGACCCAGAGCCAAGACATCCTTGACGGACTGGAGGCCGGCGTCGATGACTACCTAACCAAGCCTTTCAACCCCCAAGAATTGATGGTGCGTCTGCGGGCCGGCAGGCGAATTCTCGATTTGCAGGAACGGCTGGTGGCCGCCTGCGAAAAGCTGCAAGTGTTCGTCGCCGATAATCCAGAGGCCGACCTGCAAAACAGCACGAGCCTCGTTGACCTCTCGTGAGGCCAAACGGCGGGCCGCGCGGGTCGCCGAGAATTGGAGTTTTGGGAATCGAGGGTCCAGGCATGCAAATCCTTATCGCAGAAGATGATGTCATCACCCGCCGCACGCTCGAGGCCCTCCTCGTCGAATGGGGCTATGCCGTGATCGTGGTTCGTGACGGCGTCGAGGCGTGGAGAATACTGTTGAACTTAATCACCGGGCTGTCGGATGTTGCCTGTCCACTCCCACTGAAAACCCGACTGGATGTTGCATCCAGATGTGGTGAGTCGTATGTTAACGATCGGTCGATATTCCAAAACGGAATCCCCGGTCCACATGCTAATCCCTGCTTTCATGGGCTCGTTCTCTCTCAAAAGTGTTTTGTCGGCGTTGATTCCAGATAATAACAAAATGCGGGCGCTTCATCAGAAGCAGGTTGGCAAGCGCACTGGCGTGTGCTATATTAATTTAGCACTTGCACCTATAGTTAGTGTTCGTTGCTCCGAAAGACCGCAACCACGAGGCACAATCTGACATCGCGTGCAGCATGCGGAACGTTCTGGTTTCCGCAAATTGACCTTGGCGTTACATCCTGACGTGCTGAGGTGTGGGAATGGCCAGTCCATGCCCCCGGTGTGGAGCTACAAAAACCAAATCTGTTCGCCACGGGCTCATTTACAGCACGCTCTGGAAGATGGGATACCACCTGCGTCGCTGCTCGTTGTGCGAACGGCGGCGCCTGTTCAAACGCGTGCAACGGTCCGGGCCGCACCCGGATGACATGACGTACGGGCAACTCCAGGAACATTACGATAGGAAGATCGCCAAAGCTTCGCGAGGAGCGCCGGCAGAACCGGAAAGACCTGCGCCTGCAATGGCTCCCGAGCGTGCCGGGGCATCCGTCGGACGTAAGACTTTGGAAACCGCAGCATCCACCAGCGTCGCGGAAGCCGACGACGCGGTGGGTGATTATCACTTCTGCCCCGAGTGTGGCAGCACGTTTTACCGAAGATCCCGACGCCGATTCTTCGAACGCTTGCTGAAACGTCCCAGGATGGCCCGCTGTTTGAGGTGCAATCATCGCTTCCCCTATCCCGTTCACCGGCACAAGTGGGCTTGACGACCCACCCGCCTGCCGTTCGCTCCGCTCGGTCCTAGGCAAAGCCACGCAAAACGTGATACACCTTCCCGGATGACCACTGCCCCCGTAACGCGGCGCATCGCGCAAGCTTCCGCCATCGTCATGGTGAGCGTGCTGGCGAGCCGCGTTCTGGGCTTTTTCCGCGAATGGACCGTGGCCCACCAGATCGGCTCGAACGCCGTCACCGATGCTTATTACGCTGCCTTCACGCTTCCCGACTTCTTGAACTACCTCGTCGCGGGCGGATCATTGAGTATAACTTTTATTCCTGTCTTTACGAAGTTCGCCGCTGAGAACCGCGAGGACGAAGGTTGGCACGTTTTCTCAACCGTGGTGAGTTCCATGGGGCTGTTGCTGGCAGCATTAGTCGTGGCGGGAGAAATCTACGCGCCGCAACTGGTCGAACTCATCGCCCCCGGCTTCAGTCCCGCGGAGAAAGGGCGCGTCATCTTTCTGACGCGCCTGATGATGCCGGCGCAAATCTGCTTCTATCTGGGCAGTATCCTGAGCGCCGTGCAATACGCCAAAGGACAGTTTGTCGTGCCCTCGCTGGCCCCCGTGATTTACAACCTGGGGATCATTCTCGGCGGTGTGCTGCTCTCCCCGCAAATCGGGATCACTGGTTTCGCTGTCGGCGTTCTGGCCGGATCCCTGGCGGGCAACTTCCTGCTGCAGATTTACGGCGCCCGACGCGCCGGCGGCCGCTTCTCACCTAACCTGGATCTTCTCCATCCCGGATTTCGGCTGTTCGTCAAGCTCACGATTCCCATCATGCTGGCGCTTTCCCTGGTGTTCACGGACGATTGGATTATCCGCTGGTTCGGCTCCTATCTTGTGCCAGCCTCGATCACCTGGCTCAGTTATGCCAAAACCCTGATGCGAGTCCCGCTCGGGGTCGTTGGACAAGCCGTGGGCGTCGCATCTTTTCCTTTCCTGGCGCAGCTCTACTCGGAAGGCAAGCTGGAGGAATTGAACCGCACGCTGAATGCCACGATGAAGGGCCTGATCCTGTTGCTCGTGCCGGTTTCCGCGCTGACCATCGTCCAGAGAACCCCACTTGTCTACCTGGTTTTCTCCCACACACGCCTGCGGGCGCCCGACCTCGAAGCCACCGCCGCGACCCTGGCGGTCTTTTCCCTGGGGATGTTTGCCTGGGGAGCACAGAACATCCTGGCGCGAGGCTTCTATGCGGCTCGCGACACTCTCACCCCAGCCATCGTCGGAACCGCGCTCACCTTCCTGAGTCTCCCACTCTATTGGCTGCTGGTTCGGCACTATCAGCATCTGGGACTGGCTCTGGCCAGTTCTTCCGGAATTGTTGCCTACACACTTCTGCTTTTCGGACTGCTGAATCACCGCACCCGGAACCCGGAGTCGGCAGACCTGGTCTGGTTCTTTTTGAAGATCACCGCCGCGTCGGTCATTGCAGCCGGCGTGTGTTACAAGCTGACCCAACCGTTGCAGTCGCACATCGGCTGGCAAACCCCGCTGCGCGCCCTCGTGGTTTTGGGGATCATGAGCCTCGTGGGACTTGTCGTCACGGCAGGCCTCGCGAAACTCTTTCGCGTGCGGGAGTTGGACCCCTACCTGGCCAAGCTTCGGCTGCATTGGTGATTTCGCGATTGAGTGATTTGGTGATCGGGCCATCGACCCATTGAAAGCAGGTAGCTAAGGTCAGAACTGCACTGACTGTGCCCCCAGTTACATGGAATATCAATGGGAGTCAGTAGAAAGGCCAATGATGAGAGAAGGACTTGATCGCCCGGCAGAGGTAGATTGGGAACAGGAAAAACAGCGAGTTCTCCGTGAGATTGAACATGAAAAGAGCACCATTCGATTCATTGACCCTGACACTGTCAAAGAGGCGCGCCTAAAAGACCTGTTTGAGCAACTCAAGACCATTGAGGAAGCCCGGTCGCGGAAGGGTGCCGCGCTGAGTGTTGAAGCCACGGAAACCGAAGCGCAGCTTGCCGGTCAACTCTCCCGCCGATTTCGCATCGTCCGGCGCCTGGGCGAGGGCGGCATGGGAGCGGTCTTCCTCGCCGAGCAGATCGCGGTGGGCAACCGTCCGGTGGCGCTCAAAGTCCTGAACCGCAAGCTGCTGGATGACCCCGACTTCCTGCTGCGCTTTCAGAATGAAGCGGCTTCCACGGGGCGCATTCATCACCCAAACGTCGTCACCATTTACGAATCCGGCCAGGCCGATGACGGCACGCCCTACATCGCCATGGAGTTTCTCGAAGGCGAATCTCTCCGCCAGACGCTCACGCGGCGTGGCGCGCTTCCCTTGCCCAAGGTTGCGGAAATTCTCCAGCAAGCGGCGCGGGGGCTAAACGCCGCGCACAAGCTGGGCATTATTCATCGCGACCTCAAACCCGATAACATCTTTCTGACGCGGGGCGACGAAGGCGAAACGATCGTAAAGGTCGTCGATTTCGGCATTGCCAAGCTGCGCGAGTCCACCACGCACACACAGACCGGCATGGTGCTCGGCACGCCCGCTTATATGTCGTTCGAGCAGGCTTCCGGCATGAGGAGCGATGAACTCGACGCGCGGTCGGACATCTACTCGCTGGGCGTGGTGGTGTACGAAATGCTCACCGGCCGCGCGCCGTTTCAGTCCGACACGCCGGTCGGATACTTGCGCATGCACATGCAGGAAGACCCACCGCCCTTCCGCGCCGTCAAACCCGACCTCCCCGCGCTGCCCCAACTCGAAAGCGTAGTGATGAAAGCCCTCACCAAGGACCGCAATCAGCGGTACGGCTCGGTGTTGGAATTTGCACAGGAGTTCGCCAAGGCCGCCGCAATCGATTCTCAGCCTGCTCCACCGGAACGGGGGTCCTTGACGAAGCGCTCGACGCTCGTTCCGGCACAGGCGTCCGCTACAGAGCGTCAATCCCGCGTCCAGCCGGGGCGAGTGAATGTCAAAGAGAAATCGAGATGGTCTCGCTGGGCCCTCTGGGTTGTGGCCGCTGTTGCTCTAGCCGTGGGGGGTACAGGGGCGTGGTGGTCCGTGAATATGTACCGAGCGCAAACGCACGCTGAAGCTGGCAAAGCCCTTTACGACAAGCACGATTTCGACGGGGCAATTCGCGAGTACACCGAAGCCGTACGATTGAAGCCAAGTAACCCAGAGTTCCACAATGCCCTTGGTCACGCGCGGGAATCAGGATGCTCCGACTTCGAATTCGATACCGTATTAAATGAAATCCGTGAATTTCCCCAGACTACCCAGCCTGGTGAAGAAAGCGAGTGTGAGAGACGCATCACTCAGGAATACCGTCAGGCAGTCCAATTGAGACCAGAAAAGCCCGAATTCCACTTTGACCTTGCTAGGGCACTCGATACCGACGCTGAGGGACACAGGGAAGCAATTAACGAGTACCGCCAAGCAATTCATCAGAGGCCTGACTACGCCGAAGCTCACAGGGCGCTGGGGGTGGATTTATGCCACGATACCACGGTGAAAGACCACGACCAGTTGGCTTTGCAGGAATTTCGTGAGGCCTTGGAGTTGAAACCCGAATACGCAGAAGCCCATTTCCAGTTGGCGAATTGCTTGTCCGCCAGCAAGGACTACGGGGAAGCCATCCCGGAACTCCGAGAGGCTGTCCGTCTCAAGCCAGACGAATTCCGCTACCACACTTTCCTAGGCCGATGCCTGTTTGATAGAGGAGACACTGAAGGGGCTATCTTAGAATTCCGTGAAGCCAGTCGCCTGGACCCCCGCAACGAGTACGCCCATTCGTCGCTTGGAAAGGCCATGGAGAAGAAGGGCGAACTCCGATCGGCGCTGCAAGAGTACAAAGCGGCTCTGGATTCATGCAAAGTCTATCCGGTTGCTAACTGCCGCGACGATAAAGCCGACTTCGACAGGGTCTCCCGCAAACTCGCCAAGTGACTTTCGACTAGCCAACCTCACAGCTAACGAGTCTGACGCGTTCCCCGTTTTCCTCGAGGATAAGTGTCGTTGCTGTACCGAACAGGTGTTGTTGCCCCAAGAACTGATAAATCTTGTCAGGGTAGGAAGCATGCTCCCGGCATGCATATTCCTGTTCCCCCATTCTTACCCACAACGTGAACTTGTTATCGGGAAGCGATAGGTCGATCCCCTCACGCTCCGCAACGCGTTTGAGGTCGGCCTTGAGTATGCTGGCCTTCTCAGCCTTCATCTGCCTTGTATCCATTGTCAGTCTCCTTTGCTAAGGCGAAACTGCCTGTACCGCCGGGCAAGCCCACGAACGGCAGGCCTTGCGGTCATTCAGCCCGGAGATCTCTGAGCATCTCCCGTCCCAAAGTATCAGGAGGATAGTTGACACCACAGAAACGAAAATACGCTTTTTCGGCCAGTACGAATTGAAGCTCAACTTGAGGGCCGGGTTCCAAGGTGTACTTTAGGGGGCGGAGATTATTATTTGGATCGAATTCAACATGCAACGCACGGCCACCCTGGGTTCTTAATTCGACTTCGTTCGGAGATTTCTCCGCATATTTCAGCCTCTCCGTGGCGCAAATGTTTCGCAGCCATTCCCGAAGTTGATTCCAGAATTCGTGCGCTGCTTCCCATTCCTGCTTTGTCATTGACGTGCTCCTCCGCCACCGTGAGCGGCGTTCTAAGCGTGGGCCGCCCGCTGGCGCAGAGCCCAGCTCTGCGGCCCACAGAAAAGACTGATATCGGGCAAGCCGATCACTCTCAAAAAGCTTGGTGGGGCGATAGATGCTGCTGGTCAGGAGCTGCAACCGTCCGCGCGCAAAATGCCGTTTGTGGGTAGGCATGACCAGCGCTAACATAACACGCTGAAGCGCAGAGCTGCGCTCTGCGCCAGCCAGCCGTGGCTAGGCAAGAGGGCGTGCGCTGTACGGAAGGTTGGGGTCCGGCCTACGCTTTGGCAGCCGCGAGGCGTGCTTGTCGCTGCTCGTATGCGAAGCACATAGGCGACGTTCACGCCCCTGACTGTCTACATCCAAGTGGTCAGCCACCTCTTCACATGCCATGTGATCACAAATAACGACTTCATTGGGTGGATGCTCCAACTGGAAGTATTGGGGTTCCCTTTTCATATCTTATAATCTCCGCGCCGATGCTCATCGGCTCTAACTCTTTCATATGACGTCTCACTCCGAGGTTTCAGATCGAATCTGTCTTCCCACTGACATTCAGCGCAGATATCATGAGCCTTCGGCTCGCCATGATGCACGAAAATAGCCTGGTTTGAGCTAACCCCTTTGTTCCCAATGAAAGCTCCGGCTATTTTCAGGGCAGTGCCAACTTTCTACCCGCCGCGCAGCTTTAGCTGATATTCTTGGCACCACCTGGCGCACGTCCCCTCCTCGCCGCCGTCGTATCCGGCTCTGCCTTTTGCCCTCCGCCGTTTATCCGCTCTCTGAACATTTCCCCCCATCCCTAACATTAACAGAGCCGGATTAGGGGGAGCAAGCGGGCAGCCACGGTCAGCGCCGTCCTGCCCGTGGGGCTTTCTCATGCCCGATGCCCTTCGCAACTCACGACTCGTTCATGAGCGCTTTTTCCACCGCTTCCGGGTTTCTATCAATCACCGTCAAGTAGGCGCGCACCGCGCTTTCTGGACGCCTGCGCCCTTGCTCCCATTCCTGGAGCGAGCGCGCGCCGACGGCCAAACCCCTTCGTGACACACTTCTCCAGATCGGCTATCGGCGGTGTCAGGTGGGAAGATGAACCAATTTGCTGACTTCGAAAATCGCAAATCACTCAATCACCCGATCTCCCGATCACAACCTCCGTCTACTTCCCCACACAAAATGTTTTGAAGATGATGTCGAGGACGTCGTCGGCGTAGGTGGCGCCGGTGATGAGGTCGAGGGGCCGCAGCGCGTCGTAGAGGTCGAGCAAGAGCATTTCGTGAGGCAGCCGCTGCTCAGCGGCTTGGCGGGCCTTGGCCAGACCCTGGAGTGAATCCTGGATGAGTTGCTGGTGCCGTAGGTTGGTGATGAACTCGCCTTCCAGCCCGAGATCGCGGGCGGGCGCCGCCGTTTCCAAAATCTTCTCTTTGAGTTCGTGAATTCCCGCGCCCGTCAGCGCCGAAGTGTGGACAAGCCGTGGCGGCGAGACGCCCGCATCCAAATCCGCTTGCACGATGCTTTCGAGTTCAGCGGGTGAGACGCGCGGCGGCAAGTCCGACTTGTTCAAGGCAACCAGCAGTGCACCCAGAGGGCGCAGCTTCTGAAGCAGGCGCGCATCTTCTTCCGTCCACGGCTCCGAGGCATCAACCGCCAAGAGTCGCAAAGCAGAATCTGCGATGGCGCGGAAAGTCCGCTCCACACCAATCTTCTCAACCGCGTCGAGAGCCTCGCGAACGCCGGCCGTGTCCACAAAGCGCAAGGGAATGCCGCCCACATTGGCAGTTTCCGCGACCAGATCGCGCGTAGTTCCCGGAACGGGCGTGACGATGGCGCGCTCTTCATTCAAAAGGCAGTTGAAGAGGCTCGACTTGCCGACGTTCGGCCGGCCCACAATCGCGAGCGTCAATCCTTCGCGAACAATGCGGCCGTACTTGTAACCCTCGACGAGTTTCTGCAGGTCAGCGCGGCTGCGATCGAGGCGCGCCAGAATCTCCTGCCACTCGATTACCGCCACATCATCTTCGGCGAAGTCGATGCCGGCCTCGAGACGCGCGATCAGGTCGAGCAACACCTGCTTATGCGGCTGCAAGCGCACAGAGACGGAACCCTCGAGTTGTTGCGCGGCGACCCGGGCTTGGTAGAGCGTCTGCGACTCAATGAGGTCGCGGATCGCCTCCGCCTGAGTCAGGTCGATGCGCCCGTTGAGGAAAGCGCGCAGGGTGAATTCGCCGGGTTCCGCGGCGCGTGCGCCCCGCTCGAGACAGCACTCCACCAGATAGCGCAGGATGACCGGCGCGCCGTGGCATGAAATCTCCACCACGTCTTCCGCGGTGTAGGAATGCGGCTGGCGAAAGCAGGTCACGACCACTTGGTCGAGCGCCCGGCCGGAGTCGAGTTCTGAGAAGGTCCCTAGCGTCGCGCGTTGGGTGTCGAGCGGCAACTTGGGGAATTTGATCAGGCTCGTGGTGATTTCGATGGCGCGGTCGCCCGAAAGCCGCACCACACCGAGGCCGCCGCGACCTGGAGGAGTGGAAATCGCGACGATGGTGTCTTCACTCACCATAACGACCCATTACGCGGTAACCATTCCGCCTTCGATCAGAACCCCCTCACCCCCGGCCCCTCTCCCCCAAGGGGGCGAGGGGAGGCCTGATCCAAGTTTAGTGCCCTTTGTCACCCTGGCGACAAAGGGCGTCCGCCGCAATCATCTCCGCTTTCAACCCTCTCCCGTGGGGAGAGGGCACCCGCCCTGGGGGCGGGCGGGTGAGGGGTCTCTTGGTAGCCGAAGGGGAAGGTTTCCTCGTAACGCCCCCCAAGAGGATTCGCTGGTCAGCGGTGAGCGCGGCGTGAGGGAGGGTTGGTAGGAATAATCACCACCTTGCGCTCGGCTCCCGTTCCTTCGCTCTCCGTCCGGACCTGCGGGCGGTCCTTCAAGGTCAGGTGAATAATGCGCCGTTCGCGCGGGCTCATGGGGCTGAGGGTAAGAGGGTCGCCGGTTTCAATCACGCGTTCCGCCGCCACCTGCGCGGTCAGGCGCAACTCCTCGTTGCGCAGCCGCCGCCACTCCTGGCAATCGAAGGTGATTTTCCCGAAATGTTCCTCTTCCAGGCGGACCGCCTTCAACACCAAGTATTCGATGGCGCTCAAAAGCGCGGCGTTCCTCTCCAGCAGGAGGTCGGCGTCCCGCCCGGAAAAATCCACCACGTACTCCGGCGTTTCCAAGTCATCCGCCAGGGCAGCGCCTTTCTGAATGGAGAACCCCAGCTCAAAACGGCCGTGTCGAATCACTTCGTGGAGCAAGGATTCGATCGAAGGCAGGTGGTTTTCGATCGCGTGTTCGGCGGGCGGGTGGTCGCTGTCCATGGCGAATCACTCCTTGGCCACTGCAGGCCTGCGAGGAGGAGCGAGGAGGGGGTCCGGAGCGCGCATATAACGATTAATAAAAAGTTGCTGCCCAATTCCCACCACGTTGCTGGTGACCCAGTAAAGCAGCATGCCGCTGGCAAACCGGAAGAACATGACTCCGAACATCAGGGGCATGATCATCATCATCCGTTGTTGAGCGGGGTCGGCGGTGGTCATGGGCGTCATGCGCTGCACGATAAACATGGTCACAATCATCGCAACCGGCAAGATGTACAGTGGATCCTGCGCGGAAAGGTCTTTCAGCCAGGAAATCCAGGGCGCATGGCGAAGTTCGATGGAAAGATCCAGCACGCGGTAAAAGCCGTAAAGGAAAGGAGCCTGCAGGAGCATGGGCAGGCAACTGCCAAGAGGATTGATATGGTGCTCGCTATAGACCTTCATGACTTCTTCGTTCATCTTCTGCTTGCGCGGGTCGTTGAACTTGTATTGCTTGTACTTGTCCTGGATGCCCTTGATGATCGGCGAAATGCGCTGCATTTCCTGCGCAGAGCGAAGACTTTTGATTTTGAGGGGGAACATCGCCAGATTGATGATCAGAGTCAGCAGGACGATGGCCCAACCGTAATTGTGAATCCAGTGGTCGTAGATGTATCGCAGCGCAATAAAGAGAGGCTTGGCGACGATGCTGAACCAACCGAAGTCCACGAGCGAGTCGAGCGGAGGGTTTACTGAGCGGAGCACGTCCAGGTCTTTGGGCGTGACGAACAAGCGGAAGGCCAGCGGCTTGGGCTGCGTTTCCGCCAGCGTGGCGGTGAGTGGCCGGGGCTTTTCCTTCTCGGTCCAATCGGGCGGGGACCACTCCTGCCGTGCGACGCGGAAAGCCACCTGATCCGGCGCGTCGGGGAGGAAGATGTCCGCGAAATATTTGTCTTCCAGTCCCGCCAGTTGCAGTGGGCCGGGAATGACACGGTCCTCTTTCACTTTGCGCTGCGACAAGGTGTTGAGGTCACCCAGCGAACCGTAAACCGCCTGGCTGACGGATTCGATCACGGAAGGCGCCAGCGTATGGTCACCGAAGCCGCCCGGCCACATGACATCGACCGGCAGATAACGCTGGCCGTCGGAGACGCTGACTTCCACGTGCACTTCGTAACCGGCGCCTAAAGTGAATTTCTTCACCACCTGGTTCTTGCCATCACTGTATGTGAAGGTGAGACTGACGGGAGGCGCGAAGGTGCTCCCGGAAAGCTTGGCAGGTTCAGGGCCAACGACGAGCTTGGCGGCCTCGGCCACGTAGATCGCCTGGTTGAGCTGCGCCTTGAGCGCGGCGTCCGACATGCTCACACTCATCGGGAAGCCCAGCGTCTGGCAAGCCGCGACGTCGACGGTGTCGAGCAGGTTGTCCTTCGCGTCGCGATATCTCTTCAGCACCCAACTCTTGACAACGGCGCCTTGTGTCGAGAACGTCACGCGGTAGAGATCGTTTTCGACCACGATATCTCCCGCTTTGTTTCCTTGCGTGACCGGCAGCGCCACGCGAGACGTAGCCTGCTTCGCTTGCGGCCCCGTGCTCACCGCTGGCGCCGCTGCCGGCTGTCCTGGAGCAGTCGCCGTGGGTGCAGCGGGCGTGGCCTTCTTCGGCTGCGGAGGCGGCTCCTTGACGAAAAAGACACGCCACAGGATCAGCATCACAAAGGAGAGCGCAAACGCGACGATTACACGTTTTTCTTGGTCAAGGCTCACAGGCAGATTCCAGGTTATAGGTTACAGGGTACAGGGAACAGATAATTGGTGTCATTCGCCAGGTGTCAGGTTTCGCGCCCGCGGTCTTTTGCTTCGGTTTTTCCCGGTCACCTATCACCTTGCTCTTCCCTGTCACCTGTTACCTTCTTTTCATGGCACCGGATTGCAACCGTAGGCGCCCCAGGGCCGGCAGCGCAGCAGCCGTCCGAGCGCCAGGCGCACGCCTCTCCACACTCCCCACTTCTCGACCGCTTCATACGCATAAGCTGAACAGGAAGGGTAGAAACGGCAAGCCGAGGGCAGTGCGGGTGAGAAGCAGGTTTGATAAAAGCGAATCAATCCCAGCACGAGGAACTTCACGAGGCCCCCTGTGACAAGGGGAGCGGAGGCTGGCCTCCCTGTGGAGGCAGGCTGGGAAACACGCGCAGCAATTCCCGCTGGAGCGCTGCAAAGGCGACCTTCGCTACGGCTTCGCGGGGATTCACCAGAATATCCCAGCCCCCCGGAAGGTTCGCGCGATTCAGCCGGAACACTTCGCGCACGCGCCGCTTCAGGCGATTGCGCAGCACGGCACTCCCCAGGCGCGCCGGCACGGTAACCCCCAGACGGGAGTGCGGCAGCCCATTGGACCGGAAGAAGACCGTGCATAGTGACGTGCTCCGGCGTTGCCCTTCGTCGTAAACGCGCCGAAATTCGCTTCGGCGCAGCAGCCGGAAAGTCTTGGGGAAAGCTTGAGAGGTCAAACGAACTCTTTAGGGATTCAGGCGATGACGGCCCTTCTGACGACGGCGCCGCAAGACATTGCGACCTCCCGGAGTTCTCATGCGAATGCGAAAGCCGTGCGTTTTGGCACGGCGCCGGCGGTTCGGTTGAAAGGTACGTTTCAAAGCGCAATGCTCCCTACTGTGATTTCACAGCCTAAAGCTGACCATCTAAAATACCCTGCACTAAGGAATTAAGTCAAGCAAAGCGCTGCGCGGGTCCTGACTCGGGGCGTGTAACCCCCCATTTCCATTTTGAGCTGTACCTCCGAATCTTCGGATCGTCGCCGTCATCAATACTCATGCGGGTGTCAACAAGACAAAGACGCTCCGGAGGTCAGTACCCAATGGGTGAGATACAAAATCAGCCCTTTCAGCTCTCCTTCGACGCCTCTCTCAAGGTCGATCTCCAAGGTTCCCGTGTCACCTCCGACGGCGGCTTGATTCTGGTTCGTGAACTGGACGAACGTTTGGGCTTCGATGATCTCATCACCCAGCCCGCCGCGGCCCCTCTTTGGGAGCAGGTTGCGGCGTATTGCGGCGCTGCAGTTGCCAATGGGTAGCCGAAGCTTGGGTGGCAAACAGATCCGTCCGAAAGGACACAAGAGATGGAGTGGTGTCCGAGGTATCGGCTGCACGAGCGGCAGATCCGGGTTCCGAAGAGAAGTCCCGCCCAAGTGTGCAATTTTGAACAGACACGCCGCCGCCGAGGTTGCTTTAATCATTGCCTGGAGCTGCAAAAATGGGAACCCTAGAGTGTACCGCCAGCCTCTCGGGGACCCAAAACGGAAATCCCGATTAGAAATCTGCAGTGAGGTGAGCCATGTTTTTGCCCCCTCTGATCTTGGTTGTGTCTACGGGGCTCCTTTTCTTTTACCTCCAGGCCGTCTGCCCGAAGCTCTTGCGACGGCGGTTTACTCAGGAGTTCTACCAAAGGATTGTGAATGCCAATCGGTTGGAGTTCCCCTCGGTCCGGAAGGCCATTGAAGATTTCGGATCTCCCGTGGAATACTCGCGCCTCACCGTGACGCTCAAGTGTGATTTCCTGGCTCTCACGTACCTTCTCAAAAACGCTGCCAACGTTTACCAGCGCTATAGCTACGAAGAGCGTCTTTTGATCCTATACTTCAAGCTACTGTATGTTTCCCTCGTCACGCGTCATTGGCTGCGGTTGCACGAAACCTCGGCCGCATTGAAATTGACGACCATCCTGCAATACTTCTCGAATGTTGTGGGAGAGCGCGTCAATACGGTGCGCTTCGGAAACCTGAAGGCTTCCGATTATCTCTTGAACATCTAGTTTGTCGCTTCTGGCAGGGGTTCCGGGAATCCCTGATAATTCCCCTGTATAATGCTCGCCGTTTTCGGGATCAAAAAGTAAATCCCGTGTAACTGCTCCCCATCCTCCAGCTTGGACTGGAATGCCTGTAGCGGACCACTCCATGTCGGGTGGGTGAACCCGGCAACCAACCCCAGATCCGCACAATGACAGCTTGACGGGAAGCGCCGCTCAATCCCCCGCGGGCGGGGTGTGCTGCGTTAGACCTTCGATGATTAAAGAGTGGGAGGTCTTAGGCGGATTCAACTAGGGAGCACTGAAGGGAGACTCGATGAAAACCGGGCTGCTGGGTGTCACTCGTATCGCCAATCGGGAAATCCAAGAACTCATTGACAATTCTCCGCCAATTCGTTGAGTGTTAGGCCCTACAGATTGGGATTGACACGGGGGCGCATCTTAGCCCGCTGTCAACACGTTGATAGTCTCGGAAGTCAATTGATCCACGATGGAGATGACCCGCGCGGCGGCTTCGTAAGCGCGCTGGTAAAGGATCAAGTTGGAGGCTTCCTCGTCCAGCGAAACTCCGAAAACTGCAGACCGTTGGTTCGTGAGTTGCTGCAATACCAAACTCACAGCTTCTTGTTCGGCGGAAGCATTGGAAACCGCATTGCCAACCTGGAACACCAGGTTCGAATAATGATCTCCCGGTGTTTGACCCGAAACGATGGCCTTGTCTTGGAGTTCAGCCAGCGCGGTGGCGTTGCGGTTGTTTCCGGCGGTGCCGTCTGAGCTTGCTGCAACCTGGTCAGGATTGTTCAGCGCCAGGGCCATGGCCGTGGCTGCGCCAGCATTTGAACCAGGATTCGTGGGCGTAAAAGGAACAAAAAAGTCTTGGCCCTGTAAACCATTCAGATCATAGCCCGCTTGCTGCTGCGCATTCACTGCACTTATCAAACTCGTGGCCACGTTGTCGAGCTTAGATTGCGTCGAGGGGATAATGTCATCACGGGCATCGAGATAACCTTGAAGTTTTCCGCCGGCGATCGCCGGCGTGATGTCGGTCCCGTGCGAGAAGACATCATGCATCCCCGAATCAGTCTCGCGCTGAACGGTCAGGGGTTGACTCTCATTGCCTGCCACCAGCATTGCCCCAGCCGAGGTAGTCACGGACGCGGTGCCATCTGCGGAATAGATAACCGCGGTGTCAACGAGTTGGGAGAGGTTTTGAAGGGCTCGGTCGCGCTGGTCCAGAAGCCCGCCCGCGTCCTGCCCGGCGACCGAGACGGCCGGGATTTGCCCATTCAAGCTAACGATTTGGCTGGTAAGCTGGTTAATCTGGTCAACAGTTTGCACCACCGATTGATCCAGGCCGGATCGGATGGTCGTCAAGCTCCGGCTCGTTTGGTTGAATGTATCGGCAAGGTTTCGCCCGGCAGTCATGACGGCTTGTCGCAACGGGGAGCTCGTCGGGTTCGCTGCAAGGGCCTGGAAGCTATTGAAGAAATTGCTCAAGACGTTCTGGAGGCCCGCGCCCTGGGTTTCGTTGAAGAGGGCCTCCACTTGGTTCATTGATTGCTGATAGGAATTCAAGCTTGCTTGTCGCTGGGATTCTTGCAGGCTGCGCAGATTCAGGATGTTGTCCCGGACACTCTCCACTTTATCTATCGTCACGCCGGTCCCCACCAGGACATTCCCCCTAAAGGTCGGAGGGGTTTCTTCCCAAATGGGTACTCCTCGAGAGTAGCCGGGCGTGTTGGCGTTCGCTACCTTGTCGGCCACGACCCCCATTGTGCCCTGCTGGGCCAGCAGGGATTGGAGGGCGATAGACATGCTGCCGAAAAGACTGGACATGGTCTATTTCCCCAGCGTGGCGAAAAACACCCCCTTGGGTCGGGCAACGGGTACAGGGTAGGTGCCCGAACAGTGCGCTAAGAAGTTCAGTAAGACATTCACGGAGCGCCGGGAGCGCCGGAGCAGTTCAGAGTGGACTCGGCTGAGCCGTCGCACGTCCGCCTGAATAGTCTTGAGTCCGCTGAGCAGCAATTGCAGTTGCCGGGCCAACGCAGGGTCAAGCTGCGCCTTGAGCTCGCTCAGAGCGGAGGGGAGCCCACCCGGAGTAGCTGGGCTCATGAGTTTTTCCCTCAGGCTGTTCAATTCCGCGTCCAACAGGCGAATCTCCGTGCATAGGTTCTCTTGATGCGAGATATGCCGATGCATCCCACGGAGGTCGAGATCGACGTAGGCCGATCGACTTTCATCGAGGTCGGCGGCGAGCAAACGAAGTGTGACGAGGCGTCGCTCGAGCAATTCCAAGTAGTGTTGCACTTCCCGTTTCATATCTAGGCCAACACGTCGAGCTGATGGTCCGATTCAGTCCTCGCCTCGGGGTTCTGCTCCTTGGCAGGCACCGGGCGCGCCTTCTTCCGCGCCGAGAGGATCTCCTCCGGTTTCCTCCCTACATCATCCGAGGTTCGCTGTGCAGGGGCAGGAGCCAAGTCGTCCATGACTCCTCCCTCCTAAGGTCTAGGTGCGGCATCGTTCCCCCTGGCTGCAGCTCGGAATGGATGGCGTCAGCAAGTTGTTGATCCGTCACCTGATAGCTACCCTTACCAATGGCTTGGCGGAGGGCGTCCACGCGCTCTTGTCGAACCTCCGGCACACGTGAGAGAGCCGCTTTGAGCTGCTCAATCCTTTCACTGTCGACCGACAGTTGCGCCTTATCCTGGTTCGACTCGACCGACGCGAGGCGGCTCTGGTTGGCCGGCGACCCAGACCGCTCACCTTCTTGAGGTTGAAGATTCTCGGGAAGTAGAAGAGGGGCATCAACTCTCATTTCCGGCCTCCTACGGGCTCCGACTGTGCTATCGACGATTCTAAGCGAAACTTTAGCCCGATGATGCCGTTCTAATCTTGCTTCCGGTTTGATCCGTCGGCCCTCGGTGCAGGCTTGGCTCGAGCTAACGGACCAGCATTCGTGCAATTCCCAGTCCTCCCCGGTGGGCCAGCCCCGCCGACATGGCCTGAATGGCCAGCGAGTTCAGGGTGTCTGACCCCGCCGGCGGGGTCTCTCCCGAGAAGGAGGAGAAGCTCGGCTGGCAATGTTCCCACAATTCCGGGATCAGGATCGCTTCAAAGTCCTGGGCAGCTTTGCGCAGCTTCCGTAAGGCCTTCAACAGCCGAACCAGCTTGCTCCGCCGGATCGCCTGCTCCTTGGCCCGCCGCCCTTCGCTCTTGGCCAGCACATATAATTCTCCCGCCTCTGTCTCGGCCACCGCGAAGCCTGTCCCCAACAAATCCCCCGTTGCGCTCGGATCGAATCCTTCGCGGTGCAAGCGGAACTCGCTGCCCGGCGTCACCCGCCGGCTCACCACCCACAACTCTAGCACCTTCGCCCAGGGAACTCCTTCGCGACCCTCGTCCAGCCGCTCTTCCCAAGACTCGCTCATTCCCAACTGCTGAATTCCCGGAAGGGATTCTTCGGGATTCCGCCTCCAAACAAGCCGGCGGCTCCGAATTCCATCAATTGAATCAGATGGAGGAAGTCCGTCTCGAGCATCTGTCCCAACTTTCCTGCGTCTTCAGGGCTTAATCCCGGCAAGCAGGCTCGGAGGATCTCGTGATTCGGATTGGTTGTAGGCCCACCGAGCTCTGAGGGCTGGGCGGCCAACATCACCCCTCGGCGAACACAAAACTGGTCCGCGGCCGCTACAATACCCACCAAATGTGGGTCGTGGCTGGCGCCCCGAGGGTCGTGATGGTTCACGATGATGTCCAGCAGTGTGGGTGAAAAATTCCACGAAATCCCAATCCAATGGCCAACTTCGCAATGGTCTGTCCCAAAGCGCTCACGCTCTAAACTGACAGACTCCCACCAACCCCGAGGAGCAACCTCTAGGGGCTCACTCAGGTCGGAAGAACTGATCACTAAGAGGGGCAGAGCCCCAATGTCATGCAGGAGCCCCGCGAGGTAGGCTTCCTCGGGTTGAGGATAAGCAATCGCCCTGGCGAGGCGCTCGCTCAGCGTCGCAGTAAGAAAGCAATGTTGCCAGAATGACTGAATGTCCTCCGACGCGAGTTTATGGGCCCCGTATTCAATGAGGGAGCAAGTTAGAACCAGGGTCCGGAGCCTTTCGGTCCCAAGCAGGATCACCGCGTCTTCAATGCTCGCAACTCTCTCTCGAAACCCCATGAAGGCTGAGGTGCAGAGTCGAATAACCTGCGCGGTAAGACTGGGATCCGTCCGAATGACTTCAGCCACTCGCTTGAGGTTCACCGGAGTTCCACCGAGCAGGCTGTTTAACTCGAACACATAGGCCGGCAGGGTAGGCAATCCGTCCGAAAGAGAAGCCATCAGGGCGAGCCTGCGGCCCTGCTTTGCCTCCGGGTCTTCGGGGCTCGGCACACCCGGGGCGTCGAGCCCTTCGGGAGACGAGACGCGCACTTTTCCCTCAGGCGAGTACATTATCCCCATTAGTTGTACACATCGGCATAGTCTTGCCAGCCTTTAGCTAACAATCTGTTAGGCAGCAGGGATAGCCACCTCAATACCGTTGAAGGGCACTTGCAGATACTGCGGACGACGCGGGATCATCGATAGACAGCTGTAATGGAGACGCCTGGACAACCGCGCCAGGGCGGACTATCCCTGCCCTGCGGTATCGACATAAGCCTCGGGTTGATCCCTCCGGACTTGAAACAAAACATCGCTAGACCCGGACGGCGAAAAGATGCGGGTCCAAATGAACTCACGGATTCTTACGCTGTCTGCACCCAGCCTCGATGCATAGCTCGCGGAAGAGTGCGTCAATCTCATCCTGACTTAGAACCCTCCCCATGATGTCTCCATCGAGTGGGGGTAGTTGGGGGGCGGGCCTTCCAACCGGGGCTGGGATTTTTCAAGCAAATCGCGCATTCTCGCCCGCAGGCGAACGAGGGCAGCGGAGTGGATCTGGGAAACGCGCGCCTCCCCCACCCCCAACACGGCTCCCACCTCTTTCATGGTGAGCTCTTCAAGGTAGTAGAGAGAAAGGACTTGGCGTACTCTGGGCTGAAGTTCACCCGCGGCGCGGGCGAGCAGCTCGCGAAGTTCTCCCCGCAGACACCTCGAAAAGGGTTCCTGCTCTGTCCCCTCCGGCTTCGCCGCCAAGGTTTCGCGTTCCTGGCCCGATTCGGTGAACTCGTCCTGCAGACTCCCGAGGTCAAGTCCCCGCAAGTCACCCAACAGGCGCTGCAAATCCTTTAACTCCACCCCCAGTTCGTCCGCCAGTTCGGGTTCCGTCGCAGGTCGGCCCAGCCGTGCCCGAAGTCGCTGATGCGCCTGTTCCAGCTGGCGGGCCTTCTTGCGCAGCGGGCGCGGGCTCCAGTCGAGGTCGCGCAGGCTGTCAAGGATCGCGCCCTGAATCCGGTACTTCGCGTAGGTCCTTAGCTCCACATTCTTGCTGGGGTCGTATTTGTGCAGTGCTCCAATCAGGCCCAGAATGCCCGCTTGCACCAAGTCATCCAGTTGAATGTGGGAGGGCAGGCGATCATGAATCCGCCGGGCGATGTAACGAACCTGCGGGAGTTGTTCGAGAAGCAGGTGTTCCTCATAGGCAGATTCGAAATGCGAGACGGACTCGTAGGCTTTCATGGCTGCTTTCATGGGTTCTTCCTCTTTTCTTCCATCGCGGGGTCCACCTGCTCGCTCACTGCGCTACCCCAGGGATGGAATGGACACCGCGGCAGGGATCTCCGCGGGCGACAGGACCACCAGCCTGGGCAGGAAGGGCTCGAGAAGCCGCCGCAGGTGGAAGCGTGTCGGACTGCAACAGAGGACGATCGGCGAAGGAACCGTGAGCGGCTCACCCAGAAGCTTTTTCAGGCCTTCCAGGACTCGGCGAATCAAAGAAGGTTGTCGGGCGTTCGACGGGCGACTCGCCAGTCGCGGATCCAGAACCTGCGCGAGTTGTTCTTCCACCGTGGTGTCGAGCTGGATGACGGTGAGTTTCCCGTTGTCGCCCGGCAAGGGTTGAACGAGGGCACGACCCAGAGCCTGCCTGGCGGTCTTCACCAACGGAACGGCATTCTTGTTGATGCCCGCGGTGTCGAGCAGCGTTTCGAGAATCGTTACCAAATCACGGATGGAAACCTGCTCGCGCAACAGTTGCTGGAGTACTTTCTGCACCTCGCCCAAACTGAGCAGTTTGGGGACGAGTTCCTCGACGAGTTTGGGCTGCGATTCCGCCAGGGCGTCCAGCAGCGGCTTCCTTTGTGCCCCTTCCGCTTGAGCGACGTCGGCCATATATGCATGTCGAGAAAAAGCAAGTCGTTGCCCAAAGGAAGGGAAACCCCGGAGAGAGCCCGAAGGGCGAGGGAGCTGACCAGAACCCTTTATGTTTGCAGTGCTTCCGGGCGGCCCGAGCTTGCAGCCAGATGCCCCCAGGAGCACGCGCGCCAGCCCTGACAGTTCTAAATTGGGAGACACTCATTAGAGTGTTTCAAGACGGCCCTGCACCGATGCTGGAAGAACAGGGATGGCGTTTCGTCCCGAAAGCCATAGGAAAAAACCCGAGGGGGCGCTGAGGGTAACGGGAACAGGAGGAATACATCATGCGAAGGGGACCCAGGAAGGAGGAGAAGATTGAGCTGGTGCTTGGCGGGAGGGACCTGGGAATGCTGCAATCCCGTAAGGCGCAACGGCGGTCGCGCGCATCGCCGTAAATGCGAGGGACCTGTTCGGACGAGCGCGTGGATTCCGCGGGCAGGATGCCCGTGCTACGCGCCAAGCGCAAAGCGAAGGCTCGCCGCGGCAGCGGGCAGCCACAAGGCTGGCGCAGGGTGTTCACTGGCGTACCGAAAGGCACCAGGGAAGCAGCTCGTTCCTTCAAGAATCGACAACCGCAGACTAGCGTCCTGTCCCCCGTAATGTTTGACAGTGCAGATGTTGAGTCGGCCCCCCTCGCCGCTGGCCCGTCTGTTGCCGCGGCCGATGGTCCGCCGATCTTGATGGCGGGCGACCAAACACTGTTTGTCGTTTGCTCTGTGAAAGGAATATACTTGGGGCATGCAACACTTGACGCTTCCCATCATCGTTGAGAGCGACGAAGACGGCTATTTCGTGACGTGCCCCGCGCTCCAGGGCTGTTACAGCCAAGGGGAGACGTACGAAGAGGCCATGGCGAACATCAAGGACGCCATTCGGTTGCACGTCGAAGATCGCTTGGCGGACGGCGAAGAGATTTCCCAGCCGGTATCCGTGAGCCTCTCCACCGTCGAAATTGCCGTCTGATGCCGAAGTTGCCACGCCTCACAGCCCGCGAGATTGCCGCCGTATTGACGAGAGTTGGATTCACACTGACCCGGCAGAGCGGTAGCCACCAGATTTGCAGGAATGCCGCAGGCAGAAGGGCCACGATTCCGCTTCACGCCTCGAAGATCCTCCACCCGAAGGTCCTTAAGAGCATCTTGCGTGACGCTGAGCTAAATCCCGCAGACCTGGAAAAGCTGCTGTAAACCGCGATCCCGAAGTTGAACTTGAGCACCGTACCAAGCAGCACCGCGCTCGGCAGTCGCGCCGCAGGCGCATTTCGTCTGTGCTGAAACAGGAAGCGCTCACGATGCTTGAACAATCGGACACCGCCGGATTGACGACCCATCCGAGAAGGTATAGCTTTGAGCCTCGGTTGGCGGATCCCGAGGGGTAGGGGGAAGATCAGGTGACCCGCCCGGCATAAGAATGTCAACACCGTGAGACCGGCGCCGGGTGATTCGATTTACGAGTTGGGGGTTATCCATGGACCACATTTCCAGCAGGAGACAGTTCCTGAACCTCTTGGTGGGGGCTCCCCTGGCTCCCTATGCGTTGCGCGCCCTTGAGCCCCAGACCACGCCTCCATCTAGCGCTTCGGAGCCGCGAGTGTTCCTGGCGCCGTTCAACTACCAAGGAGTGCGTCTCCGGGATGGCATGTTGAAGAAACAATACGATGCCACGCGGGACTACTTCTACAATCTCCCGGACGATGACATCCTGAAAGGCTTCCGGAAGAGAGTCGGCATGCCGGCCCCGGGGAACGACATGGGCGCCTGGGGCTCGGAAGACACGGGGATGGTTTTTGGCCAATGGCTGAGCGGCATGGCGCGAATGTACAAAGCCACCGGCGACACGGCAATCCGCGCCAAGGCCGTCCGTCTGATGCGCGAATGGGCGAAGACGATCGAGCCGGACGGCACGCCCTACCATCCTACCTGGGCGAAGGAGTTGAGATTCTCTCACTACGCCTGGGACAAGCTGGTATGTGGCTTGGTGGATCTTTATGAGTACGGCGGCGAGAAGGATTCACTCCCGGTGCTGGAGAGAATCACGGATTGGGCTATGCGGAACCTCGACCGCACTCGAAAGGCGGCCACCGCGGACGACTTTCAGGGCATCTCTCCGGAGTGGTACACGCTATCCGAGAATCTTTATCGGGCCTACCGCTCGACGGGAAACAGCACTTACAGAACGTTCGGTGACTTGTGGCGCTACGATCACTACTGGGGAATGTTCAGCGGGAAGGCTCCACTCGAGCCAGCCCACTTCCATGCTTACAGCCACGTCAACACCCTGAGCAGCGCTGCCATGACTTACGCTCTTACCGGCGAGCCCGAGTATTTGCAGACCATCGTACACGCCTACGACCACTTTCAAGAGGTGCAATGCTATGCCACAGGCGGTTACGGCCCGGCGGAAAGGCTGGTAGCATCGGACGGGGAACTGGGCAGGTCGCTCGAACGAGAGGCTAACACCTTTGAGACCCCCTGTGGGGCGTGGGCAGTCTTCAAGCTGGGGTGCTACCTGATCGAGTTTACCGGCGAAGCCCGGTATGGAGACTGGATGGAGAAGCTGCTTTACAACGGGATCGGCGCGGCGCTGCCCATGGCGTCCGGAGGGAAGACCTTCTACTATTCGGATTACCTGCTCGGCTCCGACACCCCGATTGCTTCAGCGCGCAAAGACTACTACTGGGACCCCTACCCGTGCTGCTCCGGCACGTACATTCAGGCGGTGGTGGACTATCACAACAGCATCTACTTCCAGGGCGAGCGCAGTTTGTGCGTCAACTTGTTTGTGCCCTCCACGGCGACCTGGAACCTCGACGGACACGAGATCCAGATCGAACAGGAGACGGCCTACCCGGAATCGGATACCGTCACGCTGACCGTCCGCCCAAAAACCAGCATCTCGTTTAAGCTTGGGTTCCGAGTGCCCGGATGGTCGCAGGGGGCGACGGTGAGTGTAAACGGCCACAAGCTCGACGTGCCGGCCAACCCCGGATCGTGGGCCACCATCGAGCGGACGTGGAATGCCGGCGATCACGTCATGATTCAGATACCGATGCGACTCCGCTTTGTGCCGATTGACAAACAGCATCCGCAACGAGTTGCCTTGATGTACGGCCCCGTGGTCTTGGTCCAGGATGGACGCTATACCCAGCGACTGACCAGCATGCCCGGCGGGGGAAACCTCGGGATTGCCCGCGTTGGAAGCCGGCTGCAATTCCGGGTAGCAGCCCAGCCGAAGAGCATCTTCAGGCCCGAGTGGGGAGCGTTCGCGCCCTTCTACGAGATGGGGCAAGGATTCCCGTACCGCATGTACTTCGATCTCGCCTAGTCCTTGTGGGGCGTGCTCGCAACGTCCGGAGGCCGAGACCTCTTAAGGACACCCGTCTTTTCCATGCGCTGTATAACGTCGGTAGCTTTTGCAGCGAAGCGGCCTTGGGGCTCGGCGCGGAGATAGGCCTGCAGCTCCGCATAAGCGTCAGCATAGGCTCCCTGCTGCGTGTAGACGTCGGCCAGTCGGATGTGAATCTCCGCCGGGATCTCGGAGCTCATGGACTGTGCCCGGAGATACTCCTGCGCGGCTTGCGGGTATTGCCCCAGGCCGTATTCGGCGGCAGCAAGTTGGTAACTGAGCTGCCAGGAGCCCGGGAAATGGCCGATGACCTTTCTCAGGTCCGCTGCGGATTCGGCGAACCTTTTCTGGTGATTGAGGAAAATGCCGAGTTGGACGTGAGCCTCGTGGAAGCCCGCGTCGCACTCGACGGCTTTCCGGAAGGCGCTTTCGGCGGGCGCGTTTTCACCCAGGAGTTCGAGCGTCATACCAAGATTCGTTTGGGCGCGCGCATAGCAGGGGTACTCCGCCACGGCATTTTCCAGATGTCGACGAGCTTCGGGCAGATTTTCTTTCTGAAACGCCCGCTGGCCCTTTTCATACTCCTTCCGTGCCTTCCTGGGGGCGCTCAGGTCGGTTATCGACACCATCGCACCCTTGGACTTGGCCTTTTCCAGAGAGGTTATCGTAACCGTGATGAGGAATCGGCTCTCACCGCGGCGCAGGTCGACCCACTGCTGCAGGGTCTGAAAGCCCTCGGCCGTGACCGTGAGGTGGTAAGCCTGTCTTGAGAGGTTGATGAATCTGAATCGCCCCCTGGAATCGGCGGGCTGGTCGGCCACTACTTGGCCCTCTTGGGTCTCCAGATGCAGGTTGGCAGTCGTGGCGGGGGGCATGCCGCGGTCAGTCAGAACTTGCCCTTCCACAACAAAGGTTTGCTGACAGAGCCCTGGGGCAGCACTGAACAAAAGGAGGAAGAAAAGAAACCCCGTCCGCGCCGTCGTCAAAGACCACAGACGCTGGTGCCCCATGGGTAACCTCCCCTGGCCACACCGAGTGACGCGCAATCCGCGCCTCGCCGGCGTCTAGACTGTCAGGACTATACTTCACCCACAGCCATGAGTCCAGCCCAAGACCGCAGGCCTCGACCAGGAGGTTTGCGCTGCGCACTTCAGGCGTTTAACGATTGAGCCGGGAGCGCAGTGCCGCGGCGGGTTGCGGCGCTTTCTGAGGCGGGCGTTAGGAACTGCGGAGTGCGAAAGGGACTCCGTGTTACGCGCTTTTCGTTTAAGATAGCGCAAATTCAAGGTGCCAATCTACGGCGGCTCGTCCGCTGCCGTAACGGCTCGACTGGAGGGCAGAAGATGAATCTCAGACGGCGACAGCTCTTTGCAAAGAGTGGTTTCGGCTTGCTCGGTGCCGGCTTCATGGCCCGGGTGGACAGGGTGGCGGCAATGCAGCAATCGCAGACCTCCCTCACCGAACGTGTGAAAAAGGAAGCGAGCGGCAACAGCGCGAAGATGCTGTTGCGGCCTACCCCGGGGGAGGAAGGGCCGCCCGCGCCCGCCCAGTTCGACCGGCTGCCACTGGAATGGAACAAGCAGACCGTCAGGCGCTTCAAGCAGAAGCTCGCGGAGCGCGGCGTCGAAGCCTTTCTGGTACGCGACCCCCTCAACATCATCTATTTGACCGGATACTGGCATACCAAGACGGAACGACCACAAGCGACGTTCATGAACAGGGACGACGCGGATCCCTGGTTCTTTTACCCCGCACTCGACCGCGACCTGGTGCGCGGCTGGTGGTTCGGCGACGGCCTGATGTATTTCGATTTCCTCCACGCCGAGGGCGCCTTTCCGAACGAGGGAAAAGTCGTGCAAGGGAAGACGGTGGATCTCTTCAAGCTGATGCTGGAAGGCATCAAGAAACGCGGGATCCAGGGGAAGAGAATCGGCCTGGACGGAGAACTTTATCCCTCGGAGAGCGCCAAGGCCAACGAAGTTCTTCCGGGCATGGAGTGGGTTAACGTCAGCGACTTGCTCCTCGAAATGCGCATCGTGAAGACTCCGGAGGAGCTGGCTCTCTGGCGAAGGGCCTACACTTACTTCGATCGCGCTCATGCGTTTGCGCGAGATTACATCCTGACGCACGGCACCGACATTACGGATTACGAAGTGAAGATGGCCACCGAACTCTGGATCAATGACCAGCTCTATTCCGAGCTGAACCTGGCCAATGGGGCACCCCACCACGGCGTCAAGAGTGAAGTCACACTGGGGGTTCGCGCGGGGCCGGTGACGGCCTACCCCCATCCCAACCAGCCCTACTACAACCGCATCGGGCGCAACATGGCCCTGCAAATCGCCGGGGCTGCACAGATCGGGGGATGTGGCCACGAGAACTATCGAATGTTCATCATTGCGGATGCGGCTGGGCAGTTTGATCCCCAGATGCGAAAGTTGTGGGAAGTCAGCCAGCGCTGCTGCGACATGCAGGTGGAACTGCAGATCGAGGGGGCCACCTGCTCCAGCGTGGCGTACAAGATTCACCAATACCAGGTGGAACAGGGAGTCCAGAAGTACATCTATCATCGACCGGCCCACGGCGCGGGCATGGAGGGCCATCAGGCTCCGTATCTGGCGCTGGGCGATTACACCGTGCTGCAGCGGAACATGTGCTTTTCAGAAGAGCCCGGTCTGTTCGATCCCGAACACGGGTGCGGTTTCAACTGGAGCGATACGGTCGTTACCGGAGTGAAGTCCGGCTACCGCATGAGCCGCGTGCCTTATTCCAAAGAGTGGTGCTGGATCAAGTTGTAGGAAGGCAAGGCTGGGGATCGGATCTCCTTTCGAGTCATGACCATCGGTTGCTGACCACGGTATAGGTCGTTCCTGCTACACGGATCAGGTTGCGGCCACAGGCGGGGAACTGTGGCTTCGAGCGAGGGGGGTTCTTCGCCCCCGGCAGTCAACAGGCGGCGGGCCGCCGGGATGATCATGCGCAGGTTCATCCTGCTGTCGAACACCAGGACCCCGCAAGGTAAGCCTTCCAGAATTCTGCCCAGGTAGGCGCGCATGCCCTGGTTTTCTTCCAGGCTTTGCGCCAAGCTGCGGTATTTGTCCTGGAGCTCGTGGCGTGGGCGGCTGACTTCCGCCTACAGTTTCGTGTAGGTCGTTTCGAGAGCCCCGGCCGTTTGGCTGAAGGAGGCAAAGGCAGCGGCCAGCGAGCGTCGAGCCGAGCGCGTGGAGCCGGCAGGGGGTGTCAGCTTTTTTTGCCGATCAACAGGCAAACTCTGCATTGAGCCTGGAAAGCACGGACCATGCCAACCTCAGGCTGCGGTTCTGGGATTCGTGTCAGGTGGGGGTTCTCCCATCCCCAAGGAGAAATGTTCCGGCCGAAGTTCGGGTCGTTCCTCGGCCAGGATGAAAGCCCGCTCGATAACCTGGCGCAGCTCGCGCACATTTCCCGGCCATGCGTGCTGCTCAAGAGCCCGCGCCGCCTGCGGCGAGAAAGTCTTGGCAGGAACATGTGCTTCCTGGCAGAAAAGATCTAGGAAGTGGCCGCTGAGCGGCGGGATATCTTCGCGGCGCAGACGCAGGGGATCGATCTCAATGGGGAATACCAACACCCGATAGTAAAGGTCTTCGCGGAAGCGTCCTTCTTTGACCAGCCGCGGGAGGTTCGCATTGGTGGCGGCGACGACGCGCACGTCCACACGCAAGGTATCAGGGCTGCCCAGCCGCTGAACTTCTCCCTCCTGCAAGAAACGGAGGATCTTGGCTTGCATCGAGAGAGGCAGGTCACCGACCTCGTCGAGCAGAACCGTTCCGCCTTGCGCCATCTGGACCCGACCGAGGCGCGACTGAAAAGCTCCTGTGAACGCGCCGCGGTTATAGCCGAACAGCTCCGCCTCGAGCAAAGGCTCGGGAATGGCCGCGCAGTTGACGACCACAAAGGGGCGCTCGTGCCGCGGGCTCAACTCGTGCAAGGCACGCGCCACCAGTTCTTTCCCTGTACCGGTTTCGCCGGTCACCAGGACGGTGGTCTGCCGCGCAGCCACGAGTCGTGCCAGCCGATACACCCGGCGCAGCGATGGGCTGTGACCTGTCATACCGGGCAAGGGTTCGGAGTTCTCCACCGACGCGGTGGAGCGCGCCAGGGGGCGCAGGACCGGTTCTTGCAGTTCGGCCGGAATGCGCACCTCGCGGGAGCTCTGCAACAGATGAAACAGCTCAGGCGCCAACCCCGGGCTGTCGCCCGCAGTTGTCTTTACGGCCTGGGAGTCGAGCACCAGGATTGCGACATCCGGGTGGCGTGCGCGAACCATGCCGACGAGTTCATTCACATCCAGGTCAGGCAGGCATCGATCCAGCAATAGGGTTCGGCATTTGCCTCCCTCCAGCAACGCGAGAGCCTCCGCGCCGCCGCAAGCTTCCTCCGCAAACCAACTGCGCGCCGCGAGCTGCTGGAGAATCCGCTGACGAAAGAGCGGGTCGGGGCTTGCCACAATGGTGGAGAGGTGATC
>JBEKAK010000054.1:0-36129 GCA_050018275.1 Terriglobia bacterium | reverse complement strand
TCAGCACGTAGTCAATCATCAGCGCCGCGGCCGCGAGCAGCCCGGGAAACTCTCCGAGGTTTTTGCTGGCCACCGTGTAGGAGCCGCCGCCGGTCGGGTAGGCCTCAATGGTTTGGCGATAGGAGAAGTAGACGATCGCGAGCAGGATGATGATGCTAGCGGTGATCGGCAGAAGGTAAGCAATTCCAGCCGCGCCCAGCGGGATGAGCAACGTGAGTGCCGCCTCCGGCCCGTACGCGGCGGAACTGAGCGCGTCCAATCCAAAGATGGAGATTCCGGCTGTTGGCCCGAGCTTCTCGCCTCCTTCCTCCGATGAACGCAGGGGCCTCCCAAACAATAGATTAGTCAACGACATTGCTTATCCTCTAAGCCTGAAATTGCCTTCCACGCTGCCAAAGAAGAGAGTGTGCCACAGAATTCTCCAGGAACGCTTGATAAGCCAAGCCGCAAGCGCGATATGAATAGCCTCACTGCAGTCCCCTGATTTCAGCCTGCAACGTAGACCGCTAGGGAACGCTGAGGGTGTAGAGATCTTTCCGTCGACCCCGGGCTCGCCACTTTCTCCCGCTCGGCGCCAGGAAACGTGGACCCGGGCGGGGAACTTCACTTCGAATCCAGAACGATTGCGGGCTTAGGGTCCTGGCCCGAAGCTCACCAGCAGCCTGCAGTCAAAAGCCACACGGCACTGGCAAGCGGGAGTCTTCGCATCGCTGGACTATATCAGAGCGACGCTCTGGACGAAACGCCTAGCCCGTGTTCGACTGTCAAGCTAGATTGTTGGCGGATCGTCGCTAGCATTGATCGGAAATACCTCGGCGGAGAAATGTCGGTAGGGGGCAGGGTGGTGGGTCGAGGCATTTTCGATAAGGACATTAGAAGGAAGCCGTTGGCGCTTGCGGCGGACGCGCATGGAGATTGAATGACGTTTTGGCAGCGGAGAATGCGGCTTGCAGGTTGCCCCAAAGGGCTGAAAAGCTGCAAGGCGAGGCGTGTGGGGCGTCGCGGAGGCTGGGAAGGGGCCGCTTAAAGGTTCGCGTGAGCTGGTTCGGCCGGTAGGGTATGGAGCACAGATACACGAAGTCGACGGCGTGCGGTGGGCACGTCGATGGTCCGCTTTGGCCCACTGCCCTATGAAGAGTCAAAGTAACTGCACCGTGAATACAATTCCTCGGCGCTGAACCTCTGGATGACCACCATCACCGTGCTACAGCGGGGGCAATGCCAGATCGAGGTATCTGCGCTCGGCACCTGGGCTGGTGCCGACGACAAGGGATCCGTCGCCAGCAATTGCCGGCAAAGCTTGAGCTGGGGGACCCGGAATCGATCGGCTAGAAAGCCGAAGTGACGGGTGCGCACGAAGCCTTTGGGTAAGACATGGAGGAAGAAGCGGCGTAAGAACTCCGTCCCCGTGAGCGTCATCTGGCGTTGCTGGTTGCCGTGGGCATAGTCCTTCCAGCGGAAGGTGACGCGCTCCCCGTCAAAGGACAAGAGGCGATGGTTGGAGATGGCCACGCGATGGGTGTAGCGGCCCAGATAGCGGAGAACCTGTTTGGGCCCCCCGAAGGCTGGCTTGGCATAGACCACCCAGTCCTGACGGTGCAGGCGGCGCAGCAGTTGGCATAAACGGCCAGCCATACATCTGCGGATGGCCGACCATCTGTCGAAAACCCTGTGGACTGGGAAATTCTTCCACGTAGGTCTTGGTGTCCCCCGTCATCGCACCATCCGACCGGCCAGCAAGAGGGCCCGCGCCCGGCCGGAATTTTTCGTCTTGCTTTGTTGGCCCAGGGTTTGAGACTTTAGAAAGCGACAGGCAGAAGCACGGGCACGCCCCAGCCGAGTTGCCGGAAGGGCGTTTCAATTCGCGCAACTTGCACAGGCTGCCGGGATAAACTGGGACTGATACGATGGACGAATCTTTACTTTTCTGGGTCGGATTGACGCGCATCGAGGGCTTGGGTGTGCGCGGGGCTCACCGGCTCATCGAGCATTTCGGATCGCCGCAAGCTGCGTATATGGCGTCGCTGACCGAGCTGGAAAGTTGCGGCGTTCCCGCGCGCGTTGCGCAAGCGATTTTCGCTCAAGCTGGTCTGAAAGACGCCGAAAAAGAGGTGCGGGAGGTGACCCAAGCCGCCTGCCGGCTGATCGCCGTCGACAGTGAGGATTATCCCCCGTTGCTCAAGCAGATCCCTGACGCGCCTTTGCTGCTCTACGTGCGCGGCGATGCCAAGATCCTTTCGCAGCACGCGGTGGCGATGGTCGGAACCCGGCGGCCCAGCGCCTATGGCAGCTCCGTGGCGCACCGGCTCGCCCACGACTTGGCGCAGCGACAACTCGTGGTGGTCAGCGGCCTGGCCCGCGGCATCGATTCCGCAGCGCACCGAGGAGCGCTGGAGGCGAAAGGCACAACCGTGGCCGTGCTGGGCTCCGGCATTGACGTCATCTACCCGCGCGAGAACCAGCGGTTGGCGGAACAGATTATGAAATCCGGCGCCGTGATTTCGGAATTTCCACTGGGCACCGGGCCGACACCCGAGAACTTCCCCATCCGCAACAGAATCATCAGCGGACTTTCGCTCGGCGTGGTGGTGGTGGAAGCCGCCGAGTACAGCGGTTCGCTCATCACGGCGCGGCTGGCGGTGGACCAAAACCGCGAAGTCTTTGCCGTGCCGGGGAACATCACCTCCGCCCAAAGCTTCGGCCCCAACCATCTCATCAAGCAGGGGGCGAAGCTCGCAGATCAGTGGATGGATGTGATCGAAGAATTCCCGGCGGAGATTCGCATGCAACTCCTGCCGCCCGCGGAAGCATCCGAAGGAGAACCGCTGGACGCCAAGGCGGGCTCGCTCTTCGAAGCCTCGCTGAACCCGGATCAGAAGGCGATCTTCGAAGTCCTGCGGGCCGACCAAGCCCTCTTTGTCGACGAGATTGTTGGCGCTTCGCGTGTTCCTCAGCCGCGAGTTCTGGCGGCGCTGTTGGAGTTGGAAATGAACGGATTGATCCGGCAGTTGCCAGGAAAGAACTTTATCCGTAAACTGTGAGAAGGGCAGAGATCAGTCGTCAGTTCTCAGTGATCAGCTAAGGGCCGAACGTCGGCGGGGCTGGGTCGAGGGGTTGATTCTGGCGCTTGGCTTTTGGACACTGCAAACCGACCCCTGACGACTGACGACTTTACTTATGGCTAAATCGCTCGTCATTGTGGAATCGCCTGCCAAGGCGAAGACCATAAACAAATATCTCGGGCCGGACTACACGGTGAAGGCTTCCATGGGACACATCATGGACCTTCCCAAGAAGGACCTGGGGGTCGACATCGGTCACGGTTTCAAGCCGACTTACATTACCATCCCCGCCAAGAAGAACGTGATCGCCGATCTGAAGTCCGCGGCCACCAAGGCCAGCGCCATTTATCTCGCTGCTGACCCGGACCGCGAGGGCGAAGCCATTTGCCAGCACCTTCGCGACCTGCTGAATTCCAGCAAAAAGAAATTCTATCGCGTGCTCTTCAACGAGATTACGCGCGAGGCGGTGAGGGAAGCTTTCGAGCACCCGAGGGAGATCGATTCGCACCTGGTGGACGCGCAACAGGCGCGCCGCATCCTGGACCGCCTGGTCGGCTATCAGGTCAGCCCGCTGCTCTGGGATAAGGTCAAGCGTGGAATTTCCGCAGGGCGCGTGCAGACCGTCGCGCTGCGGCTGATCGTCGAGCGCGAGCGGGAAATCCAGGCATTTCAGAAGAAGGAATACTGGACGATCACCGCGCACGTGGAAGGCAAAAAGCCTCCCGCCTTCGACGCGCGTTTGGTGAAATTCCAGGGCAAAGACCTGGAAATCCCGGACCAGGCGACGGCCGACCAAATTGTGACGGCGATCAATGCCGCCCACCTGGTCGTGCAGTCGGTCACCACCAAAGAAAAGCGCAAGTACCCGGTGCCCCCGTTCATCACCAGCAAGCTGCAGCAAGAAGCCGTTCGCAAGCTGCACTTTTCTGCCAAGAAGACCATGCTGATGGCGCAGCGCCTCTATGAAGGTGTTGAGCTGGGCGAAGAAGGCTCCGTCGGCCTCATCACTTATATGCGCACGGATTCGACGCGCGTGGCGGAAAGCGCGCTGGCGGCCGCGCGCGGCTACATCCAGAAAACCTTTGGTAACGATTACCTCCCTGCCGAGGCCATCCATTACAAAAGCAAAAAAGGTGCGCAGGACGCTCACGAAGCGATTCGTCCAACCGACGTCACGCGCACGCCGGATTCGATGCGTCAATTTCTCGGCCTGGATGAATTCAAACTCTACAAATTGATCTGGCAGCGCTTTGTCGCCTCGCAAATGACCCCCGCGGTTTTCGACCAGACCACGGTGGACATCACGGCGGGCGACTACCTGCTGCGCGCCACCGGTTCCGTCGAAAAGTTCAACGGCTTCCGCGCCGTCTACGAAGAGGGCAAAGACGAAAAGGCGGAGATGGAGGAAGACGAGGAACTGAAGCACCGCCTGCCGCAAGTCGCGGAGGGCGAGCGGCTGAAACTGCGCAAGATCCTTCCCGAGCAGCATTTCACCGAACCCCCGCCGCGCTTCAACGAAGCCACGCTGGTGAAAGCTCTGGAAGAAAAGGGCATCGGCCGACCTTCCACCTACGCCTCAATTCTCTCGGTCATCCAGAATCGCGCCTACGTGGAAAAACACCAGGGGCGCTTCTATCCCGCCGAACTGGGCATGCTGGTCAGCGATCTGCTGGTGGAAAACTTCCGCGATATCTTCGAGGTCGCTTACACGGCGCGCATGGAAGAAGAGCTGGACGAGGTTGAGGACGGAAAGCTCTCCTGGACCGACGCGCTGGATGAATTCTACAAGAAGTTCAAGCGAGACCTGCGCCTTGCCGAACGCGAAATGGTGGATATCAAGGGCGAAGGCATTCCCACCGACATCAAGTGCGAGAAATGCGGCAAGCCCATGGTCATCCGCCTGGGGCGCAACGGGCAATTTCTGGCGTGCACGGGCTACCCGGATTGCGATGGCACCAGCGACCTCCCCCCGGAACTCGCCGCCCAGTACGCGAGCGGCGCGCCGCCCGCTCCGCAAGTCCCCGCCCAAAATTGCGAGAAGTGCGGAAAACCCATGACCGTGAAGCGCGGCCGCTTCGGCTATTTCCTGGCATGCACCGGCTATCCGGAATGCCACAATACCAAGAGGATTGTTATGAAGGAAGGAAGTGCTACGGCGGTCGGCGACACGCCCCTGGAAGAGAAGTGCCCCGAGTGCGGCAACCAGCTGGTGATGAAGCACGGCCGCTACGGGCAGTTCACCGCCTGCAGCAACTATCCCCAGTGCAAGTTTGTGAAACGTGAGACGCTGGGGATTCCCTGCCCCGAGAAAGGCTGCACCGGTGAGATTGTGGTGCGCCGCTCAAAACGCGGCAAGAGGTTCTACGGCTGCAGCCGCTATCCCGACTGCAAATTCACGGCATGGGACAAGCCTGTTGCCGAGCCCTGCCCCAGTTGCGGCTCGCCGATCCTCCTCGAGAAGAACGATAAGAAGACCGGTGCGCCGGTCCGCTACTGCCCCAACGAAAGCTGCAAATACCAGCACGCGCTGGTGTGAGGCTGCCCCCTCAGCGACCATCCTGCGGGATGCCCCGATTTCGTAACGGGTCACCCTGGTATCGCTGGGGCAGAGGTAGGTCAGATCCACACCCGCCTCAGACATCCCTTTGGCCCCAATATCACCCAGACGGTCTCTGCCGATCCGGCCGGCAAGCCCAGCCCTGCGCAAGCGAGGACTTGGTGTGACCCCTTGCCGTGGTCCAGTGCCTTCTCGGGGTCCCAACACAAGACCGCGTCAGCAGGCCTGGGAAAATGGCCCGCACGCAGAGCCGTTGCGTGGGGCCCCGACCACTACCAGCGCAGTTACCGGATATGAAGCATCTGACAAGGCGTCACGGTCTCCGCCATCCGACGGGGCTACTCTCCCCCTGTGAGCGGGTATCCTTTCGCAGCCCAGTCCGTCTCGAGCCTCAGGGGAATGGCCAGAACCTTGACGTTTGAGAATCCCATCTGCTTCAGCGCTCGAAAGGCCGGGCGAATATTGGGGCAATCTTCCCACGGACAGCAACCGCAATAGATGACAATTTCCTGGTTGTGGGGCATTTTCTCGACCAGCTTTTTCAACGCCACCAAGCCCTCGGGCTTGACTCCTGGGCCCGCATACTGTGACCCTGGGATGTGTCCCTGGTTGTAGAGCACGCGGAAGCCGACATGAATCAAGATGACCTTTCCGGCTTTCACGGCCGGCAGCTGGCTATTTAATTGCGCCGCCTTCACCAGGTCCGATCTTGTCCAAGGGTTCGCGCTGTCAGCGGCCTTCAAGCCGGCGGCTGCGAACATTGTCAAAAGGAAAGCGGTTCCCAGCCCGCGAAGACGAAGCATAATGAATCCCCTCCAATCTAGTATGTCAACTACCAGTCCAAGCCACGCGCAGCTTAGAGGTCAAAAGAAGGTCAGGTACGCTTCTCCGCGAGCCTGCCGCAAGAGCAGGAGGGCCAGTTCGCGCGCGTGGTAGTCGCCCCACATGGAGGACTCCTCGCAGGGGATCCTCTGCCCAGGAGGAACGTAGTCCCATCCCTGGGGGCGATGATAAAGGGAGTGAAGAATCAGTCCCTGGTGCGAAGGGTTGTCGGAAAGGTAGGGCCAGTCGAAGAGCGCCGCGGCAATCACCAGCGCTGCTCGACGGTAGCGGTTTCCATCCTCCGGGGACTTGGGGAGCAAATACGCGCCCAACCGCCAGAGCGCCTGCGCCGCTACGGACGCCGCGGAGCTGTCGACCGGCTCCTGCTCATTGTAAGGATCACTCGCTCGGTTGAGGTAATCTCCGAGCAGGGCAAGGTTCGGCGCACCGGTATCCCAGTAAGGGATCCCGTCGGAGGGTGACCGCTCGAGATAGTATTCACAGGTTGCGCGCGCCGCATGCAGCATCCAAGCTTCGATTTGGGTTCGCCCGCCCAGTGGCGCGAGTTCGTTGTCGGGCACCGAGGCGAGAAACTCCAGTTGTTCGGCGAAGCCCAACATGACCCAGGCAAGGCCCCGAGTCCAGGTCGTATAGGGGGAGTAGCCCTGCTGCGTGCTCGGGCAGCGGTACGTGCGGTCATTCGTATTAAAGATCGATTCCTGCGCCACGCGGCCAGGCACATCGTACTGGTCGCGCCCCTCGCCGTAAAACACCGCGTACTCCGCGGTAACCGAGGCGTGATGCACCAGGCGGTCGAGGAGCGAGATGCGCTGATCGGATTCGCCCCAGAGCGCGTGCCCCAGCCGGTGGGCGATGGCCAGGGAGCGCAACGAGCGCAGGGTATCCACGAAGAGAGAGTGCGGGCCGTTGAAAGAGTATATATAGCCCCGACCGTCGCGCAGGAAAGACCAGCGCGCAGCCTGCACGGCTCCGCTCACCTTCAGCGCCAGCCCGTAGGAATCCTTTTCGAACTCGCCTGCTGCGACCTTACCGTCCTTGATAAGACGCCAGAGGTTTCCGTAAGTACTCACATTGTTGAACCCGTGATCGTGAACCCCGAAGTGCGTCAGGTGCGGCGCCATGACCTTCAAGGTGTTCTCGCGGCCATAGTCAAGGAACCACTGCTCACCCGTGGCGTCGTACTGCAGCAAGGCGGAACCAAACTGGAACCCCTGCGTCCACTCCGTCCAGGCGCGCGACGTGTAGCGGCCTTGCACCGTGATGACCGGCGCACCCTGCGACGGTTCCCACGATCGGGCGAGCGAATGAATCTTCGCCGCGGAGAACTCGAACACGTGTTCGAGCCGCGGCACAAGGTTTTCGAGTGTCGGGGCTGAATCCAATTGGATCATGGTCAGAGGCGCTCGAGATGAAATCCCCCGTCCACGTTGATGACCTCGCCCGTGGAGAAGGGAAAGCGCTCCTCGGCGATGGCGGCAACGGCGCGGCCGACGTCTTCCGGCGTGCCCCAACGGCGGATGGGCGTGAGCCCCTCGGAAATCCGGCGCTCGTATTGCTCCTTCACCGCTGAGGTCATATCCGTCGCGACGATGCCGGGACGGATTTCGAAAACGGGGATTCCGTATTCGGCCAGGCGAATCGCAAAGAGCTTGGTCATCATGCCTAGCGCGGCTTTGGCCAGGCAGTAATCGCCGCGGTTCACGCTGGCGGCGTAAGCCGAGACCGAGGTGATGTTCACGATCTTGGGCTTGTGGCGCTCGGGCGGAAGCTTCGGGAGGTTTTCAACCCAGAAGTTCGCCACCGCCTGCGTGAGGAAATAAGGTCCCTTGAGGTTGGTCGTGAGGACGTAGTCAAAGCTCTCTTCGGTCGCTTGGAGAATGTCCGCGCGGACCCGTGGTGCGACTCCCGCATTGTTGACCAACAAGTCAATCCAGCCAAACCGGTCCCAAACGAACTCGAGCAAGCGACCGCGATCCTCACCGCGAGAAATGTCCGCTTGGATCGGTTCGAAGCTCGCCTGGGAATCCGGTGGCGCCGCCTGGCGGCAAAGCGCCGCGCACTCCTCGGCGGCTTCGCGACGCGCGACATAGTTGATCGCCACGCCATAGCCAAGGCGCGCCAGCCCGATGCCGATCCCGCGGCCGATGCCGCGCGAAGCTCCTGTAATCAGCGCTGCGGGTGTTCCGCTCAGCATGCGTAGGAATATACCCGAAACCGGCAGTCCGCGCGCAAGGAATCGAGAACCCGTACAGCAGAATGGAACCGCACTGGCAACAACTCCGCCCGGCAATGCTGATGATCAAGTCGCTGTGAACCCACGGCCACCTGCCTACTCCCTCCGCGAGGACGCTTTCCATTGCCGCGTGGTGGCATGGGTGCGTGCGAGCCAGAGCGCACCCTCGACAGGTGGGCGATCGAGCAACTCGACCCGCGCTTTGGGCGCGAAGCGGCGCAACTGGCGCGCGAAGGCACGTCGGACGAGGCTGCTGGACCGGAACACACCGCCGGTGCAGACCACCGGCACGCTGCGGCGCGCCCAGCCCACACGCTTGAGCAGAGCTACGGCTAGACTCGCGAGGTCGCGTGCCGCGTTGTCGCACAGGTGGCAGGCGATCAGGTCGCCGTGCTGAGCCGCCTCGATCACCTGCGGAAAGAGCGCGGCAATTTCCTGCTGTTCGAGGTTCTTGGGAACGACCTCGGTGATATCAGGAAGATCGAGAACCCGGCAGATGCGCTCCATCAGGCGGGTGCGCGGGCCGCGTCCATCGAAAGCCTGTAGTGCCGCGGTCACGGCTCTACGGCCGAGGTCATAGCCGGAACCGAGATCGTCGAAAGGGATGCCCCAGCCTCCGGCGCGCAGCAGGCGGCCCCGCTCATCCCGCGCGAAGGCGATGGAACCCGTGCCAGCAATTACGATGATGCCCGGAGAATCGCCCACGGCCGCGGCGAGAGCGATAGCGGCGTCGGAAGTCAACAAATGGTGGCGCGCGGGAATGTGCCGGCGCATCCAGGCGAAGAGCGGACGGTGCACGGTGCGTCGATCGATGCCCGCGATGCCGGCGCAGACGACGTCCAGGATCGCTGAGCTGCGGTGATGAAGAGTTGCCTTTGGGACCGCTGCTTGGCGGAGAGCCTCGCGTGTGGCGTTCCTGATCTCGCGCTGGGCAGCACGAAAGCCCACTTTGAGAGGATTGCAGGGCCCCGCTTCGACACGCGCCAGGACCTTGCCGTCCCCGTCCGCGAGCCACGCCGCGGTCCGCGTCCCCCCACCATCGATGCCGAGAAAGTAACCCATGGAGAAAGCCGCCCGCGGCGCGCTGACGACCCACCCTGCAGGCTGATATTCTGCAACCGCCGACAGCCGCAAGGCCGTCGGCAAACCGAGTCGGGCCTCGAATGCGGGAGGCGCGATAGGACCACCCTCCGGCACACGCTATTCGTGCACGGAGACGACCTGCAGGACTTGGTCCAGGGTGGTCCAGCCGTTCTGGAGCAGCCACACGGAGTAATCCTTGAGCGTCTTCATGCCGTTCTTGACGGCCGCGTCGGCAATGGTTTCGGCGCTCGCGCCGCCGGACGCCAGGCGCCGCAGCTCGGCGTTCATCCGCAGGACTTCGTACACGCCCACGCGCCCACGATATCCGGTGAACGAGCAATTGTCGCAACCTTTGTGGCGATAAAAGGTGAGGGGCTTACCCGGGTCGAGGCCCAGATATTTGAGCGAAACATCGTCGGGGGTATAGGACTCCTTGCAGTCTTGACAGAGCCGCCGCGTGAGTCGCTGAGCGATAACCCCGATCGTCGAGTTCGACATCAGAAACGGCTCGATGCCCATCTCGCCCAGGCGCGTAAAGGCGCCAGCCGCATCGTTGGTGTGCAGCGTGGTGAACACCAAGTGGCCGGTCAGAGCCGCCTCCACGGCGATGTGCGCGGTTTCTTTGTCGCGGGTCTCGCCCACCAAGATGATGTCAGGGTCCTGGCGCAGGAAGGAGCGCAGGATGCGGGCAAAGTCCAGACCGATTTCCTTGTGGGTCTGCACCTGGTTGACGCGCGGCAGATCGTACTCGATAGGGTCTTCGGCGGTGGAGATGTTCACATCAGGGGCGTTTAGCTCGGCAAGAGCGCTGTATAGCGTGGTGGTCTTGCCGGAGCCCGTGGGGCCGGTCACGTAAATGATTCCGTAAGGCTGCGCAATCATCTCTCGCACCAGTGCCAGGACATCCGGCTGGAGGATGAGCTTGTCGAGGCCCAGCAGGGTGTTGGACTTGTCGAGGATACGCATGCAGACCTTCTCGCCCCACTTGGAAGGAATGGTGGAGACGCGAAAATCGATAGGGCGATCTTCCAACCGCACACCGATTCGGCCATCCTGGGGAAGCCGCTTCTCGGCGATATCGAGCTTAGAGAGAATCTTGAAGCGCGAGATCAAGCCCATCTGAATTTTCTTGGGCAGCACCTGCGCCTGCTCGAGCGCCCCGTCGATGCGGAAGCGCACGATAAGTTCCTTTTCCTGCGGCTCCACGTGAATATCGCTGGCGCCCTTCTTAATCGCCAGCGCCAGGATGCTGTTGGCCAGTCGGATGTTCGGGGCGTCCTCGGCGGACCCGGAGATATCCGTAACGCTCTCGGGTGACAACTGAGGTTCCTCCAACTCCAGGGATTTCACCGCCTCGCTCTGCAGCGACTTGAGGATGCTCTCCATCGAGTCAGCCTTGAGGCCGAGCGTTTCGCCCTCGCCGGCTGTACCCTTGAGGGTCGACGCGGCGCGCGCACGCGCCTGTCTCTCTTCTTCCTGGCGCAGCAGGTCGGCGTAGGAAGTCGCCATGAATCGCTTGAAATCATCCTCGGAGGTCACCACGGGTTCGATGATCACGCCTTTGACCACGCGCCGCACGTCATCCAGCGCGACCAAGTTGCTGGGGTTCACCATCGCCAGTGTCAGGCGGTTGTTCGCAACGGCCAAGGGCAGCACGTGGTGCTGCAGGATCATCTGCTGCGGCAGCAGCTTCAGCACGCGCGCGTCAAACTGCAGTTTGCTGAGGTTGATATACTCGATGCCAGTCTGCTGGTCGGCTTCGTCCAGGCGCTCAGCGAGCACACAGCTCATGGCGAGGCTGACCTTGGGACTGGTCAGAAGCACGTCGTCGAAGGCCGGCTGCTCGAGAACGGAGCACGAGGTCGGCTCCACGGCGATCACGCTCGCCGCGCGGGGCTTTCCCGTGAGCAGCGCCATTTCGCCAAAACAGGCGCCGACCTTCAGCTCACTCAGCAGGAAGTCGATTCCGGTGTTGGGATCTTTCTTGCGGACTTCCACGGCGCCGGAAGTAATGAAAAACATCGCGTCGCCCGGCCCGCCTTCCTTCACGATAATCTGCTGCGGAGCAAACTCTCGTGGGCGCAGCCGGCTTTCGAGCAGCCGGCACTCCTCGTAGGGAAGCCCGCTGAACAGGCGGATCTTCTGCAAGTAGTGAGTCCTCTCCGGAGGCGGGGCTGGTGCTTCGACCGCCGGAGCCACTTCCGCGCCGGTCGTCCCCGGCGCAGGTGCACCTGCGCGAGGCGCGGCTGAGGCAGAATCTGATGTTGGGGGACGTCCTGCGCCGGATGCCGGTCCGAGTTTCTCGAGCGCCACAGGCCTCTGGCACTGTTGGCACTTCGCCTTATAGGTCGGGTCAGCCAGCCGGGCATTCTCCAGCTTCACGGGTGTGCCACAACGTTTGCAGAAGATGACCATTCCGCACTCTCCTGGTAACAGTCAGGCTTGCTTCGCTCCGGATCGGCAGGGACGAAACCCATCCCGGCAGCGTAAACAAGCAACCTACACCGCCGATGTCGAGTTTGAGCCATTATACGCACCTGGTCAAGCGAGTCCAGGCCGCGGTTGTAGGTCAGCTATGTGCGGGGCCCGGGTTAGCAATCGGGGGATCGGCGCGCGCACAGCACCACCCCGACGGAGTGAGCCATGCCCAAGCATTCCGCGTGAGGGACCAGAGGCAAACACCGCGTGGTTGGAGAACTGGTTGCTGCGTTGCGTCGCGGCTCCGTGCCAGTCGCCATGCAACAGAGTGCGCAGGGTGGCGTAGCAGGAAATCCGACATGGGCACCTCTCCACCCCCGGGACATATGCTTGACAGGAAAGAACCTCGGACGTTAAATAGACGGTGAGCGTATAGGTCGCTCGATGGCAGCCGTGGGTGGCGCTGACGATCCTTCGTGGCAGGCGGGGTAGCGCGAGCAAGGTCTGAAGGCATAATTAGTCCCTCCTCTCAAGCCCCATTCGCAACTCCCAGCGTTAAGAGGAAACGGGAACCCGCCGATAAAGCTTTCAGGGGAGTGGCGCCTGCTGGCGACGCTCTCCGCGAAGAGAGGTCTCGGCTGAGGTTTTGAGCCTGGCGCGGGCGTGTCGCCGCACGGCGAAAGGTTGGAGGGCCGATGCAGCTTCGGAAGGATCCTATCTCGCTGAATTGGGTCATCCAGGAAGATGGCGAAACCACCTGGCCGAATCTGAACGTGTGTCCCTTCTGCCCCGGGCAGGAAGCTTTGACTCGTCAAACCATCTATTCGCACGTCGACGGCAAGGGCGAGTGGGACGTACGCGTCACGCCCCATGTGCGCCCGCTCTACCGCATTGAAGGTGACGCGCAGCGGCGCGCCGAGGGCGTTTACGACAAGATGCGCAGCCTGGGCGCGCACGAAGTGGTGATCGAAAATCCCAACCATCACCTGCGCCTTTCCTTCGAGAGCGATGAAAACGTGGCGCAGGTGCTGCGGGCTTTCGTTTCCCGCATTGTGGACCTCAAGAAGGACCGGCGCTTCCGCTACGTGAGCGTCTTCCGCAACCAAGGCAAGCTGGCCGGGCAGGAACCGGACCACCCGCATTCCCAGATCAGCGCCACGCCTTTCATCCCGCGTCGCGTGGTCTACGAGCTGCGCGCTCTCCAGCGCTATTTCGAGCTGAAGGAGCGTTGCCTGCTCTGCGACATCGCCAAACAGGAGCTTGCCCAGCAGGTGCGCACCGTGGATTGGGACGACCAGTTCGTGGCCTTCTGTCCCTTCGCCTCGCGCGTGCCTTATGAGGTCTGGGTTCTTCCCATTGAGCACCACTGCGCCTTCGAAGAGGATTTGACCACCTGGGACCGCCAGCTTCACTTCGCGCGCTTCCTCAAGTCCCTTGTGCGCCGCGTGGAATCGGTGGCCCAGGACTACCACATCGTTCTGCACACCACGCCCAACCTGAACGCCAAGTTCGAACGCAACAACTACTGGCGCACTTTGCTCGAGGACTTCCACTGGCACTTTGAAATCGTGCCCGTCCGCCAATCCACCTCGCGCTCCTACTTCCTCAAAGAGGTCTACTACAACTCCATCCTGCCGGAGCGCGCCGCAGAAGAATTGCGTAAGGTCAACATCCAGCAACCCACGCCTTCCTAGCCCATACGCTGCCCACAGATGTTAAATTAGGCCGAACTTCCGGCTCTTTGAGCGAGTTTGCGCGCCACGAGTTTTTCCGCTGCGTTCCCAAACATGCCTGTGCGGTGTACACTCAAGCCTGCCCCGGGTTCGATCGGTGCAACCTGGCTGGCCCGAAAATCCGTTGTGTTGGCCACTGCAAGAGGGGTCGGCTACGGAACGCCGTCCGAAGAAAAGAACTGGCGGTGAATCATCCTGCCTGGAAGGGGAGTATGCGCATGTCACAAAGAGCGCTTCTGTTGGTGATGGTGTGTGCGATCCTCATGCCCACCGGTCATGGGCCTTCCGCGCGGGATGGCGCCGCCGGCGATCAGCGCGAAGTCAGGCCCTTGCCGCGAGTCCGATTGCAGGGCAACTACTTTTCTTGCGAAGGCCGCCGGTTCATTCCCGTGGGCGCGCACTGGGTGCCGGCCAAGGCGGGCCTGCAGTGGCCTCAGCAGTGGGACCCCCAGGAGATCGAAGCCGACTTCGCCAAGATGCGCGAGCTCGGCTTCAACACGGTTCGCCTGGATTTGTTCTGGGCCTGGTTTGAGCCGCGCCCGGGAGATTACAACCCCGAGGCCTTCCAGCAGTTCGATCACCTCCTCGCGCTTGCGCACCGCTACCAGATTTATCTGCATCCCTCCCTCTTCATCGGCGGAGAAGTGGGTGAGGCTTACTGGGACGTTCCCTGGCGTCATGGCCGTCATCCGCACGCGGACCCTGAAATGCTCCGCTTGCAGACCGACCACGCCACGGAGTTCGCGCGGCGTTACCACAACGAAACCGCGATCCTGGCGTGGGATCTGACCGATGAACCTCCTTACTGGATCGTCGAGGGGTCCACTACCGATGCCATGGCGATCAACTGGACGCGCCTGATCGCTGGGGCCTTCCGACGCCTCGACCCGCAGCGGCTGCTGGTTGTGGGAACCAGCATGGAAGATGTCGGCCACGGACCTTTCCGCCCCGACACGATTCGCGAGGCAGTCGACTTCTTCAGCGTGCATCCTTATTCAATTTACGCGCAGAAACTCTTCCCTGACCCCATGCTTTCGGAGCGTGGTACGTATTGCGCGGCGTTCCAGACGGCGCTTTCCAGCAGCGCTGGGCGCCCGGCGATGGTACAGGAACTCGGCGCTTCCTCGGCGCAGTACGCTCCCGAGCGCATTGCCGACTTCGACGCAGTCAGCATGTACTCAGGCCTCGCGGCCGGGGCCAATGGCTTCCTTCTCTGGTGTTACACCGACGCCGCGCCGGAGCAATTCCATCGCGTTCCCTACCTGCGCGCTCCCCACGAGACGCAGTTCGGCTTGACGACTTGGGACCGGCGGGACCGTCCGCGGGGCAGACAGTTCAGGTCGTTCACAAAAGTCGTGAGCCAGATGGATTTGACCGGCGTCGAACCCGCTGCGGCGCAGGCCGCGATTATCGTGCCCGACGAGTGGGCGAAGCCGCACGGCGACTTCTCGCACCTCGGGTTGACCGGCGCGAGCAGCATCCCCTACGTCTCGACGCAGGATGGCGGCGCCGTCGCGGGCGAGAAGCCTCGCGATGGGAGTGAGCCCAATCTGTCGCTGACGGGCGCCTGGCTTTCGTCCTTCATCCTGGCGCGCCGTGCGGGCTTGAAGGCGGATTTCCCGCGCGAATACTCAAATTGGCAGACGCGGCCCATGGTTTTCCTGCCGTCACCGTTGACGAGCACCGAGGTCGACCTGGTCCATGTGCACACAGACTTCTGGGAGCAGGCGCGTGCGTATGTCCATCAGGGAGGGGTTCTCTACGCCTCGCTCAGCGCCGACGCCGCCATCCCCGAGATGGAAAGCCTGTTTGGTGCGCGCCTCGCGGATCATGCGCCCGCCAGTGAGGTGACGCTGAAAATCACGGCGCCCTTTGGAAGTTTGAAGCCTGGGGAGACCTTTCACTATTCCGTGCCTGCCGGGAGTCTCGAACATTGGCCTGCGGTGCTCGAACTGCGCGGCGGCAACGTCGTGGCGGTGGACCAAGACGGACGTCCGGCGCTGGTGGCGAACTCCTTCGGAGCGGGAAAAACTCTGTTGTGCGCTTACCCGCTGGAGAGTTATCTTGCCGCGGTTCCCTCGGCCTTCGAGGGAAATGAAAGCACCCACCGAATCTATCAGGCATTGCGGGAATGGGCGGGCGTAAATCCGGAAGTTTCTACTGATCAACCTTCCGTGGAGGTATCGGCCCTGAACGCGCCGCAGGGTGGCTTTTTCGTGCTGGCCAACCACAGCGCGCAAGCCGCCGATGTCATGGTCACCACGACTTTGCCGGTCACAAGCCTGGGCAGGATTACGACCGATGGCTTGCAGCCGCTGCGCCGCGAAGGATCAGGCTGGAGAATCAGCCTGAAGGCTTACGAAGGCGCCGTATTGCGCTGGCTGCCGTAGAGACGTTCCGGTGGGATGGGTCCTTCCCTGAACAGGTAGTGCAGCACCGTTCTTCAAGTCTGCAGCGGCTCTTCTCGACCACCCTTCAAAGCCGTGGACCTGCAAGATGGGTCCACGCTACTTGCGGCGCTCGCGGATGGGTGCAGGCCCGGAGCTGACCACCCGATAGACACTCTGTGACCGGTGCCCGCTACTGGTGACAGCTTCGACGGTTAACGTATTCCCCCTGGCTGTTGCCGTGTAATCTATTACACCGAACATATCGTTGACCGAGAATCGTATCGTCGAACCTTGCATCTGATACGCATACGTACGGACGCAGTCCTTCGATTTGTCTTCTTGGATCTCCCTTTCGACATCAGCCACGGACCCGCGCGAAGCATCCCAACTGACGGTCCCGTCGGGGAAGAATCGGTAGTAATACCAATTACCGTTATCAGGTGTTACGGTCTGATAAAGGCGGTCAATCCGCTTGCCGGTGGAAGATCTTGTCAGGTCCGTCCGCGGAGCATCGAGGGTCACCTCTTTTCCCGGCGGCACCGTCACATCACGCCGAAATTCCGCTTGGCCTTGCGCCACCACCCGTATCGAGTGCGAACCGGCGGATGCCCCCACAGTGGCTTCGCCCTTAGCGTTTGCGACGAGCGGATTGTATCTATCGAGGAAGACCTTTGCGCCCGGCGTCCCCCGCACCCGGATGGTGCCCGGCAAGTCCTCCAGCCGTGCCTGGATTTCTGTCTCCTGGCCGGCCGATACACTCACGCTCTGTTCGTAGTCCTTCTTGCCTTGCGCCGTCACTCGCAACGGGTGAGAGCCGGGAGGCACATCGGCAAGAGCAAGTTTCCCGCTCGCGTCGATTTTCCCTCGGCTCGCGCCGTCCAGATAGACTTCTACCCCAGCAGTCGACCCGACCACTATCTTCCCCGGCAGATCCGTAAGCGGGGCCGCGATCTTGTTGGCGACCCCTGCCGCCACAGTGATGATCTGCTCAAAGTCTCGCTTCGTCGGCAAAGTGACGCGCAGCGCGTGGGCGCCGGGCTTGACTTTCTTCACCGCCAACTCACCCCGGGAGTCGGCCCGGCCCATTAGCGCGCCGTCCAGATGAACCTCCGAGTTCGGCGAGGTCACCACCTCCAACTCCGCCGGTGTCGCGGCACTCGCCTCGCGCAGTGCGGCAATCAGCGCTTCGTCTGCGCCCGCTACGCGCAGCGTCTCAACGTATTTCTCGTCCGCCACGAAATCGATGCCGCGCTGTTTCACCAGCGCTGTTGCACGCTGGCTGGGCACGCCACCCGCCACCAGTTGCAGCACCTGTTGCCGCGTCAGGGGCTCCGGCTTCACGGCGCGCAGCGCCTGGATGAGCACGTCCTGCGCGCCCGCCTTGCGTAGGGCCTGGAGGTACTCGTCCGTGGGCTCGAAGTCAACGCCCAGTTCTTCAATTTTCTTCGCCAACTGCGCATTGTCCATCCCCGCCGTGACCAGGGTCATCACCTGATCCTTGTCCAGGGGCTTCTTCGCCGCAGGGGGCGCTTGCGCCAGTCCAACACTCGCCAAAATCAAGACGAATAAGATTACGGATGATCTCACAGGCGCCTCCTCAGCAAGCAGCCAATACGGGCCAAGAGTTTAGGCAGATTATACGCCAAGGCTGTGCGCGGATACAGCCCAGGGACCGCTGGGGCACTGGGGAATAGGTTGTGGGCGAGGGCGCGACCGCTCGCGCAGGCGCCCTCAAGCGAGGCGGCTGCCACGCCGGCGGTGAGTGTCCTCCTCTAAACCCGCTCTCCTTTCGATTGTTCTCCGCGAGTTTCGACCTTACACTCCTTAACATGCCGTGGGGGCAATCCAAGACGGGCACTTTCTGGGCAGGGCTAGCCTGCCTGGCGCTTCTGGGGCAGACTCGCGGGGCTGCCGCCCAGCAGCCCGCACCGTTGCGCGTTACAACCCGTCTAGTTCAGGTGCGGGTTGTCGCGCAGGACAAGCGAGGCGAACTGGTCAGCGGCCTGGCCCGTGAAGACTTCGTGTTGCTTGACGGAGATCGCGAGCAGCCTATCAGTACGTTTGGCGTCGAGTCCAACACGCCCTCGGCGCCCTGCACGGAGGCGCTGCCGCCCAACACGTTTTCGAACCGCTTCGAACGCTGTCTGGACAGTCTAGGCGGGGCCACGGTGATCCTGTTCGACGCCCTCAACACGCGCCTCACCGATCAAGCCTACGCCAAGCAGCAGATCATCAAGTTCCTTGAGCAGCTCCAGCCGCACGACCGCGTGGCTCTCTACGCCATGGGTCGGGGCCCACTGATTCTTCAGGAGTTCACCAGCAGTCCTGGACTCCTGCTGCGGGCCCTAACCGACTACAAGGGGGATCTCTCGCCGACCTTGGATACTTCTGTGGCGGGCGATGGGGATACAGGCATCAGTCAGCTTAATGCGTGGCTGGAAGAGCTGAAGCTGAACCTCTACGAATACGAGGCGCGTGATCGCGCCTTGAGAACCATTCGAGTGCTGGCAGCCATCGCCAATCATGTGGAACGGCTTCCGGGGCGGAAGAATCTGATTTGGGTCTCCGGCAGTTTCCCGGTCTGGCTTGGGCCCAGCGCAGTCCGGACGCCCGAGCAGACTGCGGGGGATAGGGAGAGCTTCGCATCGGAGTTCGAGCGTGCGGCGCGGGCCCTCTACCAGGCGAACCTTGCGATCTACCCCGTGGACGCTCGGGGCCTGATGGCGCCCCGCGATTTCAGTGCCGAGCATGCAAGCATCAGCCTTGAGCCCTCGGGCTCCGATTCCGCCACCTACCTGAACGTGCAGGTGCTGGCCAAGCGCACCGGAGGCCGAGCCTTCTTCAATGACAACGACCTGCGGGCCGCCTTCCGCCGCGCGGCAGATGACTCGCGCCTGGTCTATGTGCTGGGCTATTACCCGACGCACGGGAAATGGGACGGGAAGTTTCACGAGATCAAGATACGCGTGAACCGGCCGGGTGTGCAGCTTTTGCACAGGCAGGGCTATTTTGCTCAGCCTGAAGAACCAGCCACGACTTGGTATCGTCAGTCAATTCTCAACGCCGCCATGTGGAGTCCGCTGAGCGCTACGCGCCTGGGATTGACCGTGCGAGCCAGGGGCACTCCCACGGGCTCGCTGGACTTGGAGCTTCTCGTCGACCCGCACGATATCTCTTTCCAGACCCAAAACGACATCTGGGAAGGCGAGCTCGACTTGAAGTTAGTTCAGCTTGGGCCTGACGACCGACTCCTCAGGAGTTTCTCTCACGTGGCCTCCCTGCGCTTAACTCGTTCCGATTACGAACAGGCTGTCCAGCGGAAGGCGGTGATTTTGAGTGAGGGGCTAGAAAACGTGCCGGGTGCCGCCCTGCTTCGGGTTTTGGCTCGTGACATCCGGTCTGGCAGGCTGGGGTCGGTCACCATTCCCTTGAATCGCGCGCCCTTCACTGCCGAGCCTTAGCATCGATCCGCCACTGAAAGCCCCAATAGCAACTCCCTTGACCTCTCAACTGGCTTCGAACCCGCTCTCTATCGGCGGGTACCGCAGGCAACTCTCGTCCCCCATGCAAAGCCATGTTGCCAATCCAGAACGTCCGGGCAGCTTCAAAGCCTGCGCGCAAGACAGGTGTCCTCCTCGGATGACAGGTCGAGGAGCGTAGTGGGTGGCGGTCTCCGGGCGCATGTAATGCTCTGCCACAATCACTATGACTTGATGGCCTTCACGACCCCAGCCGAAGGCCAACTGCGATATCGCCAGGATAGCCGCAAGCTAAGCCACGGTCACCAAGATGTCGCGGTCCTAACAGGTTGCGGAACAACGTGTAGCGGCGACGGAACCTGTCTCCGGTTTCTGGAGTCCGATGGACTCCCACCGGAGTCCTGAAATCGGACCCGATTTCATCGGGACGTCGCCATGCTGGCCATGAAAACACAGGACACGTGGCGATGTGAAAACCTGCCCCGATGTTCTTCATCGGGGTCGCCGCTACCTCGTCGGGGGCGAGTTTTTCCGCAACCTGCTAAAGGAACGGACGCCGCAACCTGGACATACGATCAACCTACGCGCGATGCCGTGCGGAGGCAATAGTGAACCGAACCGGCGAGCGCTGACGGGCGCGAAAAGCCGCCCCGGTGCATCGGGGCGCTACGCTTGCTAGGAAACACGCTTGGTGGCGAGTTCAATCAAACGTTTCAGGCGATCACAAGTTATCTCTGGCGGATTTAGGGTTGCTGGTACCTTCCCGAAAACGCCGACTAAATCAGCCTCTCGCAGTTGGGGCGGGCGGACCAATTCCAGAAATTCCGCCCTTGTGGCAAAGAAGACAGGCCGTTTAATTACCCGGCGTCGGTACGTCGCGTCCCAGAGCCGGATAGCAACACAACAATCCAATTGTGCGACGACTCGCTGTTTCACTTTGGCCGGCGGATCGCCATTTGTGAGTTCGAAGGGTTTTGGATAATTTTCATCCACCAGACAATTGCTCGGTACTGGACATCCTTGCCGCCTATACCAGCCAGCGGCTTCCTGGTGATCCAAAAACCGATGGCTGACGTGAAGGACAGCAACCAGGCGCCAACCAGGGTCTTGGTCACCGGCGTACTTGCCCTTGACGGTCAAGTAAGCGACTCGGTCACCGACTTGAAGACGTGGTGCGAAATTGCCCGCGCGGCACAATGCGGTGATGGAAGGAAAGGGGGATTCGAAATCAGGTTCCCGTCGACACGACCCATCAATGAAGGGTGGCAAGGAGTAACGCTGCGCCGCTGTGCGACCCCCGAGCGTCCGAATTAGCGGTCGGAATGTGGCCAGAAAGCAGTGTTCATGCATTATGGTGGCCCGTGCTCGCCAAAGCCGCGCGCCTGACGGCGCTAATCAAGTGAGCCTCCGTTTGCAACGGCTAGTTAACCTACACTCGCCGTCGTGGCCTCCAGCTCATCCGAGCTTAAGGCTAAAGCGTTCCTCAAGTAGGAGCCAAGAAAGGGAAGTTGAACGTCCTTCGACGGCTCACCCCACCGCTGGCCTTCGCACCACTCGCGCAACGCGTCCGCTGAGTGCCATAGTCGAGAATTGGCGGCGATAACCAAGCATAACAGTATGGCTAACCTATCGACCGTCTCAAGCAATGTCGGGGTTAGTCGCTTGACTTTCTTCTCGCTGCCATGCACTACTCCACTTCTTGCATCATAGAATCTCTTCAGAGTCCGGCTGATTAGGCGCCGCCGATCTGGGTTTGACGACAACGCGAAAGCGGCTCTCTCCGACAGCGATTGGGCAAGAGATTCTGATTCGCTGAAGATGAGCAATGACTCTAGCGCAATGGAGGTTTTTACAACCGCGGCCTCCAGTCTTGGCTCTGTCCTGGAATCAAATAGCCAGTCAAGCGATCGAGACACTCGCTTCGCTATATCTGTTTTGGATTGCACGTAGTCCGCTAACGTATTGAAGCCGCAACGGGAGAACCTTTTGCAGAAACGCTCATCTATGAGAACACCCTGAGCTGCTGGCGCAGGCCGCGCTCTTGAGCGAAGAAAACGAAATCCTGGGCTGATCATGAAGCTGATTTCAGATCTGGGTTTGGCACTTATCCCCAGTTTTCTTTGTAATTGGCTCCGGTCCGAGGCGATGGATGAAGAAAGAACCGTGATTCTTTCCAGAGTCGTCGCCACTTGTTCGGTTTTTTCGCCGATATCCCTTGGATCGCCTTCACGTAAAACCTCTATCACCGTGTGGTCAGCCAGCGCCTTAACTCTTTGGAAGTAGAAGTTGTTCTCCCATGAGTGGCGAGCGAAGACATTTCGTTTTCGAACCTGCTCCGCGAGTTCATCGGCCTCACGAAGGCTGAAAAACCGGATTTTGCTGAGGTCGGCAAACTTAAGCTCGGCACGGGCCGAAAGCATCCTCGTAGTTCGAATATAGCGAGAAGGCTCGGATTGTCCGACAACAAACATAGATTTCGAATAACAACGAAGGAATTTCTCAGCCGCTAGCGGGTAGCCAGCGTGAATCGCACTCTAATTGGCCGTGTGCCTTTTCCAATGGCCGCAAACCTACGGTCAAATACTGCACTGAGTGGCTACCCACTCGCGTCGGTTTTTGGCCTTAGCTTGGCAAGGGCTTCTGGGGAGATCAAGAACGCACAAATCTCCACAAATGTTTCCAGGGCAAGGAAAGCGTATAGAACCCTCAAACGATGCCAGTCCCCTACATTGCCTTTGAATTCGAACTCGGAATGTTGTTCTAAATAATCGGAACTCACTTGGACGGGAAAAAGATCCTCCTGCCTCGACTCCCATGTGATCCGCACTCCCTTTCTCCCGAAAAGTTCTGCCAAATCTGAAATCGCGAAAGCACTTATTACAGTCACGTCGCCGGTCATGATTTCCGTGCCCGAATCGGGTCGAAACCACAGTGTGAAAGGTGGAATATCCGGATAATCTGTGACCCTTCTCCGAACATTTGCAACAACCCATTCTCCAGATTGGGTCAAACCCGAAATCTTCTCCTTTAGCCTGTCGCAGTCTTTCCGCTTTGATGCTAGATACCACTTCTTACCCCATTGAATGGAAGGCGTCTCTCCTTTCTTCAAACGGCGATAAAGTCGGCCCGCAATTTCGTCGTGCCAGTCCTCTTGTGTCCCGGACGCGATTCTTATGATCTGCTCGGCAAACTGCTTTTCTCCAGGAACCTTAATTGCCCCCTTTAGTGCGTCAGTTCTAATGTATTCGTGAATCCCTCTTGGTATCATGATTTGACGGGCGGCCTCTGGGGTAAAATAGGCCTCGGGATTGGATTTGACTTCGAAAGTTCGTACGTCTTCTCCTTTTCGAAGTGTCAGGTCACCCACCCTCAGGCAATTTGTCAGATCATTAATAACAACCATATACTTTTCGGCGTAGAAACGCTTGGCCGCGTCGAGCTCCGCCGCCAGTCCTTTCTTGCCACTGAGAAATCCCGGTGAAGGATAAGCTGCAAAATGCTTAATGGCATCGACGTGTAGAATTCTGGCCGCTATAGTGTCGCCGATAAGCAAAATGCAATGCCGAACATACTTTAGCGTCTCTTTCTGAATCCCCAGTTCTGACGCCTTTTCTTGGCTTGCCCGAACTTGAATATTATCGCCTGAGGCTTTCAGTTCTGGAATATTGAGCAGCAATTGCTTCCGTTCCTCTTCAATCCGACTCATCTCCTCCTCAAGTCGAACGACCGCCTCGACCATTTCGAGTTGTGCCTTAAACACAGGCTGATACGGGCGGGCGAGTACAATACTTAGCCACGTTTTTAGGCGCACCTCCCACTCTTCACTCATGCGGGGTGGCGGCTTGAGCAGATGGTTCAGGCCAGAATTGATGATCATCGTTTTCGCGCGCAGCGGGTAGTCACGGTCAGCACAGTCCTGACCGTTGGATTTTCTCATGCCCGACGCCCCAGCGGCAACCGCACGTCGTCAATCTGGATCGGGCACCCCACGCACCGTACGGTACGTCGCACGCCGCTACCGTCGCCTTGTCCAAAGGGGGCGGTTCGCGACCTGTCCCGATCTCATCGGGAACCGCCCCTGCTCGTCCAACGTGGTCATTCCCGCGAAGGCGGGAATCCAGACCGCGCCCGCAGTGGACCCCCGCCTGCGCGGGGGTGACGACAAGAAGCCAGGAGCCTCTCCGGCCCCCTCCTGAACCAGGAGGGGAATAAGCAACCGCAGGACGGATTTCGGACGATTAGACACCCCTCCTTTACGATTTTTCCTACCGGTAGGAAAAATCATATTGACCCCCATTGACATACCCCCGGCGCGTGGCGCTAGTCTACAAGGGTGAGCACTGGGGCCGAGCCCCGATAGCGCGGTTTTTCCAAATTGATGATCGGGGCCGGACGGGGTTCGGCCTGGCGCGCGAGAAACGCCGCCCTGGCACGTAGATTCCCGCTTTCGCGGGAATGACATGGCCAAACTCGGGGGACGCGCGGGCGACAGGTGAGGTTTCCGTGTCCTTGATCCAAAAACCAGAAATGACGGAAAAGAATTTCGGGGCTTGACTGCAAGTGTGGCGGCTGACGAATGTGCTGATCAGAGTCAGAGAGGGGGGCTGACCCAAAAAGATGTTAAGAATGAAGGGCGATCTGGATGAGTTATTGAAAACAAAGGGCAAGAGGAAACTAAAAACGGTCGACCCGGATGAGTGCTTGAAAATAAACGGGTTACGTGATAATCGAAGCAAAGCCAGAATGTTGTTGAAAAGGAAGGCACTTATCGCGCCATTTAAGGATGACTTTGCACCCCTGACCCTCGACTCTCGACCTTGGGCCCTGGACTCCCGGACCCTATTTCGCCGCTTCTTGCATCATGGCGATGAGGGCTTCTTCCACTTCCTCCGCCACGGCGTGCAGGCTCGGAGTCCCGAACATGCCGATCAGCGCAGTAGGCCGCAGCGTTGCCAGCGTCACGCCGTCATCTTCCGAGTAAACGGAGATGCGGCAGGGCAGCGCCGTGGAGATTTCCGTGTTGGCCTGCAAGATTTTCTTCGCTTGCTGCGGGTTGCACACTTCAAAGACGCGGCAGGCGCGATCGAACTCCACCCCTTTCTCCCGCATCTTGGCCTGCAGGTCGTGGACGCCGAGGACGCCAAACTTGTGGCGTTGCGCGGCGGCCTCCAGAGCCCGCCCAACCTCCTCCAGACTCTTCTGCGTGTGGACTCGGTAAAGCATGCGATTTCCTCCGCGTCAGGCGGCAAAGGTCCTGGGGAGTTCGTAACCCGCGCGGGAGGCCTGCTGCTGCAGCAAATCCTCGATGCGGGTGCGCCAGCCTTTCAGAACCTTTTGGACGGTGGCGTGGCCGCCGCGCAGTTCCCAATACTGCAGCGCCAAAGCAAGATGCGTGCGCGGTACTTTCATCACGAAGGTGTCGCGATCGATGTGCCACGCCGCTTCGGCATAGAGAGAGGAGAGATGGAGGTAAGCGTTCGCGTAGAGTTGCAGACGCTTGAGAATCTCGGGCGCCAGCCGGTCGGCGGTGTCGGCCAGCGAGCGGCCCTCAAACACCATCGCCACCACGGCTTCGTAAACATTCGCGTAATCCGTCAGCGCCCCGCGCCGGAAGAACGCCAGGGGCGAGCCAAACTCCACCAGCACTCCGGAGTCCCAGAGCCGCGCCAGCAGCGCCGCTTCCAGATAGGCCAGATCGATGAAAGCCGTGACGCGTGTGTCGCCTGCCGCGATGTCTTGCCCCCGGGCACCCATCCACTCGCGATAGTCCGCGGGCAGCGTCAAAGTGAATTCACTCAATCGCTCCAGCGCCAGCCGTACCCCGCGCGCCATCTCGGGAACCTGGCTCGTCGCCGCGCGCACTTCAACCTCGATCAGATCCTTGCGCGCCTCGTTTCTGTACACCGCCGGAACGACCACCGCATGCACGCCGGGCTCGATTTCCTGCTGGGTCACACGCCGGGTGGCGTAGCTCAAATCGAGCAGCTCCGTCCAGCGCTGGCGAACCGTGGCACTGGAAGTGTCGGGAAGACGCGTTTGCTTCCGGGGATCGGTGACCTCCGTCATATCGCTCCTGTTGCTTGCATGGCAACTGCCATCCAGAACTCAAAGTCCCACGGCTAACTCTATGTGCGTCAACAGGTTGGGTTCGCAGTAGGAATCCGAGAAGGGCAGTGCCAGAGGAATTGTGGGTCAAACCACACAGAACAGGGAGGGTCACAGCAAAGGCAGATGGCGACCGCTGGGGACAAGGGACATCCGGCAGATGAGATTCTTTACAGAGCCAAGCCGATGAACATCAGGCGCATATCCGGTCCACGTCATTTCCCATGAGGCTCCAACTCACACCGATCGGTGTGCGGGTTCGCCCGATGGGAGGGTTTCAACCCTGGTCCACCCAACTTCGCGTAGGAGAGCGGCCTTGCGGCCCTCCCACTCCGTTTCGCCCATGCGGGAGCACCATCGAGGTTCACCCCCACCGGCTCAGGCACGGCAGCCGCTCCGCGATTTTGCCGCCCAGAAGGATAACATGAAACTATTCAGGCAATCCTTAATTGGATAGTTCAATACTCTCCAACATCTTGTCGAAGGTCGGTCGGTAAGATTCGAAGGCTCCCTCCGGCGCGATGAAGATCAGCGCCAGCAGGGAATCGCCCTGGCGGAGGGTCACCAGGTGATCCGTTTCTCTCTGTCCCTCGATCGGGGAGGCGCTCTGCAATAAGACGCTGACCGCCGAACGCCCCTGCAGGCTCATCCCGGTTTGCTGCACGACGCGCAGGTTCGGATTCGACTGCCGCATGAACTCCACCAATTCCTGCGTCGCATCCACGAGTCCCCAATTTTCCTGTTGCGGCCGGTAGCGGCTGATGGCCGCGCCGTAAGCCTGCGCTGTCTCGCCCTCTGGCCCGGTCACCATGCCGCCGGACGGAAAGAGCGCCACCCCATCCTCGCTTTGCTGCACTTGCCAGTTATCGGGATAGCTGAGGGCAAACACTTTGCCGTCGAAGCGAATCATGTGCTCGGAAGGCGGCGGCGGTTGATGGGCGTTGGCCTTCGGCACACCCTGCCCTTTGGGCGGTGGAGGCATCGCCGCCAAACGCCGCTTGATCGCCTCGAATTCCGGGCTGGCGGTCTTCGTGGCCCGTGGCGGGCCCAACTTCGCGATTTCTGAGTCCAGATCCTTGATGCGGTTTTCAGGATTCGGATGGTCGGAGAAAAACTGCAGCGTACGCTGCGGATATTTCTTTTCGATGATCTGGAAAAACTGCGCCATAGCGTGCGGATCGTATGCCGCCTGGTAAAGGATGTAAGTCCCCACCTCATCGGCCTGCGACTCCGCACTGCGCGAATTCTTCAGCATCAACGAATTCACGCCCAGGCCGATGCCCAGCTCGGCCAGTTGCGCGGTCAGACTGCCGCTTTGTCCCAGGATGCCGCCCAGAATCGCCGACGACGCCTGCGCCAGCATGGCCTGCGAGGCCATATGCGTGCCGTGGCGCATCACGACGTGGCCTGACTCGTGGGCCATCACGCCGGCGAGTTGCGCTTCGTTCTCCGCGGCTTCGATCGCTCCGCGATTCACATAGATGAATCCGCCCGGCAAGGCGAAGGCATTGATCTCTGTGCTGTTTACGACCTTAAATTGCCAGGCGTACTCAGAAGTGTTGTTGGGCGCGTAGGAGGTCAGTTTTTTCCCCAGGCTGTTGACGTATCGCAGCACCTCGGGATCGTTCACCAGCGGCATTTGCTTGTCCACTTGCGCCGAACTTTCCTTTCCTACCTGCACGTCCTGCTGGGGAGAGAAGAGATTGAAACCTGGCTTAAACTGAAGCCTCTCAACCCCTAACATGACGCTCGGCGCCATCGCGAGCCACGCGAAAATCACCACCGCCGTGGGCTTTTTTCGCGCCTTCGATCCCACCCGGCAGACCATGGTGTTCATTTCCCTTCCTGTCACCTGACCGCAACCCATCGAAAAGCTTGCACCTGTCAGCCGATATCGCCGCAAGAATATGATGATTATTTTACACTCGTTGCCGCCCCCCACATAATCCGTGGCAAGCTACGGGCCAAGGGCCGCCGCCGAAAGGCGACATATGCCAGTAACTTTTGAGACTCACGGACCGCCCTGAGTTGACTTGCCTTAGGCAAGTGCGCACAGGCCCGGAGGAGCCCCGCACCCCGATGCGAATCAGGCGGTTGTTTTTTGCCAGCCGCGTCGAATGGCTCGGCCATCCGACCAGCAGCACGAGCTTCGGTGCGCCGCCGCCCAAGGCGTGGACAGCGGTTCCCTCCTCGCGCCGGACGAGGCCGCGCCCGCGAGATGGTCTCGCAAGTTGTCCGTAATCAGCGGGCACCTTTCGTCACTCATGAGGGGAGAGAAACTTCCGGACAGCCTCATTAAACTCCGCGGACTTCCCGACCATAGGGATGTGACCGGCGCCCTCCAGGACCACAAGCTGCGAGCCGGCGATGCCCCGGTTGAACCGTTCAGCGAACGGAAGCGGAATCAGTGCATCGTCGCGTCCCCAGATGATCAGAGTAGGAGCACGCACTTTCCCGAGTTTCTGGTCTTCAAATTCCTTGCCCGTGGCCATCTCCGCCACGCTGCTCGCGATGGTGTAGCTGTCGCCGTTCTGAACGTGCCGCTCAAAAGCCTTCGGGCCAAGGTCCATCGTCGCCCAGTCTTTGTTGGCGGCCATAAGATCAAAAAACCAATGCACATTCGGGATCGAAAGCGGCTTCCAACCGCCAGGCGGGATCTTCAAGGCGGTTCCGGGACGCAATCCGGCGGCATCCACCAGGACCAACTTCTCCACCATTTGCGGATGCCGGATCGCAAAATCCAACACGATCCAGCCTCCCAGCGAACTTCCTACCAGGCTCGCGCGCGGAATCTTCAGGGCCTTCAGAAATCCACGCAGATATTCGGCGAAGTGCTCGATCGTGTAACGCATGACCGGCTTGTCGGACTGGCCATAGCCGATCTGGTCCAGCGCGATAACGTGGAAGCTTTCAGAAAGTGGTCCGACGTTGGCCGCCCAGTGTCGCGAATCCGCGCCGAGGCCATGGACGAGGATTACGACACTTCCCTTTCCTGCCTCGTAAAAAGCGATCTTGTGCCCGTGCACGACGACCGTCTGCTGCGGCGGCAGCGGTTCCATCATCTGGCACCACGCCACCGTGCTGAGGCAAAGCAACGATCCCAGCCACAAGCCACCGACGCGTCCATGGTTCAGGAGAGATGAAGGCTGTTTATGCTCCATAGAATTTTCCTCTCAACCTCACACGCGGTCCACTGGCTGGCCCATCGCGTCTACGCGTTCGAGCAGCCGATACCGCGCCCCGCAGGTCGGGCAGCGCACCTGGAACCCGCCCGGGGATGCTTCTCGCCCCACATCGCCCACCAGGCCGAAGTGGCCGTCGGGCGAGCGGTAAAACTCAAAGATAAACTGCCCGCAGCGCGCGCAGAATTGCCGGCGGCGCTCGACCTCTACTTCTTTCATGCACCCTCCGCCGTCGTGCCCGGCGGCTCGGCCAGGATCACCACCGAACGGAGTCCTCCTTGCGAGATGATCTCTTCAGATCTTACCCGCCATCCCGCGCCAGCCCCGCGCTTCCGACACACAATTCAGAGCGAGGCAAAGCCCAATATAACCGAAATTCGCTCTGACCTGAGAACTCCCGGACAGAATAGATTGTGCCCAGCAGGGTATGCATCGCATCGAATAAGGCAGGGCATGGAACGCCGAACCTTCATTATCGGGGCTGTTGCGGGCGGCATCGGGCTGGTCGAGTACACCTTCGTCTCCCGTTATATGAACAGCCTGCGCGCGCCGCGCGGGACTTCAGTCAAGGCCTTCGAGCGGTTCGGTGAGCGAGCGGCGCTTCTGGCCATCACGCCGAACGAAGACTTTTACGTGACCTCCAAGGGTGCAACGCCTCACGCGGACGCGGCCAAGTGGCGCTTCAAAATCGATGGACTCGTCCGCAACCCTTTCACGCTGACCTATGAGGAGATTTGCGAGTTGCCGCGGATTGAGAAGACGCTGACGCTCGAGTGCATTTCGAATCCTATCGGCGGCAGTTTTCTCGGCAACGCGTGCTGGACCGGCACGGCGCTGAAGCCGCTGCTCGAACGCGCCAATCCCACAGAGGACGCGGTGCACGCCGTCACTTACGCGGCGGACGGCTTTTCCAGCGGGCTTCCCATCGCGCGCCTGTGGAACGACGAGAACCTCCTCGCTTACGAGATGAACGGCGAAGATCTGCCACCCGACCACGGCTATCCCCTGCGCATTTTCATTCCCGGGAAATACGGGATGAAGCAGCCCAAGTGGATCACGCGCATCGAATTCGTGAACCATGCCTATCTCGGCTACTGGGAACAGGGTGGCTGGTCCGACGACTGCGAGCGCTGGGTGCACGCGCGCTGCACGGATCTCAAGGACGGCGCCAGGATTTTCGGCAAGAATTTTGAGCTGACAGGTTACGCCCTCGGCAACCTGGATGGTATCAAAACCGTGGAGATCAGCTTTGACGACGGCTAGACTTGGCAGGCAACGAACCTCTTCAGTAATCCCTCGCCGCTCACCTGGGCTTTTTGGAAATACCTCTGGGTCAATCCCCAACCGGGTAAACACCGCCTCCGCGTGCGCGCTATCGACGGCAAAGGCCGCGTGGAAGGCCCTGACCCTACCGGCATTTTCCCGGATGGCGCGACGGGCCAGCAGGCACTGGACGTCACCGTCGCGCAGCACGCAAATCCAAATCCACAGCCCTCTCCCTGAGGACAGGGCGCCCGAGGTTCGAGGGCGGGTGAGGGGTCTCTTCCACGCGCACAAAATCGCAGGCCCAAAAAGAAAGGCCCACGCCAGCCCGTGGTGAAACGCGCGTCTCTAACCCGGAATTCTCACCACGCTTGGACGCTTTTAGGGGGTTGCCGGAAGGGCGGGGCTCCCGACAAGGGCCGTCGGCACAAGTTCCGCCCCGCCCTTCCAAACCCGTTGTGAGAAATCCGCGCTAACTATTTTCCCGGGTATTTTTCAGGGGCTTGATCGAACTTGGCTTTGCAGCCTTGGGCGCAGAAATAGATGGTTTGACCTTTGTATTCGCTGGTGGCGGCGGCTTTCTCAGAATCAATCGTCATCTTACAAACTGGGTCAACGGCCTTCATGATCCCTCCTCGTGGCGCCGCGTGACGGAGGCTTCAAGAGACGCCCTGCCCGTGTTCCGCAGGGACTCGGAGCCGCGCGAGCTCAGCCGGTGGCCTTACACGCGCGCAACGAGAGGTTGCGCATGAACTCTCAGTTTCGCCCGCTTGAGCTGGCACTGCGGGCAGACCAGGATGATGCTGGCCACGCGCTCGCCCTCGACACGCTGCACGTCCCAACCGGTGCCCACCGCCTCCTCGACGCGCGGCAGCCGCCGGTCGCAGTACCAGCAGCGGCCCTTGCCCGTCGAGCAGATGGCGTGCAACGCGGCGCCCACATCCAGCGCTAGCCGCTCAGGTGTTGTCACTGCGCTCAAGCTCACCTCCAGGGCACTCTCGAACTTTAGCGAGCCTGCAGATAAATCGCGGTGCGACGTGTTTCCCAGTTATCTGCCAGCAAAAGGGCACGGCGGAACTTGCCCCGATGGCCTTTGTCGAGAGCCGTGCCGTTAAAGCACCCTCACCCGGCGCCACGCACCGTCCTCTCCCCCGGGGGGGGCGGACCCGCCTTGGGAGGCCGCCCTCCATATCTTCCGAAAGCCTCTAGATCAATTCGCCGATATCGCCCGCCACGGCGGGGCGCGACGTCCGCGCCACGCCAAAATCAATGCCTTGCCCCGAAAGGGAGTTTTTTCCTTATGAGGAACTCTCCATCGTCTGGATTGATGAACTTCACATTCAGCGAGTATCGTGAGGCAACGTCTTCGATGACGCCCACCCCCTCGTCCATATGCTGCCTCTCTCCTCCGAGCAGCACCAGAATCACAGGTGTTGCTACTGGAAGTTTCTGCCCGCGCTCCGCGCGCGCAGGCAGTGGGGGATTCAATCCGGTGCCGAGATCCCAACAAAGACCATCTTTTGTCACCTTCAGGCCATCTTTCAGGCTGCTTACAATCTCCCCCCGGGCGTGCAGAGATCTCGCAAGGTCGAGCACCGCCATGACTTCGTTGTTCATACAGTTCTCTGTTTCCTCCGGCGACTTTTTACGAGCACCCGCTGGTGCTCCCGCAATTCAGGCACTTATAGCAAGAGCCGTTGCGAACCATGATGGCGCCGCAATCGGGGCAGCTCGGAGCATCATCGCTCTGGGCGACGCCCGCCAAGCCCGAATGGGTCGGCACAAAGTCGAATCCGATTTGCGGCCCTCCGCCGGTGGCGTGCGTAAACTGATTCGCCAGTTCCGTGGCCTTCTCCGCCTCCGTGCCGTTCAGCGACTGCACGCTGGCATCCTCGCGCGGCTGCGCGTCGCGCGGGAGGAACTTGAACGCCAGCCAGCGGAAGATGTAATCCATAACCGACTTGGCGTAACGGATATCGGGGTTGTTCGTCCAGCCGCTGGGCTCGAAGCGTGTGTGACTGAACTTATCGCACAGCACTTTGAGCGGCACGCCGTACTGCAGGGCCAGCGAAACGGCCGTAGCGAAGGAATCCATCAGGCCCGAGACCGTGGAGCCTTCCTTGGCCATGGTGATGAAGATTTCGCCGGGCTGGCCGTTGGCGTAAAGGCCTACCGTCAGGTAGCCCTCGTGCTGCGCCACGGAGAACTTATGGGTGAAGCCCGGCCGCTCGTCGGGCAGCTTGCGGCGGAGAGGCCGGGGCGGCACGGCTGGAGTCACGTCCCTGCTGTCTTCTGACTTCTGACTTCTGGCTTCGGACTCCTTTTTGGGTCTGGCGTCGGAGGTGTTGAGCGGCTGCGAGCGCTTGGATCCGTCACGGTAAATGGCGATGGCCTTCAGTCCCAGCCGCCACCCTTCGATATAAACACTGGCGATATCGTCGGCCGTTGCCTCTTCCGGCATATTAACTGTTTTAGAAATAGCGCCGGAAAGGAACGGCTGCACGGCGGCCATCATGCGCACGTGGCCCATGTAATGGATGGAGCGTTTGCCGTTGGCGGGCTTGAGCGAGCAGTCGAACACCGGCAGGTGCTCCGGCTTCAGGTGCGGCGCGCCCTCGATGGTGCCCTGCTGGTCGATGTAGTTGACGATGTCGGCGGCTTCCTGGTCGGAGTAACCGAGCTTCAGCACCGCCGTGGGCACCATATTGTTGACGATCTTGATCAGCCCGCCGCCCACCAGCTTCTTGTACTTTACCAGCGCCAGATCCGGCTCGATGCCCGTGGTGTCGCAATCCATCATAAAGCCGATCGTCCCCGTAGGCGCCAGCACGGTGACTTGAGCATTGCGGTAGCCGTACTTCATGCCGCTCGCCAGACACTCATCCCAGGTCTTCTTGGCGGCTTCCCACAGGTTTTCCGGAACGTTGTGCACGTTGATGTGCTGCAGCGCCTGGCGGTGCATGGAAATCACGCCGAGGAACGAATCGCGATTGAGAGGAAAGCCCGCGCAGGGTCCGAGTTCGGCGGCGATACGCGATGACTGCTGGTTGGCCTCGCCGTGCATAACCGCGGTGATAGCTGCCGCGTAATCGCGGCCGGCATCGGAATCGTAGGGCAGCCCGTTGGCCATGAGCAGCGCGCCCAGGTTCGCGTAGCCAAGCCCCAGGGGACGGAATTCGTGCGAGGTCAAGGCGATCTTTTCCGTCGGGTAGCTGGCGTTATCCACCAGGATTTCCTGGGCTGTGATCAGGATGTCCACGGCGTGCTTGAAGGACTCGACGTCGAACTTGCCGTCCGGGGCCAGGAACTTCATCAGGTTCAGCGACGCCAGGTTACAGGCAGAATCGTCCAGGAACATGTACTCGCTGCAGGGGTTCGAGGCGTTGATCGGCGCCGTGGCCGTGCAGGTGTGCCACTTGTTGACGGTCGTGTGGAACTGCATGCCCGGATCGCCGCACTGGCAGGCGGCTTCCGCAATCTTCTTCATCAGGTCGCGAGCGCGATAGGTCTTGGCGACCTCGCCGGTGCTGACCCGGTGAGTCGTCCAGTCCTTGTCTTCGATGACGGCCTTCATGAACTCGTCGGTGACGCGTATGCTGTTGTTGGCGTTCTGAAAGAAAATGGAGCTGTATGCTTCGCCGTCGATGGAAGGATCGTAACCCACGTCCACCAGCGCCCAGGCCTTGCGCTCCTCCTTCGCCTTGCACTCAATGAATTCTTCGATGTCGGGGTGGTCGACGTTCAGGATCACCATCTTGGCCGCGCGGCGCGTCTTGCCGCCGGATTTGATCACGCCCGCAAAGGCGTCGTAGCCTTTCATGAACGACAGGGGACCGGAGGCCACACCGCCGCCCGACAGCGGCTCCACTGAGGACCGGAGTGGCGAGAGGTTCGTACCCGTGCCCGAACCCCATTTAAAGAGCATCCCTTCCACTTTGGCCAGACTCAGGATGCTATCGAGGTTGTCCTGGACGGAGTTGATGAAGCAGGCAGAGCACTGCGGGTGTCGGTAGGCCTCGGTCTCCTTCTTGATGCTGCCCGTGGCCGGATCCCAATACCAGCCGCCGCCCTGCGAGCTGCGGTGATACTTGTGCCACAAGCCGCAATTGAACCAAACCGGGGAATTGAACGACGCTTTCTGGCGGACCAGAAGGTGCGTCAGCTCATCGTGAAAATTGCTGGCGTCTTCCTCGCTGCGGAAGTATCCGCCCTCTACACCCCACTGCGCGACGGTGTCGGCCACGCGGCTGATCAGGTGCCGCACGCTCGACTCGCGCTCCGGCGCCCCCAGTTTGCCGTGGAAATATTTCGACGCCACAATGTTGGTGGCCGTTTGCGTCCAGTCTTTCGGCACTTCCACGTTCTCCTGCTTGAAAATGACTTGGCCCTTCTCGTTCTGAATGGAGGCGGTGCGCAGATCCCACTCGAGTTCATCCAAGGGATGCATCCCGGGCTTGGTGAAAAGCCGCTTGACGGCGATGCCGCGCTTGCTCGGACTCTCGGCAACCGGGGCCCAGGACTTGGTTTCCGTCGACACAGCATCCCTCTCAGACATGATCTGCCTCCAATAAGATGGGTCACGCCCTACGTCATTACGAGTTGTCGCGGTGCGGCCTGGGCACAGCGGACGAAGATTTGTGTGAATGTCCCGCTGCCGGTTGCCCCCCTCCGGGCGGTGACCGGCTCCGCAACGGCTGGAGCGAAATCTAACTCTCGGGATGAGCTTTGTCAAGAGGGAAAACACAACATATAGTGGTTTGGGAGATGGTATCAACAAAATCTTGTGGAAAACCTGTGGACGTCTGAGGATATTTCCGGACCCCGCCCCCCGCGGCTTTCTCCGGTCGCAACTTACTTCCCTCTTTTCATGGGCTTCGGACAGGCAGCGCGCTGCCCGCGCGCTCAGATCCAAACGACGACGCTGTCTGGGAAAGCGAGCTACCGGAAAGGAGCGAGGGCGAACGGAGCGCCCGCCCATGTCGAAGGACGCTCAGGAGGGAAGAGGCGCTCTCAAGTTGGACTTGGACAGGGACTTGATCAGTTGGGCTTCCACGGCCTCTTTCGCCTGCCCGCGCGCCACGGCGATCTCATCGACCAGGAGTTGCCGGGCGCGATCCAGCATCTTTTTCTCGCGGAAGGAAAGGGGCTTGGCTTGGTTCAGGATGACCAGGGTCTTCATGACCTCGGCCACCTGCATCAGCGAGCCGTTGCGCATCTTCTCGGAGTTTTCCTTGAATCTCCCTTTCCAGTCCTGCGCAGATTTGCAGCGGCCTTTCTGCAAGTATTCGAGGATGCCGCCGATTTGACTGCTCTTGGTGACCCGGCGCAAACCCACGTTGGCCACGCTGCCCATGGGCACCATCACGCGCATGCTGCTCGAGCTGAGCTTCAAGAGGTAAAACATCTCGGGCTGTCCGGTGAGATTGCGAGTGGAAATCTGTTCAACGATGCCCACACCTTGATTGGGATAGACAACCTTGTCGCCTATCTGAAATTCCATGAGGCTCCTTGAGGATCACGAACAACGATGTTTTCAGAGCAGGAAAGCATAACTCCGAAATTGCCCGAAGTCAATCGGATACCTGCGATGTGTTGACTCATTCTGCCGCGAACGGCTCGCAGGCTTGATCCCCGAAGGGGATCGCTACCCAAAGGGCTAGCCTGCTTTTCTCACCAAGTTTTCCGAGAATCGCTTCGGAGTGCTGATCGTCGATGCTGGCCTGGGTTTTGGGCTGCACGGTGGGGCGGTTGGACCTTTTGGGGGTGTGCACAGGCTTCGCG
>JBEKAK010000053.1:0-38433 GCA_050018275.1 Terriglobia bacterium | reverse complement strand
ACTCTTCGAGTAATTCCGACGCTGGAGTTCCTCCAGCATCATCCGACGTAGTTGGGTCATAAGGACCTCCTTATGACTCCACACTACTCCTTGGGTTGTATGGGGATTTTAAAACGTGGGTCACGCGAAAGCGTCCCCCGCGCCAGCGGGTTCGTTCTAGTCGCTTTTGCGCTGCGTGCGGGCGACATCCGTAACTCAGCAGAGGCTCAGGCTTAAAGATCGGACCGCTGAGGAAACCAGGCAGCGCTGTTCCGTTCTAATCCGTCAGACTGAAGTGGGTTGGACACCATCGACGGAGGAACAGCATGACGCAACGAGGGATCGCAGCGCTTTGGGGAGGAAGGAAAGTGGCGCCTGGCTCGGGTCTGCCCGTCGAGCTCTGCGGCTTCTCTCGCCGACTGTGCTCAGAGGCCGCGGACCAGCAGAACACGTCCGCGCTACTTCCTGCCTACTGCTTTCTGCCTGCCGCCTACTGTCTACCGTCTACGGCTTACTTTCTTCCTCATCCGGCACACCCAGCTTCGACAACCGGTACCGCAGAGCATTGCGTGAAAGGCCGAGCAGACGCGCCGCCTGGCTCTTGTTGCCGCCCGCGCGGCGCAGGGCTTCGCGGATGATTTCATCTTCGAACTGTTCGAGCGTCATGCCTTCGGGCGGGAAAGGCACCGATCCGCCTGTCGCAACCGGAGCAGGGCGGGAAGCGGAAACATCCAAGCGAATATCCCCCACGTCGATCACCGTGCCGACGGAAAGTGCCACCGCGCGCTCGATGATGTTTTCGAGCTCGCGCACGTTGCCGGGCCAGTGGAAGTCCGTGAGGAGTTTAAGCGCTGCGGGGGTGATGCCGGCCAGCGGTTTTTCGGACTCGCGCGTGAAGCGCGCGATGAAATGATCGACGAGATAGGGAATCTCTTCCCTCCGCTCGCGCAGCGGGGGAATACTGATGGGCACGACGTTCAGCCGGTAGTAGAGGTCCTCACGAAAAGTTCCCTGCTCGAGCGCCGCGCGCAGGTCCTGATTGGTGGCGGCGATCACGCGCACGTCGACCTTGAGGGTCTTCGTTCCGCCCAGCCGCTCGAACTCGCGGTCCTGCAGCACGTGCAGCAGCTTCACCTGAATCGAGCCCGGCACATCGCCGATTTCGTCGAGAAAAATCGTGCCCTTGTCGGCAAGTTCAAATTTGCCGGGTTTGGCGGTGTTGGCCCCCGTAAACGCGCCCTTCTCATAGCCGAACAATTCGCTTTCGAGCAGATTCTCCGGAATCGCCGTGCAATTAATCTTGAGGAACGGCCCCGCGGCGCGTCGCGAGTGCTCGTGGATGGCGCGGGCGATCAGATCCTTCCCCACGCCGCTCTCGCCACCCAGCAGCACGGTGGAGTTGGTGGGCGCCACGCGCTCGACCGTGGCCAGCACTTCCTGCATCTTGGGGCTGTGCGCTACGATGTTTCGAAACTGGTAACGCTCGCCCAGTGCCTCGCGCAACGAGCGGTTTTCCTCGCGCAGGCGACGAACGTCCAGCTCCTTGCGGAGGATGAGTTTCATCTCCTCCAGCGAGAAAGGCTTCAGCACGTAATCGCTGGCGCCGGCCTTCATGGCCTCGACCGCCGTCTCGACCGTGCCGAACGCCGTCATCACCACCACGGGAATCGTGGCGTTGGTGCGCCTCACCGCCTGCAGGAATTCCAGGCCATTCATGCCCGGCAGTTTCAGGTCGGTGACGACCAGATCGATTCTTTCCTGTCGCAGGGTGTTCAGGCCGGCTTCGGCATCCGCCGCGGTGTGGACGGTGTAGCCGTCTTCGGCAAGGTTCAGCTCCAGCAGACGGCGCATCTTGGCTTCGTCTTCAACGATCAGGAGGGTGGGCATCGGTTTCCCCGAAGAGATCCTCGCAGGATGCCGCCCTTCACGCGAGGCTCTTCCTTGCGAGCAAAGCCGGAAGCATCATTCTACATCGAATCGAGCGCCCACCAAGCTCCGCAGCGAAGCCAAACGGGTGGCTGGGATGATGAAGGCGTGGGTTTTCTCGAAAGCGTGTCAGGAAGGAGCGACGGGGAAGTGCTCGGTCCCCCGCGTCTGAAATCGTAGGTTCGAGGCCTCTGAGACCAGGGCAAGGTGTTTGAGAACGGTTTTGTTTTCCCCTCTGGGCCTTCAGCCTCCCTCGACCCGGCAGGAACGGCCGGCGGCGCTCTCCATCGGGAAGGCGACGCCTACCCCGTGAATTCATGATTAAGCATGAGCGTGCCGGGCTCGGCTTGCATGCCCTCCGTAACCCGCTATGGCCCCTCTCGCCGGGGTTGCGGTGAGGCCCATTCTGTGTCTCGAATCGGCCGGGGCCTTGCCCAGATCGGGCGGTGGCGCTTTCATGATTTGCATTTCGCGTTCATTCGCCCAGGCAAAATCTCGCAAAGCTTCAAACTGCGCCACAAACTCATCACGCCACTTCTGGGAACTAAAAGTCATAGCCGTATTGACTTGCCTCCAGCCGCTGAGCGAGAAGTTCACCGAACCTTCCCAGCAGTAGAGACTGCCGCTGGGGGCTTTGTCCGAAACCATCCCCTTGGTATGACAAATGAACTGGCTGCCCACCGGCGAGGTTCCAATCGTGACTTCGATGCCCGCATCGGCAAGCTGCTGGGCTAGTGGCTTCTCCACTTTCCCAACTGCTTGGGAATGGTCCAAGTAAATATATAGAGGAACACCCTTCTGATGCGCGTCGAGCAAGTCATGGATCATGTCCGGGAGGGTGAACGCATAGGCGATGATCCACGTTTCGCCGGGGTCGGTAAGATGGGCAAGGAAGTCCTGTTTGGCTTTCTGCCCGTCTCCGGGGAGAAGGAAACAGGTAATCTTGCTGCGGATGGTGAAGGACATGGCGCACCTCCTCGAAATCTTAGGTTGTAGTAACAGGCCCTATAATAACATATCGTGACTTATTCTCAGGTGGCACTGAGCATCGAGGAGAGGAAACGCACTTGCCGACCAGACCGCAAGCGAGGAGCTTTCGTGACGCTCCCCGCTTGTCCTGTCTTTAAGAAATAGCTGATTTGAGAACACCTCAGAAGTTACTTTAGCTCGCCCGCGTAAATCTTCATGATCGTCTCCAGGAACTTCAGCGCGTGTTCCTTGGGACGCTGGAAGGAATTGCGGCCGATGATCGAGCCGAACCCGCCGCCGTCGCGGACGGCGCGGATTTCCTCGAACACCGCCTCGTCGCTCTCCTTCTTCGGGCCGCCGGAGAAGATCACAATCCGACGACCGGCGAAGGCCGCCTGCACCACGTGCTTCACGCGCTCCGCCAGCGTGGCGCGCGGCACATTGGCTTTCTCGTAGGCCTTCTTGGCCTCCGACTGCTCGATGTGCTCCGTAGGTAGCTTCACCTTGATCACGTGGGCGCCCAGTTGCGCGGCGATGTGCGCGGCGTAAGCAGCCACGTCGAGCGCTGTCTCGCCTTCCTTGGAAAGGCTCGTGCCGCGCGGGTACGACCACACCACCACGGCCAGCCCGTAAGCCTTCGCCTCTTCTGCCGCCCCGCGCAGTTGCTGGTACATCGTCTGGGCATGCGCCGAGCCCGGATAGATCGTGAAACCGATGGCCACGCAGCCCAGGCGCAGAGCGTCCTTCACGCTGGCCGTCATGGCGGGAAGAGGATCCTTCTCGTCGTGCAGCACGTCGTGGCTGTTCATCTTCAGGATGAGCGGGATTTCACCCGCGTGCCGGGCGGCTGCGGACTCGATAAACCCCAACGGCGCCGCGTAGGCGTTGCATCCCGCGGCCAGGGCCAGCTCGAAGTGGTAGTTGGGATCATACCCGGCCGGGTTCACGGCAAAGCTCCGCGCCGGCCCGTGCTCGAAGCCCTGGTCTACCGGCAGAATCACGAATTTCCCGGTGCCCGCCAGCCGACCCGCGTTCAGCAGACGCGCCAGGTTGGTCTTCACGCCGGGGTTATCACTTTCGTACCAACTCAAAATCTCCCGGACGCGGTCTGTATTGCCTGCGGCTTGCTCACCCATCGTCACTACATTTCTCGCAACTGCCATATTTGAATGCCTCCAGCTTAGTAGTCAATATTTGAGTCCAACTTTTGATTATCGGTTGGGGGCACAGACGAGGCAAGGAAAAATTTGAGTACGGTTGATATGTCGTTGACCCTCGGCAACACGTCCGGCCCTTGCTTTGCCTCTCGCCCGCTTCCCTCGCCCACCGGGCCCGCTCCCTCACCTCTGCACGCCTCCCCTTGGTGAGGAGAAAGGGGGGCCGACCTGCCCGCGGATGAGTCTTTCTGCTTTCCGCCAACGGCCTTCTCCTTTCTTTTCTTTTCTGCGGCTTCCCGCCCACCCCGCGCCTTGCCAATCCAAAATCCAACATTAGAATTGCCACGCCGGCAACAGGTCATTTCTCTCTAGTGGACAGCCGGCCCTGCCGATACCGAAAAGGAAGGGTTTGGCCGCTCAGAGGGGAAATGCGGAAAGCCTAGGGAGAGGCTGCGGTACCCGAAGTAGCCTCCCACGCACATGAGGCTCCGGGCCGCAGGGGGCCGACAGAAGGCGTCCCTCCCGCCCTGCGGGAACGGGTGAGGGAGTAGGTTCCTCTGCCTTCTGCCTTCTGCCTTCTGCCTTCTGCCTTCTGCCTTCTGCCTTCTGCCTTCTGCCTCCTCTCCTTCCCGACTGCGACCTTCGGCCGCATGGGCACTCAGAGGCCGCCGCGACCGCAGGCTGGCCACATACCCAGTCTTTCTGTCTCTTGCCACAAACCCCCCACACAAGCATAGCCGTCGCCTCCGCAGGGAGTGCCTGCGTCGTGAGCCGGAGATGCGGACGATCTGCAGGCCCGCGCGTGGCCCGCCCGGAGAGAGACACTTGGCGTTCTTCGCGGCATCGCCCGAAACAAGTCGCCCCAGAAGCTCGCACCTCGGAACGGTCGTAGGCGTAGCAGTCCACTCGAGCCCGTGCTGACCCCGGGATCCCGCGCAGGCGAAAGCGGCGGCACAGAGTTCGCACGGCGTGCCGGCGTCGTTTGTAGCGAGTCTTCCGGTCTGATCTGATCCTCTACGAGGAAGGTGCCGAATGGATCGCAAAGAGTTTCTCGGGAAGACGCTGAAATCAGGTTTGGGCTGCTGTGCTTTGCTGGCACTTCGACAAGACACGGCAGCTAATGCCGCTCCCAATCCTGCTGACCAGCCATCACAGATGCAGTTCGAAAAGGAATTCGTTCAGAACTGGCTTTCCGATTTGCTCGAAACCATGGACGCGGTGTTGGACCAGCCGACCAAGGTAAAACTGATGGAGGGTTGCGGCCGGGGCTGCTTCCGCCGCTTTCAGTTCAAGCAGGACATCGCCAACCAGGGAAAAGGCGATCTGCAAAAGCTGATCGCGGCCTACAAAAAGAATTTCGAGGTCTGGCAGAAAGGCGATCTGGTGCACATCCGCTACGGCGAGGTCTCGAGCCACTGCTATTGCCCGGCTGCCCACTATCGCCCAGCCAAGTCGCATGACCTGCATTGCGAGTGCACGCGCACCACGCACCAGACGATTTTCGAGACCGCCCTGGGCCGTCCTTTCAAGGTTGATATTTTGGAATCGCTCCGGCGCGGCGGCAAAACCTGCCACTTTGTGGTGCATCTGACCTGAGGGACGGAGGGGGGCACATCACGGGAGGCAAAGTGGGCCGTTCACTTCCCCCTAAGACTCCCTGGAATCTTCGAAGGATGCCGTGGAGGTGATTATGCTTTCCGAGAGGTATCTGCTGATCATTTCGATTCTAGTGTCAGGAATCTGCTCGCCGGTCTCCGCGCAGGACATCAATGTGAGCCGTTCCAACAAAACGGTTGAGGTTACCGTGACGGAGTCGGTCGAAGCCGACCCTGAGGTGGTCGTGATAACTATTGGCCATCACAATTACGGGCGGACGCAGGATGCAGCCTTCGCAGATAACGCCCACGTCGCCAACCGCCTCACGCAAGCATTGCTTGACGTGGGGATTCCAAAACAAGATATTCAAACGGAGAGCGTCAAGCTGGGGCGACCAGAACCACAGGAAAAGTGGTCGCAGGAGCAGCGCGTGGAGCGCCAGTTCGAGGCCGTGCAGTCATGGACCATGCGCGTGCAGGTTGCTCGCGCCGAAAGCATCCTGGGACTCGCGGTAACGTCCGGCGCGAACGAGGTCGAGGATGTCGATTGGCAAGTGAGCGACCCGGCGGCACTTGAACGCAAAGCGGGTGCGGCAGCACTGGTGAAAGCCCGCACATTAGCCGATCAGATAGTGAAGGAGCTGGGAGGCAAACTCGGCGAGCTTCTTTACGCCAGCAACACGGCACGAAGGCCTAAAGGCTGGCCGTCTTTCGCGACGCAAACCGCAACGTTAAGCGCCGCGGTTGTGCGTCCCCGGGTGCCCGAAACAAAGCTGTTCCCCAAGAAAGTAGAGCAGGAGGCTACGGTCCACGCGATTTTCGCGATTGAATAGGCGCTTAGAAGCCCGCATCGTAGAACCGGGTGAGGGGGTGGGCTCTTCTGCCTACTGCCTACTCTGCCTTACGGTGCCCCGCCCGCCCAGCCACACCCCACCCTCACCCGCCTTAGAGCAAGGTCGCCCGCCGCGCGTGCGAACTGAGCTCTTGCCCGGCCTGAGCTCTCGCCATGCGTGCGGCAGCGCTATGTTCAGAGCAGGACACTGCCCAAGGCTTGGCCACTTCCCAAACGCGCCCGGCACTCAGAGTTTTAGATCGTGCCGCCGGTGCTTGCACCGGGATTGAAATAGGAATTGCTGGTCGCCAGTGTGAACGAATGGCCGCCGTCCTGGTAGCTGCCCTTCACCGTCTTCCCCTGAAACACCGTCGGGCTCAGAGGATTGAAGGTGTTCGCGTACGACATGGGCGTCTTCTTATCCAGTCCAAGGACGGGCTCCGTTTCAAGTTGAATAATCTTGCCGCCATCAACCGCCAGCGTGTATTTGCCGCCCGTGCCGGTGATTTCGATTTTCGCGGCCGTCACGTCCTCGACCTTTCCAAAGTCCGCCATCGCCTTCTTGGCAAAGTCTGCCAGCGCTTCCTGCTGCTTCGCGTCCTTGGTCTGCAGGTAAATGCGGATCCAGTTGCCAGGCGAGGTCGCATAGGCCAGCTTGGCTCCCGCCAGGCTCACTCCCTTGTACGTGCCCGCGGTGAAGGCAAAAGCCCCGACGCCCTGGCATCCGTGCTTCATCTCTCCCATCTCGCACGTACAGGGAATCGAGCAACTGCAGCCCTCGACGAAGAGAACGGTGGCGCGGTAAGGCACCTTTTCATCACCCGCGCCCCAGGCCCGGCCGGCAACGGTCGAGGCCATCACCAGCAGAACCCCGAGTGTCCACATGATTCTGGACCGATATGTCTTCGACATGGATTGCTCTCCTTTCGAGTCGATCTGATTTTGTACTTGACCCTGAATATGCCCAATGAGAGATGGGCTGAGTATAGCCTGTCAATCCCTCTCCGCGCAAGCACCTTGCGGGTGAAGAATGGACCAAGGACACGTCGTGCGACAGCATGAGGGCCATCGAATCGGCATTCCGCCGACCCAGAATCCAAAATCGCAAAGCCAAGGCTGTCCCGCCGCCCGACAATTCCTCTTATGAGCGCGATAAATTCAATGGATTTGACGGAACCGGCAATGTTCGGTTAACGTGAATACTGCGATGGAACATGCATTGAAATGTCAAACCCAGCCCCCTGACTCCGTTTTCCGTTGCAACGGTGCAGTGCGGCAAGAGTCCGCCGTCTGTACTGACCACGGGATCGTGGCTTCGATCAAATAATCGCTTCGCCACCAAATCTTCATCGAATTGGAACATCGGCTGTAGCCATGAGACCGCAGACTACGCGATCGGGAGGACGTTTATGCAGGCCACCAATCCAATCGTCAAGCAATACCTGCTGGCGAGCGATTTCGACCAGACTTTGAGTTTCAATGACTCCGGCCTGGTCCTCAGCGAGCTGGTGGGGATACCCGCCAAGGTTTTCGAAAGCAAGGTTGCTACGCTGGCCGTACAGAACCTGGTGCAGCAAGGCGGGGAGCTGAGTTATCTCCTGCTTCACGACCCGGAGTACCGTGCGCGGGTTCGCAAGGCGCACTTAATCCAGGCCGGCAAGGGAGTGCGGCTGAAGAAAAACATCCGGCAGCTTTCGGAGCTCCTCGCGAGCGCCATCGAAGGCTACCGTTTCGACTTCCACGTCATTTCCGCCGCCCCGCAGGAGGTCATCGAATCGGCGCTGGAGAATATCATTCCCGCGGATCACATTCACGGCACGCAGTTGCAGTACGACGCCTCCGGCCAAGTGGAGTCCCTCATCCGCGTGAACGCCGGATACGGCAAGGTGGCGGTTCTCGACGATTTGCAGAAGCAGTTCCAGCTTGGCCCCGAGCGCATCATTTACGTCGGTGACGGTGGGTCCGACGTTCATGTGACCCTGCACGTGAACCGGCGCGACGGTTTCACCATTGCCGTCTCGCAGGCGCGGCATATCGCTCCCATCGCCAAGCGCACCGTGCTGAGCGATGACGCCCTGAGTGTTCTGGTTCCCATCCTGGAGGAAATCGCCGGCTGGGACACCACCCGCATCCGCACCTTCTTTGAGGCGCAAGGCCTGCTCATCCAAGAGTGGGACCGGGTTCGCGCGGACTGGCTGACCATTGCACCTCAGCCGGCGCACGCCGGGATCCGCGCCGAGAGATAATCGCAGCCTCGCGACGGGCGCGGGCAGAAGCTTCCCGGATGCCCCCGCGTCGGCGATCCATTTTTCTCAACCCGACTGTCGGCCCTGCCGATAGCGAGGTGGGGGAGTGTGGGCCGTGCGGCGAGATGTAGGTTGTTCTGCCTTTTGCCTTCTGGCTGCCCCCTAAGGTTTACTGTCTGCTGTCTACTGTTTACTGTCTACTGTCTACTGCCTAATGTCCGCATGCGCCCCGCCCGCCTCACCAATCCGAAATCCAAAATCCAAAATTGTCCTGCCGTCGCCTACTGCTTATAGCGTTGCTGATAGAACTCCAGGATCTGCTTCAGCTCTTCGGGTTTCATCCCGGCTTTCCAGCGGTGCCAATCCGTCGCGAGAACGCTCTTGGTAATGCCCGGTTCAAGCTGCTCAGCCTCCGGCAGGAAATCGTTGTAGAAGTGTCTGGAGACCTCGTAGAAGCCGTGCCACTGGGTGTAGTCCGGACCCATCATGGCCGTGCCCGTGCGCGCGCGGCGGCCCTCGTGGTGCCAGAGTTCGTAGTACGTCCACTCGGTCCGCTCATCGAAGGGCGTACGCGTCAGCTTGCCGTCGGCGTAAAGCTTTTCCATGATGGCCCTGCCGGGCTTGGCAAATTTCTCGTTGTAGAGGTCCACGGTCAGGTCGTACTGCTTGTAGAAGTTCTCTACCCATCCCGTGGCGTGGCAGTTGGAGCAGACATCCTTCATGGCTGCGCGCCGCTTTTCCCAATTGTCGAGTTTGATCGACACGGCAGGCCGCAGCGTCCAACTGATGCGGTCGCCGGTATCGTGTGTCACGGGCTGATTCGAGGTCGCGCTCATGTGGCAAGTCGCGCAAGTCGGCGCGGAATAGTAATCCGTCCCCACAATCCAGTTCTTGGAGTCCAGATTCATCTTCGCAAGGTTGGCGCGGAACTGGATGCCGTGCTTCGACTCACTGTAGATTTCGATCTGGGGATGATCTGGTCCCATGTGGCACTTGCCGCAATTCTCGGGCTGGCGCGCCTGCGCGGAGGAAAAGGCGTGCCGGCCGTGGCACGCGGCGCAGCTCCCCTTGGAGCCATCGGGATTGATGCGCCCGATGCCGCTGTTGGGCCAAGTAGCCGCATCGAATTTCCCTTCCCCGCGATACGCCACCGTGCTGCCGTGGCACTGCATGCACCCATTGATGACTGCCGGGCCGCCTTCCACGACTTCGCCCAGCACGTTGTCGAGTGAGCCGATGAACTTGGCGGCGTCCGCATGGTGACTCGCCTCGAATTCCTTCGCCTGTTTCGCGTGGCAGCGCGCGCAGTAGTTCGGCGTGACGATGACAGCGATCTTCTGGCCGTAATGATCGAACGTCGCGGGGTCGCCGGGATTTGCCTGATGGCAGGAGTTGCAGTCCACCCGCGCGGCCGCGTGGCGGCTCTGTCGCCACTGCTCGACCACCGCGGGCGTGATGGATTCGTGGCAGTCCAGGCATTTCTGGCCCGCGGGCGAAACCTGCGGCAATTGCTGCGCGAGCGCCAGCGGAATTTGAACCGGAACCATCGACAGCAGGAGAAGGAAAACCCGGAAAGATAGCGCCTGTTTGTCAAACGTCATGAACGTCCTCCGGCGGGTGAGAGTCGGCAGGGCCGAGGCATGTCCTCGACCAACCCGCATCCTTGAACGCGCAATCCGCAAGCGACAGAGTCTTGGCGAGGGAGACTGTCGGGCGTGGGGGATATTCTAACCCGAATTTCTCACCACGGACGAGGAAGGGAGGGGCTGAAGCCCCGCCCTTCCGACCGCCGGGAAAAAGGCATCGTGTGGTGAGAAATCCGAACTAAACCTTCATGGCCTCCCGCCAGCCACCTAAGTCACGCCTCAACAGCCGGCATGATAGTATCCAATCAGCGGGGAAAAACCGTGAAGGCGGAGTTCGCACTTCGCCGCCTGACTCCTCTTGCAAGACCCGCCGTCCCAACGATGAACACTCAGGTCGAGCAGGCGCTCGAGATTCTAAAATCCGGTGACCCCCAGGCCTTCGAGGAGGCGCTGGGCGCGCTGCAGTCTGCCGTCTTCAGTTTCGGCATGAGGGTATGCGGGAACCGCGAGGACGCCGAAGACACTGCGCAGGAAACGCTCCTGCGCCTGGCGCGCCAGCTCCGGGATTTTCCGGACGCCCGCGCGCTGGCGGTGTGGCTCTACAAAGTCGCGAAAACGCAATGCGTGATGAGCCGTCGCAAGAGCAAGTTCGCGCCCGCCCACCTGCTCTCTCTCGATGCGCTCATGCCCGACCGCGAAGAGCGTTCGAGCGGCGGCCCGAAAACCTGGGAAATCACGCCGGAGGAAATTGTGCTGCGGGGCGAGATTCGCGACAAGCTCGAGGAAGCCATCCTCGCTTTGCCCAAGCCTTATCGACTCGTGCTGATCCTGCGCGATATGGAACAGCTTGAGACGCGTGAGGTCGCGGAGGTGATGGGCATCTCCGAGGAAACGGCCAAAATGCGCTTGCACCGCGCGCGTGTCTACGTGCGGAATGCCCTGGCGAAATACGTTCAGCCCGTCGATCCGAGGAAGGAGGGCCATGCCTGAGCGGCGAAGCCATCCGCGCGTTCCGAGGCGACGCGGCAGGCAGGGGGCGGCCGCGCGCTCGCACGGCCACGTTCCCCACCCGCGCTGCCGGCGGATCTTCGCGGCGCTTTCTGAATACCTCGACGGAGAATTGCCGGCCACCAATTGCCGCGAACTCGAACGGCACCTCAAGGGCTGCAAGCCCTGCCTGGCTTTCCTCGCCACCCTCAAGACCACAATTGAGGCCTGCCGGGATCTTCCCGTACCCAAGGTCCCGCCTCCCTCGTCTCGCGTCCGCGCGGCCCTGCGCCAAGCGGTGTTCAAGCGGTAGGGGAGCCCCCGTGCTCCCCCGGGAGGGCAGAGCCCTCCCCTTCCAAGCGCAACATTGCGCGCGGGCTTATACACCTTCTGGTAAAATCCCTCCAACATGCCCGGTCCCGAACAAGTCCAACAACCGGAGAAGCCCGAGGCTGCGAAGGACCAAGGCTGGAGATGTACAGGCGGCGCTGCGGCCGGCCGGTCTACAAAGCGTCTGCCGGTATTGACGAGACCCCCGTCTGTCTAATGCATTCGCGCGATCCCAACAAAGACGATGCCGCATTCCAGGCGGAGTTCGAGCGTATCCTCGAGGCGGCTGGCGAGGGAATCGCGGACTTTACACGTTTTGTATTCCCGAGCGCAAACTACACGGGCCGCATATTCGCGGCGCGGTGCGTGTTCCTGCGCGCCACGTTCACGCAGGCCGCCTGGTTCGCCGGGGCCACGTTCACGCAGGCCGCCGACTTCTACGGGGCTACGTTCACGCGGGCCGCCGACTTTCGCGAGGCCACGTTCACGCAGGCCGCCTTCTTCCCCAGGGCCACGTTCACGCAGGCCGCCGACTTCCTCTTCACCAGGTTCACCCAGGCCGCCTTCTTCTACGAGGCCACGTTCACGCAAGACGCCGTCTTCCGCTACGCCACGTTCGCGCAGGCCGCCATCTTCAACGAGGCCAAGTTCATGCAGGTAGCAGACTTTATAGGAACGAGGTTCCTGGGACCAGCCGAGTTTCGCAAAACGACATTTCGTGAGGACAGCGGCCGCGATCCCGGCCCGATCTTCACTCGGGCCCACTTCGAAAAACCCGAGGCCGTGGAGTTCGCCAACGTCTATTTGGGCCAGGCGCTTTTCTACCGGCGCGACGTCTCGAAGGTGGCCTTCTCGAACGTGGGCTGGAGGCGCCGAGAGAACGGCAAGTGGATGCTCTTCGAGGAGGTCGTGAGCCTTGACCATTGGAGCGCGGAATTCGGGTTGCGGCCGGAAAAAGACATGCCAGACGACCGGAACTACGTGGTGATTGCCGAGCTGTACGAGCAATTGAAGAAGAACTACGACGACCGGCGGGACTACTGGACGGCAGGGGACTTTCATTACGGCGAGATGGAGATGAAGCGGCTGCACAGCCCGAGCAGAAACCGGCTTGTGCGCTGGTCGCATCAGAACTTGGGGCTGGTGGCATGGTATCGATACGCGAGCGACTATGGTGAGAACTACGTTAAGCCGTTCCTGCGTTTGCTGCTGGTCCTGGCCCTCTTCACTTTGATATATCCGGCCTGTGGGCTGCACCGTGTCAGCAGTGAAGAAGCTTCGCCGTCGGCACCGGTGGGCCAAACGACTTCTCTTGCCGCAAGCACGGAGGAGATCAGCTACGCGAGCTTCTTACGGTTCCAAAGAACATATCCCGATCGAAGGTTGCGCAGCGCGACCGCGTTCTTCGGCCAAAGCCTCATGAGCACGATGAGCGTGGCGAGCCTGCGGCGCGATTTTGCCGACTACGAACCTCAATCTGTTTCGGGCCGATTCGCCGCCCTCATCGAACTCCTGGTGACTTCCACCCTGGTTGCTCTCTTCCTTCTCGCCGTCCGCCGCCAATTCCGCCGGTAGGGGAGCGCGCCCAGGCGGACTCCCGCGTCGAGAGCAGAGTAGCGCCCGCCAAGCCTATTTTCCCGTGGGCGGGAGGCGATCTTTCTCCGTCTTGATGCGAATCAGGCTGTAGGGGCGCTGTTTGAGGGTGTCGGAAAACTCTTTCAGATTCTGGCTGGTGGCGCGGATATTCTCCAGGGTTTCGTCCAGGTTGCCGCGGTTCACATCCAGCGTATCGTCCAGGTTGTTAATCAGCCGTTGCGCGTCGGCGAGGGACGTCTGCAGGCGCAGAAGGGTGTCGTGTATCTCCTTGCGGTTTTCGACCACCACGGCGTCCAGGTGATCGGCCAGCTTGTTGGTCTTGCCGATGGTGGCGTTGACGTTGTCGAGGGTGGGCGTCAGCTTGCCGCTGGCGACTTCGAGGTTGGCGAGCGTCTTGTCGACGCGCGGGCGCGATTCCTTCAGCATCCCGTCGGCATTGGCGAGCAGGGAGTTGAAATGCTCGCGGTTCTCCGGGGCCACGACTTCGTTCAGGTTCTTGATCAAATGGTTGGCGTTGTCAGCAAGCACCAGGAGGCGGTCGTCAAGATCATTGACCAACTTATTGGCATTCACAGTGATATTGTTGACATTGTTAAATACCTCCGCCAACTGCACGATTTCCACCGAAGGGATCTCGCTGCCCGAAGGAAGCAGCGCCGCATCGCGCGTGCCGGGGGAAACTTCCAAGTAATTCTCGCCCAGGAAGCCCAAGCTCGAGATGCGGGCCTTAGAATTCGTCCGAACGGGGGTGCCGGCGTTCACCTGTAGGGTGACGCGGATGCGGGTCGAGTCCTCCGGGTCGATGCTGGCTGACTCAATCGTCCCCACCTTGAATCCGCCGAAGCGGACGAAGCTGCCGGGTTCAAGCCCGCCCGCGAATTTAAAGTAAGTGGTGTACTCGGCCTTCTTCTTGCGAAACAGGTTGACTCCGCCCACGAAGACCAGCGCGGTCAGAAACAGCACGACCGCCACCACCACCACGACTCCCACCTTGATCTCCTCGTTCCTACGCGCCATAGTTCATACCTCGAAAGGGACGAATTGAAAGTTTCGGTCGCGCGGGTCAGGTACAGCGCCTCACCCGGTCCCGCAGGGCGGGCCTCCCGCCACCCGCCACGGCAGGACTGTTACGGAATAACCTTTGCATCGATTGTCGGCCGACCCCTCTCACCCGTCCCGATGCATCGGGACGCCCTCGGTCCCGCTCTGCGGCACCGAGGGCACTAACTTCAAATCGAACTCTCTCCTCGGTCCCGCGGCTGAAAGTCCGCCGATCTTAATGGCGGGCGACAGAGGGGCCGGGGGTGAGGGGGTCAAAGCACAGCTTGCTAATACCTCACCGCAATTGCGAAATGCCGTCCTAAGTCCGCGTGAGCGTGCGCAGGTAAGCCTGCGCGTCCACCGGCTCGCCTTCGGGGATCCGGTTCAGGAACTGCAGCACGCGCGGGTGCTGGCTATTGCGAATCTCTTCGGGCGTTCCGGTGGCAATCACCTCGCCGCCGTCCATCACGGTGATGCGGTCGGCAATCATGAAGGCGCTGGCGAGTTCATGCGTGACCACCAGGATGGTCATCTTGAAGGCGAGCTTTAGCTTCAGGATCAGCGAATCGATGCCCGCCGCGGTGATGGGGTCGAGCCCCGCGGAGGGCTCGTCGAACAGTAGGATCTCCGGGTCCATGGCCAGCGCCCGCGCCAGCCCCGCCCGCTTTTTCATGCCGCCGCTCAACTGCGCGGGCATATAGTTCTCGATCCCGCTCAGCCCCACCAGATCCAGCTTGATGCGGGTCATGATGCGAATCGTGGAGTCTTCTAGCTGCGTGAGCTCGCGCAACGGCAGCGCCACGTTCTCCTCAACACTTATCGAGTTGAAGAGGGCCCCGCTCTGGAACAACATGCCGATCTTGCGCCGCAGCAGGTTGAAACGCTCCTCCGGCATGTGGAAGATCTCCTGGTTCTTGATAAAAATCTGGCCCGACGTGGGAAACTCCAGGCGCATGATGTGGCGCAGCAGCGTGCTCTTCCCTGTCCCGCTACCCCCCAGAATCACCATGGTTTCGCCTGCAGGAATGTCCAGATTGACGTGGTTCAGGATGCGTCGCTCACCATAGTGGGTGACCAGGTCCACCACGCGAATCATCGGCCCCTCGAAATCATTCGCCATGCTCAACCCGTATAGTAGAAGATGGACGTGAAGATCACGTCCGCAAAGATGATCAGAAAGATCGAGACCACCACTGACGAAGTCGTCGCCTTGCCGACGCCCTCGGCGCCACCCTCAACCGAAAAACCCTCATAGCAGCCGACCTTGGTAATGATCAGGCCGAACACCAGGCTCTTGATGAGGCCCGTGGTGATGTCACGCATCGCCAGGGAGTCGCGGGTCGCCGTCAGAAACATCCGGAACGTCTGGTCAAGCTGTAAGACCTCAAAGATGGCGCCACCCAGGATGCCTGCGAGGTCGGAAATCAGGGTGAGACAAGGCATCATGACCAGCAGCGCGAGGTACTTCGGAACCACCAGATAGCGCACGCTGTTGAGCCCCATGGCCTCGAGCGCGTCGATTTCCTCGGAAACCTTCATTGTGCCGAGCTCGGCGGCAAACGCTGAACCGGACCGCCCGGCAATGACGATGGCCGTAATGAGCGGCCCCAGCTCGCGCGTCATGGAAACGCCCACCAGCGCGGTGACGTAGTAGGAAGCTCCGAACTTCTCGAGCTGGTAGGCGCCCTGCAAGGCCATGACGATGCCGATGAAAAGCGAAATGAGCGAGACGATGGGAATGGAATTCACCCCCGCCAACACCATCTGGCGGATGGCGTTGTCCCACTTCACCTTTCGCCCCTTGAACGGCGCGACAAAGGTCCAGTAGGCAGCCTTCGCACTGAGGTCGTAGAGGCCGCTCAAGTACCGAAGGAAACCTAGCGTGTTGCGTCCAAAGAAGGCTAGAACGCCGGTCATTTCTCGCCTTAATCAGGTCTCGGGATTCGCCCGCTCAGATGCCGCTCGAGGTTGAACCGATCTTCTCCACGGCTTCAGTCTCGTTCTCAAAAATCGCAAAGACTTTATGAAGTCGGGCCAACTCCAGCACCGAGCGGGCATTGGGCCGCAGCCCAAACAGGCCGAAGCGTGTTTGGGTCTGCCGGGAGAGCTGTAGGCCCTCGACCAATGTGGCGATGCCGGAGCTGTCGATGTACGCCACACCGGACATGTTAACGAGAACGCTGGGACCGCCCGGGCGAATCTCCGCCAGCAAGGCTTCGCGCAAACGGGGCGAAGAGTAAAGATCCACGTCGCCCGAGCAGTCGAGAATCGAGACCTTATCCAGATTGCGAACTTGAACCTTCATTGCAGGTGGAACCCTTTCGTGACAGATACTTGACCAACTTCAGGCGATTACCGTCTTTGAAATCCCGATCGTAGGTGCATTCGTCCATGAAACTGCTGATGAAAAACGTGCCGAGGCCGCCCGGCCGGACGTCTTCCAGGGACCGGGGGTGGATCAGTTCTTCGCAAACCTTTGGACCCCAATCCTCCAGGATGAACTCCAGGCGGTCTGCAAAGTGGCGGACTTCCAGAGCCAGCAGCGCGTCGGGGCGGCCGCCATAAGTATGCCGGATGATGTTCGCGGCGGCCTCATCGATGGCCATGGCCAGGCACTCCGCCTCCGAGTTGGAAAACCCGGCTTCCTGAGCGCGAAATCTTACCACACCACGCAAAATACTCAGCAGCCGCGGCTCGCTGTCGATGGCAATTCTCATGAGCTCGAAACTCCCGCGCGCTGGGGAGTCCACGTCATCGCCAGAACCGTCAAGTCGTCCCCCGGAGGCACAGAGCAAAGTCGGCCCATTTCCTCAAAGATACTCTCCACAAGCTGGCCGGCACCCGACCCCTCCCGACGGAAAATCTCTGCGAGCTTATCCATTTTGAAAACCGCACGGTCGTGGCACAGAACTTCCACAACTCCATCCGTGACCAGCAGCAGGGTGTCGCCAGGTGCAAGCTGCAATGTGTGATCAGCCAGCAGCGGGCGCTTTTCGATGCCGAGGGGAAGCCCCTCGTCGCCGGAAAGAATCTCCACGTCGTGAGTTCCTCCCCGCCGGCGGAGCATCGGGAGGTGGCCCCCGGCAGCATAGCAGACTTCCCCCGCTTGCGGGTCCAACACCAGGTAGGTCATGGTCACGAATAACCCGCGCGTGGAGCGTGTCAAAAGCTGCTGATTGAGCCGCTCGAGCGCCTCGCGAGGGCTGGCGGTGCGCGCCGCCGCGGCGTGAAAATCGCTGATCAGCCGCGCCAGGTAAAGCGCCGCGGCAATGCCCCGTCCGGCCACATCGCCAATCACAATGCCTTGGCGACGATCTGCAAGTTCTACAAAATCGTAGAAATCGCCTCCCACAACCTGGGCCGGCACGGTGCGCGCGCAGGTGCAAAACCAGGGCGAACAGGGAAACGCTAGGGGTTGGAAACTGCGCTGGATTTCCGCCGCCAGGCTCAGTTCCTGCTCCATTCTCGCCTTTTCCAGCAGTTCATCCTGCAGGCGGTCGCGCTCTGCGGCGGCGACGGAGAGCCGCTCCACCATTTGGTTAAACGAGCGCGCCAGTTCGCCGACCTCATCGCGGCTGCGAACGTTGAGGCGGATGTTGAGATTCCCAGCGGCAATCTGCGAAGTGCTTTCCGCCATGAGCTTCAGCGGGCGAGTCACGCCCCGGGCAAGGAGGACGCTCAAAAGAATCGCCACGGACGCAGCGGCGAGTGCCGAAAGCAGTGTGGATTTCAGCCGCTCCCGCGCCTCCACTTGCAGGTCGGAGGCGCGCAGGTCCGCCCCCAACACCGCCACCACTTGTGCCTGGCGATCGCGCAAGGGGTGAAAGGCGGAGAGCCATTGGCCATCCGAATCCTCGTAGATCTCCGTCATGATGGGAGCCCCGCGAGCCAGGCATTCCCGCACGTTCGCGGAGACGGCCGAAGCCGGATCAATATCCGTCATGACCCCGAGCCCCAACAGGAGGCGAAGGGCGCCGTCAGGTCCGACGTCCAGCACATAAACACGCGCCACGGCGGGGTTGACGACCGACAACGATCGCAGGACCTGCGTAACGGTCACGGCATCGGCAAGGCTGTGCCCGCGGGTCAATTCTTCTACCTTCTCGCCGTCGATGAGCAGCGCCCCGCTGGTCACAACCTGCGTGAGTTCCTGGCGCATGGTCGTGGCGAGAATGCGCCGCTGTTTGCGGTACTGCAGCATCCCCGCCAGCAGCACGGCGAAGAGGGCGAGCAGCATGTTGGCCGTCGCAATTTTCCAGGCGAGCGATGGGCGGAGTGCCGACATACTCTCGATGGTACAGGTGCACCTCTGCAAAATCAATCCTGGCACCCGTTGACACGCGTGCCAGCTCGATCGTGAGGAGGTAAGTAGGAGCTTTCAGGAAATCTTCAACGCAGGGGTTGCTGCCTCTGGGCGGAGGCGACCGCCGCGAAGGGGAATGCTTGCGCAGGATTCTTCCTGCTCTTCGACGACCACCCCGAATCGCGTGGGAGATATCCGCGAGGCGGCACGAGTTCAAGCCTGGTCCTGGGTCCTGTAATCACAGGCCTCCCGGCAGTCAAGGCAATAGTACTGACCGTCCTCAGTAAGGCGGACTGTGTACTCGGCATGGCACAGGGCGCAGTACTTGATGCACGTGCAGCGATCCTCAGGTTGGTCACAAACCAGGCAACGGAATTGTCTGTAGGCCATAAAACGAAAGCCTCACTTCCAGGCATTCAATTCCTGCAGCCTATTCTGCTGCGGCGAGGGCACAAAATCAAACCGTGCCCATGCGGTTCTGGAGAGTCTGGGCGAAAACGCCAGGGCACGGGGGGTGGCGCGGAAGGCACCCCCGCGGCAGGTACGCCGCGAGCGTTCCGCACCGGCACAGCCTGCAAGTCTGCCATGATTCCGGCCCACGGTGAGGTTAAGACCCATGAGAACCCTTCCTCGGGCAATCCTTCTCGTCGCCCTGGGCGGCCCGCAACCCGATCAGAAGGTCGCGGGACGCCCCAGCTTCTTCCGGGAACGCGCCTCCGACCTCCGCGCCCTCGCGCGGCAGCTTCATTTTTCTCTCCGGACCCTCCCTCCTTCAACGCTGCGGATTACGCCCCACGGAATGCTATGATGGTGTGGGGTTCTTGAACGTTGTTCGACGACATGGATGGTGGGCGGCGGCCCTGAGCACCGAAAATCAGCCCCGAAAACCCGCACCGCGGCTGCCCGTGATGTTTCGCGCGCTGCGGCACCGCAACTACCGGCTGTTTTTTAGCGGCCAGATCATCTCGGTGGTCGGCACCTGGATGCAATCGATCGCGCAGTTGTGGCTCGTCTACCGGCTCACGCGGTCGTCGCTGCTGCTCGGGTTGGTAGGCTTTGCGGGGCAGATCCCCGTCTTTCTGCTGGCGCCGGTGGGGGGCGTGTTCGCGGACCGTCACAGCCGACATCGCATCGTCATCGCCACGCAAACGTCGGCCATGCTGCTGGCGTTTATCCTTTCCGCGCTGACGCTGCTCGAACACATCCAGGTTTGGCAGATCATGGTGCTGGCCGCGCTGCTCGGCGTGGTGAACGCTTTCGACATCCCGGCCCGCCAGGCGTTTATCGTCGAAATGGTGAACGGAGAAGATCTGATCAATGCCATCGCCCTGAATTCCGCCATGTTCAATGGGGCCCGCATCATGGGCCCAGCCATCGCCGGCGTAACCGTGGCGGCCATCGGCGAAGGCTGGTGCTTTTTCGCCAACGGCGCGAGCTATATCGCCGTGATTGTCGGCCTGCTGCTCATGGTCGTCACGCCGCGCGAGCGCGACCGGCGGGTTGCCTCCGGGCTGGAGAGCATTATCGAGGGGTTCCGGTTCGTGGTGCACACCGGCCCCATCCGCGCCTTGCTGCTTCTGCTCGGCTTGGTCAGCCTGACGGGCATGCCCTACGCGGTCCTGATGCCCATCTTCGCAGACAAGATCCTGCACGGCGGAGCCCGCGGCCTGGGCCTGCTGATGGGCTCCACGGGCGTGGGAGCACTGGTTGCGACCATGGCGCTGGCAGCACGGCGCGGGGTGCGCGGGCTGGGACGCTGGGTGCTCTACGCCTCCACGGGTTTTGGCGCCAGCCTGATTCTGTTCTCGTTCTCACGGTCGTATCTGCTTTCCGTCCTGCTGCTATTGCCAGCCGGCTTCTGCATGCTCCTCCAGATGTCGAGTTCCAACACCCTCATACAGACCATGGTGCCCGACGCCTTACGCGGGCGCGTCATGGCCGTCTACTCGATGATGTTCATGGGCATGGCGCCGTTCGGAGCGCTACTGGCGGGCGCGATCGCCAATCGGCTCGGCGCACCCGTCACCGTGGCGCTGGGTGGCGCCACCTGCATCGCCGGCTCGCTGGTGTTCGGATCGAAATGGCCGGCGCTGCGCGTCGAAGCGCGGCAGCTCATCCTGGCGCAAGGCATGTCGAGCGGCGAGCCGCCGGAAGAGATGACCGGTCAGGTGGACGCCCTGGGCAGCCGCAAGACCGCCGCCCCCTAAGCCCGAATTCCTCACCACGAACGAGGGAGGGCGCGGCCACACAGATGAGGAGGGGACTCCCTGCGATGCGAGCGGTGGTTCAGCGAGTCAAGAGGGCGGAAGTCCGGGTGGAAGAGCAGGTCGTAGGTCAGATCGGGGCGGGTCTCGTCGTGCTCGTCGGGGTCGGAAAGGACGACACGCAAACCAGTGGAGAGATCCTGGCGGAGAAGATCGCGAATCTAAGGGTTTTTGATGACGACCAAGGAAGGATGAATTGCTCCCTACTGGAGACCGGGGGACAAGCGCTGTGCGTGTCCCAATTCACGCTCTACGGTGACTGTAGAAAGGGTCGGCGCCCGAGTTACGACCAGGCAGCTCCTCCTGAAAGAGCGCTCCTCCTCTACGAGAGCTTCGTCCAATCCCTGCGGAATCTAGGCATCCGGACCGAGACTGGACGATTCCGGGCCATGATGGAAGTGGAACTCGCGAACGACGGGCCGGTGACTTTGCTGCTCGATTCGGATCGGCTGTTCTGAGCATCAGGAAGGTGCCCGCGAGGACGAGGCGAACCCGGCAAGCAGCGAAGAATCCCAGCAGTTCTTAATACGTGGCAAATGCGGGGATCCTTGGGGATTTTTCCGCAACCTTCTAAAGTACAATTTCCATGACTTCGAAAGCAGCGCGGCAGTTGGGGAAGCGGGCTTGGGCGCGTTCCTGCAGTTGGTCAATGGTCCGATCATCGCTGTCCGGGTCGTGGTGGAAGAGGATCAGTTGTTTGACTCCGCTCTCCTCGCACACGCGCACACCCTCTTCCCAGGTGCTGTGACCCCAGCCTTTCTTTTCCTTCTCGAGTTGGGAGGGGGTGTATTGTGAATCGTAGACCAAGACGTCGGCGCCGCGGCTGACCTCCCGGATGGTCCAGTCGCTGTGGTGGTCCCCCGGCTCATGATCGGTCGCATAGACCACCACTTTCCCCCGGTTCTCGATGCGGAAGCACAGGCACCCTTGCGGGTGATGGAGCAGAGCGGGCCGGATACGAAGATCATCGAGCTCGAATGCGTCCTCGCCGATCTCCGAGTAAAGGCGTTGCGCGCGCATCGCCGACATATCCACCGGGAAGTAAGGGTTGCTCATCTGGCCTCCCAGAGTCTCCTCGAGTGAGGCTTCATGGGGGCGGTAAGAATGCACGTGGAATTGATTCGCCTCATTATAGAGTGGGGGAAAGAAGGGCAACCCCTGGATGTGATCCCAATGAAAATGGCTGATCAGAATGTGAGCGTGGATGGGGGTACTCCCGAACTCCTTCATCAGCGCCTTCCCCAGCATTCTCAATCCACTGCCGCAGTCGACGATGAGCAAAGAACCGGCGTCAGAACGAAATTCCAGGCAGGACGTATTACCACCATACCGCAAGTTCTCGGGTTGCGGGGTGGGCGTGGAACCCCGGACTCCCCAAAACCTTAGGCGCATAAAAACGTCCTTTGTAAATCGAAGACGGAGAGCCTAGTACCGTTCCAACTCACTGAGGCTATGTACTCCGCTTCTGAGTTGCACATCACCAACACGCTGCGGAGCTTGCGCGAATTCGTCGGAATGAGTTGGAACAGCACTAGTGGATTCGTATACCAGATTCCGCCGCTTCCGCCAAGAGGAAATTGCAGAGCGGCCTCCAGGCGCCGGGCCCGAGCGGAACGCCTGGCCCGTTGCGGCCCGGTCTCACTTCTCGTGAAGCCTCAAGGGGAAACGGGGCGGGGAATTTCGTGGCGAAAGACGACCTTGATTTCTTTACGCCAGGAATCGTTTATTCCCACCAGAATGACCTCGATCTTGCGGTCGAAGTAGCGCAGGATTTTCTCGGTCGTCGAGTGGAAACGAAAGGCGGGCGAGACCAGATAGAGCAAGGGAGCTTCCGGCAAAAGCTCGCGACCCTGGAAGTATCCGAATTCTTGGAACTGCTTTCGGTCCTGCAACCACTTGACGCGCAGCCAGTAGTCCAGCCCCTGGAGGGGAAGGTTGATTTCCTCATGAACCTTCAGCTCGACCACCGCGAGCCGCCCTCGGCGCGTCGCGGCCAGGATATCGATGACCCCGCGATCGGTTCCCGAGAAGGCCGGAACCTGCGGATAGACGTGCTCGGGTGACAGCGCGGGATCAAGGCGGGTGATGTCTTCGAGGAGCAGGCTTTCGAGCCAGCGTTCCGTTTGCAGCCGGTAGAACTCGTGCCGGGGATCGGGGCTGCCAGCACGGCGAACTTTCCGCACCCCAAGGAGAAAATCCCTGAACTCGTCGTGAAGAGATTCCTCCAGCCGGCGAAAGCTGCCCTCTAGGCCAAAATAGATGCGAGGCGCGAGTTGGCCCTCGACACGGGCCACTTCCAGTCCCGCGATGCGAAGCGACAGAAAGCTCCCCGTGGAGTCGGGGACGTAATTGACCTCCTCGGAGAGATCGCCCAGCAGGTCGCGGAGCAGACCTTGATGGTGCTCTGTCAGTGGCTCTGCCTGCCGGCGCGGGGCTAGCCGGGTCTCGACATTCCCGTAATCCTTCAGGTCAACCGGTGTGGGAGATTGCTGGCCGGGGCGCCACTCGAAGATTTCCACGTTGAGCGCCCGATGGTTGAGGTAGGCGGCGCGATGCGCAATCACGCTGATCGCGGCCGGGGACAGAAACAACTTCAACTGCGTAATCGCAAGGCGATCGGATTGCCCCCGCAGCCAATCCAACCAAATCAGCGCGAAGGCCAGTGCGGCGTCGGTGGCAGCGGATCCTTCTTCTTCACTCAGCCCCAGGAACGCCCAGGCAGAGCGCCCTTGTCTCGCGAGGCCGCGCGTGTACCAAGCTGAAAAGGAATGTTCACGGTCGGAATGGTTGCTCACGCGCTCGAATTTCCACCCGCGGCATTCGCGCTGCAGCATCAACAGCAGTTGCTGGCGGAATCCCGTGCGGCCGGCGGCGCGGGCCACGGTCGGCGACGAACGGAGTTCTCGAAACTCCAGCGTGGTGGTCTCTCGGCCACCCGGTTTGCGCACGAAGACACCAAAGCGGTCCCGGTCGCGATACGCCACCTCCTCCACTCGCCGCGAGATCGATCTTCCCGAATTCCACGCGCTGAAGATCAGTTTGCCAAATTCGATGGTCAGCCGCCAGTTTGCGGAAGTAAGGTCCAGCAACTCGACCTCGTCTTCCACCAGGATGGGATGACGAAGAAGTCGCAGCAGAGCTTCGATCTCGCTCTGGAGTTCGCGGAGTTGCTCGGGTTCGAGGGAAGGGGGCATGGCGTCGCCCCTGCCATTATAGTCGCACGCCGCTGGCTGCGACACCTCACTCGGCCGGCTTAGACGTTTACGTGTTGAGGAATGATTTTGGGCGGATGATCCTGGCAGCGCCCCATGCGTAACGAGGCAGCCCTCTTCGTTCGGGCCATTTGGCAGGAACATTCGCTCGCATGGATGGCCGCGAGAAGCGCGGGAGTCTGGCGCCCGGCCGAATCTTGCCCTATCCGCAGCAGGGCACTGCCTCGGCGAGGGGCGCTTCGTGGAGGGCGGCATGGGGCGCGCACTCCTTCCGCCAGGTGGCGAGCAGGAGCACGGTTCCGGACGGGCACAGGTGGATGTAGAACCTGCGGTCGCCATCCTCGAGATCATAGAAGCCCTTGCGGTGTGGGTCCGGGATGGCGAGCGCACCCGTCACCAGCAGGCTGCGTAGTCTTTCAGCCATCTCAGCCGGATAATGCCGGAGATTGTCAATTCGAAGTGGACCGCTCATCCTGACGATCATGGTTCTCTCCTTTCGCCCGGAACCAGTGTCTCTGAAGGTGAATACGCTTCGGGGGGCCGGCGAGTTTCAGAATTCGTTCTTTCCGCCGCCAAACCCAAATCCATACCTTGTACTACTCAGGCTGAGTTTCCGCGCTGCGCGCGAAGATTCTTCCTCCTGTCAGTGGTCCCACCACGTCCTCGGTGGCCGGCAGAGACTCAACACCGAGGTCGCTCGGAGGCTCCTTGCCCTCGGTGTCGAAGCTTGAAAGGCACGGAGGTCACGGAGAACCTCCTTTTGGTCGCGGCCAGTGGCCACGCCAGGGATAATGCAGTCGCCCTTCAAGCCTCTGCCACCCAGGCGGGCTACAAATGGGCAATCGTTTGTTTAGACGGAGCGTCGGCCTGTAGGGTCACCAGGGCAAGAAAGAATGGTTTCCAGTTGGCTTCGCGGCGCGCCATCGGTAACATAGGCGAGGTCTGGCGCGCTTTCCCGCCGGACGCGCTGGGATACCTGCGCACGGACGCGGCAGCGAAGGCGTCCCTGCCCACCACGGAGGTTTCATCACATGCGTTATCGCGAACTGGGTCGTACGGGCTGGAAGGTTTCGGAAATCAGTTTCGGCGCCTGGGCCATCGGCTCGATGTGGGGAAAGGTCGATGACAACGAATCGTTGGCAGCGCTCAATCGCGCCATCGATCTGGGTGTGAACTTCATTGACACCGCCGACGTTTACGGCATGGGTCGCAGCGAGCGGCTGATTGCGCGCCTGAAAAAAGAACGGCGCGAGACGATTTACGTGGCCACGAAGGCGGGCCGGCGGCTTTCGCCGCACACCGTGGAGGGCTACAACCCGACGAACCTGACGCAGTTCGTCGAAGACAGCCTGCGGAACCTGGAAACAGATTGCCTCGATTTGGTGCAGCTCCACTGCCCGCCGGTCGAGGTCTACTACCGCCCGGAGGTTTTCGGCGCGCTCGACGATCTCGTTAAGGCTGGCAAGATCCGCTACTACGGCGTGAGCGTAGAGAAAGTGGAAGAAGCGCTCAAGGCCATCGAGTTTCCCGGCGTTCAGACCATCCAGATCATTTTCAACATGTTTCGCCAGCGGCCCGCGGATTTGTTCTTCTCGGAAGCGGCGCGGCGGCGGGTGGGGATCCTGGCACGCGTGCCGCTGGCGAGCGGGCTGCTGGCCGGCAAGATGACGCGGCAATCGACGTTCGCGGCGGACGACCACCGCAACTCTAATCGCCACGGCGAGCTGTTTGACGTGGGCGAGACTTTCTCGGGTGTGGATTTCGAAACCGGGCTCGCGGCCGTGGAAGAATTGCGCGCGCTCGTTCCGCCCGGCGTCACCTCGGCGCAGCTCGCCCTGCGCTGGATCCTGATGTTTGACGCCGTGACCTGCGCCATTCCCGGGGCGAAGCGGCCGTCGCAGGCGGAAGAGAACGTGCGCGCGGCCGATCTTCCGCGGCTGACCGATGCGCAGATGGCGAAGGTGCGTGAAGTCTACGACACTCACATTCGCAAACTCGTGCACCAGCGCTGGTGAGTCGGGAGTCGTTGCCGGCCACCGCTCTGTGTTCACCGCTCCAGGAGTCTCGCATGAGCAAACGGCTCCTCTTCATCCTTATCTCTTTCTTCCTGGTTCTCGGCGTCGCCGGTGGGCAAGATTCGGAATACCCACCCCAGCGCTCACAGATTCCCGGGCCCGCCACCTCTGCAGATTTCGAAAAGTGGCTCGCGGACGTGACGCACTGGCGCATGGAGCGGCGAATCCGCATCGGTTACAGCGGCTCGGAATACGAGCGTCCGGAGCTCAGATGGACGCAGTCGAGTTTTATTCAGCCGCAGATGATGATTCACGACCGCTACTTCCACGATCCCGTCGCAGGCAAGTACACCGTGGACCGTTATCTCGATGACCTGGAACGTCGCTACGGAGGCATCGACAGCGTGCTGGTCTGGCAATCGTACCCGAACCTGGGGATCGACAACCGCAATCAATACGATCTGGTGCGCGACATGCCCGGCGGCGTCGAGGGCGTGCGGCAGATGGTGGCGGATTTCCACCGGCGTGGCGTGCGCGTGCTTTTTCCGGTGATGGTGTGGGACCAGGGTACTCGCGACGAAGGCGTGCCGAACTGGACGGCCACGGCCCACCTGCTGGCGGAAATCGGAGCCGATGGCGTGAACGGCGACACGTTGGACGTGGTGCCGGGCGCTTTCCGCTCCGCCTCCGACGCGACCCACCACCCGCTGGCGCTGGAGCCCGAGTCCCTGCAAGTGGACCTTGGCCTGCCTTGGAACAACCTGAGTTGGGGCTACTGGGATTATTCCTTCGTGCCAACCATCAGCCGGCACAAGTGGCTCGAACCCCGTCACATGGTGAACATCTGCCGGCGCTGGGGGCGCGACAAGACGGATGACCTGCAGCACGCGTTCTTCAACGGCATCGGCTACGAGAGCTGGGAGAATATCTGGGGCATCTGGAACCAGATCACACCGCGCAACGCGGAAGCCTTGCGGCGCATTGCCACAATCGAGCGGGCCATGGCTCCGGTACTAGTGTGTGCAGATTGGGAGCCGCACACGCCCACGGAGCAGTACGGTGTTTTCGCGAGCAAGTTTCCCTGCCAGGGGCGGACACTGTGGACGGTGGTGAATCGCAACGAGTACGACGTGACGGGCCGCGTGATGGAAGTTCCGCACACCGCCGGGACGCGCTATTACGACTTGTGGCACGGCGCGGAGCTGAAGCCGGAAATCAAAGGAAGCTCCGCCACGCTGAGCCTTGAAATGGAGGCGCACGGTTACGGAGCCGTGCTGGCCACGACGAGCGAGCCGGACGAGCAACTGCCAAAGCTGCTGGCGCGCATGAGCGAGCTTTCCCAGAAGCGTCTGCAGGATTTTTCGCACGAATGGAAATTCCTTCCCCAGCAGATTGTCGAGATCGCCCCGACGAAACCCGCTGCCACGGCACCCGCGGGAATGGTGCGGATTCCGGGCGACAAGTTTGAGTTCCGCGTGTCCGGCATCGAAATCGAAGGCGGCAACGACGTGGGCGTGGACGTGCAGTACCCGTGGGAAGATGCCCCGCGGAGGCATCATCTGAAGACGCTGGAAATCAAGCCCTTCTATATTGATAAGTTTCCGGTGACCAATGCGGAGTTCAAGAAGTTCCTCGACGCCACACACTACCACCCCAAGGATGATCGCAGTTTCCTGCGCGACTGGAAGGAGGGGACGTTTCCTTACGGCTGGGCGGACAAGCCGGTCACGTGGGTCTCGCTCGAAGACGCGTGCGCCTACGCTAGGTGGGCGGGAAAGCGGCTTCCGCATGAGTGGGAGTGGCAGTACGCCGCGCAGGGTACGGACGGGCGGTTGTACCCGTGGGGAAATGAGTGGAATGCCTCCGCCGTGCCGCCCGTCGAAACACGCCGCGTGATGCGCGAGCCGACAGACGTGAACGCTCACCCGCAAGGCGCGAGCCCCTTCGGCGTAATGGACTTGGTCGGCAACGTCTGGCAGTGGACCGAGGAATTTGGCGACGACCACACGCGCGCAGCGATCCTGCGCGGCGGAAGCTATTATCAGCCGCAGGGCTCACACTGGTATTTCCCGCAAGCCTACAAGCTTAATGAACACGGGAAATATCTGCTCATCGGCCCCTGCCTGGATCGCTCCGCGGCCGTCGGGTTCAGGTGCGTGGTGGACGCGGAGTGACCAATCGCGGCGGCCGTTGCTTCGGCATTCCGCTGGCATGAAGAATGCGACCGGGAGGGCTGACGCGGCGCGATCACACATGCCCGCCGGCGAGGCTGAAGAGCAAGACGGCGAGGACCACGAGCGTGATGCCCACGTACAGCCGGTCGCGCTCGAGCGCGAAGGCCACCACCGAAAAGGCCACGCGTGCCACGGGTGTGGCGATCAAAAGCAGCAGGCCCAGTTGAATGGTGTTGCGGCCGCGAAACGAGGCGGCGCGCCGGACAATCCCTGAAACGGTGCACAGCTCGAAGGGTTCTCCCACGAAAATGGCATAGTGGGGAATCGCCCGGCCATGGCGGGCGAGGAAGACAATCCCGCCCAGCACGACAACCGCCGCGGCCAGCGAAACACCGGCGCGTAGCAGGTTGCCGATGATGGTCTCGACTCGTTGATCCGTCCAGCGATTTGCAGGTTTGTTCATCTCAGAGTTTTCCTGTCACACCGTGATAGATCATCTCCACCGCCAGCACCGCCACGACGACTGCGAAAAGCGCCCGCAGCCAAGTGGTGCGGGTCCTGGGCAGCAGGCGCGCCCCCAGCAGTGCGCCTAAAAGAACTCCCAGCATGACGGGCATCGCCAGGCCGGGATCGATGTATCCCCGCTGGAGATAGACTCCTGCGCTGGCGGCGGCCGTGACGCCGATCATGAAGTTACTGGTAGTGGTGGAAACCTTGAAGGGGACGCGCATCGCCTGATCCATAGCGATCACCTTCAGCGCTCCGGAGCCAATGCCGAGGAGGCCGGAGAGAGTCCCAGCCACGAACATCAGGCTGAATCCCGCGGGAACCCCGCGCACGTGGTAGCTCTGAAGGCCGGCCGTCGTGGGATACTCGGAATCGAATTTCAGCAGCGTTGCCAGGCGGTCGCGGTGGTCGTCCGCGACCCGCGGGGGACTCGGTCGGCTGGCCATGTACGCGGAGTAAAGCAGAACGATCCCGAAGATGACGGCGATCGACGAAGCGGGCAAGCGAGCGGCAACGGAGGCTCCCATCACTGCGCCCACGGTGGTGGCGACTTCCAGGAACATCCCGATGCGGATGTTGGTGAAACCCTCTTTGACGTAGGCGGCCGCCGCCCCGGAGGAAGTGGCGATGACGGAAACCAAGGTGGCGCCGATGGCATAACGGATATTGACTCCGAACGCCAGCGTGAGAAGTGGCGTGATGACAATGCCGCCGCCCAGTCCGGTCAGCGACCCCAGGAAGCCCGCCAGCAGCGAGCCCAGCCAGATTAAGAGAGTGAGTTCGAGGGTGTTCACACTATGGATTCTTTCTCAACCACGACGTGGCGGAGGGAAAACCCTCTGCCGCTACGCTTCCGGCAGATGGTCAAAGATCTGCTCGTTCTTCGCGTCCCAAAAGAGCTTCTTACCCTGCCAGTACGACTGCGCGGCCATGATACATGCTACGGAGTGGCTGAAGCCGTCGAGGACCGTGGCGTGAGGCTGCTGGCGGCTGCGCAGGCACTCGAACCAGTCGATCATGTGGTGAAGGTCGTCGTCGCCGATGCTCATGGGCGGCAGGCCCTTGTCGCCCGGCAACTGAAGGTACTCAGCTTTGCGCTGCGCGTCGATCGTGGGGTTGTCTTCGTGGTTGCCCTTCTCTTCCACGAGCTGGTAGCGCGGGCTGCCTTCGCCGCCGATGTTGAAGAGCGTGGCCTGCTTGCCCATGTAACGCGTAAAGCTGGGCGCGTCGTTGCCGAAGCTGGTTGAGTAGCTCACCAGAAAGCCTTTGGGATATTCGCATAGAGCGACGAAGGTGTCCGGATTCTGGCGGCCGTCGTGCCAAGCGAAGATGCCACCGTGAGCCAGGACGCACTTCGGGAAGGGATCGTCCATAAACCAGTGCACCAGGTCGATGCCGTGGCTCATCCACTGGTCGGGGATGCCGCTGGAGAAATCCTTGTACAAGCGGAACTCGAAATAGAGTTGCGGATCGAAAGGCTGGTAGGGTTTGGTCGCGAGCCAAGCACGCCAGTCGGTGTCCTCCTCGCGAATCATTTTCACTTCCGGGCGGCCCCGCCAGCGCGGCCCGTGAAAGTTCCACTCGATTTCGACCTTGCTGACCTCGCCCAGCACGCCCTTCCGCACCAGGTCGTGCACGGCGCGTGGGTAGAGTTCGCTGCGATGCTGCGTCCCCACTTGCACGATCAGCTTGCGCGCGAGCACCGCGTCGCGCGCGGCTTTGGCTTCTTCCAAGACGTTCCCCATGGGTTTTTCGACGTAGGCGTCTTTGCCGGCCTCGGCGGTGAGCTTCAGCACCGGTGAGTGTGAGTGCTCGGGTGTGGAAATCAGGACGCCGTTAACGTCCTTGAGCGCCAGCAGGTCTTCGAGATGCTGGAAACTGCGCGGGGCGCGCCCGTAAGTCTTCTCCGCCCGGGCTGCGGCCTTCTCGCGGTTGACCTTCCAAAGATCACAGACGGCCGTCATCTCCACGTTGTGTTTGTCTTTGAGCATCGCAATGATGCCCTGGAGTTCGCCGCCGCGGTTGCCGATGCCAATGTGCCCGAGGGAAATGCGGTCGTTAGCGCCCAGAATACGGCTGTAGGAAATTGCCGTGCTGGCGACACTGGCGGCGCCAAGCGCCTTGGCGCTGCGGTTCAAGAATGAGCGACGGCTGAGTTTCTCTGAGGACGATTCCCGCTTGTCCATGATTCCTCCTGAAATTTGTGCGGCGGCAACGTAGTTTACCATCAGATGAGGCTTCTGGATTGCTGCGGTACATAGGCGACGTGGAATTTTACCCACGTGCGGAGGGGAGAAGAAACTTATGGCACGACGCTGGGTAAGGGTTGTTATCAAGCTAACCGTGGTTTGACTCGTAGTAATCGGGGCGGTCGCCCTGGTGATTTATCCAAACTATATCCGGCCCTGGCACCTCAAGTGGGGCGCCACGACCGCGGAAGTCCGCCAGCAGTTCCCCGGAGATGAGCTCGTTCCCAACCCCAAGCTTTCCGCTACGCACGCCATTACCATTCGCGCTTCCGCGGGAGAAGTGTGGCCGTGGCTCGTACAGATGGGGCAGGGCAAAGCGGGCTTCTATAGCTACGACTGGCTCGAGAACCTGTTCGGGTGCGACATCCACAACGCCGACCGGATTCTGCCGCAATTCCAGACCCTGAAACCTGGCGACGGCATACGGCTCCATCCGAAGATGCCGCCCGTGCCGGCGGTCATTGTGGACCCGAACCGCGCGCTGGTGCTGCATGGCGACACGCGTGTGGGTTCAGGCCCGCCCGTCATGAAGCCGGGCGACTATCTCAACGTGCTGTGGGGGTTTTACCTCCAACCGATTGACGAACATTCGACCCGCCTGATCGAGCGCTTCCGCAGCGATTACAACCCCAGCGCCTTCAACCGGCTGATGAATGGCCGCATTATGGAGCCCGTGAGCTTTATCATGGAGCGCAAGATGCTTCTCGGCATCAAGGAGCGGGCGGAAAGACAGGGGATAGGTCATAGGTGACAGGTGACAGTAAAGGGGGAGACAGGTCAAGAGTCGAAAGTTGAAGGTTGAAACGCGGACATGGGAACAGGACGCGTGACGCGAATTTCTCAACCCGGACGAGGGCGGGGGTTTAGAGGCTGCGGAAAAACGCTTCCCTGCTGCCATTCTGAGCGAAGCGAAGAATCTCGCCCTGCGCATTTTCATAACCGTGCCAGATTCTTCGTCGTCCCGCAGGGCGGGACTCCTCAGAATGACAGCGCCCACGGGTTTTTCCGCAGCCTGTTTAGCCCCGCCCTCCGTGGTGAGAAATTCAGCCTAGGAGCCTGTTTATGAGGACGTTGCTGAGATGCTTCGGGATTGCTGCCATTCTCCTCGCAACGGCATTCCTGCTGGTGGCGACGCTCTTGCCGGCTGTGCCGCCGCAGGACGTCTCAGCCGACCGGTACAAGAACCTTCTGGAGCGGGTGAAGAAGGGCGACCCCTCGGTGGATTTTCTGGAGTTGCGGCGGGCCTACGCCGATTCGCCGGAGTATTCCAGCATCGAGGATTCCGACGAGTCGGCGAAGATGTTCGAGGCCTTCAACCGCAAGGACTACGCCGAGGCCCTCGCGCACGCGCAGAAGATCCTCGACGAGGATTACGTTGATATCGACGCCCACCACATGTCCTTCCTTGCTTGCCGCGAAATGAAGGACGCGGAGCACGCGCAGTTTCACCAGAACATCGCGCGCAACCTCATCAAGTCGATCCTCAGCACCGGTGACGGAAAAAGCCAGAAGACGGCGTTTGAGGTCATCTCGACCTCAGAGGAGTATGTCATCCTTAAAGTACTGGGATTGCAGCCCGGCTCGCAGAGCTTGATCAGGGAGAACGGCCATGACTATGACCGGCTGGAGGCCGTCGATCCCGAGACTCACCTGAAAGCAACCCTCTATTTCAACGTCGACCGGCCCATGGGCCACCTGCACAAGATCTTCAGCAAATAGCCTTCCGAGCGCCGCCACGTGTGGCCTGCGGGCAGGAGGAGAGAAGCCTGCATGGACTAAAGCCCGCTGCTGCCGCTCGCCTCAGCCGCCGCCTGCGGCTCGTCCTTCTCGGTGGGGTAGCCAGCATCCAGCCAACCCCGCCAACCGCCGTCCATGGAGAGGACGCTGATGTATCCCATCTTCTGCAGATTGTCCGCTACCAGCACGGAGCGGAAGCCGCCACCACAATAGAGCACCATGGGCGTGCCCTTGATCGGCACAGCGTTCTCAATGTCGCGCTCGATGATGCCCTTGCACATGTGAACGGCGCCGGGCAGGTGGCCCTTGGCCCATTCGTTCTCTTCGCGGACGTCAATGAGCGTGAACCGCTCCTTTGCGTCGAGCCGCTTCTTGACTTCCTGAGCGCTGGTTTGTCGAATGCGCGACTTGGCGTCGTCAACGAGCTCCAGGAACCCGGGAGCGTGCTTCATCGTGAACCTCCGTGCCCGGCAGAATTCCCTGTCGAGTGCAAGACATTATGGCGCAGGCGCGCTCAGAGGAAAAGAGGGATTTGCTGGGCGCAGCGTGGTGAGCAGCAGGAGGCCAACGAGCTTGCGGCCGTTTTCGTTGCCCCGCTGAAAGCAGCGAGAGTAGAATGAACCCGGTCGAAGAACTTCCTGACTGCACGCTCACTCGACCCGTCGCTCTCTGGTGACCCGATGACCCGCCGGTCCGATGGCCCTGCCTGCGCAGCTTGCCTGCGCAGGCAGGGCAAGCCGATCACCGAATCACCCGATTCGCCGAGGCGCCTTATGAAACTCCTTTTGCTCATCTTGATTATGTTTCTCGCCGTCATCGCACAGCCTGCTGGCCCGCAGCAAGGCAACGGGCCACTCGGCAAGGACCAAGTCGTGGACTTGCTGAAGGCAGGGATGGAGACTCCCGAGTTGGTCAAGCTCATCCACGAACATGGCATCGACTTCGATTTGAGCGACGATTACCTCGAGGCCCTGCGCCAGGCGGGCGCGCAGGACGCGGTCATTCAAGCCTTGCGCGCCGCCAGGCCCAAGCCGCTGACCAAGGAGCAGGTACTGCAACTGGTGGCCGGGCACGTGCCCAGCCAGCGCGCGGCGACGCTGGTGAAGCAGCACGGCATCAACTTCCTGCCGGATGAGAGGTATCTCGCGACCCTGCGCCTGGCGGGCGCGGACGACACGCTGATTGCCGCCGTGCGCGAGGCGAGCAAGACGCTGACGGCGGAACTGGTGGTCACAACTTCCCCCAACGCCGAGGTCTATTTGGATGGAGAACTTCAGGGCCGGGCCAACGCCCAAGGCGAGTTAGCGCTAAAAGCCAAACTCGGCACCCACGCGCTGAAAGTCACGCTGGCCGGCAAGAAAGATTTCGAGCAGAGCGTCACGCTCGCCAGCGTGCAAGCGGCGAAAATCGAGGCACGGCTCGTGGATGCCCCGGGAAGCATCCGGGTGCAAACTTTGGCCGGCGCGCTCGTCACGTTGGACACCGCGAGCCGGGGGAGAACCGACGCGAGCGGTCAGTTGACGATCGGCGATGTTGCCGCCGGCTCACACGAGCTGCGGGTTTCGGCGGCGGGCAAGAAGGATTTCCGGCAAAACAGCACTGTGGTTGCGGGGCAAGAGAGCAGGATTGATGCGCCGCTGGCCGAAATCGAGAAGCCGGCATTGGCGGCAGTGAGAGTTCGAGAAAACTCGAAAGACGGACTCAAGTATGTCTGGATACCACCCGGAAGCTTCATGATGGGCTGCTCGCCGGGAGACACCGAGTGCTCTAGCGAGGAAAAACCATCGCACCAAGTCACCATCAGCAAGGGTTTTTGGCTGGGGCAGACGGAGGTCACGGTCGCAGCGTACAGGCCCTTCGCAGCGGCCACAGGACGGCAGATGCCAGGGCCCCCTGACAGCCGCTGGGCGAATGAGGCCAGGCCGATCTTCAATGTGCGTTGGAATGACGCAAACGATTACTGTACCTGGGCGGGAGGACGGCTGCCTACGGAAGCCGAATGGGAATACGCGGCCCGAGGGGGAAGCACGGAGGCGCGCTACGGGCCGATCGACGAGATCGCGTGGTACGACAAGAACAGCGAGGGCCAAACGCATGAGGTGGCTCAGAAGCGCGCCAATGGCTTCGGGGTCTTCGATGTGCTAGGGAATGTGTGTGAGTGGGTACACGACTGGTACGACGAGCACTACTATCAGAATAGCCCCTCCCAAGATCCCTTAGGGCCGACGAGCGGGACGCTGCGAGTTATGCGTGGCGGGTCGTGGGGCGACGGTCCCAGGCACGTCCGCGTATCGTACCGCAAAAGGAGCCCTCCAGCCTACAGGTTTCCCACCTTCACCAACGGCTTTCGTTGTGTCGGGGAGGTGGCTGGTCCTTGACCCTTTTTCCTTTTCCCTTGATGTTTTGTTGAGGGGTACCGGGGCTTTGCCCCGGTCCAGAAACCTTTCAGCCAGGCACATGTGGGGGAGCGCTCGGCGCTCTCGCCGTGCTGTCATTCCCGCCCCGTCCTCCCGCTGAACCACCACCCTCGCCGGTCTGAGGCAAAGCCAGGTTGGCTATCAGCAATGCACCCGACCCGACACGAAACCCACCGGAAAAATCCCTTTTGTCGTCTCCCTAGTTGTGCTAGGATGCTCGGGTTCAGGGCTCGGAACCGTTGAAAGTGCATATGATCGGTAAGAGGGGGAGACTCCACTCAGGGCTGAAGTTCTGCCTCCTCGGTAAAAGGGAGAGGAGTACCACTGCGCATGGAGCGTGGTAGTCTCCTCGGGGGCTCCTAGCGGGGGCAACGTCCTCAGTCACGCGAAGAGGATGGGAGTTAAACTCCGCTGCTGGCGTCCCGAAACCTATTCCTACTGCGGTTGCTCAGGCTCACTGCGAAAATCTGGTTTCCCCCAGGATGGCAATCGGCCGAATTATGCGGCCGCCAAGATACCGGGAGATTGACTAAAACTTCGACCCTCCGCCGGGGCATGAGGGTGGAGCATCGTCGACTCGCCGGAGGGTCCGCAGCGTGACGCGGACGAACCTGCCACGACCTGAACGCCATGGCAGGACGGTGTTTGCTGGGAAAGCTGGGCACAACCCTAAGTGGCATGAAATGACTTCAACTTCTATGAGGAGGATTTCGATGAAGAACCTACCGCTTTTCGTGGCAGTGGCCGCCATCGTCGCTGTCCTCGGCCTGACGGGCACCCGAGGACTCGCGAAGGATGCAACCTCAATCCTAAACCAACTCAGTACAGTAAGTACGCTGGCCTCAACCGTGCCAGCCAACGGTGACATAAATCCCTACGGGGTGGCTGAAGTGAAGCGCACAGTTGGCAATCTGGTAGCTGGCCACTTTCTGATCAGCAACTTCAACGCCTTCACGAATTTGCAGGGCACCGGCACGACCATTGTAGATGTCGGGCCGGAGGGCGGCACGAGCCTGTTTGCGCAGATCGACGCAAACACTTTGCCGGGGGCGTGTCCGGGCGGGGTCGGGCTGACCACGGCGCTGGTGGTCTTACGTTCGGGCTGGGTAATCGTAGGCAGCCTTCCCACCACGGATGGGACCGCAGCAACGATCGGGGCCGGTTGCCTGATTGTGCTCAACAGCACCGGTACTCCTGTGGAAACGTTTTTTGGTTCGCTCATTCGCGGCCCTTGGGATATGACGGCGACTGAAGACGACCACGAAGCCAAAGTTTTTTTCAGCAACGTGCTGAACGGAACGGTGGCAGCGGGCGGCAGTGTAGTGAATTATGGAACGGTAGTCCGGTTGAACCTGAGGATCTCTTCCCAGACTAACCCCTGGATTGAATCGATGACCGTGGTCGCCTCGGGTTTCCCGGAGCGCACTGACCCGGCCGCATTGGTCATCGGACCCACCGGCGTCGGACTGAGCCCTGGATGCGATGCGAGGGACGGCGACGATTGCGAGGATTGGGGCCGGGAAGAAGCACGAGTACTTTATGTTGCGGATAGCCTAAACGATCGGATTGCCGTGATTCCCAACGCGCTCACTCGAACGACTTCCGGCGGTGTCGGCAGCACGTTTTCCTCGGGCGGCGCACTGAACGATCCGCTCGGGCTCATCGTCGCCCACAACGGTCACATCTTTACGGTCAACGGTAACGATGGGAATATCATCGAGATAGGTCCTCACGGCAAGCAGATTGCGACAAAATTGATCGACAACACAGGTACGCCTCCAGGTGCCGGAACTTTGTTTGGTCTGGCCTACGACCCAAACCTGGGCCTCGTTTTCGTCGATGACGGAAGCAATACTCTGAACTTGCTGCACTAGGCGACGAAACCGTTCCGCCACCTGTGGGTTTTGTGGAGGGACAGCTTCCTGAATCAGACCGAACAGAGGCATCTGATCGCCAAAGGGCGGGAATGAATCGGGGCATGCAGGGATGGTTGCGGTACTTGCGTGCAAACCCGTTCACTCCCGCTCCTTCGGCTGCTTCCCGGAGCCCGGTATCAGGTTGCTATCCGTTTCGTGAAACGCTGCCGAAGCAAACCCACAGGGGAATGCCTGCATTTTCGGAGTTCACAGGAAAGGTCTGGAGAGCACCGCAACTTTCGAGAGGGAAGATTAACCCCGATCCCGAAGTCGGCGGGTCTTAACGAACGCTTTCTCTGATGAGATCAAGGAGTTGCCCTCTGAAGATCCAACTTCGCCGAAGTTAGGTTTGTTTGTACAGTGCAAAGCGCAACCCGCTCGGACTAGTTTAAGAATGCTCGGTCTAAAAACCCACGGGCAAAGCCAACTTCGGGATCGGGGTTAACTGACCTTGTCAGGCCGGAGCCGGGCAGGGGAATTTATAGAGACCAGCACAAATCCTTTTTCTCAAATCCCCCGTTAATCCAGTGAGGGCGGCTGCCGGCAGGGGCAATCCAATCCTTCCACTCGCAACCCCTCACACCGTCGATAGTGCTCAGTGCCTACTGCTTACTGCCTACGGCTATCCCCACACCCGCACGGCAGCGTCCGGCTAGAAGATCTCGAACCGTTCCTGGTGGACGGTGGGATCGCTCTTGATGATGACGTCTTTCTTGGTAAGCGATTCGAGCTCGGAAACCAGCCCACCCTCGCGTGACTTCAGCGCCTTGGCGACTTCCGGGTTGACGCGTAAGGTGATGACGTTGCCGTCGATTTGCTTGGCCATCTTGCGCGCTTCCGCCAAGATCTCGTTGCAGACGGTGTTGACGGACATGATCCAGCCTGAGCCGGAACAATAGTCGCAGGGCTCGCAGAGCGTGCGTTCGAGCGATTGTTTGACGCGCTTGCGGGTGACGGCCACCAGCCCAAAGTCGTGGAACGAGATGACCTTGGTAGGCGCGCGATCGGCGCGCAGAGCCTCTTCCAGGGCCTGCACCACTTTGGCGCGATTCTTGCGCTCGTCCATATCGATAAAGTCGATGACGATGATGCCGCCCAGGTCGCGCAGGCGCACCTGGCGCACGATTTCGTTGACCGCGTCAACATTGGTCTTGACGATGGTGTCTTCCAGCCGATTGGTTTTGCCGACGTACTTGCCGGTGTTGACGTCTACGGCCACCAGCGCCTCGGTCTGGTTGATGACGATGTAGCCGCCTGACTTGAGCCAGACCTTGGGCTTGAGAGCCTTCTCCAGTTCCGATTGAATACCAAACTCTTCGAACAGCGGCGTGTCGCGGGTGTAGAGCTTGACTTTGCCGATCAGCGCGGGCTGGCAGCGGTTCACGAAATCGAGCA
>JBEKAK010000052.1:0-40633 GCA_050018275.1 Terriglobia bacterium | reverse complement strand
CGTCCGCGTCCATGGAGGTCAGCAGGATTTCACCCGCGCCCAGCTCCTCCACGCGCTGCGCCCACTCCAGAGCATCCAGTCCGGTGGGCTGCGTGCCCCCGTAGGTCACCACTTCCCAATGCGGGCCATCCACGGAAGCCCCTCGCCGCCGCGCGTCGATGGCCACCACTACGGCCTGGCGCCCGTAATTCTCCGCGATGACGCTGACCACCTCAGGCGTTTCAGCCGCCGCCGTGTTGACCGCAACCTTATCGGCGCCGGCGGAAAGCAACCGCCGTGCGTCGTCGAGCGTGCGCACCCCGCCGCCCACCGTGAGCGGAATGAAAAGCCGCCGCGCCACGCGCTTCACCGTGTCCATCAGCGTCGCGCGGCCCTCGCGCGAGGCGGAGATGTCGAGCATCACGAGTTCGTCCGCACCTTCGCGGTTGTACGTCTCCGCGAGCTCGCCTGGGTCGCCGGCATCCCGCAGGTTGACGAACTGGATGCCTTTCACCACCCGGCCGTCTTTGCAGTCGAGACACGGAATGATGCGTTTGGCGAACATGCTTAGGCAACTTGTCCCTTGTCGGTGGTCAGTCGTCAGTTGCAACGGAACCGGGACGGTTGTCTTACTCCAACGGACAACTGACTTCCTACAGATTCAGAAAATTCTTCAGGACCATCAGCCCCACATCCCCTGACTTTTCCGGGTGGAACTGCACGGCCCAGATCTTGTCCAGCTCGACCCCGGCCGCGAACGTCTGGCCGTATTCCGTGACTGCACAGCTCTCCGGGGTGACAGGCCCATAATAAGAATGGCAATAGTAGACAAAGCTGCCGTCCGCAACGCCTTGGAACAGTCCGCCGTCGCGTCGCAACTCGAGCTGGCTCCAGCCGACGTGCGGAACCTTGAAAACGCCTTGGAAGCGGGGCACGCGACCAGGCAGGATTCCGAGACCGGCCACATCGGGGGCTTCCTCGCTCGCTTCGTAGAGCGCCTGTAAGCCGAGGCAGATGCCGAGAAAAGCTTTCCCTTCCGCGAGTGCCTCCCGCAGGGGTGTGAGCAACCTGCGCTCCGCGAGGGCTTTCATCATGGCGCCGAAGTGGCCCTGCCCAGGAAAAATGATCTTCTCGGCCGAACGCAACGCTTTGGGCTGATCGATCCGCTGCGCCGGAATGCCCAGGTACTCGACAGCCTTCAGCACCGAGCCCACATTGCCGGCGCCGTAATCGAGCACGGCAATCATAGGAGCCCCTTCGTGCTGGGGAGCTGCGACTTCAGACGCCGATCTCGCGAGCAGGCATAGCGCAGCGCCCGCGCAAATGCCTTGAACAAGGCTTCCACGGCGTGATGGCTGGACCGTCCATAGGCCACTTTGAGGTGCAAGTTCGCCGCCGCGCCGGCGGCAAATCCCTGAAAGAAATCTTCCAGCAGCTCGCTCTGGAGATCGCCTACGCGCCGCGCCTTGAGAGGAGCGTTCAGCACCAGGTAAGGCCGCCCGCCCAGGTCGATGGCGGCAATCGCCAGGGTCTCGTCCATAGGCATAAGGAAATAACCTGCGCGGTTAATACCTTTCTTTGAGCCGAGCGCCTTGCGCAGCAGGTGGCCGAGCACAAGGCCTACATCCTCCACCGTGTGGTGCTGATCGACATCCAGGTCGCCGCGCGCCTCGAAATCCAGGTCGAAGCCGCCGTGCCGCGCGAAAAGCTCCAGCATGTGATCGAGGAAGCGAACGCCCGTCGAGATCTCATAACGGCCGCGACCGTCCAGATTCAGGCGCGCGCGGATATCCGTCTCAGCCGTCTTGCGGTGCAGGGTGGCGGTGCGCGCTTTCATGCGAACCATCCCGTGGAGGGGTAGGAGACGATATTCTTCCAGGCCCGTGCGCCGCGGCGGCTTTCGATGAGGTTTTCGACGCGTTGGAGCTCCGCCATCAGCCGGCGCGTTTGGGCCACGGGACCGATGGTGAAGCGCAGGTAGCCCTTCAGGTGCGGGTCGTAACTCCAGTCGCGCACCAGAATGCCATCGGCGCGCAGCCGCCGGGCGATTTCCGGAGCGTGCCGGCCCACACGCGTCAAGACGAAATTCGCGGAACTGGGGACGTAGGGAATCCCCCGTGCGCCGAGCCAGCGAGAGAATTCCGAGCGGTTCCAGCGGACTTCGCCCGCGTACTTACGCACTTGGGCATCGTACTGAATCGCGACGCAGGCGCAGATCAAGGCTAGCGAGTTCACCGCGAAAGGATTCTGGCCCCGGCGCAGAGCTTCGGTGAGCTCCGCGTTGGCGAACAGGCAACCCAGGCGCAGCGCCGCCAGGCCGAAGGCCTTCGAGAAGGTTCGGGTCACGACCAGGTTGGGATATTTGCGAATCCAGGGAAGAACGGTCTGTCCGGAAAAATCGTGATACGCCTCATCGACCAGCACCAAAGTTTCCGGAGCGGCCAGCAGGATCGCTTTTAGATCGGCATGGGGAATTTGTGTGCCGGTGGGGTTGTTGGGATTGGCCAGCGCCACCCAGCGCACGGGCTGCCTCTTCAGAGCGCTGATGAATTTCTTGTTGGGCAGGCGGAAATTTTCATCGTAACGAATACGCAGAGTCTTTCCACCCGCAACGCTGTGGAAGAATTCGTACACCGGAAAGGTCGGAGCAGGAACCAGCAGTCTGTCGTCAGGATCGACGAAGGTGTCGCAAACCGTTTTGATGGCGTCGTCCGTGCCGTTGGTGAGCACCAACTCTTCCGGGGCCACGCCAAAATAGGCGGCCAGCGTGCGCCGACCTTCATCATACTCGGGGTAACGCGTCAGCATCTCGGGGTTCACGGCTCGCCGCAGCGCACGGACCACCTGCCGAGCGCAACCGACCGTATTCTCGTTGAAGTCGAGCCGCATCTTTCCCCCGCGACCTTCCTGCGGAGGTCGATACTGGGTCAGACGTTCAATGGCCTTGCGAGGTCGAATCATCGCTTCTGGGTCCTCACTTCGCCGGAAGATCGAAACCTGGCCTGCACAGAATAGACGTGGGCCTTCAGGCCTTCGGCATTGGCAAGCGTCACGATGGCATTCTTGAGGCCTGCCAGCCCGCCACGGCTGAGCCGCTGCACGGAAATGGTCTTCACAAAATCCGCGGCGCTCAACCCACCGCGTAAGCGCGCCGCTCCGCTGGTTGGAAGGATGTGATTAGTCCCGGAGGCATAATCCCCGGCGGCCACAGGGCTGTAGGCGCCGAGGAATATCGAGCCGGCAGACCGGACCCGGCCGAGCAGGCCGGCGGCGCCTTCCAAAAGCGTGAGGTGCTCGGGGGCCAAGCGGTTCACCAGCTCCGCGGCCTCTGCCAGTGTGCGCGTCACGACGATCCCGCCCTGGGTGGCCAGCGCTCGCTCTGCCAGGGGCAATGCCAGCCGCGCCAGGATTCCCCGCGCCGCGGCTTGCACTTGCAGTGCTAGCTTGAGCGAAGGGGTAATAAGAATCGCAGCCGCGTCGGGATCGTGTTCGGCCTGCGCGACCAGGTCGGAGGCGATCCACTCCGCGTCACCGCGCGCGCCCACCAGCACAAGCTCCGACGGCCCCGCGACGAAATCGATGCCGCACTCCCCTGCCACCAGCTTCTTAGCGGCGGCAACGTAACGATTCCCTGGGCCCACGATCTTGTCAACGCGCGGCACAGACTCCGTCCCGAAGGCAAAGGCCGCGACCGCCTGCGCGCCGCCCAGGCGGAAGATTTTTCTGATGCCGAGAAAGTCGGCGGCGACCAGGACGGCGGGCGCGGGCCGCGGCGAGGTTACCAACACCTCGCGCACGCCAGCTTCCTGCGCGGGGATAACGCTCATGAGCACCGTGGAGGGCAGGGGAAAGCGTCCACCGGGAACGTAACAGGCCACGCGTTCGAGTGGGCGGACCACCTGCCCGACGCTCACGCCGGTACGGGTCTCGAAGGTCCAGGGGCGTGGCAACTGGCGGCGAGCCGCCCGGCGAATGTTCGCGGCCGCCACCCGCAGCGCCGCCACGAAGCCGCGCGGAACACCGCCATAGGCGCGGCGAATCTCGTCACGCGAGACCGTAAAGCCGGCCTTGCGGAGGTCGAGGCGGTCGAACTTTCTCGTGTAGCGCCGGAGGGCGCGGTCCCCCTGGCGCCGGATGTCGTCCAGGATGGGGCGGACCACCACCTCGGCTTCGGCCAAGCTGGTAGTGCGCGCCTGGATAAGGCGATATATTGCGTTGCGATCTGTACTGCGGATGATGTCAAGCATCGGACAAGGTCCGGGGCGGGGGAAAAGGCAAAACCCCGGTCTCCAGCACCTAACACCCTGTTCCCTTTTCTCAAACCACAATCTTATTCAGGGGATATTCCACAATGCCCTGCGCGTGCGCGGCCTTGAGGCGGGGAATAATCTCGCGCACCGTCCTTTCTTCGATCACGGTATTGACGGCGACCCAAGCGGGGTCGCTCAAGTTCGAGACGGTGGGGCGTTTCAAAGCCGGGAGAACCGACAGCACGTCTTCCAGATCGGTGCGGCGCACGTTGAGCATCAAGCCGACCTTGCCCGCGGCTTCGATGGCGCCTTGCAGCAGCATCACCAGCGTCTGGATTTTCTGGCGCTTCCAGGAATCCTCCCAGGCGGTGGGATGGGCAATGAACTTGGTGTTCGATTCGAGCACCGTATCGACGATGCGCAAGCCATTGGCGCGCAGGGAAGAGCCGGTCTCGGTGACCTCGACAATAGCGTCCGCCAGGACCGGAGGCTTCACTTCGGTCGCGCCCCAGGAAAACTCCACCTTGGCTTTGACGCCGTTCTGCGCGAGGTAGCGCCGGGTCACGCCGACCAGCTCCGTGGCGATGATTTTTCCCTCCAGATCCTTCACGCTCTGGAAGGGCGATTTTTCCGGGACGGCGAGCACCCAGCGCACCTTGCCGAACGTCTGCTTGGCGTAAACCAAGTCGGCGACTTCCACCACGTTCGCTTCGTTTTCCAGAATCCAGTCCTTGCCGGTCAGGCCAGCGTCGAGAATGCCGTCCTCGACGTAGCGCGCCATTTCCTGCGCGCGGATCAGCATGCACTCGATTTCATCATCGTCGATGGAGGGAAAATACGAGCGCGGATTAACGGCGATTTCGTAGCCCGCGCGGCGAAAGAGCTGCAGCGAGGCTTCTTGCAGACTTCCTTTCGGCATTCCCAATTTCAGCAGGTTCATGTCTGGCTCTCCGGGTGTTCCTGACCATAGACTTTCGCAGGATCGAATTCGCGCTCCAGGATGATCTCCTCTCCTCTCTCGGTAAGCTTGCGGAAGAAGCACGAGCGGTAGCCAAGATGGCAACAGCCCGGACCGGCCAGTTCGGCTTGAATCAGCAGCGCGTCCTGGTCGCAGTCCACGCGAATCTCGCGCACCACCAGCCGGTGCCCGGAGGTCTCACCCTTGGTCCACAGCTTCTGCCGCGTGCGGCTGAAGAAGGTCACAAATCCGGAGTCGAGTGTTTGCTGGCATGCCTCCGCGTTCATGTACCCCAGCATCAAAACTTTTCCACTGTGACGGTCCTGAATGACGGCCGGGATAAGTCCGTCCGCCTGATATTCTAATTGCAGCATACGGCGCTCCCATGAGCAGAAATGAAAAAGCCCGCTGATTTCTCTTGTCAGCGGGCCGCTTTGTCGATCTCGCTTGGTGGCCTAAGCATTGGCCCACTGACACCCCACCCTGGACTGGAAATGATGACGGTGATGTGCCAGTGCGCGCACCATGAATTTTCAGCGTACCGTTTCGTCCCCGACCTGTCAATACGGATTTTGCGCGGAAGGCGTGCGCCCGCGAAAAAGCGCGAGAGTCGCTGACAAAGATACTGCTAACGATTTCCCCAAGCGATGACAACCGAGGCCACCGTCAGAAAGGCTAAACCCCATCCCAGGTTCCGCAGGGGCCGCGCTCCGACCTTACGCCACTCGCCCATAACCAAGCCCGAGAGGTTCGCCGCGAGAATCACAAAAATGGAAAACAGTCCCCAGCCGATGGCCGCGCCGGAAGGGCCAAGATAGGTCGTGGCCACCCCGTAGAGCGCAATGGAACCCATCCACATCAGGCCCATCACCACAGCACCCAACCCGTCCCAGCTCCGCGCCCCAAAAGCCCTCCAGGTTTTGTTGCGATGCAGGAGATACACGCAATAAGAGAGATTGACCAGCAGGCCTCCCAACAGAGCGAGGCCCCATACCGCGTAAGTGGCGTTGGCGCGACTCGCGCCCAGCTCGACGGCCCGCTCCAGGACGGGTCTACCGAAGGCCAGCGCATAGTTCAACATGGGGGTTAATACCCCGGCGATAATCGTTATCGCCAGGGCGGCGCCAAAGCCGGAACGGCTCACGCTCCTTCCCGTCGTGCCCGAAGAGGCCTGTACAGCTTCGCGTTCTCTGCCCGCCTTTGCGCAGAGGTAAATCCCACCGCCCATGATCGCCATGCCGGCCAGAACCGACAGGCCCCTCGTCGAAAGAAAAACTCCCGGATCGAGACTCAGTAGGGGAATCAAGGTTCCCAGGCTCGCGGAAAATCCGATGACGATGGCAAAGGTCAGGGCCATGCCCACCCGCGCCACGGAAATCCCCAAGAGCACCTGGGCGATGCCCCAGCCGGCGCCAAACACCAGAGGAGTGAGGATCTCCGCCGCCGACAATTTCCCGTAAGTCTCACCCAGACGGGGAAGAGTAAACCAAGCCAACGCCCAAGGCGAAACCAACAACGCGACCAGTGAGTACACAGCCCATGAATTTTCCCAGGACCACTTCTTTGCTCGCTTGAGAGGAACGGTGAAGTTCCCATTGACGAAGGCGGCCGCAACCGCCAAAGATACTCCGACCCAGAGATTCACCCAGCACCTCCCAAAACCGCCCCCTTGCCTTTCGGTGTCCTCGCGCAAGGACAAGGCAGATGACTTTCCAGCGAGTCAGCTTTTCGATGTTCCTGAAGTGGGCGCCCCCTCTCGTTCACGGGCAGGCCCTAGCCGTGCAGGATTTCGCAGCACTGACGTGTCCCCCGCACCTGCGTCGCCGCAGGTCTTTTCCGCGCGCGAAATATTCGCCGGGGGTCCTCACCCCTTACTTGGAAAAAAGCCATTTCATCGGGATCTTCCATGGTTCACTGACGTGTCCGTTTTTGGCGACTGCCCAAACGTAGCTGAACGGGCAATCGAGAATGATCCTCACCCGTTCGCCAAAGCGCATCGTGAGCGACCATTGATTGGTCTTCGAGTCGTACTGAAGTTCCTGATCCGTCCAGCAATCCGGGCCGACAATACTCGAGAGATACACAGCCTGGATCTGATCTGGGGGAAGATTGGTGGTGGCGACGAAGGTTACCTTTTGGCCTTCGCGGACATTCATGGGATCCATCCAAGCAGAGAGGATTACGGGAACCGGGTCACTGGGGCTTGGCTGCTTCGGCGGGGCTTGGACCGGCCGGTCGTACACAACCCCTTGAGGCGAGCTGCCGGGGTGTGCCGCCAACTCAAGAACCTTCGGCGCCGGAGGGTAGTCCAAGTAAGGTCCCAGAAACTGGTTAGCCGGCAGGCCACTGATCTTGAGGGTGAGCCCATTGGCTTGGCCCCACTTCACAGCGTCGGTGAGGTCGGCGTAGTAGATGATCTTTCGAGCCGGCGCCGCCAGCCCGCCCGTGACGTCGTAGCTGCGAACATGCTGCAAGACTCCGTTGAGTTGGAGCTCCACGGCGCCGATGCGCTGGGCATCTGTGAAAGGGATGACCAGGAGGAGCCGATCCGGACGCGCCCATGGGAAGGTGTCGGGGAATTTGCTCTCTTTCACCAAGCCCGGTATCTCCCAGCCGGTGCCCTCCATCCTTCGGATGATGGCATCGATTTCCGCCGCATTGCGGGGAGTGGCGGATTGGAGCAAGGCCCGAATGCCGGGTTCGGCGGTGATTTGCGTGGTCAAGGAAACGTTCTCGTAAGCATCGTGATACGGAAACGAGAACGGTTGGCCGTTCGGCGCGCGCCAGTCGTCGAGCCGGCGCGGAAGTTCCCGTCCGGCGAAGCGGACCTCGCCGATCAGGTACTCACCCTCGCGGCGGCTCGTGACCGTGCGGCCGTTGACGGACAGCGCCTTCAATTTGTCGTCTGCGCGCGTCGCAACCACCAGGCGCGTTGTTCCACCTTGTTCACCAGCGAGACCCGACACGTGCAGGGTGTTCCCCTTGCGCTCAGACCGGCCGCCCGCCCCAAACAGGAGCGGAAGCTGTTCGTCCTTGTAGGGGCTCAGTTCCAGAAGTGTGACCTCGTAGGCCGGCACGACAATCGAAACGGCGTCACCCGTAGAGTGGATGCCGCGTTTATGGGCTTCGTCGAAGTAGTAAGTCTCTTCGTTAGGGTAAAGCTCCTTCAAGGTGAATCGGCCGCGGGCGGACAAGCCGATTTCATCATCTAATCGGAACTCCGTGCGAGTGGGACGGGGGTTGGGGTTGCACAGGAAAATGTACCCGTGGTTGTCCTTGATGCGCGCGTGACCGTCAATTCCGCCCACGGTGACTTGGTCACCGAACGAAACGCCGTATTTCGCGTACTCGAAATTCTTTCGCGCCCATTCGAGCCACTTTCGGTAAAAGGTCTGGTAGCCGGCAATGTCATCGGGATTCTCTGGCATAAAGGGGGCAGTCAGGCTCCCGCCGACGGCGAGCGCCGACATGAAGGCGTATTTCCATCCGATGTGGTCCCAGAGCTTCTTCAGATCAGGAGGATGAGCGTAAAGCTGGTTCATCCGCTGGGCAATGGCGTGGTTCATGACCGTGGGAAGGAAGCGAAAGTTCTCACTCCACCAGGTCTGCATGCGGACGCCGTTAGCGTTCAGACGGTCGGCGTGCAAGTCGGGGTGGAGGCTCCGGACATCCTGGAAGTACTGCTCCCAATAGAATTCGTGCTGGTCGGTATACTTCTGTCCCCATAGTCCGTATTCCTTGCGGCCGTAAAAGCCTTGGTAGTAGAGACCCGGAAACTGTTCCTTCAAGCGGCGCATGATTCCCGTGGAGTTCCGCCATCCTTTGTAACCGCCCTTTCCGGGAAGATGGCCGTGTTGGTTCGAGTAGCAGAAGAATCCGTGCCCCGGGCCGGGGTCCCACGACCACAGCGCCAGTTTGTACTTGGCGATGGTGTTCCGTTGCACCTCATACCACCACTTGGCATAATCGTCCGACGCCAGGCAGTTCTCCCGGGCGACGGCGCCCGCGCTATCAACTCTCTTCCAGTCTTGGCGGCTGGGAGCAAAAGGAAGTGCGGCGGCGTTGCCGTGCTCCATCTGGGCTGCCACACCGATATAGAAACCGTATGTGATGCCCCGCTCGGTGGTGCGGGCCAGAATTCGTTCCGCCACGGATCCCGCCGGAGCCAGTTCCCAGTAGGTGGTTGGGTCCTCCGTCGGAATGCGCGCCTTCACCAGAGGATTAAAGAGGATCAAGTCCCCACCGAGCTCATGGAAAGTGTCGATCATCCGGTAGTAAGCCTGTTCCTCATCCGCGGTGCTGGGAATCTGTGGCATAGGATTCCAGAAGCAATAAAGAATGAACAGGAACTTATCGACAGGCGCCTGGAGGTATTCCGCCGCGAACTCTCGCATGGCGCGGGTTTCGTTCCAATCGAGCGGAAGATGGCCGCTCGGGTTCCGGAACCTGGGACGGTAGATCCCCTCTTTGGCCAATCGCGTGAGTGGGAGCTGGTCCCTCACCATCCTTCCACTGGTTTTGTAGACGCCTACGAACTGTGGCTCGGCGTCGTACGTTTCCCCAGGCTTGAAGATCAGGGCAGGCTCGAAGGAAAACTTCACTTCCCGGCCCTGCCAGGCTGTTTCAAAGAACGGGTTCTCGATCCCGGCGAACAGTCCTCCCTTTTCCCAGCGGAGAAAGCTCACCGTAGGTGCATTCCAAAAGGTGTCGTACCTGACCGAGGCTTGTGGGGGGTTCTGAAAAACCGTCCGGCCCAGCTCAACGTTCAGCAGTGTGAGCGGCGACTTGATATTGACGAGTGTCAAGCGTCGGCGGAAGTACTTGTGCTCAGCTCCCAGCGTGTATTCCAGCACCACGTCGAACGGCCCGCCCGTTGAAAAGGTGAAGCGCGCGTGGTTCGGACCGAAGATGTGTTCCCGGGGCGCAGCGTCGTGGTTGCTGAACGTCCCGAAATCGGTCTCGACCGAGAAGCTGTCTTCGCCGATCTCGTGGCTCTCCCCTGACAGGCGATTCTCGATCCTCTGCAAACTGCCTCGCTCTGAGATCAGGCAGGCCAGAGAGTCGTTCTGAAGTTGGCCGCCCGCGCCGCCATGGTCCTGAGAATTCCCCTTCGCGAGCAGAACGCCGGCAGGGAGCGCGGCCACTCCCAAGCCAGTCGTCGTAATGAAGTCACGTCGGCCCAGTTTCTTCACGGTGTTAGTTTCCTCCGGAATTCGCGTTTTCAACTCAGATTGCGCCCGACATCCTACGCGCGCGGCCCTGTCGAGGCAAGCTCAAACTTGCACGCCGCTTTCGGGGTGACCGTCGCCGCCCGTTTTGTCCCTTCCCACGACTTCCGTGGGTTATTTTCCGCCCCCAACCAAGCCCGAGAGGTTCGCCGCGGGAGTATGAGAAAGAATAGGGCAACAAGAAGAAGTTCACCGTCAAGCAGCGCGTCTGCGAAGTCGCGCTCGATTCGATTCTCAAACTCGACCGCGCCCCCAGGAAGATCCTTCCACTGACATTCTCCCCGACGATCCCGCCATGTAATGCCCACCACCGGGGCCTCGCCTCCGGGCGAGGCCCTCCCTCCTGCTATTGCATTTTCTGGTGTGATTTTCCCCGACGCTGTCGCAGTCATCCCGCTCCAGGCAGGCTAGCAGCAGGCTTCTCCTCGCAAAGCTTCCTTCCCTTCAAAGCAGATGACTGGAACCGCAACAAGCGCGGCGACGGGGTCTATCCATCGGATATGAAGCACAGCATTGAGGACCAAACCGGCAAGGGTTATGCCTGCAAGGTACGCACAGGTTGCAGACTGTACCGCGTCGGCGGTGAGGGCAGGGTTACGAGCCGCTTTTCCGGCTCTTCGCTTTGCTGAACTCAGCAGGGGCATGATGATGAGGGCGGCACCCGTCACGCCTATTCCGATCCAACTCGTATCGGGCTGCACACGCTTCCACAGGGCGATGGCCGAGCTGATGGTAATGACCGCAGCGAGAAGGAAGAGAAGAATCCCTGCGAGTCTCGTGGCACGGGCCGTGCTAAGAGCAAGGCGTGGGGCGAATTGCAGAAGCACCACGAACGCCGACAAGAGTTCTATCAGACTATCGGCGCCAAAGGCCAAAAGGACGGGGCTGCGTGCGCGCCATGCAGAAAAGAGAGCAAGGGCGCACTCGACCAACATCCAGACGAGCGTGATCACCTGCAGCCGCCTGATCTGCCGAAACATCTCGCCAGAGGCTCCACCAAAGGCACAGCCTTGAAGCAATGCGCCATCTCCCATTTCTTTCTGACAGCTCATAGCACCAACATGCACCGACATTTCTATCTCGACTTCACGCATCCTGTCCATAGCCGGTGCGTCTGTCGATTTGTGAGTCCAACAAGCTCGCGAACGGATCGAAGTGCGTGTCAATCTTTGGTCAAATTCCGCGCTCGGGCCGACCAAGGCTCTCACACGAATGCCCAAACCGCTTGATGTTTATTGAGAGACCAGTTCCCGCCGCGTCAGAACTCGATGCGCGCCTGAAATGCAATCATGCGAGGCGAGTTGTCACCACCCAGACCCACGCCAAGCAACCCTGTCGGCGGAGAGGTGGTATAAGTGAACGCACCAAATCCCGTTTGAGTAGACGCCTTCCCAGGAATCCCAGTCAGCACCATGCTTGGGAGTCCGAAATTCGCATGATTAAACACATTGAAAAACTGAGCTTCCAGCCGCAGCTTGGCGCGCTCGGTCAAGGGGAACCACTTGGTAAGGTAGAAGTCACTCCAGAAGAAACCGAGCCCGCGCAGGGCGTTGCGGCCGAGGTTTCCGAATTGGCAGGTCTTCGCGCTGTCTCCGCCAAGACAAGCGCCGGTGCTAGGGTCAACGGCGGAGACAAAGGCATCGGGATTGAGCCACTGAATTGTGCCTGGTTGAGTCACACCTGGGATGGAGTGGTGCTCATACACGGGCACACCTGGGACGGCGCTGGCGAATTGCGGTCCACTGCCCTGCACAATGCCATTTCCAGTAGCTGAGTACGGCGTGCTCAGGACGGAGAGCGGAATCCCGCTGTGCCAAAACGCAGTTCCTGAAACCTGCCACCCGTTCAGCGCAAACCCCAGCCGGCGGCTCTGGACTTTAATCGGCAACTCATACACGTACTGAGCGTCGAGATTGTGCCGGAGGTCGTAATCGCAAGGGCCATAGTCCCGAGACAGTTCTCCTGGCAAAGGAGACAGAACCGCGCCGGCGGAGAACTGCAGGAATCCGCCATTCGAGACAGTGTCCATGCAGCGGCTCCAGGTGTAGTTCACCTGCCCCTGCACACCGTGCCCGAGGCGCTTCGTGCCGGTCAGTTGAAGCCCATGGTAGTGACTGTTGGCGCCGGTGGAGAACTGTGTTACGGCTCCAAACCTCGGGTCTGTCGGCCGCGCGTAAGGGAACGGTACAAAGCAGCCCTGGCACACTGTTTGATAGCCGTTTGCTTGCGCGAGATACGGCTGGTTCACCGCGCGCGTGCCGACGTACTGAGCGTGCATGCTCCCCGCCGCTCCGAACTGATGTTCGATGCCGAGGCTCCACTCCATGAAGTACGGCGCCTGAAGCTCACCATCGGGCGCTGCGGTAATCGCGACTGGGGGAAGGCACGTTGTGGGATTCGCCTGTGGAGACGCGCAGGAGAGCCAGCCTTGCGAAAATCCCGTGCCGAAGGCCTGATTGGAGGCAATGGTTGCGTCGACGGCGCTGTTCGGAACCCCCGATGCGATAGCGGTCCCACCCACCGTGCCAAGCAGCCCGCCTTGGAAAGTCCTAACGGACGGCGGATTGGCGCCGATCGTATCAGCAACACTGCCTGGCAGAATATCGCTGAAAAGGCCGAAGCCGGCCCGGAGCACGGTATCAGGCTCAAACTGCCACGCGAGGGCTGTTCTCGGCTGCAGAATTGCCAGCGGCGTGGAGGAGAACAGATTACCGAGATGGGTCTGGATAGCGGCGTTCAACGGCTGATTGACATCATGGGAGATCGAGTTGAAGGAGCCGCGAAGACGGGCAACCCCGTAATGCGGATTTAGCGGATTGGAATTCAGCGTGTCCCGAACACCGAACGTCCAGGTAAGCCTCGGAGTCACTTTCCACGTGTCTTGTGCATAGAGGTCAAGGTTGAGGAAGCTGAAAGGTTGGTTCGCGGCAAGGGGGAAAGTCTCCGTTGCGGTCGAGGCCACCCCATAAATGAATTGCGGCAAGGTCGTGTAGGTCACCGTGGGGACCGTGCCTTCGCCAAAGTCATAGTCATTGAGGCGGAAAATTCGAGTATTGGTGCCAAACCTAAACTCATGCGCGCCGCGACTCCAGGCAAGGTTGTCATTAATGAAGAACCTTGAAGCACGCCTTCCTTGGACCCAGGTATTGTCGAGTCCCCCGACTGTCGTGAAGGGTGCGTTCGCGCCGCTTCCTTGCAATACGATCGGAAAGGCGGAGAGTGTTTTCTGGAGATCGCTTGGCCCGAACAAGCTTTCATACCAGGAAAAGCCGGGATTGAAGTAGTTCACCAGATTCTGAGAGAAAATGCGCGTGTACCCAGCCGCAAAGGAGTAAAGAGGCTGGGGGGAAAGCGCATTGAAGAGCGGGTTGATCGGGTCTGTGTACGCCGCTTGCAGGCCATTGTCGGTCTGAAAGCGGAACCAGGTAACATTGTTCTGGTTGATGTTGTGATCGATTCGAACGGTCTGTACCTGTTCGTGATCGTCGCTGGAATGAGACACGCTCTGCCGATTAGCACACCCATTCCCATTCGGCGGATTGCCTGTCACCGGTGCACCGTTTGAATCGAAAGGACACCCAAGCACTGCCAGAGGTGTGCCATGGGTATTTCGGTATAGTGAGAACATCCTTTGATAGAAAGGCACCAATTGCGGTGCCACCGGATAGACTGACCCCGTCACGGAGTCCGTTCCCCCGAGCGGAAGTTGTTGCAGAACGTATTGCTGGAAGGCGGTGGTTGGAACGGTCGTCGGCGTGACGATGGGTAACGCAATCCGAACCCATTCGCTGTCGAAAAAGAAAAACAGCTTGTCGCGGACAATCGGGCCGCCCAGACTGCCTCCAAAATGATTTACCGTCGATCGCGGCTTATGGTTCCCCGGAGTGGCATTCGTGAAAAAATCCGCCGCGTTCAGCGCGGACCCATTCCACAGTTCGTAGAGGTTCCCGTGAAACCGGTTGGTGCCGGATTTGGTGATGTAGTTGACCTGGGAGGCTCCGTATCGTCCCTGGTCCACGGAATAGGAAAGGGTGTTGACCGTCACGTCCGAGATCGAATTTAGTCCCAGGACGAGGTTGGTCGAGAGGCCGCTATTCAGGTTGGTCAAAGGGTCGTTGGTTTCCAGTCCATCGACGATGTATCCGTTCGACAAGGCAGGCAAACCGTTGAATTCGACGTTGCCGTATCCATTCGTCCCGCCCACGAAATCGTTGCCGCTCCCTGCCGTGTTAATAAGGGCACCTGGGGAGAATTGCAGAGGGTAGGTTAAATCGCCGCCCGGATTCGGCAGGTTTTCCAGGGCCGGCGCATTCAGCGTCGTGGAGGTGTTCGCGTCTTGGAGGTTGATGAGTGGTGCTTCGCTACTGACCTGAACAATCTGTTTTGATTGGGCCACTTTGAGCGTGAAGTCGACGGTCTGCTTCTGACCCAAACCCGAAAGCCCATTCTCTTTCTGTTGTGGCTCGAAGCCTTCCGCTTCCACTCTAACCGAGTAAGCCCCAGGTTTTAGCTGGGGGAAATTGAACCGTCCGGCCTCATCGGTCTTGGCGTTACGCGTTAGACCCGTTTCGCGACTTGTGATCGTCACATTGGTCCCCGGCACGGCAGCGTCGGTGGCATCGTTCACTTGGCCGACAATTGCGCTGGTGGTTTCACCTTGTGCCCACCCCTCTGAGGGGCAGAGAGCCATTGCACCCGTGATCAGAAGACTCCAAACAGCAATGCGTCGCATTTTCCTAAAGCCTCCAACGGAAGTGGTTTCGAGTGCTGCCAGTCGCTAGCCAAAGCCCCTCAACGAAACTTTACCATGGCTATCTCAAATGAATTAGCTATAGTTAACTACAATAGGCGGGGGATGTCAAGCACATTGCATGCCTTGTGATTAAGCCCCTGTGGTAATAGGATGGTACTTCCGTTCCGCGTCGCTTACATGACGAGGAAAGCAGGAACTGCAAAAGGCGGAACAGGGTTGCCGACCATGAAACTCACGATATCAAAAGAGGATTACTTGAAGGCCATCGCGGAGGCCCAGTCCGAAGAAGCCCCGGTCCTCGCTGCGACGGTTGCTCGATGGCTAAGTGTGAGTGCACCCGCCGTGGCCCTGGCGCTGAGGCGGCTGCGCAGAGACAAACTGGCGGAGGTTGACCGCAAGGGCCGAATCTCTTTGACGACGGTGGGACAGCGAGTCTCGGATAAACTTCGACTCCGGCACCACCTTGTGGAGCGAATGCTTCACGAAATGCTGGGAGTGGAGTGGTACAAAGTTCACGATGAGGCAGAACGGCTGGAGCACGCAATCTCGGAGGATGTAGAACGAAGGCTAATCGACAAGCTCGGCGCGGACAAACCCTGCCCGCATGGCAACCAGATCAATAAGAGCCCAGGCGAGCGGCGCAAGTCGGGCCTCCAACTCCTATGGGAGGCGTCGCCGGGGTCGGTGGTCCGGGTTGATAGTGTTGACGAACGGGATTCTGGACTCCTTGCATATTTTGAAGGACTGGGTATTCGGCCCGGTGTTCAGTTGAAAGTGCTCCACCCCAACTACGATGGCACACTCGGTCTCCGTCTGGGCGACCGGCCCACCAACCTGGCGGAAGCCGCCGCCAGAAAGATCTGGGTTTCAGCCACCACAAAACGCGCGGAACGCGCTGCCTAAGGCCCACTGATTACCCGGCTCGATCCGCTCCGCGGATATTAGGCCGTTGCTGGAACACGCCGACCGCAACCTTTCCCTGCCTATAGCCGGAGATCGTCTCAACTGAGTTTGCCCTGCCAATCGGAACCCGCCTCCTAACCGTTCCCTGCCTTTCGTGTTCTCCCGGTCATTTTCCTCTCCTAACGCCCCTTGTTCTCGCGGGCACCCGCGGCCAGCCGGGGCAGGCGGCGAGCTGGGGAAATCTCCTGCGCCCTGCCGACGCACGCGGAGAATTCGCGCCTCGACCAGTACCGTTCCAACTTAATCTCCCAATCTGTGGCACCTGCAATTTGCGCGGCCCGAGAGATGGCCCTTCGTAGAACGGCGCGGTAAGACAAGTTGGGACGGCACCAATCGCGTCCGGCCAAAATGCCCTTGACTTGTGCCTATCGGATAGGTAACAATTCGGTCACCTGCTACTTAGGTTGGTGTTCTTCATACTCCACAACGAAATGGGGGTGCAGATCGATTGGCTGAAGTTAGACTTCAGGATGGAGAGTCTCTAGAAAACGCGCTACGACGCTTCAAGCGAAAGGTTCAGCAAGAGGACATCATCAAAGAAATCAAAAAGCATTCCTTCTACCTGAAACCTGGAGAAAGGCGAAGGGTCAAGGCGGCATTGGCTCGTAAAAGGGCTCGTAAGAAGGCCAGACACGAACAGGACTAAACCTCGTGCGTCGAACCAATGGTGGGAAGAGCGACAAGCTGAGTGTTCCCTGGTATGCCGAGAGACGCGCGCCGGTGAGGCCCTGTTCGAGCGAGGGAGCGAGTCATGGAATACCGGGATAGGGTTCTCAAGTGTGTCGATTGCGGCGCGGATTTCGTTTTTACCGCAGGTGAACAACTGTTCTTCTCCGACAAGGGTTTCAAGAACGAACCCAAACGGTGCAAGCCCTGCAAATCAAAACGAAGTCAAATGTTGAGCGGCCAGGGTTACCAGCGCGTCGAAACCACCACCGTGTGCTCGCAGTGTGGTAAGGAGACGACGGTGCCCTTTAAGCCGACTCAGGGCCGGCCGGTTTACTGTCGGGAGTGCTTCCAACAACGGCGGGCTGCGGCTTCCCCGGCTTAACCTTTTCCCACTCACACTTTGTGGGTCCCGTTTTGAAGGGCGAGGTGTCTCTGCCTCGGCAGCTCCCCCCCTTCGCTCCGGCCCTTCGGCACACCTGATTCGTTGTAGGAGGGGCGGCTCGCGACCTGTCCCGATCTCATCGGGAACCGCCCCCACTGAGTCCGCCCGGCCCCGATTCGCTGGCGGCCACGAGGGACCTCAGCTACAATTCCTTTTCTGGGCATGGCGACGTTTCACATCATCAATTTCGGCTGTCGCGCCAGCCAGGCCGATGGCTCTGCGCTGAAGCAGCAATTGCTTCAGGCCGGGCTTCAGGAAGCCGCGAGTGTCGACGAAAGCCAAGTCGCGATCCTGAACACCTGCACGGTCACGGCCACGGCGGATGCGGAAGTACGCCAGTTCGTGCGTCGCATCCATCGACGCAATCCTCACTGCCGCATTCTGGTCACGGGCTGCTACGCTCAGCGCGCGCCGGAGGAGGTAGCTCGTCTGGAAGGCGTCGCCTGGGTGGTGGGCAATTCTCACAAGCACCTGGTGAGTACGCTGGTCAACCCGCCGCTCGCGCCGACCGCAAGCGGTGCAGTATCGCTCGGCGCTTTTCCTCTCGTACAGGTCCAGGCCGCGCCGGTCGGAGGAGTGGACAACATAGTGAATCCGCTCCCGACTCCAGACTCCGGACCCCTGCCTGCGCTTGCCTGCGCCAGCAGGCAGGCAGGCCGGACTCACGACGCCGTTCAAGTATTGGTAGGCGAGATCACGGAGGAATTCCATTTTGCCCCCGTCTTCCCTGATGATCGGACGCGCCCCACGCTGAAAATCCAGGATGGGTGTAACGCGCGCTGCTCCTTCTGTGTGATCCCCTCGGTGCGCGGGCGCAGCCGCAGCCTCGAGCCGGAAAAGATCCTGGCCGAGGTGCGGCGTCTTGAGGAAGCCGGCTACCAGGAAGTCGTCCTCTCGGGGATCAATTTGGGCAGCTATGGGCGCGACCTGGATCGGCGCACCAACTTCCTGGAGATCCTGGAACGCATCCTCCGCGAAAGCTCGATCCCGCGCGTCCGCATCAGCTCCATCGAGCTCATGGACGTGAGCGCCGCCCTGATTCGCCTGGTGGCGCGGGAGCCGCGCCTGGCGCAGCATTTCCACGTTCCGTTGCAGAGCGGTTGCGACCGGATTTTGCGGCTGATGAACCGGCGCTACTGGGTCCGGCAGTACGCCGAGCGGATTCTGGCCATTCGTGAACAGATTCCCAATTGCGGGATCGGCGCCGACATCATGGTGGGTTTCCCGGGCGAAACCGATCAGGACCACTCGACCAGTCTGCGATTCATCGCCTCTCTCCCGCTCACTTACCTGCATATCTTTCCCTACTCGGCCCGGCCGGGCACGCCGGCGGCCGCAGCCACGGCGCAAGTCAACGGGCGCGTGGCGCGCGAGCGCAGTCAGGAAATCCGCGCCGCTATGGCCGCCAAGCGCGAGGCGTTCCTCGCCGCGCAAGTTGGCCGATGCATCCCTGGCCTGACTCTGGACGAAGTCGAAGAAGGCGCCCGCGTGGCGCTTACGACCAACTACCTCAAGGTCGCACTGCCGGGTTCGGAGGTGCCTGCCAATCGCCTCGTGGATGTCTGGGTCGGCCGCACCAGTTCCGGCCAGCTCTTCGGATACCCGCACGCAGTGGGCATCGGGTCCACCGCTCTTTCTGGTGCAATGTGATCGATTCGCGCCGTTCATCGAAACCGTATACGGCTGGGGAGACCCTGCGTTACAATCGTCTGGAAAATGTCCAACAAACCTGAACTCTTCGGCACCGACGGCATTCGCGGTGTGGCAGGCCAATATCCTCTGGATCAGGCCACGGTGGGCAGAATCGGCAACGCCCTGGGCACTGTGCTCCGGAAAACCTCAGGCTCGGCGCGAGTCGTGGTGGGCAAAGACACACGCGAATCGTGCGAGTGGATTTCCCGCGCTTTGACCAGCGGGCTGACTTCGACCGGCGCGCAGGTGGTGGACGCCGGGGTTCTCACCACACCGGGAGTGGCTTTCCTGACCCGTCACCAAACATTCTCCGCCGGCGTGGCGGTCTCGGCCTCTCACAATCCCTACGAGGACAATGGCATTAAGATCTTCTCGCACGCGGGCACGAAACTCGCGGAAGCGGAGGAACTTGAAATCGAGCGCCTGCTCGCGGCTTCGCCCGAATTGCAGGCGGAAGCGGAAGGAGCTGCGCAGTTTATTCCCGGCCTCGTCGACGATTACGTGGAACACCTGGCGAGCCTGGCTCCCGCAGGACGGGCGCTTTCGCGGTACCGGCTGGTTGTGGACTGCGCCAACGGCGCGGCGTGCCGCGTGGCGCCCTTGCTGTTCGAGCGCTTGGGGATGACCGCGCACATGCTGAATACGGAACCCAACGGTCGCAACATCAATTTGCATTGCGGCTCACTTCATCCCGAGCCGATGGCGGAGACAACCAAGACCCTGGGCGCCGACCTGGGGGTGGCCTTTGATGGGGACGCCGACCGCGCCATCTTCGCCACGCGCGACGGCCGCCTGGCCGACGGCGACCACGTGCTCTACGCGATCGCCCCCTTTCTTGATCGTCACGGGAATCTCCAGGGACGCGCCGTAGTGGGCACGCAGATGACGAACCTCGCTCTGGAACTGGCTCTCGCGCACCACGGCATCGGCCTGAAGCGCACCGCGGTCGGCGACAAGTATGTGCTCGAAGAAATGCTGCGCTCGGGAATTTCGCTGGGCGGCGAGCCCTCCGGGCACCTGATCTTTGCCGACCTCTCGCTCGCCGGCGACGGCATGCTCACGCTGCTCGAAGTTCTGCGCCTGTTGGACGAAACCCGGCAGCCTTTCGGCCAGTTGCTCGAAGGCTTCAAGCCTTTTCCCCAGGTGATCCGCAACGTGCGCGTCCGGGAAAAGCCGCCCCTGGAATCCATTCCCGGTGTCGCACGAGCGATCGAGCAATGCCGGAGCGAGTTGAGCGAGCGCGGTCGTGTGGTGGTGCGCTACTCCGGCACGGAGCCCCTGGCGCGGGTGATGGTGGAAGCCGAAGAAGCGGAAGTGGTCGAGACTCACACCGCGCGTATCGCCGGGGCCATCGACTCCGCGCTGGGGCTACGCTGAGGTTTTCGGTCATCCCCGTTCCCACCCCGGGCGCGCAATAGGCGCGCCGCCTGAGGAGGCCGATATGCGAAAGGCTCTTCTTCTGCCTGCCTTTCTCGTTTGCATTCTCTGTCCCGCCCGGCTCTCCGCGCAGGAAGCGCTGACCGCCGCCAATCTTCCAGGTTTCCTGGCACGATTTGACCAAAACTTTTCTTTCGTGGAGGAGGCCTACACAGATCTCGCCAATGAGAAGCTGCCCCTGCGCGACACGCAGGGTCAGCCGCTCGCTCGGCGGCCCATCGAAGACCGGCACCGCGTGATCTCCGCGCTGCGCCAAGTCTCCCGCGAAGTCGCTGCCAATCCCCAAAGCCTGGTGCTGGTGGCGGAGATTGTTTTCCAGACGGAAGAACTAGCCGACGACCTCTTTGACCTCGCGCAAATTGCTTACGATAACGACCGAGAGGAGCTGGGCAGGCGGCTGGGAGTCGTCCAGATAACCATGCAGCATAACAAAGACCTGCTGGCCAGCTATCTCCTTTCCCTGGCCGCCGAAAAGGAAGAGCGGCTGAAAAAGTTGGAGAAGGAAAACGCCGAATTGCAGCCTCGGATTAAGCCCGCGACGCCCTGACCGCTGCGCCATCGCAGGCGGGGGGAACCGAAAGTCAGTCGAAGAGACGTACCGGTATTGACATCTTAGCAACCCTCTATCGGGAGATTTCATCCAACCGCCTTGAAACAACCCGACAGCAACGGATGGTGCATCATGAAAGCAATCACCCTCTCACTTCTGGCGCTGGCACTCACGCTTCCGGTTTTCGCCCAATCACCGGGAGTTCCGGCTGGGGCCCCAAGTCAACCTCCGCCCACGGCGCAGCCACAGACGCAACCACCCGGTCCGCCTGCGGCGCCGGTCGCGCCGACTGCCCCGGCGGTCGCTCCTGACAACTCCAAGATTGTGGTGCCTGCGGAAACGACCATTCCTCTGGTTCTCGTGAACACGGTCAACACGCGCACGGCTTACGTGGGTCAGGCCATTTATTGCGAAACGATTTTCCCCATCACGGTGGGCAACCGCCTGGTGATTCCCAAGGGCAGTTCCGTGAAAGGCGCGGTGACGCAGGTGGTCCAGCCCGGCCGCGTCAAGGGCCGGGCGCAAATCGGGCTGCGGTTTGACGAGCTCATCCTTCCCAACGGCACCACGGTTCCCTTGCGCGCCACGCTTTCGGGCTTCGGGAGCAGAGGAAAAGAGGACTTCAACCCGAACGAAGGGAAAATCAAAGGGCAGTCATCCAAAGGCGAGGACGCTGGGAAGGTTGCGCAAACGACGGTGACGGGCGCCGAGGTCGGGACTATTGCCGGAGCTGTGAGGGGGCATGTCGGCGAGGGACTTGGCATCGGCAGTGCAGCGGGAGCGGCAGGTGGATTGATCTGGGTTTTGGCAAGCCGCGGAAAGGATGCGGTACTGCCCCGGGGCACGAGCCTGGAGCTGCGACTGACCGTGCCGCTGACTCTCAATCGCGACGAACTCGAGCCGCCGTCCCGTTATGACCGGGGCCCGACGCTGCCTGTCCGGGAATACGAGTACGGGCCGGAAAGTTAGCGTTCCGAAATCACGCCGGGATTGGCCTCGCAACTTGGTCAGGTCGCTGCGAACTCATCCGGGCCTTTAAGAAGCTGTGAAATAACCCCCAAAGACCCTTCTCACCGCAGAGACGCGGAGGCGCACAGGCTTGAAAGGCAAGGGCGTTTCCTCTGCGCGGGGAACCCTACCCATACCCTGAGCGCAGGGAGCAAAGACTCAAGAGAATACGACGGACTGGACTCCCGAAACCTCGAAGCGCTTCCGGCAGCGCGGATTCTTGCACTGCATAAAGTCATCGCGACGCAGCATGTAAGAACGCGCTTTGGCAAAGCGCGCCCGGTCGCGTTCATCCGCTGCACCCCGCAGCGACTGCTTCTTGGTGCGCACCAGCCATCGAATCTCGTAAGTGTCGGTTTGGTGGCAGAACATGCAGGAGAGGCTGGCAGGCTTCCGAGCCTCGGTCTCGTCAAAAAAATCGCGCTCCTCCATAGTGGGCCTATTCTAGCCGGAATCGATTGCAAAGGCCACTGCGACATGCGCGGGATCGCCGGGCAGCGCGCGCCATCTTAGATGGGCATACTCCAACCCTTGGCGCCGCGATTGTCCGCGGCTAGCAGGTAGACCTGGGCGCGTACCTGCTTTTCAGCAAGGGTGTTTTGGATCAGCTCACCGATGGCGGCGCTATTCTCCCGCGCAAAAGCCAGAATAGAAGGGCCGGCGCCGCTCAGGCAAACGCCCAGCAAATCCGGGTGCTTCAACGCGAGCACTTCCGAAAGGCCCGGAACCAGGGGAGCGCGGTAGGACTGATGCCAGCGGTCGTCGAAAAAGCTGCGATGCAATTCCGCCCTGCCGGAAAAAAGCTGCGCGGTCAGCATCGCCGCGCGCTGCAAGTTGTGGATGGCGTCAGCCCGGGAATACTGGTCGGGCAGAACCTTGCGGGCTTCTTGGGTCGGTAAGGCGTAGTCCGGCACGACCAGAACCAGTCCCAGCGGCTCAGGAACCTGGCACGAATAGGTCAGAACGCGGTCGGCGGATTGAGTGGCTACCGTGAACCCGCCGTGCCAAGCCGCCGCTACGTTATCCGGGTGGCCTTCCCGCTGCGCGGCGAGCGAAACAAGCTCTTCGTCAAACAGCGCGCGGTCAGCCAGCCAATGACCGGCGGCGAGAGCTCCCACGATCGCGGCGGCGCTCGAACCAACGCCTACACCCACTGGAATCTGATTTTCTATTTCGACTTCAAACCCGCGGGTCTTGCCCCAGCTTCGGAGCGTCTCATGCAAAGTCCGCGCGAGGAGATTATTCGAACCCGTACAAACCCGGTCGGCATGGATGCCGCTGTAACGAACCACAATCTCGTTATCCCCACGCAGCGTGACGTGGATGTTTACGTAAAGGCTCAAGGCCATCGCGCCGCAATCAAAGAGACAGCCGAGGTTGGCGCAAGTAGCCGGCACACGAATTGATACGCGCTCACTCATATGCAAGATCCATCGGAAACGAAAAAAGCATCATAAGCGACACAGGGTCTGGTCGGCAACGGTTGAAATAAGAAATGCGATGAAACTGCAATGGTCCGAAGCTCAGGCAGAAACGTCAAGGGCGGTGCCCGTTCCGTACGATGTCCTCGATAGGGAGGCGTGATGGGATTTCAGTGGGGTGTGCCGGAACTGGCGAGCGGCATGTCGCCCTCCTCCAGAACGAAAATTGCCGAGTCGGCCAGAAGGTTGGGCAGGAACCGAACCACGGTGCATCGCCCGGCGGCGGAGGTCCGGAGGGGTATTTCCCGGAGCACTGTCAATCCGGCTTTGCGACAGAAATCGCGGAAGTCGACGATGGTCGTCAGGTGAATGTTCAGAGTCTCGTACCATTCGTAAGGCAGCTTTTCGGTCTTGGGCATGCGGCCTCCGAAGAAATGCTGCCAGCGCACCGGCCAGTGCGCGAAGTTCGGAAAGCTCACGATGCAGCGCTTGCTCACTCTCGCCATCTCTCGGATCAGAAGCATCGGACGATGCAAAACCTGAATGGTATTGGTGAGGATAACGTAATCGATGGACTTGTCGGGGTAGTCGGCCAGCCCTTCGTCCAAATCGCCGTGATGAACGTTGAACAAGCCTTTGGCGACGCAAGACTGGATGCAGGCATCGGAGAGCTCAATTCCCTCGGCGCGAACCTTCTTCATGACCTTCAGGGCCAGCAGCAAATCGCCCTCGCCGCAGCCGAGGTCCATGACGCGCGAGCCCTCTGGGATGAGGTCGATGATCGTCCGGTGATCAGGTGTCAGACGCACCATCGTGCCGGCGTCATCGAGTCGAACTTCTTCGGCAAGCCCACCCATGCGCTAGGACGCTCCCCTCCGCCCGTGGCTCAGGAAATTCGTGATGAGAGAACTCAGTTGCTCCGACTCCAGCAGGAAAGCATCGTGCCCATAATCCGTCTGGATTTCCGTGTAGATGGCTTGCGCACCGACGCGCCGCAAGGCGCTGACGATTTCTTTGGACTGATACGACGGAAACAGCCAGTCCGACGAAAACGAAATCACCAGGAATTTCGCCTTCACGCCCCCCAAAGCCTGTTCCAGCGTCCCATAAGGCTGCGCGAGATCGAAATAATCCATGGCTTTGGAGATATAGAGATAGGAATTCGCGTCAAAACGATTGACGAAATTATCTCCCTTGTACTGCAAATAGCTTTCCACCTGAAAATCCGCCAGAAAGTTGTACCCGTACTCCGTCTTGTCTTGCAGTTTGCGGCCGAATTTCTGGTGCATGGACCGTTCGGAAAGATAAGTGATGTGCCCGATCATCCGTGCGATGGCCAGGCCGCGGCGCGGGATGGGTTTCCCATAATAGTCGCCTCCCTTCCAATGAGGATCCGACTGGATGGCCTGCCGGCCGACCTCGTCGAACGCGATCGCCTGCGCCGATAGCTTACTGGTGGTGGCAATGGGAATGGCCAGTCGAACCCTGTCCGGGTAGCTCACCACCCACTGCAGCACTTGCATCCCACCCATCGAGCCGCCCACCACGCACAGCAATTGCTCGATTCCCAGGTGGTCAATCAGCACTTTCTGGGTATTCACCATGTCGCGGATGGTGACAATGGGAAAGCTCAGCGCATAGGGACGGCCCGTCTGTGGGTTGACCGAGCTCGGCCCCGTCGAGCCCTTGCAGCCTCCGATGACGTTGGAGCAAATCACGAAGTATTCCCGCGTGTCGAAGGCTTTGCCCGGACCAATCATGATGTCCCACCAACCGGGCTGGCGCTCGCCAGGCTGATGGTAGCCGGCCGCATGGGCGTCTCCGGAGAGAGCATGGAGAATGAGCACGGCGTTGTCCTTGGCCGCACTCAACTCTCCGTAGGTTTCGTAAGCCAAAGTGATCGGCCCGAGACTTCGCCCGCACTCCAGGAGCATCTCCTGGGGCGGCTCAGCGAAGCTGAGGTGCTGAGTTTTGACGATCCCAACCGATCCTGGGTCTCCCATAGTCTGCCACTTCTCGCCCCCGGCTGCCGCGTCGCGGCTGAATGCCACAGGGCGCGACAGCGGGGGGCGCGGGGTTTCTCCCCGCCGTCAACGCTGCGAGACCTGCAGGGCCTGATCGATATCGGCGATGATGTCCTCGACGCTTTCGAGTCCGATGGAGAGCCGGACGAAATCCTCGGTCACACCGGTCGCCGCCTGCTCGGCAGGGCTCAGTTGCTGGTGGGTCGTGCTCGCGGGGTGAATGACCAGCGACTTCGCATCACCGATGTTGGCAAGGTGAGAGAGCAAGCCAAGGGCGTTAATAAACTTGATGCCGGCCTGCAATCCGCCTTTGATTCCAAAACCCAGAATCGCGCCGAAGCCGTGCTGCAAGTATTTCTTCGCCAGCTTGTGCGTGGGGTGACTTTCGAGCCCCGGATAATTCACCCAGTTCACCGCCCGGTGCGTCTCAAGGAATTGCGCGACCTTTAAGGCGTTGTCACAGTGCCGCTGCACCCGCAATGACAGGGTTTCAACTCCTTGCAGAATCAGGAAAGCATTGAACGGGCCGAGCGCCGGGCCGAGGTCGCGGAGAAGTTGGACGCGCGTCTTCAGGATGTAGGCGAGTTTCCCAAACGTCTCCACAAACTTGAGATGGTGATAACTCGGGTCGGGCTCGACGAGCTGCGGAAACTTCCCGTTCGCCCAGTTGAAATTTCCCGAATCCACGATGATGCCCCCAATCGAGGTTCCGTGGCCTCCCAGGAACTTCGTCAGGGAGTGAACGACGATGTCCGCGCCCCATTCAAACGGACGGCAGAGGTAAGGCGTGGCCACGGTATTGTCAATGATCAGCGGCACGCCCGCATCGTGCGCAACCTTCGCAACGGCCTGGATGTCGAGCATGTCATTCTTGGGATTGCCCAGGGTCTCCGCAAAAATCAGGCGAGTCTTGGAGGTGATAGCTCGCTTGAAATTCTGGGGGTCACGGGGATCAACGAAAGCGGTCTCGATCCCCAACTTGGGGAAGGTGTAGTGAAACAGGTTGTAGGTCCCCCCGTAAAGGCTTTCCGATGAAACAATCTGGTCGCCCGCGTTGGCGATGTTCAGGATCGCCAGGGTCTCGGCCGCCTGGCCCGAGGCAGTCGCCAGTGCGCCAACCCCGCCCTCCAGGGCGGCGACGCGCTGCTCCAGCACGTCCCAGGTTGGGTTCATAATTCGCGTGTAGATATTGCCGAATTCCTTAAGGCCGAAAAGGTTAGCGGCATGGGTTGTGTCTTTGAACACAAAGGACGTCGTCTGGTAAATGGGGACGGCGCGCGCCCCGGTTGAAGCATCCGGTTTCTGCCCGCCGTGCAGTGCGATCGAGTCAAAACCAAGTTTCCTTTCCAAAGTACCCTCCTGAGTGAGATCGTAGTGATAATTCCAGATTGCATCGTGCGCGTTCGTTTTGCCCGCCCCCAGGGCAGAAAGGTCGTGCTTGAATAACCAGAACTTTGCTTTCGCAGGGCACACTCGCCCACGGCACCTCAGGCGACGCCAGCCGCCGCCGGACTCAGAAACCGCTCCTCAAAGTCCTCCACCTTGGGCCGGATGAGCGCGCTCTCCCCCAGCCGCCCTTGCAGCGCGCCCAGGGTCTTCAGCCCGTTGCCGGTGATCGCCAGCACGATGGACTCCTCGGGATTCAGGCGGCCCTGGCGGATCAGCTTGCGTGCTACGGCCACCGTCACGCCGCCGGCGGTTTCCGTGAAAATGCCCTCGGTTTCGGCGAGCAGGCAGATGCCGTCGACGATTTCCTGGTCTTCCACATCCTCGCCCGCTCCGCCGCTCGCGAGAATGGTCTTCACGGCAAAAATGCCGTCCGCCGGGTTGCCGATGGCCAGTGACTTGGCGATCGTACGAGGTTTCTGGGGCTCAATCTCCAGCGTCCCGTGTTTGGCCGCGGTGGTAATCGGCGAGCAGCCCGTCGCCTGCGCGCCAAAAAATCGGGTTCGAATCGGCTCAACCCAGGCGAGTTTTTTCAGTTCTTCAAAAGCCTTGTTGACCTTGGTGATGAGCGAACCACCCGCCATGGGGATCACGATGTTCTGCGGCAGCCGCCAGCCGAACTGCTCAGCGATTTCGTATCCTAGGGTCTTCGATCCTTCGGAGTAGTAGGAGCGCAGGTTCACGTTGACGATGCCCCAGGAATGCTTCAGCGCGATCTCCGCGCACAGCCGGTTCACCTGATCATAGTTGCCCTGCACCTTCACGAGCGTTGCGCCGTAAACCTGCGTGGCGATGATTTTCTCCGGCTCGAGCTCGGCGGGAACAAAGATGAAGGTCTTGAAACCGCCGGCCGCAGCCTGCGCCGCGACGGCATTCCCCAGGTTCCCCGTGGAGGAGCATCCTACCGTGTCGAATCCGAACTCGTGTGCCTTCGAGAGTGCCACAGCCACCACGCGGTCCTTGAAGGAGAGCGTAGGGTGGTTGACGGCATCATTCTTCACGTAGACTTCGCGTGCTCCCAGCGCCGCGGCCAGACGCGGCGCGGCCAGGAGCGGCGTGAATCCCGTCTGGTGGCCCACCCAGGGCTCGCGCGCGACCGGCAGCAATTCCCGATAACGCCACATGTTGGGAGGACGCGAGGCGAGGTCTTCGCGCCGCAGGTCCGCCCTTAGCCTGCCGTAGTCATAGACAACTTCCAGCGGCGCCCAACACTCCTCGCAGGCAGCGATGGGATCGAGCGGATTCGTTCGCTCACATTCCCGGCACTTCAGGTGAATCACATAACTCACAAGTCCTCCGGTCGTCACCTGAGTGGCCCGGGAATGTCAGGGGGAGAAGAATGAAGCTTTCGGGAAGAGGCAGAAACTAGAAAACCTCTTCCGGGTGGGAAGAGGCTCTTTGAAGACCTAGCGGCCCCCTCTCATCTCCCCCATACCGGGTGGGAATTGGCACCTGCCCCGCCATTCTGACTGGCGGGCGGTTGTCGTGGCGTCACTGGGCCCGTCCCTCGGCCACTCTAGATGAGATTCAGGGTTACTGAATCAAATATTCAATTGTCGCAAATCATCCTAGAGGAATGCCCCTCGTCTGTCAATATTTTTCTGCGCACAAATTCCACGGGTTGGCCAGAAATCTCTGCTGTGCGGTTTGCTGCCGCGTGTTCCCCGGACACACGCGGATATCTTGAAGCCCCTGTACCGCAGTGTTAACATGGAAAGAAACGGGCATGAAATGGATTCTGTGAAGCAGAGTGGCAATCTTCTCGGGCTCAACCTTGCGGAGCTGGAGGATTTCGCGGTGAGTTATGGCCAACCTCGATATCGGGGTCGGCAGCTCTACCACGGTATCTACGCCCGACGCGTTCGAGACTTTGCCGGGCTCACCGACCTCAACCGGGAATTCCGCGAATCGCTATCCTCTCTTCATCAGATCACCTACCCGGAAGTTCAGCGCGAATTCCGTTCGCACGATGGCTCCGTCCGCTACCTGTTCCGCCTGGGGGACGGGAATTCCATTGAAACCGTCTCTATGCCGGAGGGAAACCGTACGACTCTCTGCCTGTCGAGCCAGGTCGGCTGCGCGCTGGATTGCCGCTTTTGTTTCACCGCACTTCTCGGCGCGAAACGGAACCTCACGGCGGGCGAGATCATCGGCCAAGTGCTGGCCGTAACCGCTGCGCAGAGCCTCGCGCGCACGGCCCGGCTCAACTTGGTTTTCATGGGAATGGGTGAGCCCTTGCTGAACCTGCCTCAGGTCCTGAAGGCCGTAAAAATCCTCGCCGATTCAAAGGGTGTGGGTGTCGCGCTCCGGCGCATCACGGTTTCGACCGTCGGCATCACCCCGCGCATCGAGGAGCTGGCGCGCGAGCCGATGCGTCCCAAGCTGGCGCTTTCGCTCAACGCCTCCAGCGAGGAGCAACGCAGCGCCCTGATGCCCATTAACAAGAAGTACCCGCTGGCCGAACTCCTGCGCGTCTGCCGCGCCTACCCCTTGCGCCCGTGGGAGCGTCTGACTTTCGAATACGTGTTGCTGGAAGGGTTCAATGATTCTGACGACGACGCGCGCCGCGTTGCGGACCTCCTGCGGGGCCTGCGCGCCAAGGTTAACCTGATTCCCTACAATTCCGGCCCCGAGCTTCCCTATCGCTCTCCTCCCTTCGAGCGCGTGCTGGCCTTCCAACAGATCCTCACTGCCCGCCGCATCCCGGCGTTCATCCGAATCTCCCGAGGCCAGGACATCCGTGCCGCCTGCGGGCAGCTCAGCCTCGAAGGCTTGCACCCGAGCGCTCTTCCTGCCCCCGCGCCGTAGCTTGGCGGGTTTGCTTTCAACCCCCTTTGCCCGGTCGAATTCCCACGACGGCCATCTGCCGTCCGGTGCGCTCGCCTTCCTTGCGATGCGAAAAGAAGAGATCCATGCGGCAGGCCGTGCAGTAGTCGGCGATCAAAGCATTTGAAAGCTTGACTCCTGCGCTCGCGAGCTGATCGAGCGCGACCGCGACCAGATCGAGGTGCGCTGCAGGAACCTGCTCGGGAGCGTGCCCGGCCGGGCAAGCGCTCAGGAAAAGAGTCGAACGGCGGTCCGTGGCCACCTCGGGGCGGTGGGGTGGCGTTCGGAAGAACCGATCGGCGCGCGCGAATTGTCCGTGGAAGGCTTCGACAACCTCTTCTCCCACTTCGTAGCAGCAGGCGCGGATCGACGGCCCCAGCGCCGCCAGCAGTTGCCGGGGATCGGACCCGAAGACGCGGCGCATATCTCCCACGGCTTTCTCGATCACGCGCGCCAACGCGCCGCGCCAGCCCGCATGCACCGCGGCCACCACCCGCCTCTTGGGGTCCACCAGCAGCACCGGCAGGCAATCGGCGATTCGGACCGTCAGCAAGATGCCTGCTTCTGCGGTCATCAGCCCGTCTCCCGCGGGCGGGCTTGTTGTGGCTTGCTCAGTGAGCGCAGTGCCGGACGGCTGGTAACAGAGCTGGCCCGCCCCGTCACGAGCCAGCATAAAGGCATGAGAGGAATGGATTTGCCGCAGCGACGCAACCACAAAACCCGCTGCGTCAAGTTGTCTGAGAAAGCGCCGGCGATTCAGCTCCACGAGCTCACGCCGGTCCCATCCGCTAAACCCCAGGTTGAGGCCTGCGCAAGGGGAGCGGCTTCGACCGCCCCGGCGCGTGCTGAACGCGTGGACGAGCCACGGCACCTTGCTGAGGCGCAAAGCCTCGAGCCACGCCAAGCCGCCACGGGAAACGGTTTTGAACGCTTGACGGCCCAAACTCGGAATATAGCATAGCCGCCGCTTTGCTCACGCTGCGATATTTGACAGGTCGGTCAACATGGGTTAATCTGGATACTTAAGTACTCCACTGTTCGGGCTGTTTTGACAGACATTCTCAACTGTGCAGAAGGCGTTGCCGCCGGCGGGCGGTGGTTTCTCTTTAACACCGGGAGCCCGTGCCGCGCCTTCGAAACCTTCAGAACGAAAGGAGCTGCTATGCCGTTCTCTCTTCCTGCATTGCCGTATGCGTTTGATGCGCTGGAGCCCTCCATCGATAAAATGACGATGGAAATCCACCACGGCAAACACCACAACGCCTATGTGACCAATCTAAACAAGGCGCTCGAGTCCGCACCCAACCTGACCAACAAGAGCCTGGAAGAACTGCTGGCGAATAACTGTGCGGTTGTTCCGGAGAACATCCGGACGGCTGTCCGCAACAACGCCGGCGGCCACATCAATCACTCCATGTTCTGGCAGATCATGGGACCGAAGGCCGGCGGCCAGCCGAGCGGCAAGCTCGCCGAGGCCATCAAGAGCACCTTTGGGAGTATTGATCAATTCAAAGCCAAGCTCACGGAAGCCGCCATGGGCCGTTTCGGCTCAGGATGGGCGTGGCTCGTCGTTCTCAACAGCAAGCTCGACATCTACTCGACCGCCAACCAGGACAGCCCGGTGATGGAAGGTAAATACCCGGTGTTGGGAATCGACGTCTGGGAGCACGCCTACTACCTCAAGTACCAGAATCGGCGGAATGAGTACGTCGGCGCATGGTGGAATGTTGTGAATTGGGTTGAGATCGAAAAGCGCTTCCACTCTGCGAAGTAAGTCACCGCGAGGTGGCTCCGGTATTTCTCGGAAGTGAATGTTATCGAAGCGCGGGGTCCGGTCAAAAATCTTGAGGTTGAGAACTTCGTTCAACGGCAAGGTGGGAGTCCCGCGCTTCCGGTCCCGCAGCGCGGGACCCTGGGAGATCGTCGGTTCCAGGTGAAGCCTCGCCAATGTGCGCGGGGCAAATCGGCGAGCATTCCGTTCAGGGGTGAACCATGAAAACCTTGGTTGCGGGTGGTACGGGGACGGTGGGCAGCCAGGTCGTTCAAGGACTCATCGCGCACGGGGAGAAAGTGACGGTCTTGACTCGCTCCGCAGAAAAGTCAAAAGCGCTTCCCGGCGGAGTCGCAGGAGTCGTTGGAGATCTGCGCGACCCACGCAGTCTTCCCAAAGCCTTCGAGGGAATCGATTCCGTCTTTTTGCTCACCGCCTGGAGTGAGGACGAGGCCGAGCAGGGCTTGGCGGGCGTCGCCGCCGCGAAATCCGCAGGCGTGAAGCGAATCGTGTTCCTTTCTATCCACAATGTCCAGAGGTTTCCGGAAATCCCGCACTTTGGGGCCAAGCTCCCCATCGAGAAGGCGATTAAGGAATCCGGCATGGTCTACACCATCCTTCAGCCGAACAATTTCTTTCAGAACGACTCCTGGTTTCGGGCCGCGATTCTGCAGTATGGCGTATACCCGCAGCCGTTTGGGAGCAAAGGCCTGAGCCGCGTCGACGTTCGCGACATCGCTGACGCGGCCGTCACGGCCCTGAGGGAGCAGGGACACGAAGGCGCCTACCCCTTGGTGGGCCCGGACACGCTCACCGGGGAGCAGACGGCAGCGATCTACAGCAAGCACCTGGGGCGCACGATCCGCTACGGTGGCGACGACCTCAACGCTTGGTTCGCGCAAGCGAAAACGATGTTGCCCTTGAAACAGGCGGAAGACTTCCGCCTGATGTACGAATCCTTCCAGAAGTACGGCCTGATTGCGTCCCGGGACGATTACACTCAGCAGGCGAAGATCCTGAAGCATGCGCCGCGCCGCTTCGAGGCGTTCGTCCAGGAAACCGTGCAGCAATGGACGCACCCAGCAACCTCACGCCAAGTTGGGTCAGCGTAACTTTTCCTCCGATCGAAGGCGGCGCAGCGCCCACGTCGCATGTTCCCGCACAACCGGATCCGGATGTTGTACGGCGGCTTCCAGCCAGGGAAGGAAGCGGGGGTCGCGGGAATTCCCCATCGCCACGCAAAGATTGCGCAGCCAGCCTCGATACTTGATGCGCTTGATCGGTGACCGCGCGAAGACCCGGCGAAAATCCTCGTTGGCGAGCGAGGCGAGTGACTCCAGGAGCGGATTGAAAAGCGAAAACGCGGCCGTGGCCGGGAGATGAGAGGCTGGTCCGTCGTCCGTCGTCCGTTGCCGCAGCGGCTGGTGCGATTTGACCTCAACCTGCATGGGCTGGAACTCGGGAAGGCTCGTTGTCGCCGCACGTCTCTGCCCAGAGCCGGCGCCAGATAACTCATCGCGCGCGTCGTCGTTGTACGACGGACCACTGACCGCGGACAACGGACGGCTATTCCAGGGACAAACGTCCTGGCAGATGTCGCAACCGAAGACATTGCTGCCGATCGCCTTCCGGAATTGCTCCGGGATGGCGCCTTTAAGCTCGATGTTGAAATAGGCAATGCAACGCGAAGCGTCCATCACGTAGGGCTCAACCAGCGCTCCCGTCGGACAGGCTTCCAGGCAGCGCGTGCAGGAACCGCATCGGTCCGGCGCGGGAAGATCCGGTTCCAATTCGAGGTTGGTCAGAATCACACCCAGGAAAAACCATGACCCTTTGCGCTCATTGATGAGGCACGTGTTTTTGCCCATCCATCCAATGCCCGAAAGACGCGTGAAAGCGCGTTCCACAATGGGGCCCGTATCCACGTAGACTCGCGTCTCAACGCGGGGGGCAAGTTTCTCGATCGTCGCACGCAGTTGTTCGAGCTTCCCGCGCATCACGTGGTGATAGTCTGTTCCCCAGGCGTAACGTGAAACCCAGGCTCGCGAGCGCACTTCTTGTATCCCTGCGTGATGAACGGTCGAATTCCCTTCGCTCTCGCTGCAACCACAAACGTCTGCGGAATAAGGGTGGGGCGTATTGTAGACGAGTCCGACGCAGATTACGGATTGCACCGAGGGCAGGACTTTACGCGGGTCTTCACGTCTGGGATCAGCAAGGTAATGCATTTCCCCGCCATATCCCTTCCTGATCCACCGCGGCAGAAACTCCAGATCTTGGAGGGCCGAGGGCGGTGCAGTCCCCGCCAGGTCGAAGCCGACCTCGATGGCGCGCTGCTTGATGGTGCTCGCCAGGCCCATGGAGGGAATGTTAACCCGGCGAATGCGCGCGCCGGAAGAAGTTATTGAGCCTGGGTCAGTGCCGCGACGCTCCCGAATCACGCGCCGATGCCCTTCGATCTTCTTTCGGATTTCTTTGTTCCTGCCCATACCCGGCGCTCATCATGGCATTCTGCAGCGAGCAGTTGAGTACCGCCGAATTGCTGGCGCACGGGGGGGCGGCTTACGTTGCCGGCTCAAACCGCGCCTGGAAGAAGCGCAGGTATTTCGGCTCATAGATCATCTTCAGGCCGCGTGCCCGGTCGCGGTGTTCGTAGACTTCCAGGATCGATTCCGCCACGACGTCCATGTGCGCTTGCGTGTAGACGCGGCGCGGGATCGTAACGCGCACCAACTCGAGGCTGGGAAAGCGTTCCTCGCCCGTCTTGGGGTCGCGTCCGGCGGAGACGGCGCCGCGCTCCATGGTGCGCACTCCAGAGTCGGCGTAAACGTAACAGGTGAGCGCCTGCGCCGGGAACTGCGCCTGCGGGATGTGCGGGTAGAACGCCTTGGCGTCCAGGAAAACCGCGTGGCCACCGATCGGCTTGACGATGGGGATGCTCCAGTCGAGCAGGTGATTGCCGAGGTATTCTACCTGGCCGATGCGCGTGCGGATGTGGTCGTCGTCGACGCTTTCCACGATGCCGCGCGCCATCGCTTCCATGTCGCGGCCGGCCAAGCCTCCGTAAGTGTGCAGGCCTTCGTAGACCACCACCAAGTTGCGAGCCTCCTCGTACAAGCCTTCGTCGTTCGTCGCCAGCCAGCCGCCGATGTTGACGAGCGCGTCTTTCTTGGCGCTCATCGTGCAGGTGTCGGAATACGAGCAATACTCCTTGAGGATCTCGGCCACTTTCTTCGCCTGATACCCCGGCTCGCGCTGCTGGATGAAGTAGGCGTTCTCGACCGCGCGCGTGGCGTCGAGCACCACAGGAATTTCAGACCGCTTGCACAGCTCGCGGACGGCGCGTAGGTTCTCCATGGACTGCGGCTGGCCGCCCGCCATGTTGACCGTGCCCGCGATCGACACGTAGGGAATCTTGCGCGCGCCGGCTTCGTTGATGACGCGCCGGAGCTTCGCGAGATCGACGTTGCCCTTGAAAGGGTGCGGGTTCGCGGGGTCGTGCGCTTCATCGATAATCACATCGACGAACGTGCCCCCAGCGAGTTCCTGATGCAAGCGCGTGGTGGTGAAGTACATGTTGCCGGGGATGATGTCGCCCGGGTGAATCATGATTTGCGAGAGGATGTGCTCCGCGCCGCGCCCCTGATGCGCGGGAACGAGATATTTATATCCATAATACTGAGTTACAGCCTCCCACAAATTATAGAAGTTCTGGCTGCCCGCATAAGCTTCATCACCCAGCATCAGGCCCGCCCACTGGCGGTCGCTCATGGCGTTGGTGCCGCTGTCGGTGAGCAGGTCGATGTACACGTCCGCGGAGCGCAGCAGGAAGGTGTTGTAGCCCGCTTCGGCCATAAAGCGCTCGCGCTGGGCGGGGGTGGTCATGCGAATCGGTTCGACCATCTTGATCTTCCAGGGTTCCGCCCAGGCACGCCGGCTGGGTTTTGGATAGGACATGATGTCACTCCCTCCAGGATTTTTTCACATGGTAGGAACATGCGGCAGCAATTTCTGTTCCTCGCAGCATTCTACCAGGTTGCGGAAAAACTCGCCCCCGACGAGGTAGCGGCGATCCCGATCAAGAGAAGCTGTGAAAATATTGATGGCCGCGCAGTTTTGCACAATGTAAGTTGTTGAATAATCGTGTCGGTGCCATGGCCTATTTCGATATTTTCACAGCTTCAGAACATCGGGACAGGTTTTCACATCGCCAAATGTCCTGTGTTTTCACCGCCAGTTTGGCGACGTCCCGATGAAATCGGGACAGGTTCCGTCGCCGCTACACGTTTTTCCGCAACCTGCTAAAAGAGCTTTTTCGCAGCAAGCAAGAAAACGCGCCAGACCAATTGGCTCAGTGTCTGGTTTCCTCAATTTGGACAATTCACGAGATCGTAGGTGGTAGGGCGTCCGTTGCCCCAGGTCCGCACCTCGCTCATACAAAAGGCGCAGACCCTGGGTAAGTGAGGTCGGCGTTACTTGCTCCACCCAGGGTTGAACCCGGTGAGCGGAGAGGGTAAGATGGCGGGCGGCATCCTGCGCATCAACCCAATGACAATGAACGGCGCGGTCAACACCATCGGCGCCAAGGTGGATTTCTAGGTGAAGCGTGACGAGCGCGGCACAAGGCTGAAACCCCTACACGAAGGAAGTGGAGACCGGAACGAACCAGTACTCCAACCGGTGGCAGAACGGCCACGGCGAGGCCATCTACACCAACGACCCGAACTACGATCCCAACCGCGACCCCAACGTGGAGCGCACGGATTTCAAGCGCAGCGACATCCGGCCACGCTAGTCCCGTGACCGCCTAAAGAAGTCCCAAACCCGCACTGCCCACATGGCGCTTTGGTTGACTGCGAACGGTCCCAAAAAGAACCTAACCAGGCGGGCACGGGACTAGAGGTCTTTGGATAAAAACTTCGTGTGAGTCAGTCGAGCGTTTCCACCTCTGGAACGGGGGCCTCACAGTCTGTGTAAAGCCCTGGGGTGTAACGCCGGTCTACCTGTCCCGAGCCCTGCAACCTGGGAAACAATCCCCCCACAACGAAGCCGGCTTCGCTACTCCTGGCTGCCGCTGACGACCCGGTAGGCCTTGTCGATGTTGCCCGGGATATCGTGCGCCAGCATGCCGGGCGGGAAGCGGTCGGCGTACTTGGGCAGGAGCTTCGCCGCGACCACCTTGCGGGCCTCAGCTTGCGTGGCGCCCTGGGCATAGGCGTCGCCGGTGGCCTCCATCAGGTCGCGCAGGTAAGCCCTCCACAGCTCGAACGTGCCCTTGCCCTGCATCACGTCGCCGTGACCGCCGAGGGCCCACTCGAAGTCGAGCTTCTCGGCGTTCGCGAGCGTCTGAATCCAGTCGTAAGGGTAGCCGTCGCCCATGTAGGGCACCCAGCCCTGCAGCATGTCGCCGGTGGCGATGAACTTCTCTTTGGGCAGGTAGACGACTATGTCGCCGTCGGTGTGCGCTTTGCCGAGCCAGAGGATTTCCACGGTGCGGGTCTTCTGGTGCAAGATGACGCTGCGATCGAACGTCAGTGTGGGCAACGTCACTTGCATGTTCTGGAGCTCCGCGAGGTAGTCCTGGGCTTGGCGAAGGTTCTCCTGGATCTTCGCCTTCTCGGCGGGGTCAGTCGCGGCGGCGAGGTCCGATTGGAGCTTGGCGATGTCCTTGGGGGAGTCGAGGAGCTGGCGCTTCACGCGCGGAATGCCCCGTTGCTCAATGCCCTCGCGCGTGACTTCCGACGAAATGATCTCGACGCCCGCGGGCCATACGCCCACGTACGCTTGGTTGCCCTGATAGTGATCCCAGTGGAAGTGCGTATCGACTACGTAACGCACCGGCTTGTCGGTGACTGCCTTGATTTGCGCGATCAGCGCGCGCGCCGCCGAGGGCTTGGAATGCGTGTCCACGACGAGCACGCTCTCATCCAGCAGAATCACCGCGGCGTTGCAGTTCACTTTGTATTGCTCCTTCGCCACCGCTGCGTATACCCCCGGCACCACTTGCTTGAGGGTGAAAAGGTCTTCCGCGCGCGCCAAACCCGGAATCAGAACCAGAGAAAGGATCGCAAGCCATCGCAGACGCTTCATCGCCAACCTCCAAAGGTGAGCTAAACACAGCCCTGAATGCGGCGGGATTGTACCAGATTGCTTTCGGGGATGAAACCGCCGACGCAACCGCCGAAACCTGTACCGGCCTGGTTTGCGATGCCCGTTCCCTGTTCTTCCGCGAGCCCCGAACACCGAGTCCCTGTCTTTCCGGCTTCTGCCTCCTGGATTCCATTCGCCTCGCTCCAACCCTCGCCCCCTTGGGGGAGAGGGTGTCCCGACTTGTCGGGACGGGGGAGGGGGTCGGACGGCCAGCCCTCGCCCCTTTGGACGAGAGGGTGGACCCCCGCCCGCGCGGGGGTGACAACGAAAGGCCTGGCCCTGAGACGGTTGTAGCCGAGAAGCGGCGACGCCTGCGACGCCCGTACTGCCGTCATTCCCGCCCCGACGCAATCGGGGCAGGCTCCAGCGGGAATCCAGCACGGCCGCGGCGGGGAATGCGATTTGCCGGGGCGACCCTTGTAGCGCAGGGCCCGTGGCCCGGCCCTGCGGCTTTTCCAGCGGCGCGGGACTTTGCCGCGCGGCAAACTAAGTAATCCGAATTCTCATGGGTCGCGCGACAAACATGGTAATTTGAATCCCGCTTGGCTGCGCCGCCAAAGCCACGGCGCGGTTGAAAGGCCGCCCCGATAAATCGGGGCGCTACATATTCTTCCATAGGAGACGTTTCAGAAAGCAACTTGCGATGGAGGAGCTGTTCACCATGATTGCTCGTCGACAATTCATGATTCAGTCAGGATGGGGAGCGGCTTCGCTCCTGATGTGTGGCGACCGACTAGCGGCAGAATTGGCACGAGAAAACAATTCATCGCCCGGACGCCTGGCCACGGACCCCTTGCGGCCTCAATTCCACTTTCTGCCCCCGGCGAATTGGATGAACGATCCCAACGGCCCAATCTATTGGAAAGGCTATTACCACCTCTTTTACCAGCATAACCCGAACGGTGCCTACTGGGGTGACATGCACTGGGGCCATGCGCGCAGTAAAGATATCGTGCACTGGGAACATCTGCCGGTGGCCTTGGCTCCTACGCCAGGAGGTCCGGACAAGGACGGATGTTTTAGCGGCTCCGCCTTCATAAACGACGGTACCCCGATATTGGTTTACACGGGCGTCTCGCCGGAAGTGCAATGCCTTGCCACCAGTGACGACCAGATGATCACTTGGAAGAAGCTTGGGGGGAATCCAGTTATCAGTTCTCCGCCGGAGGGTCTACAGGTGACTGGTTTCCGGGATCCCACAATCTGGAGGGAGCTTGACTTGTGGCTGATGACGGTCGGGTCCGGCTTCAAGGGCCAAGGAGGGGCCGTCCTTCTTTATGGTTCAAAGGATCTAACGCATTGGGATTACCTGCACACCTTGTTTGCCGCCCCTCCCTTCGAGAGAAATGGTGCTGCACACTCAGACCGATACGATCCTGTAGCCGCCGGCGACATGTGGGAGTGCCCGGACTTTTTCCCGCTGGGTCAGAAGCATATGCTGCTGGTTTCGACGCAGGGCCGGGTTTACTACGTGACAGGTCACTATTCCGACCGGAGGTTCCAGCGTGAATCTTCCGGATTGGTCGATGGCAGCGGCCTTTATTATGCGGCCAAAAGCTTTGTGGACAGCCGAGGGCGGAGAATCCTGTGGGGATGGATCGGGGAAGGACGGAACGATACTGCTCAACGCCGAGCGGGTTGGGCAGGGGTCATGTCTCTGCCCCGCGTGTTATCCATCGATGCCAAGGGCACGCTCCGTATGGAGCCGCTTCCCGAATTGGCAATCCTGCGTGGCAGTCATCATAGGATCACAACAAGCGAACTTTCAAGTTTCGTCCCAGTCACCGAAGTCACAGGGGATTCCCTGGAGATTCGTTTGGAGATGGATGCAGGTGACGCGAAAGAGGTCGGAATCAGTTTCCGCCGGTCCCCGGACTCGGCTGAAGAAACGACCATGGCGTACGATGCCGTGAGTCGGAACGTCGTCCTCGACACAGGACGCTCTAGCTTGAGCCCAGACGCTAACCGTGGGGTTCATAAGGGTCCGTTGAAACTTCGGTCCGGCGAACTTTTGCGGTTTACAGTTTTTGTAGATGGCTCTGCTGTCGAGGTTTTCGCCAATGGCCGGGCATGTTTGACAGGAAGGATCTATCCCACGCGGGAGGACAGCTTGGGAGTTGGAATCTTCGCAAAGGGTGGCCGGGCCAAAGTGAAGTCGATGGATGCCTTCGAAATTACGGCAATCTCGCGCAATCGATTGACTACCTGAATAGATCTCGAGAATGCATCGGCTTTTACCAGCTCATTTCACATGAGTCAGTTACGCGACTACGGAAGGCGCCTTACGAATTCCCGGGCTAGTTGTGCTCGGATTCATCGGGAGCCTCGACCTCGGGGCGCCCATAGCGCTGGCGTCCGACAATCAAATAGTGAATGCCGGAAGCCAGCGTGAGTGCAGCAGCAAGGTAAACGAAGAGCGTGACCAGTTCTGCCGAGATATGAGGAACGTGCGCCTGGTGACTGACCGCCGCGAAAACCGTTACCACCTGCGCCACCGTGGAAGCTTTCCCCAGAGAGGTGGGATAGAAGGGGCGATACCCGGCCACGAGGCTGATCAGAAGCGCGGTCAGAATGATGGCCACGTCCCGGCTCAGCACCAGGATCGTGAGCCACCAGGGCAGGGCGTCGCGAAACGCCAGCGTCAGGTAGGCGGTCGTCATGAGAATCTTGTCGGCAACCGGATCGAGCGCCACCCCCAGCGGGCTTACCTGCTTCAACAGGCGAGCTACGGTGCCGTCCAGAACATCGGAGATCGCGGCTGCCGTCAACACCGCAAGCGCTGCGCGATAGCTTTGGTCCAGGACCAAGATCGCGAACACGGGGACAAACACTAGCCGCAGAAGGGTAATCTGATTCGAGGGTGTTAAGATCCGGGTGGTCATCACTCTTCAGTCAATATACCCAGTCCTAGCAAGGGCTGTCAATCCAAGGTTGAGCGAGGTAGCGTCAAGCATTTTGTGTAAATTCCTTGAGGGGTTTTCTCTCCCAGGAGCGGTTCAAGTGACTGATGACGCCGAAGACGATGCGGTCGCAGCTCGCCGGGTTGGTGAAGCTGGACATGGGGCG
>JBEKAK010000051.1:0-40851 GCA_050018275.1 Terriglobia bacterium | reverse complement strand
TACCAGAAGTTATCATTCCACCGCCAGCACCAATCCCGGCAGTGGTGACGCAGCTTCTGATGTTCAGTGGGTCACTTGAAAGTGTACCCAGGCGTAAAGCCTCGCGCAGGCCATCGAGTGCTGCCACAACGTCAAATCAGCTGGGATTGTTCCCGAGCTAAGGGTGAAGCGAGCCGCGACCGGCAGCAGTCGTTTACTGGCTAAAGTGCGCCTTCAGTCGGCCAGGACCGCGGATTGCCCCTGGTCCTCATATCAATGGCGAACAGGACGCGAGTACAATTAGCGCCAGGGAGTTTGTCAACTGGGGGTAGTCCGGTGATCGACATAACCTGCCCTAGGTGCGAGACCATTTATCACGCTGATGAGAACCACATCGGTCGAGCTTTCCGATGCAAAGTATGCGGAAAGGTCCTGCTTGTTGAGCGCCAGGCGCTTAGACCGAGTGTACCTAGACAAGCCCGGGGCGTCACGGTTCCTGCTGAGGGCAGATCTTCGGCGCGTCCTTCAGCCGACTCGAAGGCACGAGAAGGGAGTCGACACCCAAGGTTTGGAGTAGGTATCCTCGTCGGCGTTGCGATCTTCCTCGCTCTTTGGCTGTGGCTGCGCGGCCCACAACCTGAACCTAAGGAGAGTTCACGTCTTCCAGTGACCAAACAAGGCCCTAGCACCACGTTGACAACAGTATCGGTGCCGGTTATCGCAAGTCCAGCGGAAGCCAAAGAGAAGGAGATAATCCAGCGAGATGCTGGCCGGTTGGAGGACCCGGAACTAATCAACAGCTACCGAGAGGTCAACGAGCGGTTCTATGAAAGTAGCCTCCCGAAGATTCCGGTTTTCTGGGAGCCCAGATTGAAAGAAGTCGGGTCGCTCAAAGCTGCGGGTTTAGTGGAAAAGGGATTATGGGCTCAATATGACGGTAAGTTTTTTATTCTTCTCAACCCTCAGATCCGCAAGGACCCACGCGAGATAAGGCGGGTCCTTTGCCACGAGATAGTTCACGAGTATCTTTTCACCTTGGGGGACACCAAAACGAATCACGGGCCCGCGTTCAAACGAGGATTGCTCCGGCTCGCAGAGGCGGGGGCATTTGAAGGAATATCTACCAGCGAGGGTGAGAAGGCAAGACTCAGATCGTGGATTGACGGAGAATCTGCCAGGCTGGCAGGAGAATCAGCGCGGATAAAAGGGGAGGAAAACGAACTGGACCAAACGAAGGAAGAGATAGAACGCGAAAGGGCCTCCTTGGACCGGGAGTTGCGCGACCTCAACCAGCGCATTTCTATCGGGAATGAGCAAGGGTACGGTTGGCCTTCGGATGGTGAAATTGAATCATCGAAGGCTAAAGGCCGGCTCCTCGACCAGGGCGTAGATGATTTCAATGGGCGAGTGGTTGATTTCAAGGCGCGAGTAGCTAGATACAATGGTGACGTGACGCGATTCAATCTCTATGTGAACCGTTATAACTTGATGATGGCCTATCCTGACGGACTTGATGAGGAATCTGAAATTCAGCCCAAATCGGCCGTCAACCAGCGCAGGTGAATTCCGAATTTCTGGCTGTGGTCGGGTTGTGTACGACCTTGGGCTTTTGACGAAGAGTAAAGCATCGTTCCAGCTTCTACGGCGATCCAAACTGGGACCTCAAGCCCTAGCACCTCGTTCCAGCAACGGGTACCTCGCACTGACAGATTGACACCCTAGATTCCCTTGATTTCCACAGTGTTGTGCAAAAGCCTGTTCAAAAGGCGGCGCACTACCTCTGCCACCGTTGAAACTACGGTGGTTTCACCTGATTGAACAGAATCCGTGCAATCATTGCTGATCCCCCTTGGGTTCCGTAGTTTCGGCTCACCGTTCCCCATTAACAGAAAAACGCATTGATGTCTTGACATGAAGGGAGGCCGCGCATGCCATTACGATTGGCCCACGCCGGTGATTTTCACCTCGATGAAGACCGTTACTTCGCCGACACCGCCCAGTGTCTGGAATGGTTTGTCGCAGATGCCATCCGGGCGAGCGTTGACCTCTTTGTGATCAACGGCGACCTCACGACCTATAAGGCCACGATTAAGGAACGGAACTTCTGGGTCGACAGGCTGGTCGAAATGGCCAACCACGTTCCGGTGATTCTGGTTGCAGGAAATCACGGGGCGGAGCTGGAGGGAGATTTGTACGTCTTTGCCAGGGCTAAGGGGAAGCACCCGATATACCTTTGCACTGAGCCGGAGTTCATTGAGCTGGGGGAGGCTGCTGTCGCGGTCTTTCCGTATCCCCGGAAAGCTGAGATGGCTGGCAACGAGCACAGTCTGGGTGAGACTTTCGCCCGGCAACTCGATGAGTTCAACCAGCGATTCGAGCAGCGGCCTGGATGCTACAAGCTCTTCTTTGGGCATTTCGGGGTGGCTGGCGCCAGGGTTAGCAGCGGTCAGCCACTGGTCGGGCGCTGTGCCGAGTATCCACTTGACCCGCTGCGCAGGTTGCAGGCGCAGTATGTCGGGCTCAGCCACATTCACCTCCGTCAGCAGCTCGCCCCGCGCATTTGGTACTCCGGGTCACTCTCGCGCTGCGACTACAGCGAAGTTGAAGACAAAGGCTACAACCTGGTGACACTGCACGCTCCCGAGCTTCGCCCGGACCTGTCGGACCTGGACGTTGAGTTCAGAGTGTCACCAACTCGGCGGATGGTTGAGCTTCACGCCGTCTACGAAGATGGCGAGCTGCGGCTACCCGACAACCTGGATCTGCTCACCTTGAAAGACTCTCGGGTGAAAGTCGTGGTGAGGGTCCCCAACGGACCAGATTGCCTGCTGAGCCGCGAGCAGCAGGACAATCTCAGGGAGAAGTTATTGGCTGCCAATCCCGCCGAACTGAAGGTGAAGATCGAGCACGATGCAGACCTTCCCTCGGAGCCTGCTCCGATCGCCGCCGCACGCTCAGCCGAGGAAAAGCTTCGTGCCTACTGGGCCATGAAAGCCTCCCCGCCAGCCGACCGCCAGGAGCGGTTGCTTGCCAAGCTAGCGGAAGTAGAGAAAGCAGTCCTCTTCAGTCGAGAAAGCTGAACACCCCATCCTTTATACATATATCCACCCTAACGTTGACTACCTCCGGGAGGTCCTACGATGAGGTTGCATTACCTGCGGTTACGGGGAATCACTGAGGCATTCCCAAATGAAGCCTGCGTCGACTTCGATAGTCTGGGTGAGGGGCTAATCGCCATCGTGGGCGAGAATGGGGCTGGCAAGTCCACGCTGATCGGATCGGTCTTTGCAGCACTCTTTCGCCAACTGCCCGGCCAGAAGCGCTCGCTTTATGACTTCGCCACCCATCCCCAGCCCGAAATCGACCTCACTTTCAGTGTCAATGGTGCCCGCTACCGGTCGCTTCTCAAGATCGATCCCAAGTCCCGCCAGATGGAGAGCTACCTATTCAACAGTGAGGGCGCGCCGCTCACCAACGGTAAGAAGGAGCCCTTTGAGGAGCTTGTCCGCAAATGCGCTGGCACGCCCGACTTCTTCCTCTCCAGCATCTTCTCCAGCCAGAAGCGCACGGGTAACTTTCTCTCACTTGAAAGGAGCGAGCGGAAAGAGCTGTTCATCCGAGAGCTGCTCGGGCTGGACCGGCTGAGACTGATTGCGGCAGCAGCCAAAGAGAAAGGAGAGGAAGTGGCCAGGACCACGCTTGGTCTGGAAGGGCAGGCGAGAAGCCTGAAGGCGCTGGTGGAGGCCGGGGTTGAAGATCCTGCGGAAGTTGAGGCCCGACTTCGAGAGGTGTCATCCCGTCTTGAGACTCTGGAAGCCGAGAAGCGTGTGGCACAACAACGGCTGCTGGAGCTTCAGGCAGCGGAGGCCAGTCGGAAGCCGCTCCTATCCGAGGTTAAGACTCTGAAACAGCGCCTGCGCAAGACCGATGCCGAGATCGCCGAAGCCAAACGTCAGGTCGGGAAGGATGGGAACCTCCTGGCTGGGAAGAAGAACCTCGCCGATTTGACGGAACGAGGCGCGGTGCTTGCCACTCGCATCGAAGAACTGCATCAGCAGATTCGGATAACTCAGGGGCTGGAGGGGGATAATCGTGAGACCGAGCGCACTGTCCAAGCCCTGGATGCTGAGCTAAGAACCAACCTGGCGGAGCTTGAGCGTGCGCGGGTGGAGCGTGAAGAGCTTGCGATAGTGCCTTGCCGGGGTGAGGGGCCCTACGCCTCCTGCCCGAAGATTCATCGTGCCGTCGGTGCCGGCGAGAAGATTCCGACACTGGAGGGAGAGGTTGCCACACTCTCAATTGAAGTCGAGGTCCAGCGCGGCTCGCTGATTCAGATTGCCACGCCCTCGTCCCAGCTCACGCGGACACTCGAAGGCTGCGAGCGGCAGCGCAGGGTAGTCGATGAGGAACGACAGCGATACGAGGAATTGCGGGCTGTCGAAGCACGCCGGGAGGAGCGGCTGAAGGGCTTGGACCGACTCAATCAGGCCCGGGCGGAGCTGGCCGAGGAACTGGCGCGGAAGGAATCGACCCTCTCCGTATTCGCTGATCTCGACGCGCGGGTGCAGGCTTCACGGCGAGAGATTGAAGACGCGGACCGTCTGATCATCTCCTGCCGCCGTGAACGGGACAGCCTTATTGCCCGCCAAGCACAAATCAAACAGTGTCAGGAGCAGCTGGAGGCAGCGCGGACTCGCCTGGCCCAGGTCAAGGCCGAACTCGGGGCGGCAAGGACTGAACAGGAAGACTACGCCTATCTCGCCAGGGTCTTCGGTCCGGACGAGATCCAACTCTGCGAGATCCAGGCCGCCGGACCACAAGTCTCGATCTTGGTCAACTCTTTGCTTGAGGGGTGCTTCGACAACAAGTTCGAAATCCGGTTCAGGACGCAACGCCCCAAGGCGGACGGTCGAGGGATGGTAGACGATTTCGATGTCGAGGTCCGCAACAAGAATCTGGACCGTACGTGCCTCGTGGATGAGCTTTCGGGCGGGCAGTTCGTTCTGGTCAACGAAGCCGTGAACCTAGGCATCGCGATCTACAATATGCGGCAGGGCGAAGGCATTCGTTACGAAACTCTGTTCCGGGACGAAACGGTGGGGGCTCTGGACGCTGTCAATGGCAAGGAGTACGTGCGCATGCTGCGCCGGGCTATGGACCTAGGTGGGTTCCATCAAGTGATCTTCATCTGCCACACGCCACTTGTTTGGGAGATGGCGGACACCGGCATTTCAGTCAGTAGTGGACGTGTACTTGTGGGCGATCGGAGAGCTCTGATATAAACTTTCTCAGTGCGACTGGCACAAAAACTCGGGCCGGTCAGCTGCGGCCCGGCGCAGCCGCATCTCCCGGCTATAGGTGGTGGGCAGAACGATATCCGCACTCCGAAGCATGTTATCGGTTCGGAATAAGCCGGTGTGTCACATACATCGTTTCCCTAGGTTTGGCCTTGATGATGCTGGTCTTCAGCAGAACCTCGAAATATGCTGGAAATCCCGGCTTTCTTCTAAGTTTCAGGCGCTCCTCGAGCTTAGAGGCGAACTGTGGGTCGGTGAGGAATTCTGCCGCGCCTTCTAATGCCTCACTCGCGCTGCCCTCAATGATTAAAACATTGCCAGTGTGGCTCAGGTTAGGCACAAAAGCGATCACTCCGTATGCCTCCTCAGTAGTCAGAGCGTGGGGTGCTTTGTTGACATACTCTTTCAGCTCACCGGGGCGAGGCGAGATGTTCCGGTAGAGGCCGGTGCCTAATCTCTCACTAAATTCGAAAATGAAATTGCGTTGAGACTCGAATAGCTCTACCCAGGGGTTTGACCGCCGGCTACCAATCAAGACGATGTTATCTGTCTTTAGATCCTCGAGTGCGACGTCGCGTGCGAATCGAACAGTGACCCTTCCGTGACCGCGTGGGTTCAATCGAAGAATGTCTCCCGTGATTTGGGCGGCATTTACGCCCGTGAACTGCCTTATTGCGATCAGTTGTAACTCAGGCGTGGTCGCTCTTTCCAGGTACTTGCCACTCAAGTAATCTGCCAGAGTAACGTGGGTATGTGTAATTTCTTGAATGAGGACAAGGCAACTGTCACTTAAGACGATCTCTGTCAAATGATCGGAATCGAAAAGATTGTTCCACACGCTATCTCTAAAGGGTAGAGGTGCTGTTTCTTCCCGTTGACTCCGCATTGATGCTCGATTCAGCTCCCATCCCGCCGCTAAGGCCAAAAGGAGCACAAATACCAACAAAACAGGCAGGGAACGAGTGACCCGAGCCTTAATCAATGACGGGGATTCATAGCGTGAGGTTTTGGCCTGACCCTCCAGGATGGTCTTCTCCACCTCACCCACCTGAAGGTTTTGCCCAGAAAGTTGGCGGCTTACGAAAATGGGTAAATAAGCACCCTTCGGGATCTGGATGACAAAGGGCTCGTTTTTTCCGTCCGTTTCGAAGTAGGACTGCAGCTTCTTTCGGAGCTCAACCGCCTCTACTCGCACAATGTTGTCTTCTGTGGGGCTGTAGTCCGAGCGCCTCTCAAACACGTTTATGCCTATCTGCAGCTCATGGACGTCATCTGGGTGTGATGTCAGTGCCTTCTCGCAAACATAAAGAAGGAACTTACGAAGGCGAGGTGACTTTTGGAAAGAAGAACTTGCTACGACCCGCAATGTCAATTCCCACTTTGGGTCACCCGAGAGGGTGTGGTCATTGGACGGCGTTCTGGCTAAGCTGTTGGGAACTTTCATGGCTAACCGTGAGTGAGCCGCTAGCAAACTGTTAACTAACTTGCAGCACCGTAGTCCCCTGATGCTAGTCTGCAGCCTGTTACAGGCTAGTACAGCGAGCGGCCAGAGTCAAATCGAACTCCGCCCACCAACATTGTATCGGCCCTACTGGCGCAGCGTCCGGAGGCGCAGACCGCACCTGAGGGAAGGAGTAGCATAGATGAAACGCTTATGTTTATCGCTTGTCCGGTCCGTATGTGTCGCGGCGACATTACTTGTGAGTTATTCATATGAGGTTAGAGGACGTGCGGCAGACGAGCCAAAAGTGGAGAACCTCTCGCAGAACTGCGTTGTAGCCGATTTCGGCGTCAGCGTGGACAATCCGTTAATCAAAACGAAGTTTAACCTCTTTAATACGACCATCCCCTCGATTTTGGCCTTTGATAGGGACATTAAGCTAATTTCTGAGCTCAACCCTGAATCCATGCGGATGGACTTTGCCTGGGGATGGGACTTCAGTTTATCCCATGCCATCGGCGGCACTGCTGAAAACCCCACGTATGACTTCACGCGGATTGACCACATGTCGGGTGAGATGCTTCAACGAAATGTGCTGCCGCAGTGGGCCTGGGGATGGGACTGGAGTCTATCCCATGCCATTGGCGGCACTGCTGGAAACCTCACCTATGACTTCACGCGGATTGACCACATGTCGAGTGAGATGCTCCAACGAAATGTGCTGCCGCAGTGGACGTTTGACTACACGCCGGATCCTCTCTTAATTGGACGACGGAGCCCGATAAGCCTTGGCGATTTGGAGAAGTGGAGAGAGATTGTGACCACAGTGGCCAGGCATTTCCGTGATAGCGGCATTCCAGTCGCAGCCTACGAAACCTGGAACGAGCCAGACAACAGTCCGTTCTTTGCGGGGACAGAGGCCGATTTTCAAAAACTTTATATTGCTACAGTACAAGCGATTAAAGCGGGAGATCCCGATGGGGTGATCGCAGGGCCGACAGTGGCCTGGAGCACCTGGTACAAATCATTTCCAGAATTTGTCAAGACCAGCAATCTTCCGCTCGACGTCTTTACGTTCCATCACTATGGCAGCCCCGGTTTGAGAGAGACGACGGAGGTGGCGGACAGTCTGGCACGGTTTCCGTACTTTAACACCACCGAAATAAGCATGGATGAATACCAATCGGCCGACTGTTGTATTTGGTACCGCGGCGACGTGCAGGATAAGTATGAAGCCGCAGCCCAGCTGCTCCACGATTTTAACGTCTTCCTGACACACCCCGAGTTGACCTCGGTGAGTTGGGCGCAGTTCCAGGAGCCTTGTGATTGCAGGGATCAGTTCCTCGGGTTGATAACCTTGGATGGGTTCCGCAAGGCGGCGTTCAACGGTTTCAAAATCTACGCCACGATGCCTGTCGATCGAAAGCAGGTGACTGTCTCTGGGCCAGCGATGGAAGCTATGGCATCGTCGGATGACCACAAAGCGGGTTTGGTAATCTTAAACCAGACCACCTATGAACGGCGAGTGGACGTGACACTAAAGAACATTCCTTTTCCGAAAGGGAACGTCCGGATTTATCGCATTGATCATGACCACAGCAGTTGGGGGGATGGGGCTGGTGAACTCCTGAAACCCTCAGAGACATTTATGAATGTGGACACCGTGAGATGGGCATGGACCGGCCCTGTGCCAAGAGGGGCTGTCATCTATTTCGAAGCAGAAGACGGCAAAGGGCTGTCTGAATTGAGCCCGGTCAAGGTGGCCAGAGTGATTCGCGTTCATCACTACTATCCCTCGCGGGGGACCTCGTCCTATGCGGACTTTGACCGGAAGACCTGGATAGCCCGCTTGGGTATGGCCAACAACCAGTTTGCCGACCAGGAGGTGGGCGCCACTGTCGAGGAGCTGCCAAGTACTCTTGATGTCGCTGTGAAAGTGGAAGGTAAGCTGCTGAAGTTGGACGCAAATAGTCTGCTAGGTGTGCGGGTGGATTACATGGTGGATGGGTCCTACGCAAAGGGGATTCTCTTCCACGGCGCCTACGACAGAGGTGCAGACCTCTACGACAAGGATAGGACCGCGCCGATGCCTTGGGGGACAAAGCGACAACCGGACCAGGTGGTGGCGGTAGCGAATTTGGCTAGTTTCCAGATAAAGCCCGCAGAGTACGCGCCGGCCAGCTGGAGAGGGCGCGTTCAGATCACGTTCATCCTACAGAACTCCGGCGTCGGAACCGGGGCGAAGATAATTGTGCGAACGCCGCAGAGCGCGATGGCAGCGAGATGATGACTCAGCCTCAAAAAGCATCGTCCCTGACGAAAGGCGAGTCAGGTAGAAACCACCAGGAGGGTAGGTGACAAGGTGACAGACTGGAGTAATCATCGGCTACCAACCAGCTTCGCATCGGGGTCCGGGCGTTCCGGTTTCTCAGGCGCCCCACAATGGAGCGGACGTTTCTTCGTGTCGGCGCATATCCTTGTCCTCCTCGTCCTCATCCACGGAACAATCACACGTGCCGCGGGAGTGAGACTCGATGAAGCCGTGCGAGTATTGTCGCTTAAACATTATGACGAAGCGCTAACGCTGCTGGAGCCGATCATTAAAACCGAACCTCGGAATGCTCGCGCATGGACTACAAAGGGGCTGGCACTCGCCGGGATGGGGCGGGTTGAGGAAAGTCTAAACTCTTTTCGACAGGCACTCGAAGTGAGCCCGAACTACCTCCCAGCCCTTAAAGCAGCTGCACAATCCGAGTACAACTTGGGCAATCCACATAGTCGTGTTCTCTTGGAAAGGATTGTTTCGCTAACACCAGAAGACCAGACTGCGCACGCAATGCTTGGTGAGCTCGCCTTTGAAAAGGGTGATTGCGGAGCCGCGACCACCAATTACGAAAAGAGTCGTGAGGCTATTGCGAGCAATCTTCCAGCCCTTTGGCAGTTCGGCCAGTGTTTGGTTTCCTTGCAACGACCGCGGCCGGCGGTAGAGGTTTTCCGGCAGGTAATGGCCTTGGAGCCTAACAGCCCGGCAGCCCGCTACAACCTAGGGCTCACGCAATACCTTTCCAAGCAGTACGGCGAAGCGGCTGCCACCCTTGAGGTCTTGGCAGCTGATCCAAAGCCCGATGCAGAGGTACTCAATCTCCTGGCGGACGCCTTGGAGGCTGATCGCAAGACCGGGGAAGCTGTTGCCACTTTGCGTAAGGCGATCGAAATTTACCCTCGAGATGTTCGCAACTATTTGGGCCTTGCGGCGCTCTGCATGGATCACTCTTCATTTGATCTCGGAATCGAAATTACCGAAGTCGGGTTGAAGAACATCCCTGATTCTGCCGCACTCTACGCGATGCGGGGAATCCTGCATGCTCAGAAACGCCAACCTGAGATTGCTGAAGCAGACTTTGAGAAGGCCGACCAGCTTGATCCAAAACAGAACTTTGGTGTCGTAGGTCTTGGAATCAACTTTCTTCAAAGGGACAAACCCGGAGAGTCGATACGGGTGCTGCGATCGCGGCTCGCAACGACCCCGAACGATTATTCGTTAAATTACCTTCTGGCTGAAGCTCTTATACGCAAGGGGCTATCCCCGGCACAGCCCGAGTTCGAGGAAGCGCGTTCAGCCTTGCTTCGCGCTATCAAGACCAAGCCGGACTACGCTCTTGCACACGCGCAACTAGGAAAGCTCTGTCTGATGTCAGGAGACGCCCATAGTGCACTCCGAGAATGCGAACTAGCAGTCAAACTCGCACCAAATGATCGCATGGCTGTGTACACCCTTGTTCGCGCCATGCACGCGGCTGGTCGAGGTGAAAGTGGCATCCAACCGCTTCTGAGAAGGCTTGAGGAAATAGACATGAGCCAACTCAGAGACGAAGCGGACAAGCAAAGAGTCCACCTCGTTAAGGTGGCACCTTTGCAGCGCTTCTAATTAACACTGCCAGGAATCAGAGCTCTATGCGTCGGGCGCGGGTCCAATTATAAAGGGAGGGAAGTCACATGATAAGTGGGAAACGTTGGACACAGCTACTTGTAATTACTCTCCTATGCTTACCTTCAGCATACGGGCAATTCAGTGGCAACATTCAGGGAACAATTCATGATTCAAGTGGCGCATTGATGCCAAATGTGCATGTAACCTTGACAAATCTTGCGACCCACGTTGGCAGCAGCACAACATCAAGCGCAGAAGGGTTCTACCGGTTCAGCAGCCTTGCGCCTGGCGAATACAGTATCAATTCTGAGGTCGCTGGATTTCAAAACGCAGTCGTGCAAGTTACCCTTGAGACAGCTCAAACGGCTGATGTACCGATTACGATGGGGGTGGCGGGTAGGGTCGAAAACGTGGCAGTCACCGCAAAGGCACCAGCGTTGGATACCGCCGATACACGAATCTCCGCCACCCTTGGAACGGCGGAACTTGCTGACCTACCGCTTCCGGCACGCAGTTTTCTCGGCCTCGCGGCGCTAGCCCCCGGGGTTACAGGTTTGGGAGGTACCTTCCGTGGGCTAGGAGGCGAGGCCCCAGATAATTTTGCTCCCGAGAGGTCTGTTGATGCAAGCGCATCCGGACGTACTTTTGAATCCAACATGTATCTGGTTGACGGGATGGACGTTACCTCAAACGTTCACAACGGAATCCTTAACGTGAGTCCGAATCCGGATTCGATCGCGGAGGTTGCGATACAAACCAACACTTTCAATGTTGAACAGGGACGAACGAGTTCGATACAGACCGTAATCACAACCAAAAGCGGGACTAACGCCTTCCACGGAACGCTGAGTTGGTTCTATTTTGACCAACACCTATGGGCCCGGTCGGTATTTACGTCGAAATACGACCCCTTCCATAAGAATGATTTCTCCGGAACAATTGGCGGTCCGATCATTAAGAACCGTACCTTCTTCTTCTTCTCGATAGAACCAATGAGGTCGTCCGCTTCCAGCTCGCTATCGACACACACGTTCGAGAGTCCTGAGTTCGTCGACTGGGCAGGGCAGAATTTCCCTAGCACTCTCGGAACCAAGCTGCTTAGTCAGTACTCCATAACCAATGTTGTTACTACGGGCGTAGCGGCTACCGCGAGTGATATCTTCGGATCGCAATGCGGTACTGCGGCGACCTTCGACTTGCCGTGCAACATGCCTATGCTAGACTCCGGGGTTTCCAAGCTCAGCCCGTATCGCAATGGATTGCAGTTCAATATCAGAATGGACCAATATTTCAACCAAAACCGCGATCGTATATACGGCAACTTCACCAAAACAACCCTCACACAGGAGGAACCCTCACTGCGAGCCGGCCTCTCCACGTCGGCCCCTTACTTCGTGACGGCATTCCAAGCGAACGAGACGCACAGTTTTTCGCCGTCATTCATGAACGAAGCCAGCTTCAGTGCTTATCGAGTTGAGGGAAATGTGTCGCAGGGCAAACTACCCTATCATATCCCCACTGTCAATGTTGTTGGACAGGATGTAGGAATATCAGCAGGTGGGCCCTTTACGTACATTCAGCACAACTACGGATGGCGCGATACGCTGACCCTCCTACGCGGTCGGCATACCCTCAAGTTCGGGTACCAGGGGTGGAATGGGGATGATGATTGTGACTTATGCAAACCTTCGTACACAAGGCCAACTTTCGAATTCCAAAACCTGCTCAACCTTGTCCAGGACATCCCTTACAATGAGACTGGCGTTCGATTCAACCCCATAACCGGGCAGCCGACGGGTGGTTACTTCTTCTATTCGACAACCGGAGGAATCTTTGCACAGGACGAATGGAAGGCGAAGCCTAATCTCACACTGACGATGGGTCTTAGGTGGGACGACTTCGGCAATACATACGCGAGTCACGGGACGATCTTGCAGAACATGCTACTTGGTAATGGCACCACTATCGATGAGAAGATTGCGGATGCTAGCGTGGAGCAATTCCCTGCCACCTACCCCCACAGTTTGTATAAGAACTTCAGCCCCAGAGTGGGAGTGGCTTGGGATCCAACGCGTCAGGGGAAATGGACAATCCGTGGGGGGTTTGGAGTCTTCCGTGACTGGCCTTCGTTGTCGCGAACCGAGGGCCCGATTACTACCAACCCGTTGGGTTTCTTCAGTCCTACTCTCCTGCAGGGGTCTGCAAACCCGCCTCTATTCTCCGAGGGGACGTCGGACAGCTTCCCGTTTGGTTTCCAATACCCAGTCGTGGGGCCCGTAACCTTCGACTCGCACGGCGGAAATGCGACTTTGAGACCCCAGGCAGCTGGGGAGGATCGAAGCACAAAGTTTGGCCCGAATTACAATTACGTTGTAGGAGTCGAGCGCCAGTTGCCACGTGATACTGTTGTGTCGGCGACTTACAGTGGCTCGTACACCCCAGCCGGGTTCGACAACGGCACCGAGTGGCCAGGCCCCGACTTTAATCGCATTGCCGGTGACTTGCTCGATGGCAGGTTGGACCGTTTGAACCCGAGTTTCGGTTATATGGCCTGGAACACAAATTTCAACAAGATCCAATACAACTCAATGATTCTTGCGGTTCGGCGTAGGGCCGGAACTAAGGGAACATTCCAGGCTTCCTACACATTTTCTCACGCCACGGACTACGGGTATGACTGGCCGGATCAGCATCTCCTCACCCAGTATAACGCTCCCACGGATAACGACGCTCCGCAGCGATTGTCATTCAGCGGAGTGTATATGCTCCCGTCTCTGTCTCATCAGAATCGATTGGTCAAAGGGATTCTGGGGACATGGGAAGGGGCGGGCACGCTGGTTCTGCAATCTGGTCGTCCCTTTACCGTATACACTACGGCTGCCTTCAACCCGCTCCTTGATGCGAACGGGGCAGTAATCGGGTTGCAGCCTGGGAGCGGCGACTACAACGCCGATGGGTACAACTTTGACTTCCCGAATGCGCCAACAAAAAGCTCCGGAGGGTGGAGCCGTCAAGACTACCTTAAGGGTCTCTTTACGGCTTCCGATTTTCCAATTCCAACCCCCGGGACCAATGGCAATGAAAAGAGAAATGGGTTCCGGGGCCCTGGCTTTGCCGACGTAGATTTCGGACTGATAAAGAACGTTTCGATCAGTGAGCGAGTCCGTCTGCAGGTAAGACTAGAGTCGTTCAACCTCTTTAACCGTGTGAACCTGTCAGCGACCGGCGGGCTCCCGTTTGACGAATATGGTGGTGTCGTTTCCGATTTATCGAGTGCCAGTTTCGGCAAATCGAATGCCACTTACAATCCCCGCAATTTCCAGCTGGGATTGAGGTTGACGTTCTAACGACCAAGGGAGGGTTCCTGCCTTTCTGTGGGGGCCCTCCCCTACTTCAACCCGACGACTATCCTGCTTTTGTTGGGACTACACGTCTAAGTACTCCTGTTCGGAATTAGGGTGACGTATTCGCTGGATTTAGGCGGCATAGAGAGGCTCCTGGGTTTCGAGCTTGTTCAAGAGTGTGGCCAGGTCTCGGCGGGTGATGGCCCACTGGAAGGGAGTGGCAATCTGCTGGCATCGGTCCTGGCAGCACTGGTTGAGAGTACGGAACGGACTTGCTTCGATCAGGGGATTAGCGGCGTGTTGCGGCAAAATCGCAGAACAGCTACCCAACCCGTGCGTTTCGCGCCAGCAGGGAGGAAGCTCCTAATGAATGCAAGGCATTCTCTGGTCTTTACTGTTGCGACCTCCGCATTGGTTTCTCTCGGGCTGGTCCTTGGAGCGGATACGGGACCACAACGCTCGTGCCAATCCGCGGGGGTCGATTCACAAAAGCGTTGGAGTCGGGACAAAGCCTGGGAATGGCACGAGAAAGTCGGTCCGATACGCGGCTTCAATTACGATCCTCGGTATGCTGTGAACGATGTCGAGCTTTGGCAAGCAGACACGTTCAATCTAGAAATCATTGATCAGGAACTAGGGTGGGCTCAGGAAGCAGGCTATAACAGCCTTCGAGTGTTCGTGCCGTATCCAGTGTGGAAGGGGGACCCAGAAGGTCTTAAGAAGCGCTTCGATCAATTTCTCACCGTCGCGTACAAACACGACATTGCAGTTACACCCGTCCTCTTCTGCGCGGGTGACCGAGTGGCACAGACTGGCAAACAGGGTAAACCCATCCCAGGGGTTCATAACAGCCGAGCAGTGCAGTGGCCCGGTCCCAGTGTTGTTCTGGATCGGTCGGCATGGGCTGGGCCGGAAAAGTTCGTTAGAGATATCGTTGGAGCCTTCACGAAAGATAAGCGGATCATCATGTGGGATATTTTTAACGAACCTGACAATTCCAGTATCAAGGAAGGGTGCTTGCCGCTGGTGGAGGCGGCATGCGAGTGGGCACGTTCGGTCCACCCTTCGCAACCCTTGACTATAGGGCCTTGGCACGAATACGAAAGTAAGTTCTCGCAGCGATTGATGGATTTGTCCGACATCGTATCGTTTCACAATTACGAATCGCCAGAAAACATGCGCGCAACAATTGAGATCTGCCGAAAAGCCGACCGACCAGTAGTTTGCACAGAGTGGCTGAGGCGGCAGGTGGGCAATACTTTCGCCGCGATCCTCCCAGTATTCGCCGAATTCGATGTCGGGTGGTACAACTGGGGACTAGTCGCCGGCCGAACCCAAACTTACTTGTGGTGGGAGTCGAGAGAGGGCGATTCTGCCCCAAAGGTGTGGCAACACGACATACTTCATCCCAACGGTGCGCCTTTCGATCCAGCAGAGATTGAGCTAATCAGGTCTTGGCACCCCCGACGATGCCCTCATAAACGAATGAACAATGCGGCGGTCCCAGGGTTAGTGAGATCGAGGTGAGCCTCGGTGAGGCCACCAGTCGTGTGTTTCAAGTTGAAGGTTGACAGCTTCTTGATCTCGATCGAGGCCTCAGATGATATGTATCCTTGGCAAGCGTGTGGAGCCCGGGAAAAAGTATCGGTCGATCATTACTGCTGGAATTGCCCTCCTCCTGGTCATGGCTGGCAGCATGCCCGCCGGCGAAGTGCACCCCGTCATCTGGAAAGCCGATGTGACAATCAGTGATCCCGCGACTTTCTCCGATGTCGGGGAGGATGCACGCGGATTGCGCCCGGGTACATTTGGCGCCGAGTACGGCCGCATGGTAAACCTGGCTGACGGCAACTGGCTATGCGTGTATACCTTATACGATAAGGAGAACTTCGGTTATACGCATGACCCTAGAGGGGGAACTCGGCTTCAAATCGCTCGCAGCGTTGACGTGGGGCGCAACTGGAGTGTCCTTACTACCATCTCTGCCCCTGGCCGCGACTTAGACAATGGCCAGATGATCCAACTCCGCAATGGGCACATTCTGTTAGGGGCGCGATCAGTACGATGGCAGGAATCCTACCGTCTTCCAGTTTATGAAAGCATCGACGATGGATTGACCTGGAGCCACTTGAGCACGATCGACTCCAATGAAGGTATCCCAGGTTCGCTGGGCACGCCAGACAAAGGGGTTTATGAACCGCATTTCTACCTCTTGGACAACGGCGACCTTGGCGTGATGTACTCCAGCGAAAAGCACGTGACCGAACATCCGTCGTTCAGTCAGATCATCTCAGAAAAAATATCGACCGATAACGGGACATCCTGGGGAAATGAGATCTGGGCAGTTGCAGAAGAGGGGCCAGCCAGGCCAGGCATGCCGGTTTGGACCAAGATGAGGAATGGGAGGTACATAGTTGTCTACGAAGTGTGTGGTACTGAGGACTGTAACGTCTCTTACAAGCTATCGGACGGTGGTAGAAAGTGGCCGCCCGGCCTTGGTTTCCTGATCTCTAATCAGCACGGTGGTCCTTATGTCCTGTCGCTCTTGGACGGCCGACTTCTAGTGACTTCTAACTTAGGAGAAGTGTCGTACTCAGATGACTACGGTTCGTCATGGCATCTAATCGAGCCACCGCCGTTCCCGGTGGGATCCGGCGGCGCCATATGGTCGAGCCTGTATCAAACTAAAGCTGACGAATTGGCAGTCATGTCATCGGTCAGGCGGTTGCAGGGTGGCCGAAGAGTTCAATTGCGGTTTGGCACACTCTCCGGATTGACAAAGTAAGGCCCTTTTCTCATGTCGCCGGTCGAGAGGGCTGAAACGCCTGAACCACACAAATCGATTAACACCCCAAGACATCGGACACTCTTTCCTCTCGACTAACAAAGGCTGTGTCAGAGCGCAAACGAGCGAGTGCAGAGCCTGCTAGGACATGGGTTATGGCCAGCGTAGAAAGAATACGGGATAAGGAAGGAGGACGAATGAATCGCCGCAAGTTCCTTTCGGTAAGTGGGGCAGCACTTGCATTGTCAGAGCTTGGAGCGTCGAGAATGCTGGCAGGTGCTCGAGACCATGTTCCAGCGCTCAACCCTTCCTCGAGTAAAGCGACGGTAGTTAGTACTCCTCCGCAAGGCGGATCAAACAGTTTCTATATGGGGAATCGCCGCCCGTTGCTCGAAAGTCCTCTAATCAAACTTCCCATTGGGTCTATTGAGCCGAGGGGTTGGCTGCGCCAACAGCTCCTGTTCATGACAAATGGTATTACGGGCAGACTCCCTGAACTCAGCAAATGGTTAAAGCCTGACAGCGGCTGGCTAATCTCCAAGGGACAGAGAGAAGTAGCGTACAACGACGACTACCAACATGTCCCCTACTGGCTGCGGGGGTTTGGGGACCTCGGTTATGTACTCAAAGATGAAAAGACTATTCGGGAGGCTCGTCGATGGCTCGACGCTGTGCTGAGCAACCAGCAAAGGGACGGTTACTTTGGTCCGTTGCCGAATAGGGAGGAACCCAACCTCTGGCCAAACATGCCCATGCTGGACGCTCTTCAGTCGCTGCACGAAGCAACTGGAGATAAGCGGGTCCTTCCATTTATGTCGAACTATTTTCGATACGAATTGAACCGGCCTCGTAAGAAGCTCCTGCCCTCGAGCTGGCAAAAGTTCCGTGGCGGAGACAACTTAGCCAGTGTCTATTGGCTCTACAACCGGACTGCTGAGCCTTGGCTGCTGGACCTTGCCAGGGCCCTCCACGAACAGACGGTCGACTGGACCTCGACGGGACCGCACCCGAGTGAACCCGGCACTTGGGGACATGGCGTGAACATTACCGAAGGTTTTCGCGAACCAGCGACCTACTACCAACAGACGAAGGACAAACGGTTCTTGGAAGCCACGCAACGGAATTACGCCGTGGTAATGGACGAATACGGACAACTTCCTGGCGGGATGTTCGCTGCAGACGAGAATCTTCGGAGTGGCTTCGTGGGCCCATCTCAGGCGGCAGAGACTTGCGCGATGGTGGAATTCATGAAGAGTTTTGAGATGCTTCTGCTGATTACTGGGAATCCGGTATGGGCAGACCGTTGCGAAGATGTGGCGCTCAATTCTCTGCCAGCAGCGATGACTCCAAACTTGAAAGGGCTCCATTACCTGACAGCACCAAACCTTGTGCAATGTGATCCATCAAAGGAGCATGTTTTCCAAAACGTGGGCTACATGCTCCCGTTTTCTCCTGGGGATGTGTATTTTTGCTGCCAGCACAACGTGGCCATGGGTTGGCCGTATTACTCAGAGCACCTGTGGGGCGCGACGCCGGGTAACGGGCTGGCTGCGCTTCTCTATGCGCCCTGCTGCGTCGAGGCCCAAGTTGGCCAAGGCGTTCGAGTGAGAATCGAAGAGCAAACAGACTACCCGTTCAGGGAAACGATGGAATTCAAGGTGGGAAGTCCCGAGCCTGTGCGCTTTCCACTCTTACTGCGAGTGCCTGGCTGGTGCAAAGCACCTTCCGTGGCTGTCAATGGACAAAGCCTTCCAGTTGAGACCATACCTCACAGCTACATTATGATCGAGCGACTCTGGCAGGACGGCGATAATGTAAGCCTCTCTCTTCCAATGCCGGTAGTGCTCTCGACCTGGCAGAAGCAGGCCAACGCGGTTTCTTTGAGGCTTGGTCCCCTATCGTTCTCACTGAGAATTGGCCAGAGCTGGGAGAAGATCGGTGGCACCGACGAGTGGCCAGAGTTCGCGGGTTATCCCACTACGCCATGGAACATCGGGCTTATTGTCGACCGAACCAATCCAGCCGGATCCTTCCGGCTACTTCGGCACAACCTGACAGCTGAGCAGCCCTTTGACCTAGACAGCGCACCGATTGAGTTGCGAGGTAAAGGACGAGCAATTCCGCAATGGGGGCTGGTTCAAAACTCTGCCGGCCCGTTGCCACTCGGTCCAGTCAGTTCCGGTCAACCGGAACAGGATATTACACTCGTCCCGATGGGATGCGCGCGGCTCCGCATCTCAGTTTTCCCGACGATTGGGTAGGACGCGGGCGTTGGAAAGAGGGTACAGGCCATCACCGATGTCGAATCACATTACTGTACCTGGTTCTCCCCGTTTCATGCTGAGGTGCTGACTCTGGTAATGGGATTCCATCCAATTTTATCTTCTCGAGGGTTGGTCCCAGAAGGTTCAACTCGAACACATGGAAGGGCTTGCCAACATTTCTCGGCGAACTGAGATCAGGCATGCACACGCCCCGCCCTTGGCCGCAACTCATCGAAGGAGGAGCACCTCCGCTCGCTAGGTTGAAGCCCAATCAGCCAGGGACGGGATGTTGCATCGTGTGTGGTTTCATGAAGATAAGTAGTCCAGGTAGCTTACCTTTACGACCCAGTCGCCTTGAGCTGGTTAAAGCGCTTGAGGGCGCCAGCGGCTTTTTCTGGTTCTTTCAGTCCTCGGTAGGCTCGGTAAAGGAGGTAGTATGGCTCGCTCTCCCGCGGCTTGAGCTTTATGGTCCGCTCAAGAAGGGGAACTGCCAACGCATGCTGGCCCAGATTGACATAAGCTTGCGCCAATTGGTAGTTCGCATCGTAGTTGTTTGTGTCCCGGCTGAGGACTTCTTCGAGGACAGGAACTGCCCCTCGATAGTTCGCAGTGTGGCAGTAGATTTTTCCGATTTTCACCTTTGCGCGCATATCTTCGGGGTGGTCGCGCATATGCAGATTGAGTTCTGTTATCGCTTCGTCCCAGCGGCCTTGAGCAGCCAGCAAAGAACCTATCAGCAAGTGAATGTCAGGCCACTGTGGATCGATCTCAAGAGCTCGACGGTACTCCTCGATTGCTTTGGTGGCAAGCTTACAAGCTACCATCACGTCTCCCTTAAAAACGTGGAGCAACGCCGAGTCTGGCTGACGTTCCTCAACCGAGTGGAACATCTTTTCCACCAAGGCTCTGTAATCCGCGGGAACGTTGGGTTTCCTATCGTCGCGATAGGCGAGCAGAGCGTAGGCTTGACCCAGCGTCCACATCGTGCGCACGTTGTTTGGGTCAAAGGCCAGCGAGCGTTCCAGAAAGGGAACTGCCGCGTTTGTATCACCCTGAGCCATCGCTAGGTTCCCCAGACCCGAGAACACCTGCGGATCTAAGTCATTAATCTGAAGTGCTTCTCCGAGCAGCTTCCGAGCATGGTCGTACTGGCCCAGTTCGGTATACGCGAGACCGGAGAACAACAGCGAACTGAATTCCCGCGGATGGGTGTGCAAGACCTGTTGGAGTTCGAACACGGCCTCATTGTTCTTATGCTGGTAATAACAAGCCAGTCCCAAGTTTACGCGCGCGGCAAAAAGGCTCGGGTCAATGGTGAGAACCCGTCGATAGAGCTTTTCTGCTTCCGCGTAGTCGCCTCGATGTTCGGCCTCTCGAGCTCTCTGAAAGATTTCCCGGGGGGCGGGATTCTTGTCTTGGGTTCGACACAAGGCCGAGGTGAAAAGGAGGGCGGCGCACAAACCCATAACGACTTTTTTCATACAGAACAATGTCGGTGGATTCTGAGAACGAAACTTCATTGTCCTCCCCGTACGCCTCTAGATATCTTAGCACAACGCCCGCACCCCTATTAAGTGGTCCGAGCGTTCCTGGAGGCGAGCAGTGTTCGGACCGTACTGTTGGCACCCTCAGGACTACGCAGGCTCCAGTCGCCACGTAGCGTGCCTCACAGAGTTAGCGAAATCGAGGGCGCAACTACTCGACTTTAGACCGAACTTTGGAGACGCTGGCTCAATTCTAAGTTTTTCCGAGAAGTAAGAGATCCGGTCATACGGGTGAGATACCTAAAAAAAGGCTCGCGCCCAGGTGACCGAAAACAATGGGGCAATAGAAGTAAAACAGATTGCTGGCGAAGGTGGTGACGATGCAGCGGAATATCACGGAAGGGAAACGGCAAATACCGCGAGGCATCGATTGGACCGGCATGTAAGGAACAGACACGAACGAAAGCTACGCTTTTTGGTATCGATCAAATAATAAGCGGAAACGGGGAATAACATGGACAGAAGAGAGTTGTTGACAGCACTTGCAAGAAGCGGCGCTACAGGATGGCTGCTTTCAGCACTCCCGCTTCAGGGAATGGAGGAATCAAGATCCAAGATCCAAGCAGGTGATCCCGTTGATGTCGAGCAATTGTGGGACGCCCGGTGGAGTCCGGAGCGGGCCTTTAAGTACATGGCACAATTCGGCGAGGTGAAGGCCTGCAATTACGTCCCCCGGACCGGGGGCAGCATATTTCACAACGCTGATGAGAAGTTGATCGACCAGGAACTCGGTTGGGCACGGGACATCGTAGGACTGAACAGTGTTCGCGTCTGGGTGCAGCTTTCCAGTTACGAGTTGAACCGGGAAGATCTCTACAAAGGCTTCGAGAAGCTCCTCGACATCTGCGCGAGCAAGGGGTTGACGGTCCTGCCAGTACTCTCGGCAGAGGATATGATGGATCCGAACGTTGATCCGAACTCGCCTGCCGCGCACCCGGAACCGGTTCTCGACTTCAAACCCGGGGTTCACGGTGGCGGCTGGCGCTATCCCGGCCGTTTACAGTGGCCTTGCTGCGATCCAGAAGCCCAGGTTGACCCGAAGTTGATCGCCACGTGGCCGCAGACGAGGTCGCGCTTGAAGGACTTCACTCAGACTTTCATCAGTCGGTATGCCAAGGACAAGCGGATCATCCTTTGGGACCTTTACAATGAGGCGCCACATCGGGTACGGCCGGTAGTGGAATATCTCTTCCGTTGGGCAAGGCAAGTCAACCCCTCGCAACCCCTTTCGGTGTGCTGGGAAGGACATGACCTGTCGGACGTGATCACTTTTCACACCTACACGCAGCCGGGCTTCACGTCGCCCAATTATTCTCCGGAATGGGATTTACCGGGATGGGATTTCCTGACGGAGTTGGAGTGGGCGAAGGCCTGGGGGCGTCCCATGCTGTGCACGGAGTGCATGGCCAGGCCGTTCGGTAACACCCTGCAAGCGATCCTGCCCTTCTTTACTCGCTATCACATAGGCTGGTACGTGTGGGGTCTGTGCGCAGGCGGTCCGGCTCAGTTCTATTTTCCGTGGCACTGGCCGATCGGTTCGCCGCAGCCGAAAGTGTGGTTCCACTGCCTGCTATATCCGGATGGGACACCGTACAATCCCGAAGAGATCTTGTTGATCCGCGAATTCAAATACAAGGACCTGCCGCCGGCGGTAACGACGCAGTCGTACTGGCTGCGGGGAGGAAAACCCGAAACGGAACCTCCCAGCAATTCGGAGATCTGACTGAAGCCGGACTGGGCCATAGGGGTTAAGGGGGTAATCTGGCTAAGATTGAGACCGGACTGAAAGGATGAACCTATGAAGCCGCGCATGTTGTCTAGTGTGTTAGTGGTTCTATTCACCTGCGGTCTATCCTCCATCAGCACAACACACCGTCTGAGGGGATCTACGCCCTCTTCGAATGACCCCCCGACTAGCCCATCCCAAACAGTTCCTGCGCCTTACGGGGGGTCATATCCGACTGCAATTCAGCGAGTTCAATATAACGGGTGGAATGTCTATAAGCTGACAAATAGGATTGTGAGCTTGCTCGTGGCGCCAGACATTGGAGGGCGTGCGATCCAGTTGCAGCTTGGGGATCAGGAGTTCTTCTTTGTGAACAAGCACTTGGCCGGAAAAATTCTTCCACCTGAGCAAAACAACTCCAAGAGCGGTTGGGCGAATTATGGTGGTGACAAGGTGTGGCCCGCGCCCCAGGGACAGTCGTCCGACAGTGAATGGCCTGGGCCACCCTACTATGCCCTTGATGGCAGTAGGTTCAGTTTGGAAGTCGTCAAGGAGACCCCTGCTGAGGTTGCTGTTCGGGTCAGCAGCCCTACTGATTCCCAAACCGGAATCCAGTTTGTCCGAACTTTCCACGTGTACGCCGGGACAACCCGGATCAAGGTAGAGCAGCTCATGCGGAACGTCAGCAGACGCCGAATCCGCTGGGGTATCTGGCACGTGCTGCAAAACGATGCAGCTGACGCGAGCGATCCCCGGAAGCCCAATTCGGAACTGTATATGTACGTTCCGTTGAGCCCGCACAGCCAGTATCGAGATGGATACCGCATTATGTTTGGGGATGTTCGGCACCCCAGCTATCAGGCCCTCCGTGAACAAAATATGCTTCGCATTCATTACCTCTACCAGGTGGGTAAGGTCGGTGTCGACACGAGTTCTGGTTGGTATGCCGTCGTAAACGGGCAGAAGAATATAGGCTACGTCGAGAACTTCAGGTTCTTTCCCGCCCTTGAATATCCGGACGGTGCCTCTGTTGAGTCGTGGAATCACGGTCCGAGTTTCCTTGAAAATGACCCATCGTTGCCCAATGATCCCGAGAAAGTTCCTTACCTCATGGAGGCTGAGGTTCTGAGCCCGCTCGCGGAACTGGACCCAGGTGAGGATTACTCATTCGCCGTGGCCTGGTGCCCGACCCGCGTGCCAAACCCGATCCGTAGTGCGGTCTGGGCAGGCGCCATCAGCGAGCCGCTCTCCGGGAAGGTCACTGGCGATCAGATTCGCCTGCAAGGTGTTTTCGGAGTCTACTGTCCGGGAACTGTTGAGGCCGTGTTCTACAATTCCGCGGGGGAAGTGGTTTACCTAGAGAGCCTTCAAGCAGTCGATCCGCGCGAAGTTGTGCGGTTGGACAAATCTGTGACGATTCCACATGGTGTGTATCGTGTGAGTGTGCGGGTTCGCGACCAGGAGAACGAAAACCAGGGGTATCTCGGCAGCGTCATCCTGAAATAAGCAAAATCGTTTTGGGTTGGTACTGCTCAGCATAGTCCTCAACAAACCGTCGGGAGGCCTAAGATGAATGGCAAACGTAATTACTCGTTGCGAATTCCGTCAGGCATTATCGCCATCCTATCCCTGACGCTTGGGTCGCTTTGGGCGCAGGCACCTGTCAAACTCTGGGAAGAGCCGTTGGTGATACCGACGTACAAGATAGGCGAGCCTGATCGGAACCCCATCTTCTATAGTGGTCGGGCGTACCAGGGGGCCAAGGGGCTCATTTATCCCTATCCCGTTCTGGACAAGATCACGGACGTGCGCGAGGACAAGGCCTATCACGCGGTCTACCTGGAGAACAAGTTCATCAAGCTCTGCGTGCTGCCCGAAATCGGCGGCCGTATCTTGATGGGGCTGGATAAGACCGACAACTACGATTTCTTCTACCATCAGCATGTGATTAAGCCCGCTCTCATCGGTATGCTGGGGGCGTGGATTTCCGGCGGCGTGGAATGGGATGTCCCGCATCACCATCGCGCCTCCACTTATATAACGGTAGACCATGTGCTGCAGGAGAACCCTGACGGCAGCAAGACGGTTTGGGTAGGGGAGACGGAGTTGCGCCATCGCATGAAGTGGATCGTGGGGTTGACCGTGTTTCCCGATAAGTCCTACGTCGAGGCTACGGTGAAGCTGTTTAATCGTACCCCGGTGGCCCATTCAATGCTGTACTTTGCGAATGTGGCAGTCCACGCCAACAAGGACTACCAGGTCATCTTCCCACCGGATACCCAGTATGCAACGTTCCATGCCAAGAACGAATTCCTGCACTGGCCAATCTCGGACAGAGACTTTGGCGGGCTGGAGTTCGGCAAGCCGGTCGATGTCAGCTGGTGGAAGAACCATCCATCACCCACTTCCTGGTTCTGCTGGGACTGTGAAGAAGACTTCTTCGGCGGATACGATCACAGCAAGCTGGCGGGCGTCGTCCAAATTGCGGACCACAACGTCGTGCCCGGAAAGAAGTTCTTTGAATGGGGAAGTGGATCAGAAGCCGCCATGTGGGACAAGATCTTGACGGATTCCGATGGTCCGTACCTGGAACTGATGGCGGGAGCTTACTCCGATAACCAGCCTGACTACAGTTGGGTTCAACCCTATGAGATGAAAACCTTCAAGCAGTACTGGTACCCGATCCGGAATCTCGGTGGCATCAAAAACGCCAATCTTGATGCAGCGATGAACCTGGAAGTGAAACCGGACCAGACGGCCAGAGTCGCATTTAATACCACCTCTGCCTTCCTTAACGCCAAGGTTGTGCTGCGGGCTGGCGACAAGGTTCTCCTTGAGCAGACGGTGGACATCAGTCCGGGAAAGCCATTCGCAAAGGAGGTCTCGCTACCGGCAGACGTGGAGCAAGGAGATCTGAAGGCATCGCTGTATTCTGCGGCGAACCGCGAACTGATTTCCTACACTCCGGTGAAGATGAGGAATTCGCCCATGCCCCAGGCGGTCAAGCGCCCCCCAGCTCCCAAGGACATCAAGACGGTAGAGGTGCTATACCTCACGGGCTTGCGGCTGGAGCAATTCTATAGCCCGGCACTGGAACCCTATCCGTACTACGAAGAGGCGCTGCGACGCGATCCGGGTGACTCCCGTGTAAACACGCAGCTTGCGATTCTCTACTGCAAGCGTGGTATGTTCAAGGAAGCGGAACAGCACCTCAACAAGGCCATTGAGCGGACCACGAAAGATTACACTCGGCCTAAGGACGGAGAGGCGTTCTACTACCTGGGTGTGGCGCTTGCGGCTCAGGGGAAGCTAGACGCTGCTTACGATGCGTTCTACAGGGCTACGTGGAGCAACGCCTGGCACGCGGCTGCATATTACGAGCTCGCCCGGATTTCCAGCCGCCGCAGCGAATGCACCCAGGCGCTTGAGCACTTGAACCGGTCAATTGCCTACAACACCGAGAACACCACCGCGCTGAACCTTAAAACTTCAATTCTGAGGAAACTCGGGCGTACCGAGGAGGCGGAGCGGGTCGCATCGACCGTCCTGGCAATCGACCCGCTGAACTTCTATGCAGGGAACGAACTTTACCTGGCGAAGCAGAAGCTCGGCGCGAGCGGCGATGCGACAGGAGCCTTGGACACTCTCAAGGGGAGGATGCGGAACGAGCCGCAGTCTTACCTAGAGATGGCAGTCGATTACGGAAACGCGGGCTTCTATGGTGAAGCCATAGAGACTCTTTCGCGGGTCGATGATGGCGGCGCACACGTGTCCCCGACAGTGTACTACTATCTGGCCTATTACTCCGAAATGGCGGGCAACAAGGAAGCGGCGGAGAAGTACTTCCGGCTGGCTAGCAAGATGCCTCGAGATTACTGCTTCCCATTTCGTTGGGAGTCCAAGGAAGTGCTCGAGCACGCCATGCAGCACAATCCGCAGGATGCGCGGGCGCCTTACTACCTGGGCAACCTGCTATATGACCACCAGCCGGAAAATGCGATTCGGGCCTGGGAGAAATCGAGGAGCCTCGATCCCTCGTATGCGACGGTCCATCGGAACCTGGGTTTGGCATACGCGCAGAAAGAGAAAAACCCCCCCAAGGCGATTGCCAGCCTGGAGGAAGCAATCGAGTGCGACAGGAATGATGGGCGCCTATTTTATGAGCTGGACCAGCTTTATGAGCAGGCGGGGACAGCGCCCGCGAAGCGGCTTACTGTACTGGAACGTAACCAGGAGGCCGTCATGCAGCGCGACGACGCTGTGCAGCAGGAAGCCATCCTTTACGTTCAATTGGGGCAGTACGAAAAAGCAATCAGCCTGCTGAGCCAGCGGCACTTCCATGTTTGGGAGGGAGGCGGAGACATTCACGACGTGTACATTGACGCATTCCTATTACGAGGTCAGGAGAAGTGCAAGGCTAAGCGATACGAGGAAGCGCTGAAAGATTTTGAAAAGGCGCTCGAATATCCAGATAACCTTGAAGTCGGTCGCCCCCATCAGGCGCCTCGAGATGCAGAGATTTACTATTCTATCGGCTCGGCCCAGGAAGCGCTTGGGAATGATGGCGCGGCAAGAACCTCCTTCGAAAAGGCGGTGGCTGTCAAGTTGACTCAACGACACTTCGATCTAGGCGCCAGCTCGGTTCGCTACTTCCAAGGCCTTGCCCTGCGGAACCTCAACAGGGAAACCGATGCCACGACTGTGTTTGAGGAGCTTATAGCGCAAGGTCAAAAGGAACTCAAAGCCAGCAGCATGGATTTCTTCGCCAAGTTTGGGGGAGGACGATCTGGGGCAGCACAGGTGGCTGAGGCGCATTACCTGATTGGACTTGGACTGCTTGGTGAGGGGAAGAAGGCTGAAGCCAAGGCTGAGTTGCAAGAAACCCTGAAGAGTGACGTCAACCATTTGGGAGCGATTACCCGGCTGGCAGATTTCCGCTAGGGGAATAGGCGAAGGGGGCCGGGGTGGGACCCTCGACTGAATCAGCTGCGTGCTGTGACCCATGAGATTGGGTGCGCTACCGTGCGGGAGTACGCAGGCGACGGCGGAACTTATCGATTGCGCTGGGTTACGCGCCGTTCGGCCGGTGGCCTCTTGACGAACCTTGGTGAGCCTCTGCGAGACTCTTAAGCCGAGACACTCCATCGACGGAAGGTTGATTCACAATGGACCGAGCTGCTGGACTGAAGAAGGCCTTCGCAGAAATCTATCCTGGCGAGCCCCGCATCTTTCGTGCGCCGGGGAGGGTTAATCTGATCGGTGAGCACACCGACTACAATGACGGTTTTGTGATGCCCTGTGCGATCGCTGCCTCCACTTGGGTTGCTATTGCGCCGCGGCCGGACCGGAGACTGGTTGCGTATTCGCAAGATTTCTCTGACCACGCGGAGATTGACCTGGACGATCCGCCTCCCGGTGCGGAGCATCACTGGAGCCGGTATGTCTTCGGAGTTGCTTGGGTACTCGAATCGGCGGGCCACCGTCTGCGTGGTGCGAACCTGCTCATCAAAGGAGACGTGCCGATCGGTGCGGGTCTCAGTTCGTCGGCGGCCATCGAAGTTGCCACTGGCTGCGCGCTGCTGGCCGCTTCCGACATCCGCATTAAGCGTGTTGAGCTGGCAAAGTTCTGCCAGCGGGCTGAGAACCAGTTCGTGGGTACGCGGTGCGGAATTATGGACCAGTTCGTGTCATGCTTCGGGGCAGTTGATAGTGCCTTGATGCTGGATTGCCGTACGCTCGAGCACCAGCTCGTGCGGATTCCTCCCAACGTTACGCTGGCCATGTGCAACACGATGGTCAAGCATGAGCTGGCAAGTGGAGAGTACAACAGGCGACGGGAAGAGTGTGAGCGGGGCACTCGCACCATGGCCAAGAAAAAGGACGGCGTCCGCGCCTTGCGAGACGTAACGTTGGAGGACTTGAACGCCTCGAAGGCGGATCTCCCCGAAGTCGTGTACAGGCGTTGCCGCCACGTGGTGAGCGAAAACGCTCGAGTCACCCAAGCCGTAGAGGCTCTACACATTGGAGACCTTGCAAGGTTTGGCGCACTCATGGGTGAATCGCACACAAGTCTGCGGGACGACTATGAGGTAAGCTGCTCTGAGTTGGATCTGATGGTGGATCTTGCCCGACAACTCCCAGGAGTCTACGGCGCGCGGATGACGGGGGGAGGATTTGGAGGATGTACGATTAATCTTGTGCGTAACGACTGTGTAGAAAAATTCAAGGAAGCTGTTAGTCGGGGATATGCAGCGGCAACGAGTAAGGTTCCGGAAATCTACACCTCGACCGCCGGTGAAGGAGCAGGAGAGGTGAGGATCGTCGATGGTGCTGAACCGGCACCGGCTAGTTCTGCGGCTGCTTGACTCGTTTCTTGTCCTGAGCGACCATCGTTCGCCCCTAATTGCGAGGGGAGCAAAACCGTGGCGTGACGTGTTTGCGCTGGGCACTCAGGCCGCGCCTGCCTTCTAGTTCGAGATTCCCCGGGCCATGAAGCCGCCGTCCACTGTGAGGATTTCACCGGAGACGAAGCTCGCTGAGTCTGAGGCCAGGAAGGTCGCATGCCCTTTGATTTCTTCCAGGTTCCCATAGCTCCGCACGGGTGTGCGGGAGAGGAGGGACCTTTCGCGGCTGGGATCATTGACGATACTTCGGTCGAGGGGAGTCTCGAAAACGCCAGGCGCGATCGTGTTCACAGCGATATTATACTTCGCCCACTCTGCAGCGAGGCGGCGTGCGATCTGCGCAACAGCGCCTTTGCTGGCGCGATAAGGCGTTGCCTGATGTACGCTCACGAACGAGGCCGAACTCGGCAACGCAAGAACTGGACTGGAAGACTACAACGATCTCGCCAATGTCTTCGGCCCGGACGAGATCCAGCTCTGCGAGATCCAGTCGGCGGGACCACAAGTCTCGACCTTGGTCAACTCTTTGCTGGAGGGGTGCTTCGACAACAAGTTCGAGATCCGATTCCGGACGCAGCGGCCCAAGGCAGATGGCCGGGGGATGGTAGACGATTTTGATGTCGAGGTCCGCAATAAGAATCTGGACCGTACGTGCCTCGTGGATGAGCTTTCGGGTGGGCAGTTTGTACTGGTCAACGAAGCCGTCAACCTGGGCATCGCCATCTACAACATGCGGCACGGCGAAAGCACTCGTTACGAAACTCTCTTCCGAGACGAAACCGTGGGTGCTCTGGATGCTGCCAATGGCAAGGATTACGTGGGCATGCTGCACCGGGCTATGGATCTTGGCGGGTTCCACCAAGTCATCTTTATCTGCCATACTCCCCTCGTTTGGGAACTGGCGGATAGCATCCTTTCAGTCCGTGGCGGCTGTGTGGTGATGGGCGACCGGGAAGCGGCTGTTACCACTGAATCTCCCCAGCTGGTGCGCCCCTCGAACCCGCTGTTTTCGCCTAATCCAGAGAATCGAGTGTGCGACTTGTGAGCCACGTTTCGCCGGAATGAAGAGCCCAATGGAAAATATGGTCGAAGAGATTATTTGGTCTTGAACATGCGAGTTTCAGATCGATATCTCTTGCGTGGACACTGCTGCGTCTCGCGTGCGCCTGCTGAGCCGCACCAAAAGGGTTCGAGAATCGGGTCCGACTGGTTCGTTTGCTGGCGAATTCTGCGTTCAAATTCGCGTGTGCCAAACCAGTCGTTTTGCACGCTACTTACGCCAGCGAATGTCGCGCCTGCGTACCTCCAATTACCTTGAATCGCGAACCCCCTTGTTCAGCTGGACTTACTTCGGGAGCCCCAACTGAGTCCGCAGTAACTCCGCCTTCCTGCCCAGCCTAGACCCCGTATTTAGAAGCCTCGACACTCGTCCGTGGGTCGAGGAGGTACAGTGACAAGCAAGCTGGCCCCACAAGAAATTACCGTGTGATAACTACCTTTTCTCTTGATATGATATGGCACCTCCGCCACAGACGACGAGATAAGGTTTTGTTTCTGCTCATGCCCACGCTCAGCGAAGCAGACACTTGCCGCAAGTACGTTCTGCCCAAGCTCTACGCCGCAGGCTGGGACGACGAACAAATCAGCGAGCAAAAAACCTTCACTGACGGGCGCATCACTGTGGCCGGCAGCGAAGTAACTCGGCGGCCTCAGAAGCGGACAGACTATCTGCTTCGGTACTCCCGCGACTTCACTCTAGCTGTGTTGGAGGCCAAAGCAGAGTAAAAGAATGTTGCAGAGCAGCGGGCTGTCTTTTGAAATTGTGGCTCGGGGGACCAAGTGGGGATCGGCAAGACAGGCTTTCAGGTTACCTCTGGTCGCTGCCCGTATGGGAGACCAAAGGCACCTTTGCGGGTAAAGTTCGGGCTGTTTAGGGGCTGGGGCAAATGAAACGTATCCTCGAACAATGGGAAGAAGTGTGGAGGGGGATACTGCAGTCAGACCGCTGCCCCCCAGTTTTAGGATTGGTTCCCCTGTCTCTGGAAAATAGCGAGTCCATCACCAGCTTGGTCAAAGACGCACTGGCCAATACTGCCCTCCAACAACAATCCAAGGCTCTCCGGGTTCTTCTAATTAGGTACCCCGCGGTCACAAGCGTGTGGCTAGCCAGGAAGGCAGGCGAAGCCTACGATCTAGGTACTTTTTGGGAGAACTTCGAACGTAGCACAGGGGCAAAGATCGCATCTGTCGAGCGGCCGCACCTCGCGGAGTGTTTTCGCGAGGCGTGCTCGATGGTCATGGGGCATTACACGGCACCGCCAGAACCGGGGGCCTTCAGGCATGTAGAAGCTTTCCTGTTCCAGGCAGGTCTGCCGCTGTGCCACTGCGATGGTTTTGCCAAGTTGGTTCGACAAGTGGAGCGACGGTATGGGCTGCCCGACCTCGATCTTCCTGAGGCCGGTGAAGAACTGCGGGACCATATCTTTGGATCCTTCAGTGCTTACGTCCCGCCGATGCTCAAGCGGGCCTTACGGGGCCCGGCTGGCCCCCTGATATGCTACGCCGCCTTGAGGGTAGTCTTCCAAGAGGACTACCAGGGGATAAACCCAGAGATCGGCAGGGCTCTCGCAGAGGCCTTCGCCAGTCAGGGCAGAGCACAGCTTCGCCGGTCAGCGCGCCAGCCATTCTTACGGCTGGGAGATGATTTTTGTTCACTGGAAATCGTGGGACCACGCCAGGAAGGGGATATCGTGGGCCCGGGCGGATTATATTGGGTTGTTAATGGCACTCTTTATCCAACCGCATCATTCGATGAGTTTGTTTTCCCGCTCGGTAACTGCCACCAAGCTTCAGTAGAGCTGCGGGGCATGCGAAGTGGGGTTACAGCATCACGCGCATTTGTGCTGCGGCTCGAGCACAGACTGCAGCCGTTCATGATATTTGAACTTGCTTCGCGCAAGCTTCGAAGGGAAGAGTCAGGACGTACGTCGTGGCTCCCCAGTGGAGACTATTACCTCCTGCACTCAAGCCGGGCGAGGACTGTGCCGGAAACAGAACGTTGGGATTGGCCGGATGGCGAACGTGCCTTGTCACTTCTCCAAGTCCGACCGGAAGGGGAAATCAGGTTAGAGGACTCTATTACATGGAGCTTTCGTGCAGCCCAAGTACCCTTTATCGAAACGGGAGGACGATCCGTCTTAACCGACAATGGGGAATCAATTCACTATGATTGGAAGGGTCTGCCCGAAATATGCCGGCCGTACGATAAAGATCCACACCGCGATAGCGGTTGGGTCGCCAGGGTAGCAGTAGCCTCTGGCGTGCGGACGTACCCCCTCTCCGATGGCCAGATCGAGGGGGCAACAATGCGCTGTCGGCCCCAGAAGTTGCACGAATTGGAAGCCTTGCCTCCAGGATTACATGAGATTGAGATTTCAGTTCTTCAACGTCAGCGATGTCACTTGAAACAAAGCTATTGCCTATGGGTTGGGCTCGACGCTTATGTCGCGGGTGACAAGTTTGTGCTTTCCGCCCCTCCGGTCAATCTGGTCAAACCAGAATGTTGCGGGTTTGAAGTGTCCCCTTTCGCCATACGGCATCGGTTCGACGCCTACCGGCAGCACTACCTCGCCTTTGATTTTCGAGGTACGGTAAGGCGATTCGCATGGTCCAGGAAAGGGTTCTTTCTGGAATCATTTAAGAGGACTGCAGGGCGTGCAATTCAGCCAGTCCCCCAGCAACTCGGCGATACATTCTCAGCCTCAGTAGATTCGCAAAGGTGGTTGCGGGTTTGGTGCGTACCTGCCATTCCCGCACATCTGATGGTTAATGGTCAGATTTTGCAGAGCATGAAGTCCGGACAGAACCGTGCGTTTTTCGATGTCAGCCTGGCACAAGTCTCCACTCTGCATCCACAAGGTGGACGAATCGTCCTCAAGTGGGACGATACCGAGACTGCTGTCGCAAGGTTCGCGCGCCCGCTGACGCCCGACCGAGTACAGTTCGCTGTATTCTACGAATCTAAGTCCGTTAAATTCCTTTTCCGCGAACAGGTCCAATGGGTGAAGCCGCATCTTCTCGAGCTGGTCACCGGGAGAACGGTTGAATTCGCCAGCCAAAACCTGAGTGCGGGTGAAGAGGGAGTCTTTTGCAGCGGGGATCTTCCCAAACTCCAGTGTTTCCTGACTACTCCTGCGGAAGACCTGCAATGTAAGTCAGCCATTGAGCTCTTGATACCTAAATGCGACTGGCCACAAGGCTTGTGGCTGGTGGAACTCCAGGTTTGCCGTGACGAAGTCTCAGACTGGCAACTTGTGACTGATTCGGCCGGGCGGCGCGCCCCACTGGTAGTTCTGGGAGAAGTCGGCGGAACGACTGCAGCCCCGCCTCCTGAACTACTCATAGATTGTGAGAAAGAATGCGATACGGCAGCACACACATCGGAAGAGATAGCGAACGAGAAATACCACATGTTGGTGCAGGCTTTTTCGAACGTTCTGCAAGTAGTGCAGAGCGGATTCGTGCCTGACCTGCAAAGTGAATTCCGTTGGTTAGAGGATACTGTCGGACAAGCCGCCCAGACACTGACGCGAGGGCTTGACAAATCGTCTCGGGCGGACGTCAACAAGCTGCTGCAGCTTGCTTCCACCGGCGGCAGCCTTTATCCCACGGCCGCAGGTCCCTCAGAGAAGCACTCGGTGATAGTGATCATCCCTAAGCTGTTGGCCCTGCGCGCAGAGCATTATTCGGAAGCTTCAGTGAATCACCCACTAGGCCCTTCCTTGTTGTGGTGCGGGTGGCTTGCAGCCCACGACTTTGTGTTCGAGGCGTATCGCATCATGATCGAAGACGCACTTTTCAGCCCGCAGTCCGCAAAACCTGACACCTTTGCGGTCCTGAAGAACTTTCGCAACTTTCCTCATGTTGTTCAGACAAACTCCAGTGGCGTGGAGCCGTTGGATTTTGCACGCTTCGACTACCGTCGATACTTCGATGAAACCATCGGATGTATTGACAGTGTTGAGCCGCAACTGGAGTGGAACGCCAACCGCGTACTGGGGCGAACTCATGCTCGATGGGCTCTGGGCCAGTTCATCACGCATCTAGAAAAGGCTAGTGAAAACCGGGAGCTCGGCTCGCTTAACGCCTTCTTCTGTAACGCCGTCACATTCCTCGATTGGTTGCGGAAAACGATAAAGGACTATCAAGGCCTTGTGCCGCTTGATGCTCGGAATCATGTATGGCTCTGGGTTTCAATTGAAGAGCCAGCCATTGTAAGTTGCTGCGTAGAGTTTGCCTCGGTTTTCGCCTTGGCCGCACGTGCCGCAGGCGCAGGATGGTTATCGTTTGAAGATGTTATGCAATGGCTAACCCAAATTGGGGGCGATAACCAAATTGTAAGACAAGCAATTGCTACCCTGGTAGATCTTGCGCCGGAACTCTTTGGTTTTTACCTCATGTTTTGGGAGCTCATGATACGGACCTATCCACATGACTGACAATCGACACGACATGAACCCCGTTGCCTTCGGCAAGCAAATGGAGGACAGCATTCGGGGCTACCTGAAGTCAGCCCTGCCCGTCAGTCATCGGTATCCCCGCCTCCGACAAGAAATTGCCCGCGTTCTTGCGGAACCCGAGCTCTTGCTTAAGGGGCCCTTTGTTGAAGCGCTGCCTGACTTCCTCAAAGACGTGTCCTTGGAGGCGCTAACCCAGGGAGAAGGCCCACTACTCAGCGGCGAGTTTTCCAGATTGCCGCAGGCTGAGTATCGGCGCCCCTTGCACCGCCATCAGGCACAAGCGTTGGAAGCAGTGGTTCGCCACCGAGAAAACGTTGTCGTTGCCACTGGCACCGGCAGCGGCAAAACGGAGTGTTTCCTCTATCCGATCCTGGATTCCCTTTTGAAAGAAGGGGACGTCGGTCGCCCTGGTGTGCGAGCACTGCTTGTCTATCCGCTTAACGCTTTGGCAAACGATCAACTCTACAAGCGTCTTGTCCCATTGTTTGTGCACCGGTTTCAACACCGTGGCATCAAGGTGGGCCGCTTCACGGGACTGACCCGCCAAGGTCTGACTCGCGTTCAGGCCGAGCAGGAAGTCCTCAGTTCCGACAGGTCTTTTGCGCGGGAGCTTGGTTGGACGCATATCCCGGCGAATTGGCTCCTCACCCGCGAAGAAATGCTGGCCACGCCGCCGCATATTCTGGTCACGAATTATGCGATGCTGGAACACCTGCTTCTCTTCCCGAAGAATGCACCCTTGTTCAGAAACTCCCCACTTCGCTTCCTCGTACTGGATGAGGTTCACAGTTATTCCGGTGCCCAGGCGACTGAAGTTGCTCTCCTCATACGGAAGCTGAGACGCCGGCTCACCTTGCGCCCTGAAGACACCATTTGCATCGGTACCAGTGCGAGTCTTGCTTCGGGCGAGAGCACCGACAAGGATATTCTGCAGTTCGCAACCAGCCTGTTCGGTGCAAGGTTCGCGCACGTGATCCGCGGGAAACGACAGGAACACACACTATTGCGCGAGGCTTCCGATGAGACCTTCTCCATGCCGTCCGAAGCGTGGATTGCCTTGGGAAGGGCAGCGGCATCACTTCCCCCTGGGGACTCCGAGGGTGTGCGGGTGTGGGGTCAAGCCATCTCAACGGCGAATCTTTCAAGCGGTTTACGCGATCGTCTTTGGCTTGATGAGAAGACACCAGTGGCGCGAGCTTTGGTGCGCGTTTTTGCCCTGAGCCAAGAATTGCGGCACGCTTCCAAGACTCTGTCTGAGGGGGGCGCTGTTGCATTCACCCAACTTGCTGAAACAATCTTTGGAGGCGGAGCGCAGGCACAGGCTGCGCTGGCAGGATTGATATCGATTGGAATTCGAGCACGGTCGAGCTCGGAAGACTTCCCGCTGCTACCAGCCCGTTATCATTTCTTCACAAGCGGCATCGACAACATCACATTGCGGTTGGCGGCCGGAGAAACGGAGGGATTTGCCGAGGCGCGGCTCGGTAGCCAATTCAATCAGGACGGCCAGAACCTATACCGACTCCTCATCTGCCGTAAGTGCGGTCAGCCTTACCTTGAGGGCTTTTCGGACGGTGAGCGCCTCCTTCCTCGGCCGACGGGAACCAAACCGATGGCCCGCCGCCAGGTTTTCTGGCTTGGGAATAACGGCCCCGAGGTCGAAGACGAAGACGCCGCCGCCGCGGATTCTTCCGGCGCTGGGAACACCATATGGGAAATGAACCCCGCCACTGGCGAACTGAATCCGAAGAATGGCCCTCGAGTGAAACTCCGCCTAGTGGAACTACGGGAAGATGCTGAGGACAACAAGCGCTACGTGCGTAAATGTCCAGCCTGCGGTGGGACTGCTGGTACCGACGCCGAAGTGGTGACGGGGTTTCATCCCGGTGACTTTGCGCTTTCCGCTGTCATCGCCGATGCGTTGTACCAACGCCTCCCTTCGGACGCGGCCGGCGAACCGACTCCCGGCAACGGGCGGCGGCTCCTAGCGTTTTCTGACAACCGACAAGACGCCGCGTTCTTCGCGCCGTATTTGCAACGTACAAGCCAGGATATTCTGCTGCGTTGGGCCATTATGCAGGTGTTTCAATACAGCCCGGGCACTCAGACGCTGGCCTCGCTCACCGACAACGTACACAACTTGCTTTCACGCGCCATCAGTTTTCTGGACGACGCAGGAGTGGTTTTCGATGTCGACGCCGACTTCGCAAATTTCCTTCGCGGCAAGATTACTGCGGAGTTTTGTTTGCCGACGGGCCGCCGCACATCCCTTGAGGCTCTCGGTCTCGTCTATGTCACGTACGACCCCGCGAAGCTGGCCCAAGCCGCACTGCAGTTCGCGGGGTCGTTGCCGGAGACCCTGCGCCCTCAGGCCAAGGCAATCCTTGGGGTTCTCCTAGAGACGGTCCGCCGCGCCCGCTGTATTTCGCAGCCCCCCAACGTCAGCCTTGAATCCGCCCATATCTGGGGCGAACGTTTCGTCGGCAGAAACCGACGGTTTCAACTGCAAGGCACCTCTGTTAACGCGCGTTACAGTTGGCTGCCGACTGTCAGTGATAGTGGGCAGGTATTTCAAAACCGTCGGAGTTACTTCCTGGAAGGGCAGCTTGGTCTGGCCGACTACGATGCCAATCTGCGCGAGGCATTCCAGGCCCTGCAAGCTAATGGGCTCATCGTTCTAGACAACGCGGCGTTTGTTCTGGATGTGCGTCGGCTGACCTTTGTGGACGGGCGGACTACCGTCCTCCGCCGGTGTAGGGCCTGCGGCTGGCGGCAGTTCGCGAGCGTCCAGGGCAGATGTGCGGCCTTTCGATGCCAGGGCGAGCTGGAGGAAATCCCTGCAGAGGAACGGCGTTGTGAGCTGCTCGAAAATCACTACTTCCGCCTCTACACCCAGGAAGAGTACGCAGGCATGGTCGCCGAAGAACACACTGCCGCTATCAACAACCGTATCCGAGAGCAACTGGAGCGTGACTTCAAGGTCGGTAAGGTGAGCGTGCTGAGTTGCTCCACGACTATGGAGTTGGGCGTGGACATCGGGGAGCTCGAAGCGGTGTTCTGTCGCAATGTGCCGCCGGGAATCCAGAACTATCAGCAGCGCACGGGCCGCGCTGGACGTCGCGCCCAGGCCGCGCCCCTCTGCGTAACATTCGCGCAGAACCGCAATTACGACCAAGCCGAATACCGCAACGCCAGTGAGTACCTGAGGCGCGAACCAAAGACCCCCTTTGTTCACCTCGGCAACGAGCGACTCTTCCGGCGCCACCAGTTCTCGGTACTGCTCGGTGGCTTACTGCAACATCGAAATGTTGGACAGGCTGGTGGCTCCCCTTCTCTTGCGGAGTTCTTCGGGGAAAAGTTCTCCGAAGAGCAGCAACTTGATTTCCTCCGTGACGCTGAGGAGTATTTGCGCTCCATGGAAGGCCAGCGGCGCTTAAACGAGGCACAAGCCATAGGTGAAGACTTGCCTTCATCCGTACGCGTACCTGTCACGCAATTGGTTGCAGAGTTTCTTGAGGAATTGAAAGGCTGCTGTGAGTGGTACGGCGAGCGGTGGCGCTACTACCATCAGATGTATATGGAGACGGCGGGTGACATTCAGCGAGCGAAAGAGAACTGGTTTTGGGCCGGTCATACCAAAAGATGGCAGGAGCAGCTGCTTATCAACCATTTCCCACGGCTTGGTTTCCTGCCCACCTACAGTTTCCCTGTCAACAGTGTCCAGCTCGAAGTCCTGCGGGGAGATCAACCCGACAGATTCGGGAGGCCATGGGAGGAAGATATCCTGCTCGTTCGCGATGCCCGCATGGGCATTAGCGAATACGCACCAGGAGCTCAGGTCGTTGCCGCGCGACGTGTGTGGGAGTCTTATGGCATCGGAAAGTATCCACGCCACTTCATGCCCACCCGCTTCTACCGAGAGTGCCTGAACTGCCACCACGTCGAGATCGCTGAAGAACATGAGGCCTTCACCTCGGACTGCCCAAAATGCGGCCAGCCTATCGCACCAAGCCAGATTCGCGCTTTCATCGAACCCAAGAGCTTTGTGACCTCAAGCAAGAAGGCTAACGGTACCGATCCTGGCCTCACGCGACTGCGGCCCCCCGCGGCGCAGGAAGCGTGCTTACTGACTTCCGCCGAAGACAGCGAGTTTCAGAGACGCCCCACTAACGTCCCACGTACCAGTTGGGCCTATCAGGATGCCAAGCAGGGGCGGATGTTCGTGGTTAATCGGGGGCACCGCTTCGGGTTTCTCCGGTGCTCCTCCTGTGGCTTTGCCGTGATGCTGAAAGATCCGATCAAGCACAAGAAGCAGGTTCTTAAGGACGGGCACAGCACCCCCTACGACAAGCCTTGCGACCACAATCATCTGGTCGTAGAGGACTTGGCTCACGAATTCCGCACGGACGTCCTTCAGATACGCGTCGACGAGCCAATTCCTCTCCCGGGGGACGTTCCCGCTGAAGAAAAGCATGATTGGCTCAACGCTTTCACGAGGACGCTGGCAGAAGCCATTCGTCTGTCTGGCGCACGACTCCTGGGTATTGACCAACGCGAGGTCTCGGCTTCGGTACGTGGACGTTTGTTCGAACAACCCGAAGTCATCCTTTACGACAGTGTTCCTGGGGGCGCAGGCTACTGCCAGATGCTAATGAATCGGCACTCTATGCGTGAGCTCCTGAACGCTGCCCGCAGAACGCTTGACTGTCCCGTTCGGTGCAGCTATTCCTGTCGCACATGTCTACAGGACTACGACAACCAAATCCACTGGGAAAAGCTAAACCGCGGACCTGTATTGAACTGGCTGGAGAAACTCTTGGCTCACAACCGCTCCGAAGGAAGCTGAGGTGGGACCTATCTAACACAAGGGCATCAGGTTACAATCCGGGCTATTCTGGATTCCGAAATGCAGGCCTCGGGCGGGACGCGTCACTCTTCGCGAGCTCAAGGTCACCGTGTGCCGTGCTAAGTGAAAGGCAGTGGACAAATGTTGCGGGCAGGTGGAAGGGGACTGCAACCATGGACGCGATTGAGGTGTTAAAAACACGCCGCTCTGTCCGCGCCTACAAGGGCGAACCGGTGCCGAGAAAGATCATCGAGGACATCGTTGGTTGCGGACGCCTGGCGGCCACGGCCGTCAACATACAACCGTGGGAATTCGTCGTTGTGACGGACGCCGGGATGTTGCGCAGAATTGCCGCGACCACCGACTATGGGAAGTTCATTGCGGACGCCCCGGTGTGCGTGCTCGGTCTGTGCAGGGACACGAGGTATTGGCGGCTGAGTCGGAAAAGTCTTGGGCTCAACCGACAAACGCATGCGAGTCGCGGTGTTAAGCCGGGTTATGCGGCCGGAGCTGTGGCTTGTACCTCGCCGGCTTTTGCCTGGACCTCTACAGTGTAAACCACAACCGCCTTTTTCCCACCCTTCACGGCCGTGGCATGGATTGAACTCAGATTGACACCTTTTGCTGCGAGCTTCTCCAAGTACTGCGCCAGCGCACCGGGCTTGTTCGCCAGCTCGTGTTGCTCCGCCCCGGTCTCCTGGTATACAAGCTTGGCTTCGTCGAGGGCCTTCCTTGCTCGCTTGGCGTCTTCGACCACAAGGTGGACTGTACCGGCTGCCCCTTGGGCCGTTCCTAAGAGCGCCAGGATATTCACCTTCGCACTCCCCAGTGCTTTCGCGATCGCCGCGATTGCGCCGGGCTGATTCTGAACAGTGATTGTCAACACTTTGGTCTTGGCCATCTCGTCGCCTCCCAGTGGTTATGCCGAGAGATTATACGCCTTAGAATTCAACCCGCCACGCTGGACTTGTCCGAGCGGAGCATGGGTGACGAGTTGAGCGGCACGCTGAATCGTGGATGACGGCAAGTGGAACTGGGGGCCAAATTGGGGTTGCGCAATGACAAAACTCGGGTGCTGTCGACCCTTTCTATCCCGAACCCGGGTGCATGGAATACCCGTCCCTCTCTGATATTGCATCGCACACACTTTCAGAGACTAGGGAATCAGCTCTTAACATTGTTCAGAAGCACTCAACAAGCGCCCGATCTTTTGGGGGTCGAGTTATCGCGGACCAAAGGCCTTCGCTAGAGTGGATGCGCATTCGCTACGAGAGGGATCTTAACAACCGATAGGATCTCGCTTAGCCCCTTGCAGCCCCTCGCTTCACTCGATACAACGCCACTCTCAAAGAACCCGATCCAGAATGGCCAATCTTCGAGGCTGATAAGTTCAACGAGAGGCTGAGGGCTAATCCACCGGCTGACTTCGCCACAATTCTTGGCCACATAACAGCGAGGGCTTTGATTCAGCAAGCGGCTGCTTAAGTGTCCCGCATGTCTCCCTTTCCATGCGGGTAGTCGAATCGCTGCTTTCATTGGACAGTGATTCGAAGGCCGGAACCGATTAGCGTCCGGTTGCCCGGTCATGCCTGAGCCGAAGTCGCTCTCCGGCTCGGGCAAAGTTTAGTCCGATTCCGCAGAGACTGACCTGCCCCCGTTTTCTGTACCAATCATAATGCGAGTTCCAGGGTAGTTTTTTGCTTTTGTTCTTCTCTCCGGGGCGGCTCGGGGGGGAGAGCCGCCCCGGCGCCTGCGAATTCTTGCGGGGTCC
>JBEKAK010000050.1:0-41187 GCA_050018275.1 Terriglobia bacterium | reverse complement strand
TGCTTCAAAACTCCAATAATCTGCTCCTCCGTGAAACGGCTCTGCCTCATCTCCTGTCCTCCTTCGGGCTTTTATACCCTGGGAGAACTCTCTTTTACACTGGTACAGTTTTCGGGGGGCAGGTCAAGATCCTGAATGAACCTCTATCTCTTTGACTATAAAAGGAAAGCAATGGTAGGCCTGGAGGGATTCGAACCCCCGACCCACGGTTTAGGAAACCGTTGCTCTATCCTTCTGAGCTACAGGCCCGCGGCGCCTTACTCTTAGCCGGTTATAGATTAGCATACAAGCTTATTCTTGATGGCTTCGAATCTACTGAGAGTGACGAAATATAGTGACGCCAATCGTTGTAGCGACGCTCGGCCCCGATGATCAATTTGGAGAAAACCCGCTACCGGGGCTCGGCGCTTGTGACCTGCCCCGCCCTGGCGGGGAGCGCCGAAACGACGGCGGTCGGTCGCCGCGGCTGAAAGGCCGCCGATCTTTACTCCGATCCCGAAGTTGAGTCCAACCCACTGGTGGGAAGAGGGACAGTCACAGTGGAAGCTATCCGACTTCGGGATCAGGGTTAATGGCGGGCGACCCGCCACAGAAAAGGTCGTCACTATATTTTGTCATCATCAATAGGAACGATTGGGAATGAATCCTGCTCCAGCTCTTCGGTCAGCTCGCGGGGAGCATGCCTCGCGCCCCTTGTGAGGCATGTGATCCCAATGGGCGTCACACCTTCCTCTTTCGGTCGGTGATTCCTCGAGCGACCGAGTCCGCAACTGCAGGGGGCAGCGGCTGGTCAAAACTGCGCTCCTAGAGCAGGCTATTCGGTCATGGGCAGGAGGACAGAAGGGCAAAGGGTGGCCCCATGCCGCCTTTCTGAGCGGGCTGGCTTTCTACAGCTGCGTATAACTTAGTGGTAATAGATGAAGCCGGGGACTCCCGTCTATCTAAATAGCCAAGAACTCGTCGCCTAGGGGACGGACGGAACTGGCCGGCGGGGGCCTTAGGGGATGGCCCGCCACCGGCTCTCAATACGGACCGGAACGAGAGTCCCGGCGAGGATCCGCTCTGGGGGTCAGGACGCAGCCGACCCGAAGGATTTGACCGCGTCCTCCACGCTCTCGTAGACGTCGAACACCGTGACCAGCTTCGTGATGTTAAGCTGCTCGCGAAAGCGCTTGGTCAGGTTGGCCAGCTTCATGTTGGCGCCCTGGTTCTGAGCCGAGGTGAATCCTGCCACCAGCGTGCCCAATCCGGCGCTGTCGATGTAACCGACTTCGGCAAGGTCGAGGACCAACCGCGTCTTGCCCTGTCCCAACATCTCCTTGATCTTGGTGCGGAGTTGGTTGCTCTCCTCGCCCAGCGTCACGCGCCCTGCCAGTTTCAGGACGGTGATTCCCTTCACGTCCCTCTCCACCAGATTCAGTGCCATGCTCAGCCTCCTGTGATGACGTCCCGCGGCGCTCATTCCCTCCCGAGTCGCTTCAAGCAGTCTCCCGGAGCAGCCCTTGGGACTCGAGAAAAACGATGATTCCTGCGGGAGTTACCCGCGAGTTCGAAAACTTCACACCGCGCAGCCTGCTCCCGACACAAGGTCCACCACTCTGCCACGCGGGAACGGGCATTCTACAAGGCTCTGGACGTAAAGTAAATCACGCGATTCTTCGGGCGGCGATCAATTTACCATGGCACCGCTCTACGACTGCCGCCCCGCCGGTCATAGCCCGACTCGACAACCTGGAACTGCCCCACGGCCATTGTCGAGGATAAATGCCGAGGGTGCTGCCCCGGCCTATTCGAATTCCGAGCAAGACATGAAGAATCCGCAGCGGGGGCAAAGCATCTTGCAGTGCCGCGACTCGAGTCGGCTCGAGCAGACCGGGCAGAACTGGTTCGGTAACTCCAGCGTGGGCCCGGGGCTGGCGGGTTTCGACGCGTCCTCACTCATCTCCCCGTATCCTATCTGAAAAGCGGTCGGTCCACTCCTGCCTTGGGCCGACTCATTCCTCAGGCGTAGTGCTCCTCGATGAAGGCGCGCATCCCCTGGTAGGCGCGCTCGAGCGTGGCCTCATCCGGGAGGAAAACGATGCGGAAGTGCTTGGTTCCCGGGGCCTGGCCGAAGCCGCTGCCATGCACCACGAGCACCTGTTTTTCCATCAGCAACTGCTTCACAAACTGTTCGTCGCTGTCCGGAATCTCGATTCTTGGGAACGCGTAAAACGCCCCCCGCGGCGCGACGCAACTCACGTGCGGCGTGGCACGACACCGGCTCACGGTCAGGTCGCGCCGCACCCGCAGCTTGCTGAGAACCTCGCGCAAATGATCCTGCGGACCCTCCAGCGCCGGGCGCACCGCGTATTGCTGCGGGTGGTTCGAGCACAGCCGCGCCCGCAGCAACTGATGAATCCCTTCCAGGTAAGGCTTGACGGCCGCCGCGTCGCCGCTCACTACGGCCCAACCCACGCGCCAGCCCGGAACCAGATAGGATTTGGAGAGTCCATTGAAGGTCACCACCGGAACATCCGGCGCCAACGCGGCGAGTGGGGTATGTGGCTCGCCGTCCAGAATCAGCTTGTCGTAGATTTCGTCGGCGAAGATCACCAGGTTGCTCTGGCGTGCCAACTCGGCGATCCGCTCCAGCGTCTTCCGCGAGTAGACTGCGCCCGTGGGGTTGTTGGGATCGATCACCAGGATGGCGCGGGTTCCGGTAAAAATCCTGCGCTCGATATCTTCCAGATCGGGCTCCCAACCAGCTTCCTCGTCGAGCAAGTAGCTGTTGGGCTGTGCATCGAGCTTGGCCAGCACCGCCGAGTACAGCGGGTACTCGGGGCTGGGCGTCAGCACGTTCTCCCCGGGATTCACGAGCGCGGTCAGGCAAACGTCCACGGCTTCGCTCACTCCCGCCGTTAGGAAGACGCTTTGGATGTTGCGAATCCCTTTGCGTTCGGCTTCGGCGCGGATAGCCTCGACCGCCTCGGGAACGCCGAGCGAGGGCGCGTAGCCACCCCTGCCGTCACGCATGGCTTTGTTCACAGCTTCGATCAGGTGGGGTGGGGTGCGAAAGTCGAAATTCAAGGGATCGCCAATATTCAGGGGGAGAACGGTCTTGCCCTCGCGCTCCAGTTGCTCCGCCAGCACCGCCAGATCGCGTATGGCGTAGCGCACACGCTCGAGCCGCCCTGCGGCGCGCACGATACGGAGGCTATTGACCGGTTTCATGGGCACTCTCCGTTTGTAACAGAAAGCCGCGGCTACGTCAAACCTTGCGCTGCCGCGTGCAGTGGGTCAGCTTCCTGATATTGTGGAATAAGGCCAAGTGGCGTGCCCCCTGCGCGGGCAACAGCAGGGCCACATCCAGATGTGCCGTCATCCGTAACCTATCCTTCTCACTCCAGCCCCTCCCTGTAACCTGTAACCTATTCCCTGTTTTCCTAGATCCATGCTCCTAAATACTATATTTTATATTGTCAATATTATCTAATCGTGAACCCATTAGCCAACGTATTTTCATCAACGTAGCCGGATTCCGGCGGGTTTTCGCTAGCTCCGAGCTCGCGGGCTTGGCGTTCAATCTTCGTCCGCGTGCTCGCCTAAGCCCCTCGGGCGCCGGAGGACAAGCCCTGCACCGTCGCGTACTGGGCAAGTCGCGCGCAGTGCAAAAGGTGCTGCCTGCGACATCCCCTCCTTCAACTCCAGGTTAGCAATAAGCGCCGGTGTAATGTCAGGGGCGTGGCACACGATTTAGGCTACCGGTAGGCTGAAGACGAGACGGCCTGCAGAGAAAGGTGGAGCCCTAGGCTGGAAGGATTGTAGAGGTCCGGCCTGACGTATCCGAATCAATCACAGCAACCAAGTGCGTAGGGGTACGGCTTGCCGTACCCTGGTGTGCGACGACCAATGAGGGCAGGGCAAACTCCGGCCCACAAGCTAAGGCGTCGCATCCCGGTTCGTGGGGGCGGCTTCAGGCTTGAACATGAATTCATGATTAAGGCAGATTGACGCGACGGGCATCCGTGACTACTTCGCGCCTTTACAGAAGTGGCTCGACGTGCAGAACGATGGGAAGCCAGTGGGGTGATAGGCGCACAGCACGGCGGGGCAGGTCCAGGCAGTAGTGCTTGGCTCTATTGCCGGACTCGGAGGAATGTGGACTCGCCGTTGTCGCTGTTTTTCAGTGTCAGCTTGTCACTCTCGAGGTCAATCGTGTAGTTGGCCTCGCGGATGGTCAGCGAGGGCGGCATATAGGGGTTCAGAGATTCGCGCATACTCACATTCATCGAGTCCACTCCGATATTGTCGAGAATCAGAGAGGTAGACGCACCTGCCTCCACAATCCTGTATTTCCCTTTGGGAGTTCCTGTCATCTCTCCAGCGAGTTCATTGGTGATTTGGTACGATCCGTCCACGTGAAACTCGATTGCGACTGTGTAGTAGGCGTCCAATCCTCTGCGGCTTTTCTGTGCCGGCCACGTCTCGTCCAGCCGGGACCACTTGCCGACAATCCCTTGATCCCGGCTTACTCTCCCGCAGGAAGTCGAAATCGCGGCCATTGTTAGAAAGAGAGGGAGGAAGCTGGCGGCACAGTAACGCATCCGAAAGGAGGCTAAACGGGATGACAAGGAATGAGCGCTACGGCTGCGACGCATCGTCATGGCTTTGACTCCCTGCCTGGCTTTTTATCGTCGGGAGTTGCTCCGTACTGCCGTACTAGATCCTCGTTGCTCTTGCTCGCGTCGAACGCCCCGATCTTATCGATCCTGTACCGGGCGTTCACCCGATAGACCGAACCTCCCGTCGCTTTCTCCCCCCCTCCCGTTGTCGCGTCAATCCGGTAGATGACGATGGTTCCGGGCAGCCACACGTTGGCGCGCATCCTGCGGCCATCCTTGACGAATGCGACCTTGCTGCCGTACACAGCAAGACCGTTGTTGTCCACCACGAGGACGATCTCCGCCTTCTTGCTCGTGCAACCGCAGGACAGAAGACCGAACCAAGCCACCATGCCGAGCACGCATGTGCGTCTCATCGCTTCCGTCTCCTCCTCGAGCGCGGTGCAGAATCGCACTCCGGCATCAAACGAGAATCTGCGCCGGTCGGCCCAAAGGGTTGTTCGCTAAACCCAGGAGTTACGGTAAAGGATATCCTGGGTTGAGGGTCGCAAGATCAGCCAGAAACTGGTGTGCTTCTGCCAGCGTCCTTTGCACTTCGTCATGCAGTCGCCGAATGTCTGCAGCATGGTAGTCGGCTTTCACACGCCTGTCCTTCATGCGTTGACCAGCAATTCCAAGGTGCCGGCAGGCCAAGTCAGGTGTGCTTATGTATTGGTCCCAACACCATTGGTGGTACGGCGCATCCCTGGGTTTCGGTCCGACTGTCGCCACGGCCCGGGCAAACGCAAGGTTATACACGCAGTAATACGCGCGACTGATCGCGGTGCGTTTGGATGCCTCGTCGATTTTTGTAGCAAGTTCGTCGGCAAGAGTCAGGAAGTCATTCCAGTTAAACGGCATCAGATAAGCTCAAAGTCAAAGTTCAGTCTGCCACCAGCCTGACCGGAACGGGGTAGCCACCAGTGTTCATCGAAAGACTTCAGCGCCAGCATAGCCGCACGCATATCGCCAGGAATCAGAGTGAGGCAAAGCAGCGTCCTAAATCCCTCGTCATCCTCAACAGGTGTGAGTTTCTTCACTGTCGCTTCACCAAAAGCAGCATTGAGCGGATCCCGTGCGTCAAGTAGAAGTTGGCGAAGTCGGTTCTGTCCAATGAACGCTGCGACCGCAGAACGGGACTCAAATACATACTCTTGCTCTAGTTCCTTTAGCGCAAGGTCTGGGCGCGCTCTCTGACTAAGCGTCTCCCGTTGGATGTACTGCCACTCGCCAATGTGTTCTGGTGGCTTCGGATGCTCATGATGTTGGATTCGTTCATCGAGCGCAGCTACCGTAGCCCGGCCCTCAATGACATACGCTCCTTCCAACCCCTGGAGCGCAAAGTCTGGAGATTCTTGTTGATTAGTCACCTGCCGCTGAACATACCTGAACGGCGCAGTAAGCGCCGACGGCGTTGGCTGTTCAGTCGATTGGTCGCGTAACCAGGTTGGTATGGGCGGAGGCACTCTTGGCTGCCCAAAAAAGCTTGTGAACTGCGGCAACGCGCTCATAGAATGCCCTCTAGGCCGAGAACATCGAAAATGCGCCGTTCGTCGTTGCGGAGGGTTTCAGCTAGTTCTTCAAAGGTGGATTCCGGCGGATGCTCCCGCGAGATCCTTACAAAAAGCCCGTTGGCAAGTGCTAAGGACGCATCGATGAGCAGGATTGTCTTTTCCCGCAACAGCACGACGCCCGAAAAATCCGCTTCCCCATCAATGAGCTGCGACGCAACAGAACTGAGCAGGGGAGCAGTTACATCCTTCCTTGGCCTGTCCTTGAGTTGGATGTGCATGCCAACGACAAGTTGCTGCGACTGAACTTCAGCCCCACCTACCTCACGGATGGCGTTAAAGGCCGCACTCTGCCCAGAGATGAACTGCTCCGCTTCTGTCCAGTCTAGGTTTTCAGCCGCGACAAACGCCTTGCCCAATCCCAAAGTCAGGCTCCGGGCGGGCGCAACCGGTGTCGTGCGCCGGAATACGATCGAGTACTCGTCCAACTTCCGTGTCTGGACATTCGTCTCGATGCCATCCAGGTTGTACCCTGATGGCTGAAGGGAACCCAGGATGGCCGCAATTAGCTTGGTCGGAGGCGACCATGCCTCGATGATCGGCTTCTTAAAGACTGCCGTGTATCCCAAGTGCGAATAGGGGATTTCAGCTTGTGTTTTATCGGGCATCTTTCCCTCAACTGGCCAGGATAGTCTACCATCCGTTTTCAAACAATGCCCGGACTTTTGCGAATACCTTGGCACAAGGGTGCGTAGCGCAGAGTTTGGGTGTTTCAAACTCTGCGGCTTGTATGTTTTGGGCCGTTTCGCATTGTTGAAATATGAGCTATCGTACGGGGCCTAAGACACTGCGGCGGCGACGAACCCCAACAAAGAGCTGCAGAGTCTCTCCGGGACGAGACTCTTCGGTACGGCGGCCCCGGGTTGGGGTTTGTCCACTATGTGCTGACCTGAAGGTCAGCGCTACTGCCGCGCTGAGGGTTCTTACTGCGCTTTCTTCTTTTTCCTCAACATCCCCGCGAGGCCGCGGGCAAGCTCGGCGGGCTGCGCCTTGCCCTGCGCCACTCCCTGCGCTACGCCGAGTGCCCCAGGTGCCCCGCCGCCCTTCACCGAGAAGTTGGGATTTGCGAATGTTCCTCCCACCGTGAAAGGAAACGTCATCTTGCCGTCCACCATCGTGGCGCCCGAAACGCCCGCCAGGACGTTGGTGAGCGGATTAGCCCCGGCGGCGATCTTGGCGACGCCCTGGTAATCCAAGCTCCCCTCGCCCCCCATCGTCATGCTGCCGGAGCCATCCACATCTACGCCGTTGCCCACGATGGTGAGCTGGCTGTTTGAAAGTCTCCGCTCTGCAATCTTGAAATCCGTGGAGATCGATGAGAACGACGAGGGGTCGCCATTGGCCGGGCCGAGGTTTGCCAGCCGTGCCAGCAGTCGCAGATTGCGATTGAGCTGCAAGCTGGATAGTTCCCCTTTGCGAATGCTCATCTGGCCTGCGCCGCGGATTCCCGCCAGTGGATCGGGTGAGTGGATGACCTCACCGTTCAGCTTTGCCGTCCCTTCCGCCGTCCCGGTCATCTTGCCGCGGGCTTCCGGGAAGGCGTTCAGAAACTGGGCGACGTTGACGCCCTTCAGACGGGCGTCCGTGCTGTAACGCAGGTTTTCGCCCGCGAAATTCAAGGAAAGATTGCCCGTCGCCTTACCGCCATAGCAATCTATATCGAGATTGTCAAAGAACACCTGCTTGGGATAGAGGCGCACTTTGGACTTCAACTTCGTCACGCCGAGGGCGCCAAACTGCACCGAGTCCGCCTTGAGCGTTCCCTGCGCAACCAGCGGAGCCTGCGCAGCGGCGGCGTACACAACGGCGCGGAGCCAGCCTGCCAAGGCAGCGAGCGCACCCGGCGGCGCAGCGGGCCCGCCCAGCGACGCCGTCGTGAAGGCATTCAAGTCCACCTGCCGCAAGTCGAGGGAGGCTCCGTGAACTTCCATAAACGCCGGCCCCGGCGCCCCCGACGCGAGCAGGCTGGCCGCTATCAACTCCCCTCGCTCGATACTCACTTTGGAGATGACACCCAGCGTGAACGACGCCTTTCCATCGCCCGGCGGATCGGCTGACGTGGCGCTCTTGCCGGGAGCGTTTTCAAAATTCCATTTGCCATGAACGTCCGACAGCAGATTGATGGCCGGATCGTCCAGCTTCAGAGAGTTGACGACCACCTTGTGGTGCCACAGCGCGAATACATCAACAACCGCGTAGATCCTACGGGCTTTCACGAAATCACCCGACGGGAAGCCCGGAGGATTACCCAGAGCGAAATCATCCACGCGGATGGCGACCTGGGGAAGGATCGTGAGAGCCAGGCGCCCGATCTGGGCAGGTTTCCCGGTCTCCTGCTGGATATGCGCGGCGACTTCCGGCCGATACCGATCGACGTCGAGCAGCAGGGGGATGATGATCGCCAGCCCCACGACAATGACGAACAGGGCAATCAGCAGACTGAGCGCGACCTTCTTTCCGGTGGACATAGAACCTCCTCCTTGGGCATTCGGCGGATAGACTCCAGCAGGCCTCCACCACACGGATCCTCAAGAAGCCTGCCTGGCAATCGGCCAGGAAGGATTTTACACCGCCCTCCGGTTTTCGGTGCGGTCAATGAGCAGGGCTGGTCTTCTGCGAAGAAGGCACGCGCGTGAGCTTGGCGGTGTAATAGTCAAAGAAAGGTTTGGCCGGCGGCGCCGCCTGCACGGCATCGGTGAACTCGCCCGGCCCGGTGCGCTCCAGGACTCTCCGAAACAGCCAATCCGGCGGGGGCCGGTCGCCGCCCTCAGGATTCAGGCGGACCTGCGGCCCATCCACCGTCACGCGATAGCGAGTGATGAAGCCGGTGCTGGAGAATACCCGCAGAGTAAATCCTGCTCCGCCCGGGTTCGCGCTGAGGATTCCCATCCAGGACTCTTTCGTCGCGGGCACTGTCTGGGTGGCGGCCAGCGAGACCTCGCCGCGAAAGATCAAGAAATGTTTTTCGAGGTCGGGGGTGACGGAGAGCCGGACCTCACCGGCGGGACTGCTGTCCACGGTTCTGCCCGCCCACTCGCCCAGCAGCCAATCGAGCCCCGAGTAATCTGGCGCCGCAGGAAGAGGGATCTGATATTGGACCGGCGGCTTATCCTTGGCTGCTGCCGTGGCGCCGGAGAGGGCACAAGCCAGCGCCAAGATCAGAGCGCGTGCCCAGCTGCGCCCTCGGGCCGTTGCGCCGCCCGGCGAATCTGTGTCCAGTGTGAAATCCATTTGGCGTTTCATGACCAATCCAGTCGAGCCCGCAGCAGGGTCAGTCCCTCCGGCTCCTCCGCCCGTCGCGAATAAAACCCAGATGGGTGCGCTCATGCAAAAAGACCCGCGCCTCCGCCAGAGGCGATTCGCTCAGCAAGCCCGCGAGTTCGGCGGGGGTGTAAGCTGCCCGCACCGAGTTTACGAAGAGCTTGTACATGAGTCCAGAATAGTACCGCCCGTGCCAGCGCACGTGAAACGGGAAGGCCAGTCGCGACGGCCGGCAAAGGTCGCGAAGCAGGATCAGCCCTTCGGGTTTCGCCACGCGCACCATTTCCTGGAAGAGCGCCGCAGGCCGCTCCAAGTGGTGCAGGAGGGAGTTGGAGAGCACCACGTCAAAGCAGCCGGCGGGTAAGCCGAGTTGGCAGGCGTCGCCGATCAGGAACGAGGCGCGCGCGCTCAGGCCCTGCTCGGCCGCCGTGCGGCGCGCTGCCGCGATCATGTTCGCGGAGTAGTCCACGCCCACCACACGAATCTCTGGGCAGCGGCGCGCAATCTTCAGAGGAATGCTGCCTGGTCCAGTGCCAATATCCAACAATAATCCCACCGGCGCCAACGCGAGCACCTGGTCCACCAGCGTGTTATCGATGGCGTCGAGGAAAGCCTGCGCGGCCGCCGAGGCATACGCCTCCACTTCACCCTGATCGCCCATCACTTCGGGTTCCGGTTGGCGCGGCAGGTCAAACCAGCTCATGATGAAGGGTTATGCGGGCTGCCTATCGCCGCGGAGAGCCCGCGCGCCTCAAGGGAACCTGGACCCCCGGCCCGCTCAGCGTGCCTTCCCCGGCGGGGCGGCGCCCTTTTCTGTCAGCAAGTGCACGAGCAATTTCAGCATGTCGGTGGTCGTTATGATCCCTTTCAATTCGCCGTCTGCGACCACCGGCAGGCACCCGATGCGCCGGTCGTAAAGAATCTGCGCGGCTTCAAACACCGATCGTTCCGGCCGGATGGTAACCAGATCGCGGGTCATAATCTTGGAGAGGGGCGTGGTCTCCATCAACCGGTTGTACTGGTCGGCGGCAATTCCCGAGAGGATGGACGGCGTATAATGTTTCAAATCCCGCTCCGTGACGATGCCCACGAGTTTGTTGTCGCGCACAATCGGAATATGGCGGAGGGTGGAGCGGGCAAAGATCAATGCCGCGTCCAGCAGAGTTTCGTCCTCCTGCAGGGTGGTGAGATCCGTTGTCATGAAGTCACGCACCAGCATAGGGCCATCCTTGGGCATGGGTAGATCCGGAGCCGCACTCAGCATTGGCGGGGGGCGGGTTGCGCGGCTTCAGACCATCGGTCGGCCGGGAAGTTGACTTCCCAAAACCCGGGCGGCTCCAGGATTTCAAAGGCTACTTCATGTGCAGGCTCGGTCGTCCCCGAGGCCGTCCACACGACTCGGCCCCGCGTGGACCGAGGCGTGTTCCGCATGCGGATATCCAGCAGCGTCCCGATAGGGAATAGCTGGCGGCTGCGGATCAGCCCCCCGTGCAGGTTGATGACCAGGGTCTCAACGGGTTCCCATTCGGCGGTCGGAGGTGCACCCGCGGGGCTGACGTAGAGAGGCACTCTCATGACGATTCGCAGGCTCCGTCGCCGGGTTACCCGTTCTGTGGAAACGGTTTCCATTGGCGCCACCGGGAAGAGACTCCGCTCGGGATTTTCGCTACTATTCACCCGCCATCATAGCACAAGGTTCCACACTTGCAAGCCTTGCCGGTTCCGCTCGCCGTTGACGCAACGGTAAGAAGCCGGTAGAATTCTGTGCTCGGGCTCTTGCGGGAAAGGACTCCCAGGTTCTCCATCCTGTTCTAAGCCCCACCTCCAGCAGACTGAAGGAACGGTTATGAACGCGAATGATCTCCGACCCGGAATGATCATCAGGCACAACAATGAGCTTTTTTCCATTCACAAAGCCGAACACCGCACGCCCGGTAACTTGCGCGCCTTCGTCCAGGCCCGCATGCGCAGCCTGCGCACCGGCTCGCTGATTGACCACCGATTCCGCTCGGAAGACACTGTCGAGCGCGCACAGATTGACGAAGTTGAGATGCAGTACCTCTATTCCGATGGCGATTCGTATTACTTCATGAACACCGCGAACTTCGAACAGATCTCCCTCCATCAGGAAACCGTGGGCGACCGCGCCGCGTACCTGGTGCCCGAGGTCTTGCTGAAGGTGGAGTTCTTCGAGGGCCGTCCGGTGGATATTCAGTTGCCCGCCACCGTGGATTTGAAAGTGGTCGAGACCGAGCCGGGCATCAAGGGCGGCTCGGCGACCAACGTCACAAAACCCGCCAAGCTCGAAACTGGATTGGTGGTCCAGGTGCCGCCATTTATCGGCGAGGGGGAGAAAATCCGCGTCGATACCGCCGAAGGCAAATATGTCGAACGCGCCAATTAGGAATCGGGTGATCCGATGATCGGGTGAACAAGGGACAACGCCCAACCCGAGTTGGTCTTTGTTCACCCGATCACCCGATCATCCGATCTCCGGGTTTCAGAAGGGAATCTCGTGGTCGTTCTGTAACTGCAGGCCGTTCGGCGTGATCGAGTAGACGGCCTCGTGGCGGGGAGGCTTGCGCTTGGCCGTGACTTCTCGAATGTACTCGTCTTCCTTGAGATAACGGATCACAACCTTGTCCGGTTGCACGTCCATCTTCCCGTCAAAGACGTCGTGAGTTTCCCACAGCGACTTCAGATTCTGACCGTCAAATGAATACAGGATGGCCGTGAGCCGCAATTGGCTCTTGCCCAGCCGGAATCCGTAGATGAAGAAGCGGAAGTCGTCCCCACCCTGCGCGGGGAGCATCTCGTAATGAAGATCCGTTCTCGGGACAAAATTCGTGACGGTCGCCAGCCGGCTTTTTCCGTCGCGGTTTTCGAAAACCATCACTACGTTCTGCCGGTCGTAGTCCGTCCAGCCCAGCGTGTATCCTGCGCCGATCACCGTGCCACCTTTCCAGGGTTCTGCAAGAACTGCAGGCTGGCCGAAGAGCGGGTAATGCAGCACGGAGAACGCACTCTCCAGTTCGCGCCGCACTTCCACGTCCGTAGGCGTGCGATTCGCCATCCATTGCACCATGTGGTCTACAACCAGTTTCTGGATGTCGCCCGTTATGGGCCCGGCATCCTCGAGCATCACGCCGGGGAGTTGCTTCGCCAGGTAGTTGATGTGCCCGGGCAGGTCAGGAGGCGGCGGCGACAGCTTCTTCTTCGCCTCCGCCCTGCCCGCGCCGAGCATTGTGGCGACGAGCAACAGCACTAGGAGATGGAAAACTTCAGATTTTCGAACCGATGGGCTACGCATGCCACTTCGCCTCGCGCAAAACCGGCTTTGGGGAGTTGACACAGACCCTCACCGCCGGGTTTTCTTCTGTGGGCAGCCAAATCGCTGCGACCTGAGGAGTCTAGTGCCGTTCCAACTTTTCTCGGCTAAATTGCGCCAACCATGTTCTAAGCCTCTGTCGCAGGTATCGCTTGCCCCTACCCGTCTTCAGGTATCTTTCGCGGCGATGAGCATCCGCGGCATCCAAGCAAGCCTCGTAGTAAATGAGCCGCAAGGGACGGCGGAAGCGAGTCGATGTAACCCCGCCTCGTTCATGTTCCCGGAGGCGCGCTTTCAGGTCCGAAGCCGCGCCGGTGTACCACTCTCCGTCCCTCGAACTGAGCAGAACGTGAGTGTAATACATAGGCGAATCAAGTTGGAACGGCACTAGCAGCTGCCGCCCGGTTCAACCAACGGGTTTAGGCTGCGAGCAGGACCTTTACCGCTGAGGTTCGCTCCAGATACTCGAAGGCCTCGAGGCCCTGTTCCAGCGGAAAGATCTTGTTGATCAGATGGAGAACTGTCACGTGCCCATGCCGGAGCAGTTCGAGAGCCGGTGCGAAGACCCCGCACCGGGAGCCGAGCAGCGTGACCTCATCCACCACGAGTTTCGTGGCATCGAAGTGCGCCGCGCCGTGGAAAGTGGACTTCATCACCACGGTGCCGCGCGGCTGCACGAGCCGCAGCGCTTCGTCCATGCCACGCGGTGAGCCCGTCGCCTCCACGGTTACCGGAAAGCTGCTGGACGTAAGTTCCTCGTCGCCTTCGCTCAAAACCCGGACGCCCCAGGCCCGCGCCAGGTCCAGCTTCCATCCGTGTCGTCCGATCAACGTGACCTGCGCGCCGGCGTGCTTCAGCACCTGCGCGGTCAGCAGACCCAACCTTCCGTCGCCCAGGATCGCTACGCGTGTTCCTGGCGCGAGGGGCAGCTGCTCCAGGATTTCCGCAGCCGCGGCCAGCGGCTCGACGAACGTCGCCGCCTGGTCGGAAACCTCGTCGGGAACTCTGTGCAAATTCACTACGGGCAGAGTCAGGAACTCGGAAAACACGCCGTCGCGGTTCACAATCCCCAGAACGGTGCGGTGCGGGCAATGCCGGCCCAAGCCCTTCGCGCACCATTCGCACCGGCCACAGGCGAGGTTGATTTCCCCCACCACGCGCTGGCCGATCCATTTCGGGTCGTCGCATTCCACCACCCGGCCCACAAACTCGTGCCCGGGAATGCCGTGAAAGCTCGAATAACCTTTCAGGATTTCCCGGTCTGTGCCGCAGATGCCGGCGAGTAAGACCTGGATCAGCGCCTCGCCCGGCGCACGCTGAGGCTCTGCAACTTCCCGTACGGCGAGTTTGCCATCAAAATAAAGGGCCTTCATGATGTGTGCCTTGCGCTCACGGAATTCGCTCGAAGGCCCGGGCGATTTCATCCTCCTGGTCCTCGAAAACGGTGCGCAGGTCGAGAAGCAACGCGTTCTCTTCCACGCGAGCAATAATGGGTGGTGTATGGCGGCGCAGCATTTCCTCCAGTTCTGGAGCGCTGTGCCGGGCATGTGTGACCGCCACAAGTGAAGTCGGCAGCGTCTGTCCCGGCGTTGAGCCGCCCCCCATCACGGAGTCACCCTCCCGGACGACGGCGCAATACCCTGGTCGCGCGGAGACCCTTTCCGCCAGACGCGCGGCCCGCGGGGTGATCTCCATTTTGGAAAGCTGCATCATCCGCAGCGCCGGAATCGAATCAAGCTGGCCCCGCAAATACAGGGAGACGGTGGCCTCCAGCGCGGCGATGGTCAGCTTATCCACGCGCAGCGCGCGGAAGAGCGGATTCTTGCGGATGCGCTCGAGAGGCTCGCGCTTTCCCACCAGGATCCCTGCTTGCGGGCCTCCCAGCAGCTTGTCGCCACTGAAAGTTACGAGATCGACTCCGGCTTTCAGGCTCAGGGTTGCCGGGGGTTCATCCCGCACACCCCAGGGAGCGAGATCCACCATGCAGCCGCTGCCCAGATCCTCCATAACGAGCAGGCTGTGCTTACGGGCAAGCTCTACGAGTTCATCCAACCCGGGCCGTTCCGTAAAACCTACGATACGGAAGTTGCTGGGGTGGACGCGCAATAGCACCCGCGTGCGTTCGGTGATGGCCGCGGCGTAGTCGCTCGAGCGGGTGCGGTTGGTCGTGCCGACCTCGCGCAACAGTGCGCCGCTTTTTGCGCAGACGTCCGGGATGCGGAACGACCCTCCGATTTCGATCAGCTCACCGCGCGACACGATGACCTCCGAACCCTCGGCCAGCGTGTTCAACGCCAGGAAAACCGCGGCGGCGTTGTTGTTGACCACCAGCGCCCGCTCCGCGCCCAGCAGTTGGCCGAAGAGCCGGTCCGTGTGCGCGTCGCGTTTGCCTCGTTCGCCGCGTTCCAAGTCGTACTCCAGGTTGGAATAACCCGCGGCGACCTGCGCCAGGTGATCGAGCGCTTCCCGCGCCAGCGGCGCGCGTCCCAGATTGGTGTGGAGAATCACACCCGTGGCGTTGATGACCGGCTGAAGAGAAAAGCCGGCAGCGGTTTCCGCTTCGGCCAGAATTTCCTTCTCCAGCCATTCGCCCGAAACGCTGGCCAGGCTGCCGCCCGAGATCCTTTCGCGTAGGCTCTGGAGAACTTTGCGCGTGGCTTCCACCACCAGCCGGTGGCCGACTCGCCCTTCGAGTTCGCGCAGCATTTCGCGACTCAACAGCTCATCCACGGCCGGGATCTGGCGGAGCAAGCGGCCGACCTCTGGCTTGGAACTGTCCCTGGGGGAGTTCATTGCCGTTTCAATCCTTAACTCTTGAGGCAACAGGCACGGACCGCGCGACCCTGTCGTCCGCGACATTTCAACACAGTCGGCTATGGCCGTCAACTTTCCGATTGACGCGGCGCGTTTCCAGGGGAGTATAATTTTTAGCCCTGATCGGGATTTGAGGCTCTCCTGTGACAGTTGACGAGGAACTCAACAAGCTGGAAGACGATATCCGCCGCCTCAAGGTTGAATACGAGGCTTACTTTAACGGCGGCGCTCCGCGGCCTCCTCACGATACCCTGTTCCGGGTCGAGAATCTCATCAAGCGTTATTCCAGTGACCAGTCCAAGCTGAACTTCAGCCAGCGCTTCCGCTTTTCGGCTCTCGTGCAGAAGTATGTGGTCAACAACCAGCTTTGGAGGCGCAAGCTTCAGGAAAAGGAAGAAGGCCGAAGCCTGACAGGCGTGCCGAGGCGCCCCGCGGAAGCACCGGTGAGCGATGGCGTCGTGCGCGTGGTCTGCTCCGATCCGGAGGCGGAGGCCGAGAAGGTCGAGCAACTCCTGCGCGCCATGCGCGACGCCATACGGCAGGTGGGGGAGCGCCCCGACAGCCTCGATACCGCCGCCTTTCAAAGATTCGTCCAGGAGAAGACCAAACAAGTCAAAGAAACCCTGAGCTGCGACAAGGTGCAGTTCTCGATCTCGATCGAGGGAGGCAAAGTCAAGTTCAAAGCCACGAAGGCGGATTGAGGAGTTGCACGGCGCCCCCGGGTCTTTCCCCTCCGCTCACGGACCATTACCGTCGCTGCTTTTCGCCGCTGCGTTATCCGCTTAGCGTCGGATGGCAATCGCCGGCCAAGCCGTAGGCGCGGACGCGTCTTTGGCAGGAGCTGCGGCAAAGGTAAGTTCATCCTCTCGGTTTCAAAGGAGCCGTCATGCGCAAGATTTCTCGGGCGCTGATCAGCGTGAGCGACAAGGCCGGTGTCGCCGAATTGGCTGTCGGGCTTGCCTCGCTGGGCGTCGAACTGCTCTCCACCGGCGGCACCGCCAAACTTCTCCGCGAGAAAGGCCTGATGGTGCGAGACGTTGCGGATTTGACCGGATTCCCGGAAATGCTCGACGGCCGCGTCAAAACCCTTCATCCCAAGGTTCACGGTGGCCTCCTGGCCATCCGCTCGAATGCTCAACACCAGGCACAAATCAAGGAGCACGGCATCGAGTACATCGATATGGTCGTTGTGAATCTTTATCCGTTCGAGAAGACGTCGGCGAAGCCCGGCGTGGCCCTGGGAGAATTGATCGAGAACATCGATATTGGTGGTCCCGCGATGATCCGCTCGGCGGCGAAAAACTTCGAGGACGTCGCGGTTCTCGTGGACGCCGCCGACTACCCCGCCGTCCTGGAAGAACTGCAAAAGAATGGCGGGAGTATTTCTCGGGAAACGCGCGGCCGCCTGGCACGAAAAGCCTTCGCGACGACGGCCGCTTACGACGGCACCATCTCCACAACCCTGCAGAAATCGGCCAATGGAGAGTTGCCCGAGGCGCTCCACCTGAACTACCGGAAACTGGCAGACTTGAGGTACGGCGAGAATCCGCATCAGAAGGCAGCGCTCTATCGCAATCCCGCCGTGGCGGGGCGGGGCCTGGCTGCCGCACCGCAGCTCCAAGGCAAGGAACTTTCCTTCAACAACTTGGTGGACCTGGAGGCGGCTTGGCGTCTTGTCCAGGAATTTGAGGAACCGGCTACGGTCATCATCAAGCACACGAACCCTTGCGGCGTGGCCACGGGCAAGACGCTCGTCGAAAGCTACCGGCGCGCCCTGGAGGTGGACCCGGTCTCGGCCTTCGGCTCGGTGATTGCCCTCAACCGCGCCCTGGACGGACCGGCCGCGGAGGAGTTGTCCAAGGTGTTTGTGGAAGCCGTCGTGGCCCCGGGTTTTGAACCGACCGCGCTCAAGCGCTTGGCCAGCAAGAAGAATCTTCGTCTCCTTGACATGTCGGCGACAGCCGGTGACGACTACGGCCTTCAGTTCAAAGTGGTGGGAGGAGGGTTGCTTGTCCAGACGCCGGATACCCTACCGATACAACCCACCCTGTGGAAATGTGTCACGGAACGCCAGCCGACGCCAGAAGAGATGGAGGCACTGATCTTTGCCTGGCGAGTCGTCAAACACGTCAAGTCCAACGCGATCGTGTACGCACGCGCTGGAGTCCTGGTGGGGGTGGGGGCGGGTCAGATGAGCCGCGTGGACTCCGTCAAGCTGGGAGCCAACAAGGCGCGAGAGTTGAAGCACGCACTCGAGGGCAGCGTGCTCGCGTCCGATGCCTTCTTTCCCTTCCCGGATGGCGTGGAGGCGGCGGCGCGGGTGGGCGTCACGGCGATCGTGCAGCCGGGCGGCTCGGTTCGCGACAACGAAGTCATCGCTGCGGCCAACCTGCATCGCCTGGCGATGGTCTTAACCGGGGTGCGCCACTTCTCGCATTGACACCTGGCGGCTGCAGAACGGTGCGGGTGTGTGATTCGTTTCGCGGTAGGCCAACCTCCGCCTGAGCTGCCGTGCAGGTTGGGAGCAAAGCGGCCTGACGTTCTTGCTTCTTGCGAGAACGAGCAACTTGTTGACGGGCGCAACTGCACCGTTAAGACTTCGGGGCGTAGTAACCGTCGCGGGCCACAATTCGGTACTTCACGACCTTGCCCTTCTCATTGACGATCCTCAGGGGGTTCCCCCCATCGTCCACCACATCAATCTTGAGCTTGTGGAACTTCCCGTCTTTAGACGCGTTGGTGGGAACGAACCCCAGGCTGTACTGCATGCGAAGTTGCCGGGCAACTTGCTGGTAGATGTCCGGCAGTTCGCCTTCGAAGCGCGGGAAGTAGGCCTGCCCGCCGGAGTACTTGGCAATCGTGTTGAGCGCGTTCTGGGCTTGTAGGGTGCTGATGTTACCGCCGCTGGGAGAACGAACCGTCATAAACTCCAGGATGCTGACGGGGTAGATGGCCGTGTCCGATGCCTTCACAATCTTCAGACACTGGTCGTACGTCAGTTTGCTAAAGCTATCCAGACCCGTGACGATCGCCAGAATGGCCTTCCTCCCGTGCACCTCCTTCATTCTGTCCAAAACAAAGGCCAGCGAATCGTAAAGGTTGTATTCACTGAAGCCCGGGATGCGCAGCGAATCCAGCGCCGCTCTCACCTCCGAGCGGTCCTGGGTAAAATCCGCGAGGATCTGGGTCCTCATGTCGAAGGAGACGACCGCGACCCAATCCTTGGGCTGGATTACGTTCAGAAAGTTGTAAGAGTCTTGGAGCGCCAAGTAAAGGAAGCCCCACCACCTGTTACTGAACTCAATCAGCATGCAAATGGTCATCGGGGCTTCGCCGGTCCCGAAGTTCGTGATGGCTTGCGGGACCCCGTCGTCGGAAACCTGGAAGTTTTTCTTCCCCAGGCTCTGGATGGGGTTCCCACCGTTGTCCACCACCATCACATCTACGTTCACCAGGTTCGTGGACGTCGAGAGCGTGTAGATCTCATTGGGATTGATCTTCTCGGGTTTCTTTTCGGGCTGCACCGGAGCTGGCTGGGTCTTCTTGGGAACCAGGACTGTCTCTCCCACGTTCGGCTGAGGTCCCGAGGTTGGCTGTTGCTCCGACTGCGATTGTGGCTCGGACTGGGCGAACCCCTCGGACGGAAAGCTCGCTAAGGCGAGCACCACGACGATCGTCAGTGCCAGAGAAAATAGCAGATGCCGTTTCTTGTTTGTCATGCCGCACTCCCTGCGCTGCCCCGAATCCTATCCTAACTATCTATGATGCCACTCATGCCCGCTCCGGTCAACGCACAGGGAGCCTTGCCCTCCCCCAGTTATCTTGCAGGATTCGCCAGCCCGCGAAAGGGCGCAGGTTTAGCCGTGGGTGAGAGTCTGTCCGCTTTTCAGCCCCGAAGGGGCGAGCCCGAATTTCTCGCCACGGACGAGGAAGGGCGGGGCGGAACTTGTCCCGACGGCCCTATTCGGGAGCCCCGCCCTTCCGACTGCCGGGAAAAAGGCATCGTGTGGTGAGAAATCCGAACTAGTCGTTCTGGACTTGCCAGGGATTCAACATTTGCTATAGTAGCGCTTCTTTTCATCGAGGTGCAGAGCGCTGCGACCGCTGCAACCTGTCTCGGCGCAGGGCCTGAGGTCATACCTCCATCAATTCGAGGTGAGAATGCGAACTTCATGGTCACACGTCATTTTCTTTCTTTTGGCGTGCACGCTGTCAGCGCGTGCGCAGGATCAGCTTGCGTCGAAGATCGCGGCGCTGGACTGGGGAGTTTACCAGGATGAAACCGTGAAGATGATGCAGGAATACCTGCGCATCGATACTTCGAATCCGCCCGGCAACGAGCTTGCGGCGGCGCAGTTCTTCCACCGGTTTTTCGAGCAGGCTGGCATTCCTAACACGATCTACGAGTATGCGCCCGGCCGCGCCGACCTGTATGCAATTCTCAAGGGCGATGGCAGCTTGCGGCCCTTCGTCATGCTCAATCATATGGACGTGGTACGCGCGGACTCCAACCACTGGCGCAAGCCGCCCTTTTCGGGCGAGATCGCGAACGGCGAGATGTATGGACGCGGCGCGCTCGACATGAAAGACGAAGGGCTGCTGCAAGCCATGGTCATGGTCATCGCCGCGCGCGAGCACCTGCCACTGAAACGTGACTTGGTCTTTCTTGCGACCTCCGATGAGGAAGTCGGCGGCACAGGGAGTACTTGGTTTTTGCAGAATCACGCCGATCTGCTGCGCAACGCGGAATACTTGATTACCGAAGGTGGGTCAGACCTGATTCTCCCCCGACATGGGACAATCTACGGGGTGGGAGTTGCAGAGAAAGCCCCCTTTTGGATTCGCGTGACGGCGACGGGACGAGGCGGACACGGCTCGATCCCTCTCGCGGATTCCGCGCCCAATCGATTGGTCCGAGCCCTGCGACGAGTCGTGGACTGGCAGCCGCCCGTGCGGCTGTTGCCTTCCGTGGAACAGTATTTCAAGGTCATCGCGGCGTTGGAGCCGGAGCCGCGGGCCGCGCAGTTCCGCGACATCGGCAAGGCGCTCGAGGACCCCAACTTTGCCCGGCAGATGAGCCAGGACGAAGACTTCAATTACCTTCTGCGCAACACGGTTTCGCTGACGGTGCTCCAGGGCAGCTCGCAGACCAACGTGATTCCCGATACCGCTTACGCTGAGCTGGACGTGCGCCTGCTGCCCGGCGAGGATCCGCAGGCTTTTCTCGCGCAGCTTCGCAACGTCGTGGCGGATGAGGGGCTCGAGGTCGAGAACATCAACCGCTTCAAGCCGTCGAATTCTTCTTCCACGGATACGAATCTCTATCAGATCATCGAAGCCGTGGTGCACAAGTACAATCCACAAGCGCTGGTGGCGCCCACCCTCAATAGCGGCTATACGGAAAGCCAGATGTACCGGCCACTGGGCATTACCTGCTACGGTTTCTACACCCTCGAGGTGACCGAGGAACTGGACTCTACCCAGCACGCTGCCAACGAGCGCGTCCCGGTGGAGCAACTGCGGCGCGGGGTGAAAATGCTTTATGAAGTCGTGGCGCGGGCAGCGAATCAATAAGACGGTGACGAGTGACAAGTGACGAGCGACAGAGTGTGCATTTCCCGGCTTGGTGTTGGGAAAAGGCTTCAAGCCCGATCATGAAGCTGCAGGCTAGGTTTGTGTGGGCGAAGTCAGGAGAAAAGCAGTTCCATTCTGACTCCTGACTCCCGACTCCTGACTCCTTCAGTACTATGAACCGTGAGTATCCAAAACATCCCTTGGTGGGCGTGGGTGGCGTGGTGATTCATCGCAACCACGTCCTGCTGATTCGCCGCGGCAGCGAGCCGCTGAAAGGTGAGTGGTCCATACCCGGCGGCCTGTTGGAGCTGGGAGAGGAACTCGCGGAGGGTGTGCGGCGTGAACTGAAGGAAGAAACCGGCTTGGTGGTTGAGCCGCTGAAGACAATCTTGCCGTTTGACCGAATTGTGCGCGAAGGCTCGCGGGTGAAATATCATTACGTCATCGTGGATTATCTCTGCCGCAGGAAACGCGGGCGGCTGCGCCCCGCTTCCGACGTTGTAGACGCGCGCTGGGTGCGCCGCGAGCACCTTCCGCAATACCACCTTACCCCTATGGCCACCTCGGTCATCTTGAAAGCGTTCGAGATGATGAAAAGACGGCGCTAAGGGCCCGTTACGAAACAACCTTTCCCCTTGCCTGCCAAGCGACCGCCTCACCGGATAGTGCGCGAGGCGGAAGAAGCCCTGGGAGCCATCCACTCCGCACCGCTCTGGAGTGAACAGAATCGCAACTCTTCCTTGCTCCAATCCGCGCTGGCACCAACTCCCACCACAAAAATCAAAAGCCCCTGGTCCCGCCCGTGCGGGACCAGGGGCCCGGGATACTGATGGGTTTGGCTTCCCGTTGTCGAACGGGACGGCGCCCAGCAGCGCCTTGCCACTAACCCTCTCCACGCTAGAGAGAGGGACCCACTTGCGGGCGCGTGCTTAGCGCCTAAGCCTCAGCACCCTCGCTACAGTTACTTTCGATCGACATGGATCACCTCCTTTCTAGCGATGTGGCGATAATAAAACCCGGTCGTGGGTGAGTCAAGCAGAAAAAGGGCGAAGGTGGGGCGAAAACGATGAAGAATCAGGCGCGGTATTGGCCCGTCAAGGCGCGCCAGCGGAGAACCAGCAAGTCCAGCGTCATGCGAACGGAGTCGCGCAGATAATGCACCTTGGAGGCGGGATTGTCGTTCCAGCGCACGGGAACCTCCACCACCTTGCCGCCCAGGCGCCGGATGAGGAAAAGGATCTCGGGATCAAACCCGAACCTTTCCACGCGCTGGAGCTCGAAGGCGCGGCGTGTGGTTTCGCGCCGGAAGAGTTTGAACCCGCACTGCGTGTCGTGGATGGGAAGCCCGGTGAAGAGCCGAACCAGCAGGTTGAAGAATCGTCCTCCCCATTCGCGGAACCAGGATTGGTGAATGCCGATCAGCTCTCGTTGTAGCGTCCGTGAACCCACCGCCGCGTCCGCGCCGGAGGATTCGAGGGCGGCCAGCAGCTTGTCGGCTTCCTCGATGGGAGCGGAAAGGTCGGCGTCGGTGAAAAGGACGAGTTCGCCGTGCGCCTCGAGCACTCCGTGACGAACCGAAAAACCTTTGCCGCGGTTGCGGCCGTTGCGAAGCACGCGGATTTCCGGGTGGCGCGAAACAACCTCCACGGTGCTGTCCGTCGAGCCGTCGTCCACGACAATCGCCTCGACCGAGAAGTTCTTCGATCGCACGTAACCCTGAATGGCCGCCAGCGAGCTCTCGATGCGACGAGCCTCGTTGTACGCGGGGATCACGATGCTCAGAAACGGCTCCGGCATGGAGCGACACTATACGAGAATCGAGCCGGGGGAGTCAAAAGGGGCCACGGCAGCCCGAACCGAAAGTCACAAGTCAGTAGCAGCCTGAAGTGGGTCGTTCCTCGCAGGCGAACGCCGCGAAGATGGTCGCCCTAGCCGAACCCTGTCGATCTCTCCGGCCAACCGCCTTTCCCAATCAAGGGAACGAACTGGCATGGGTCGAGAATGCGCGTCGCGGTCTCGCCGCCGTGTTTGAAAAGTAAAAGGAGATCCTGATGGTACAAGTCTCCTACCGGAACCACCAGACGGCCCCCGTCGGCGAGTTGGCCGAGCAGAACGGGTGATACGTCCGGCGCCGCTGCGGTCACCAGGATGACGTTATAGGGCGCGTTCGCAGGAAGACCTTCACTGCCGTCGCCCGAGAACACCTCGCCGCTCAGGTAACCCAAGCGCTTCAGGCGTTCGCGCGCATCCGCGGCGAGCCGGGGATTCCTTTCAATGGTGTAAACCCTTGCTCCCAGGTAAGCGAGGATGGCGGCCTGGTACCCGCTGCCGGTGCCGACTTCCAGCGCCTTGTCGCCGGGGCTAACGCGCGCTGCTTCCGTCATGGCCGCGACGATATAAGGTTGCGAAATCGTCTCCGCTTCACCGATGGCCAAGGGGCGGTCGTCGTAGGCGGCAGCGACCAGCTCCGTCGGAACGAATTCGTGGCGGGGAACTCGCAGCATGGCCTCCAGCACCCGCTCGTCGCGGATGCCTCGCCTGCGAAGCTGGGTTTCGATCATGTCGCGAGCGCGGACTTCGAACCGCATGGCGATTACCATGCTCGGACCTGCGGGAAACATCTAACCATTTGCCGGCTTGCGTGGACCGACTCGCTCGCCGGAGACCTTCGGCTGATCCCTATCATCGCTCCGCGCAAGGGGCACGTCCAGTCCATAATCTTGCCCGGGAATTCTGGCTGTCGCATCTGGGAGAGGGACCCGCGACCCCCTCACACCGATGTGCGTCGTTCCGCTCCGCACAACCATCCGGTGGGAAGGGTATAATTGCAAAGGGGGCTGCGGAAGCAAGGCTCCCACGCGCGAGCAAGCTGAGTCCGGATTTCAGAGATGGACAGGCAACCGGTGAAATCTGAGAAGTATTCGCGGCAGATTCTCTTTTCACCCATCGGCAGGGAAGGGCAGGAAAGACTGCTGCAATCCAAAGTCGTGGTCCTCGGCTGTGGCGCTCTGGGCACAGCGCAGGCCAATGCCTTGGTGCGCGCGGGCGTGGGAACGCTGCGGATTGTGGATCGCGATTTCGTCGAGGAGTCGAACCTGCAGCGTCAGATGCTTTTTGACGAGGCCGACGCGCACCAGTGTTTGCCCAAGGCCGTGGCGGCGGAGCGGAAGCTCCGCCAGATCAACTCGGAGGTGTGCGTCGAAGGAATTGTTGCCGACGCGGACAGCCGGAATATCGAAGAATTCCTCGAGGGCTGCCAGGTCGTTCTCGACGCTACGGACAACTTCGAAACGCGTTACCTCCTAAATGACGCTGCGGTGAAAATGGGAATCTCGTGGATTTATGGCGCCGTCGTCGCTAGTTACGCCACGACCCTGACGATCCTTCCTGGCCGCACCGCGTGCCTCGCCTGTGTGTTTCCCAAGGCGCCGCAGGGGATGCATGAAACCTGTGAAACGGTGGGCGTCATCGGTCCCGCCGTCTCCTGGGCGGCGGCCATTCAGGTCACGGAAGCGCTGAAGATTCTGCTCGGCCGCGAAGCCGAATTACACGGTTCGCTGCTTGCTTACGACCTCTGGAGCAATCGGTTTCAGCAAGTGAAGCTCGCGCGGGATTCCCAATGCCGGGTTTGCGTAGCGCACAAATTCGCCTACCTGGAGCAGGGCGGGCCAACACACATCAGCCTGTGCGGCCGGAATTCCGTCCAGATTCATCAAACGGAGTCGCGGGCGCTGGACCTCCCGGCGCTGAAGACGCGCCTCGAGCGGTTCGGACCCGTGCGTGCCAACGAGTTCCTGCTCCAATGCTTTCTTGACCCGTTCGAGTTAACGGTCTTCCCGGATGGCCGCGCGATCGTGAAGGGAACGCAGGACCCCGCCGTGGCGCGCGGCATCTACGCCCGCTACATCGGGTCTTAAGATCCGGACGCAAATCAGGCGTGACCCAATCCCCTTTGTGAGGAGCCCGATCCGGAGCACAACGCAACGGGCGCCGTGAAATAGGTGCTACGGGCATACGGCACGGGGAAGGCACTCGAAGGGACAAACGGCTGTACACTTATATCCAAGGGAAGGTCCAGACGGAAATCTCGATAATCACCTTCCAGTGTTCGAGGCCCTTCCTCGGGGAGCGAGCAGCCAAGGGAGCGGACTGATGAGTCGACTTTGGGCAGCGCTGCGGGCGATTGTTTATATGACGGGGTTCCTGGGGTTGTGGGGCTGGGCCGCGTGGAAGCTTCGCGCGCTGGACAAGTACATTCCGGTCCGGTTTCCCGCCTGGTTGATTGCCCCGGGCGTCGTACTGATCCTGGCGGGCGCCGTCCTCGGACTCGCCACGGCCGGACTGTTCATCATCGAGGGCCGCGGCACGCCGGCGCCGTTCGATCCCCCAAAGAAATTTGTTCCGCGCGGCCCCTTTAGACTTGTCCGAAATCCCATGTACGTCGGCGGCATCTGGCTGCTGCTCGGATTCGGTCTTTACCTCGCCTCCGCCTCGATTACACTGCTCGGTTTGGCAGCATTCCTACTAGTCCATATCTTCGTCGTAGCCGCGGAAGAACCCGGCCTGCGGAAGAGATTCGGGCGGGAGTACGAGGAGTACTGCAAGGCAGTCCCGCGTTGGATTCCTCGCCTCACCCGGATGCCTGGAAACAATTGACCCTCTTGGCCCCGGCAAGTCCCCACCCTTGGGTCCGCCCCTGTTCATAGTGGAGGACGGGTGGAGCCTGATGCGGCTAGGCACCGTGTTGGGAAGCATATGGATCGCCATAGACGCCGCGTCGTTGGCAATCCACGGAGCGGACGTGTACTCGGCTTCCCGCGGGCCGGCCCGTCGCCGCACAACAGGTCGATTCCCTGCTGTTTGGAAGGCAGCGTGGAGGAGAAATCGCTGCTGGTGCCGTTCCAACTTAATGAGGCTATGCATTACGCTTCTGTCTTGCACCGCATTGGCCCGTCATCGGGCTTACGCGGATTAGTCCTAAAAAGTTGGAACGGCACTGGCCTGTGTGGGCTGTTCCTTGGGGATCAGCTCGCGATAGAGGCGCCCGGCAATTTCCGCGGCGTGCGGGCCATACACCAGAGGGCCGCCGCGCAGCAAGACCACGACCACGTATTGAGGTTGGAGCCCGCCCGCGTAGGAAACGAACCAGCCCAGGCGCGCGCCGTTCTCGCTGCACGTCCCGGTTTTACCGAAGATGGAAAGGTCCGGATCGTAGGCCGAGCGAGCCGTCCCGTACAGGACGGCCGCAGCCAAACCGTCGCGGATTTGCGGGATGTACTCGGCCAGGGCGTCGAGTCGCCGGCGCACGACGGGGTGGAACGCCGCCGGTTCCTCCAGCGTGCGCGGATACTGCAACGCGTAAAGCGTGCCGCCGTTGGCGATGGTGGAAATGATGGCGGCCATCTGCAGAGGCGTCACTTCGATGTCCTGGCCGTAGTAAGCCAGGTAGCCGACGCCGCCTTCCTTGGGTGGGGCGGAAGGATAGCGGCCGGCCGACTCACCCGGAATATTCAGGCCCGCCTTCTGTCCCAGGCCGAACTCGTGCGCGTACTCACTGAGACGGCGGAAGCCCAGCATCTCTCCCAGCTTGTGGAAGAAAACGTTGTTCGAGCGCGCCAGGGCGTCGGTAAGGTCCTGCCGGGTACGCCCACCCACATAGAGTTTGGTGGTGGGCGTGATGATACCTTCCTTCAGCGCGGCCAGAGCGACCACCGGCTTGAACGTCGAGCAGGGCGTGAAGCCGCTCGCCAGCGCCAGCTTCTGATTCACCATGCTTAGAATGCGGCCACTGTTGGGATCGACCACCACGATGCTGCCGTTCCAGTTCCCCAGGGCCTCGACGGCCGCCTGCCGGACGGAGGGATCATCGCCCGCGGGGTTGTCGTCCGCGGTGGGATCGCCGAAGGAGCTGATCCGCCAGGGGCTGCGCGCGCGTCGCGAGCGGCGCGTGCGGCGGGCGGTGGTCGTCTTGCGGACTGGGGATTTGGTGGAAGACTTTGGGGAGGTGGTGGAAGGGTCGTCACCGCTCTTCGGGCCGACGCCGGGTGCGGCGGCAAGATCGGTCCCCAACAACCAGACAGTTGCCAAGGCCAGGATGGCAAGTCGCTTCAACAAGATTCCCTGCCGACCTCCTTGTTTGTGGTTGACGCTGGCCTCACTTCGTCTCCCCTGGCGCTGGCAAACGAAGGAAGGTCTTGACACAAAACCACCTGGGCTGGGGGCAGCGGACTCAGCGTGCCGTCCCCCCGCCCCTTTACTTCTTGCCCCGCGCCGGGGCAGCGCCCTCCGCGGACGCCGCCGCAGCCAATTCCGCGCGCACGGGCAGATTCAAAGCCTTGCGAACTTCCCCCTCCAGTTTCTTGCAGACATCGGGGTTGTCGCGCAAGAACTGCCGGGCGTTTTCGCGCCCCTGGCCGATGCGCTCGCCCCCATAGGAGAACCACGCGCCGCTCTTCTCCAGAATGTTGCGCTCGGCGGCGAGATCGATCAGGTCGCCCTCTTTCGAGATCCCCTCACCATACAGGATATCAAACTCCGCCTCCCGAAATGGAGCGGCAATCTTGTTTTTCACGATTTTTACTTTCGTCCGGTTCCCCACGACTCGGTCGCCATCCTTGATGGAGGCGATGCGCCGGATGTCCACGCGGACTGTGGCATAGAACTTGAGCGCGCGACCGCCCGTGGTCGTTTCGGGGTTGCCGAACATCACGCCGATTTTCTCGCGAATCTGGTTGATGAAGATAAAGCAGGTTTTTGACTTGGCAACAACGCCGGCAAGCTTGCGCAGCGCTTGCGACATCAGCCGGGCCTGCAGGCCGGGAAGCGAATCGCCCATGTCGCCATCGAGCTCGGCCTTGGGAACGAGCGCCGCGACGGAATCCACCACCAGCACGTCAATGGCGTTCGAGCGCACCAGCGCTTCGGCGATTTCCAGCGCTTGCTCGCCGTAGTCGGGCTGCGAGACGAGCAGGTTGTCCACATCGACGCCCAGCTTCTTGGCGTAGGCGGCGTCCATGGCGTGCTCGGCGTCGATGAAGGCCGCCATCCCGCCGCGCTTCTGGGCCTCCGCCACCACGTGCAGTGCGATCGTGGTCTTGCCGCTCGACTCGGGCCCGAAAATCTCAACCACCCGTCCTCGCGGCATTCCGCCCACACCCAATGCCGCGTCAAAGGAAAGTGCGCCCGTAGGGATGATCTCCACGGGGACGAGCGCGTCCTTCGTGCCCAAGCGCATGATCGAGCCTCTGCCAAATTGCTTTTCAATCTGCGTCAACGCCAAGTCAATGGCCTTGATCTTTTCCGTTCGCTCTTCGGGCATTTAAGACCTCCCTTGTTTGGACGTCGATAGTCTGCAAGTTCGAGCTAGCTCACGTTGTCTGCTCTATCTATTTATCGACGCGCCCGTCACGATACATGAGGAAATTCTTAACTCACGGAGACGCTCTTCCCTCCAGATACACACAAAAACATCTTCCTGTCTTGCGGCCTAGCCAACCGGCAGAGAAGATCCCTCGTAGGCGACGGACGACCTCTGCGAAGCAGTTTCGTTCTCAGGGGCGGCGCGTTGTGACGCGTTGAGCATGCGAAGCTTTGCGTGCGGATTTCAACTTTGGAGCCCGCACACGCCGGGCGCTTGCCTTGCGGCTTTCCAGCCAGCGCTTCAGCGACGTCTGACTTTCCCCGGACGCCCGGCCTAAGATGACGCTCTCGACGCTCAGGTCTTCGTCGAGGTCAGGCCAGTGGACGCCTTCACCATCACCAATCAGCCGCCAGTTGTCTCGCTCCTTGGCGTTTCCATGGAGCAGCCGAGGGTACAACGCGAGCGGCGCCGAAACGGTGCGTCCGTCAGAGAGGTCGAGGGTCAAAGCGTCCCCAGTTACCGCCAGTCGGAGTGCCTTCACCGGCTGCAGCTTGAGACTCAAAGAACCCATTCCAAGTCCTCAACAGGTTACTCACGTTCTCTTCGACAAGTCTCCGGATGCGGTTAAGCTAAATTCTGCCGAATCCCCGATCATTCTCCAGCCGTGTCGGATCAAGCCAGAGCTTTGCCTTGCTCACGTCACGTTCCACATGATTGTGAGGCGGCTCGGCAGCAACCGCAGAGTAAAAGAAAAACCGATAAGGTCCCTCTCGAAGGACTGTGGGCATTTTCTCAACTTCCCAGTCCCGCGTGACCCTCTCCGGCCCTTTGTCCTGTCACTTAGCATACTCGTAAAACCCCCTCCCTGTCTTGCGGCCCAGCCAGCCGGCGGCGACCATCTTCTCGAGCAACGGGCAGGGGCGATATTTGGGGTCGCGGAAGCTTTCGTAAAGCACCTTCAGGATATCGAGGCAGACGTCCAGACCGATCAGGTCGGCGAGTTCCAGCGGCCCCATGGGATGGTTCATGCCCAGCTTCATCACGCTGTCGATCCCTTGGGCGTCTGCTACTCCCTCCATCAGGCAAAACACGGCCTCGTTGATCATCGGCATTAGCACGCGGTTCGACACGAACCCCGGGAAGTCGTTCACCCGCACCGGAGTCTTGCCCGCCGATGCGGCAAGCCCTACTGCTTTATCGGCAGTTTCGGGCGACGTTTGGAGGCCCGGTACAACTTCCACCAGCTTCATCACGGGCACGGGGTTGAAGAAATGTAGCCCGACGAACCTGGTGGGCCGCTGCGTTGCGGCCGCGAGGCGCGTGATGGAAATGGAAGATGTGTTACTCGCGAAGATCGCCTCTGGGCGGCAGTGTGGCTCGAGCGAGCGGTAGACGCCGGCCTTCGCGTCGAACTTCTCCGTCACCGCCTCGATGATGAAGTCGGCTTCGGCGAGCTCTGCGACTACGGTCGTGGGCTTCAGCCGCGCCAGCGCTTGCTCGCGCTCGTCCGCCGTCATGCGAGCCTTTTCTACGTCGCGCCCCAGCCCCTTCGCAATCTTCTTCGCGCTCGCCTCGACGAAGTCCTGAGAAATATCCAGCAAGAGCACGCGATGCCCGGCGCGAAGCATCACATGGGCAATTCCGTGCCCCATCGTGCCCGCGCCGACAATGCCGATTGTACTGAATGGTTGATTTGGTGATTGATTCATGGAAGCACTTCCTGACTAGCCATTCCTGAATCGACTCATCGGTTCATCGGACCATCGGATCATCGGTGGGACAATCCGAACGCGAGTCTTGCTCCGCGCTTTCGGTGGCCCGATGACCCGATGCTGTTATCTGTCGACCGCTAACGCGACGGCATTTCCCCCGCCCAGGCACAACGCCGCGACGCCGCGATGCACATCCCGCCGCGCCATTTCATAAAGAAGCGTCACGAGGATTCGCGCGCCGGAGGCTCCGATAGGGTGCCCAAGCGCGACGGCGCCGCCATTCACGTTGGTCTTGGCCGGGTCGAGCCCCAACTGCTCCATCACGGCGATGGCCTGGACGGAGAAAGCCTCGTTCAGTTCGTAAAGGTCTGTGTCCTCGGTTTTCCAGTCAAGCTTTTTGAGCAGCATTTGAACGGCGTCCACGGGCGCCATCATCACCCACTTGGGTTCGACGCCGCTCACCGCCTGCCCTGCGACGCGCGCCAGGGGCGTCTTGCCCAGCTCGCGAGCCTTTTCAAGCGAGGTGACGACCAGCGCCGCTGCGCCGTCGTTCGTGCCCGGAGCGTTCCCAGCGGTGACGGTGCCGTCCGGCTTGAAGGCGGGCCGGAGCTTCGCGAGCGCTTCCAGCGACGTATCCGCGCGCGGCGATTCATCGGTCGCAAACTGAATCGGCTCGCCTTTCTTCTGCGGAATCGCGACGGGCACAATCTGGTCTTGGAATCTGCCATTCTTGATGGCCTCGATGGCGCGGCGGTGGCTTTCGACCGCATACTCATCCTGCCGCTGGCGCGTGATGTGATATTTCTCGGCCACCAGTTCCCCCGTCATCCCCATGTGGAAATCCTCGTAGGCGTCCCACAAGCCGTCGGTGATCATGGAGTCGAGCACTTTGCCGTGCCCTAGACGCAATCCCGCGCGGAGCTGCGGCAGGAGGTAAGGGCTGTTGGTCATCGATTCCATGCCGCCCGCCACGACGATTTCGGCATTGCCGGTCTGGATGGCTTGCGTGGCCAGAGCTACGGCTTTCAGGCCCGAGCCGCACACCTTGTTGATGGTCATGGCAGCGACATGAGGATGGAGGCCGCCTTTCAGTCCCGCCTGGCGTGCGGGATTCTGCCCGAGTCCCGCCGACACCACGTTGCCCATGATGATTTCGTCGACCTGGGCCGGGTCGATGCCCCCCCGCCGCACCGCATCCCAGACTGCGAAGGCTCCCAAATCAACGGCTGAAAACGGCGCGAGAGAACCCTGAAATTTCCCGATGGCCGTGCGGCAGGCCGAAAGGATGACCACTTCGCGCATAGCACTCTACCCCCGCGGGCAGTGTCGCCCTGCCGACAGGAAAAGTCAAGGAAGCCCGGCACGTAAGGGTTTTTGGTGGCCTAGCTTGTCTGGGCCGGGTAGAATGAGGCGCCGCTGTTGAGCGAGTGGAATTCCGGTAGGGAGGCGGCAGCGGGAATCGATTAGTCGCAACGAGCAGGGAGGAGGACGCATTGAAACCCACAGGCATGCAGCGGAAACTTGCTTTGATGATTGTGGTGGCCCTTCTGGCAATGCCGCAGTTTGCTACGAACGCACAAAAACCACCCGCGGCGGCGCAGTCCGGGACCACAACGACCAAGAGCGTGACCGGCCAGCTTGCCAAGATCTGGCACTCGGACGCTTCCCAGCACGACTTCCGCGTGGACGTAACTAATGACATGTTTCGCGCCGAATGGGTGAACGTTCCTCCCGCTGCCGCCAAGCAGGGGGTTTATATCCGCACGGAGTGCCGCCGGGCGGGGCCGAACTGGGTGGGTTCGTCGAGCATCAACATGCTCTTCGCTGTTCCCGGAGCGCCCGCCGGGAAAGATGCGAAGGTCTGCCATCTCACCGTGCGATTTGAGGTGGACTCGATTTCGCCGGAAAAGATCACCGGCCACTCGGAGACCTTGAGAAATTTCGACGTCAACAAATGCCGAGTGCTGCAGACGACCTGGGGAGAATTTTCCTGGGTTCCCAAGAAGTAGGCGGTGAGCGCGAAGTCCTGTTCAGCCTGTCGAAGAACTGGCCGGGGCTGTCATGGTGAGAAACCGCAGGGGACCAAGAACCAGTTAAGTATCTGGCTGCGCCCCGCCCGCCGCGATTCACCCGTCTTATGACTTCACCTTCTTGATTTCCTCGACAAGCGGCGGAACGACTTCGAAGAGGTCGCCCACGATTCCGTAAGTGGCGACTTCGAAAATGGGCGCTTCCTTGTCTTTATTGATTGCCACGACCGTATGCGACCCTTTCATGCCCACCATGTGTTGGATCGCGCCGGAGACACCTAGCGCCACGTAGAGCTTGGGCGCCACGGTTTGCCCGGAGCTGCCGATCTGGCGGTCCATGGGCAGCCAGCCGCTGTCGCAGATGGGCCGCGAGGCGCCGATCTCACCGCCCAGGGCTTCAGCGAGCTTCTTGGCGAGCTCGAGGTTTTCAGGAGCCTTGATGCCGCGACCCACGGCGACGATGATTTCCGCCTGGGTCAGGTCCACCGCTTGCTTCGCTTCGCGGAAGCGCTCGCCGGGCTTGGCGCGAATCGAGTCAGCGGCGAGCTCCACCGCCACGGGCGTGATTCTGGCCGCGCTGGCGCCGCGCTGGACGGAATCTTCGCGAAACGCCGCGGCCTGAAACGCGACGAAGTAAGGCGCAGCGCCCGCGAATTCGACGTCCGCGGAATATTTCCCCTGGAAAACCTGCCGGACGAAGAGGAGCTTCCCGCCTTCGTTTCGAAAGCCCAGGCAGTCGCTTACCAGGCCGCGATCGAGCGACGCCGCGAGCTTGGGCGCAAAGTCGCGGACCTGATAAGTGTGGCTGAAGACGACGAAGCGTGGTTTCTGCTGCTCGATGACGGCACGCAAAGCGAGCGAGTAGCCGTCCGCAGTGTACTCCGCCAGCAGTGGGGAATCGACGGTAAGGACTTCCTGGACTGCGACGGCAGCGAGCTCCGACGCCAGCGACCCGAGGCTGTTGCCCAGAATGACGGCGGTGACCGTCGTTCCCAGATCCTTTGCCAGGCGCTGGCCGGCCGCCAGCGCCTCCCAAGTGGGGCGGGTCAGCTTCCCGCCCTGGTGTTCTACGAAAACCAGAATGTGATCAGCCATGGGGTGAACCGTACCGGCTCATGCGCCGGCGCTTCCAATAAAGGTAAATAAGACGTTAGCCTACTCGCCTTCAGGGGTCGGGCCCGGGGTCGCCCTGGAGGAAGATCTTGCCTCGTGGGGTTCCTCCGCCTGGGGCTTCTCGGCCTCTTCCGCTTTTTCCGACGTCTGCACCTCGCCAGCCCGCTTGGGTTTTCCCGCGGGCGCGCCGAAGGAATCGAGACACTCGCAGACGAGCTCGAGAGGAATTGACTTGTAGAACTTGCCAGCTTCGAATTTCTTGATCTGCTCGCGCCAGAGCGGGTTCGTGCGGGCCTGTTCCAGCGCCTTATGATCCTTCCAGAACACCAGCCAGAGGTACTCCGGCTTGCGCGCCTCGAAGATCCGTATGAAGTGGGCTCCGAGGCAGCCATCGATTTTCTTGAGCGAGGGCAGAGTCACCTGCCGGCCGAATTTCTCGTAATCTTCGACGCGCTTCTTGCGGGCGCGCATTCTCCAGATGTGCACAAACATGGTGAGCCTCCTTGTGCCGCTAGATTACCCGCGCGTCGTTCTTGAGTTTGTCGACGAGACGGGTGGCGATTTCCTTGGGGCTACCTTGCAGGAACTCCGTTTGGGCAGCCTTCACCGGGACATAGACCTTCGCGATACGCTGGCGCGGCGCCAGATCCTGCGCGCTCAGGGCGAGATCGGCCGCCGTGAGCTTCTGAACGGGCTTCGACTTCGCCGCCATGATGCCTTTCAGCGTGGCATAGCGCGGTTTGTTGATGCCCAGTTGAATGGTGAGCACGGCGGGTAGCGGCAGGCCGATCCACTGGAACCAGCCGCCTTCGAGCTCGCGCTTCACACGCACGGCGCCGCCCTCGACCTGGATCTCCATGATGATCGTCGAGTGGGGCAGGCCAAGAAATTCCGCCAGCACCACGCCGGTCTGGGCAGACCCGAGATCGTCGGACTGCAGCCCGGTCAGGACGATGTCGGGCTTTTCTTTCTCGATGGCCTTCGCGAGCGCGCGCGCGATGCCGAAAGCATCAAGTGCGGCGAAGGCCGGATCGTCAAGATGCAGCGCCCGGTCGGCGCCTTTGGCCAGACCTTCCTTGATGGCCTGTTGGGCGCGGGCCGGTCCGAGCGTGGCGAGCACCACTTCGCCGCCGTGCTTTTCCTTCAGGCGCAGGCCTTCCTCGAGCGCGTAGATATCCGGCTCGTTGACTTCGAAACCGAGATCGCCTTCCTGCACCCATGTGGCGGCGGCGTTGAGGCGCAGCACCGAATCACGCGCAGGAACTTGCTTGATGCAAACGACGATTTTCACGACCGCTGTTCACTCCTGGGAAGTCTTCCTGCGATGCTCCCGCCAGCCGAGGGGTCGGCCGCGGGGGGTGATTATATGCGAATTCGCAAGAGCGCGCAGCGGTTTACGGTGGTAGGCAGCCGTTTCGGAAATGCGGCTTGGGGGCCTTGGGGTGTAATCTTCGTATGCATGTAATACTCCATGCAGAGAAGGCAGAGGCGAGGGCTTCTTCGGGAATGCAAGAATAGGAAGGGCAATGCACGCACAGGACGGTGACGCTCCAACAAGCCTCGTTCTTGGCCCTCCTTACCGCCCCTGCCACGTGATTCCGAAACTGCTGGGAAGCGGTGTAAAATGGCACGCGCTGCTGTGGTATTGAGGGACTCATCGCGAATCGCGACTCTGGGGGGATGAAGATGCCTCGACTTTTGAAGTTGCTTGCGCTCGGCCTGCTCTGTTCCGTTTCTGTTTGTTTTGGAGAAGAGACCGAAGGCCGTCTGATGCGTTTCCCGGACGTGTACAAGGACAAGATTGTTTTCAGTTATGCCGGAGACCTGTGGCTGGTCCCCACTGCCGGCGGGGCGGCGCGACGGATCACCTCTCACCCCGGCCTGGAATTGTTCCCAAAATTCTCGCCCGACGGCAAGTGGATCGCATTCACGGGCCAGTACGACGGCAACTTCAACGTCTACGTGATTCCATCGGAAGGCGGCGAGCCCAAGCAGTTGACCTTCTTGCCTGACGTGGAGCCCGTGCCCGAACGCATGGGCCCGAACAACATGGTCATCACCTGGTTCCCGGACAGCCGCCGCATCCTGTTCCTTTCCCGGCGCGATACTTTCAACACCTGGTTCGGAAGGCTTTTCAGCGTGAGCATCGACGGAGGTCTCCCGGAGCGGCTGCCGATTGACAAGGGCGGCCTCACGTCCTTTTCTCCGGACGGCACGAAGATCGCCTACAACCGCATCTTCCGCAACTTCCGCACCTGGAAGCGCTACATGGGCGGCATGGCGCAGGACATTGCCATCTACGACTTCAAGAACAACTCGTATGAGCGCATCACGGATTACCCCGGTACGGACACTTACCCGATGTGGCACGGGGAGACGATCGATTTCGGGTCTGACCGCGGTCCGGAGCACCGCATGAACCTATACAGTTACAGCCTGCGGACCAAAGAGACTCGCCAACTCACCAACTTCATAGAGTACGACGTGAACTGGCCGAGCCTGGGGCCCGACTCGATCGTTTTCGAGAACGGCGGATTCCTCTATCTCTTCGACCTGAAAACCGAAAAGGCACGCAAGGTCACGGTGACTTTGCCGGGCGACCGCCCGCTCGCGCGGACCCATTGGGCGGAAGTCAGCAAGCTGATTACCGACTTCGATATCTCCCCCGAGGGCAAGCGCGCGGTGTTCACGGCGCGCGGAGACATCTTCACGGTCCCCGCCAAGGAAGGCAGCATCCGCAACCTGACCCGCACCCCCGGCATTCGCGAGAAATATGCCGCGTGGTCGCCGGATGGAAAATGGATCGCTTACTTCTCCGACCGGACGGGCGAAGACGAACTGTACATCATTCCTCAAGACGGCATGGGGAAGGAAGTCCGCATCACCAGCGACGGCAAGATGTTCCGGCTGCCGCCGGTCTGGTCGCCCGACAGCAAGAAGCTGCTTTACGCCGACAAGGACACGCGACTCTTCTCCGTGGACATCGAGCAGAAGAGTCCCGTGCAAATCGACAAGGGTAGGTATGCGGATCTGACCGACTACTCCTGGGCGCCGGAAAGCAATTGGGTCGCTTATGCCAAGACCGCCGAGAATCAGAATCGCGTGATTTATCTTTACTCCCTGGCGAGCAAGAAAAGCACGCCGGTCACAACCAATTTCACGGACAGTTGGAAGCCGGTTTTCGATCCCGCGGGCAAGTACCTTTACTTCCTCTCGAACCGCGACTTCAACGAGGTGCTGGGGGTCTACGACTTTGAGTTCGCGAACCCCAAAGCCACGCGCGTCTATCTGGTGACGCTGCGCGCGGGCCTGCCTTCACCTTTCGCTCCGCAGAGTGACGAAGCGGGAGCGAAGAAACCGGAGAGCGCGTCCCCAGAAAAGCAAGAGGAGAAGAAAACTGCGGAGACGCCGGAGGGCAGGGTGGTTCCCAAAGACTTCCACGTCGACCTTGCCGGCATCGCGGACCGCGCCGTGGCGCTGCCGACTCCCCCGGAGAACATGCAGGCGCTCGATGCTGCGGAGGGCTTTGTGTATTACCTCACGACGCCGGTCGCCGGTCTTTCGGGGCCGCTACGGGGCGAGTCACCGGCTCTGCATGCCTACGACCTGAAAGAACGGAAAGACGCCGTCCTGATTTCACCTGCCACGAACTTTGCGCTTTCCTTTGACGGAAAGAAAATCCTCTACGCCGCGCCCCGGGGGCCCGCAGGTGGGGACGAGGAAGAGGGCGCGCCAGGAGCGCAGACCTACGGCATCATCGACGCCAAGCCACCTGGCAAGGAACCCTACAAGGCTGGGGAAGGCGCGTTGAATCTCGCCTCGATGCGCGCTGAGGTAGATCCCCGCGCGGAGTGGGACCAGATTTTCAAGGAAGTGTGGCGGCAGGAACGCGACTACTTCTTTGAGCCAGCGATGAATGGTGTGGACTGGGAAAAGGAACGAGAACGATATGCGCCGCTGTTGCCGCATGTGGCAGACCGATATGACCTGACCTGCCTGCTGGGAGAAATGATCGGGGAACTCTCCAACTCTCACACTTACGTGGGGGGCGGCGACTCACCGGACCTGCACCCCGTCGACGTGGGCTTGCTGGGCGCGGATTTTGAGACCGATGCTGAGCATGGTTTCTATCGCTTCAAGAAGATCTACGCCGGCGAGAATTGGAGTGCGGCACTGCGCTCCCCGCTGACTGAGCCCGGAGTGGATGTAAAACCCGGCGATTACCTGCTGGCGGTGAATGGAAAGCCGCTGCACGTCCCTCAGAACCCTTACGAGCTATTCGTGCATACGGTGGGTGAGAACGTCACGCTGACGGTGAACTCTAAGCCCGCGGAGGAAGAAGCGCGCAACGAAGTGGTGAAGCCGGTGGGCAGCGAGTATCCCCTTCGCGAGCTCGACATGATTAATACCAACCGCCATAAAGTGGAAGAAGCCACCGGCGGCCGCGTGGGATACATCTACATCCCCAACATGGGCGGGGAAGGGCTGAATGAGTTTGTGAAGCAGTTCTTCCCGCAAGTCAGAAAGGAAGGCCTGATCATCGACGTTCGATACAACGGCGGCGGCTTCGTCGATCAGCTTATTTTTGAGCGGTTGCGCAGGATACTGGCGGGAATGGATTCCGCGCGCAACTTCGAAAGTGGCACCGTCCCCGACGTCGTCTTCCACGGTTACCTGGTTTGCGTCACCAACGAATACGCCGCCTCGGACGGAGATTTCTTCAGCTACTACTTCAAGAAGTATAAGCTGGGACCGCTGGTCGGGATGCGCACCTGGGGAGGCGTGCGCGGCATTCGCGGGTATATACCCTTGATGGATGGCGGCTACATCACGCGGCCGGAGTTTTCTCTTTACGGTTTGAACAGCGAGTGGCTGATCGAGAATCGCGGGGTCGCCCCCGACATCGAGGTCGATAACCGGCCCGACCTGGTTATGGCAGGCCACGATCCTCAGCTCGAGAAGGCCATCGAGCTGGTGATGAAAGAAATCCAGGAGCACCCGAAGAAGCTGCCTCCACGGCCGCCGGATTTGCCCGCGTTCCCCGCGGGACCGGGCGCCTAGTGGTTGCTCCGAAACATCGCAAAGAGATTTGCGAGTCTTGATCGTGGGGCTGCGCCGTAGACTCTGCCGGGGCGAGCGCTCGCCCCGCCCGCCGGATTCCCGCCCTTCGGCAAGCTCAGGGCAAGCTTTTCGCGGGAATGATACAACCGAACCTGCAGCGCCGGTCCCGCCCCGCCCTGCGGGAGAACCGGCATGGCGAGCCGCCGAGACGGCGGCGCTACAACAGGAGTGCCTGCGTTGAAGCCGCCTTGAATCCTATGCTACGATGAACGTTTGCTTCGAGCGCAACCCCACGCTTCTATGTTCAGTCCCAAGGTTTGAAGGAGTTCCTGGTGAAAATCTACGAAGGCGAAAATATCCGTAATGTGGCACTGATAGGTCACGGTGATACGGGAAAGACTCAGCTCGTCTCCGCACTGCTCTTCACGGCGGGCATGGTGAATCGTCTGGGCAAGGTGGACGAAGGCACCTCGGTCACGGACTATGACGAGGAGGAAATCCAGCGCAAGTTCTCCATCAGCGCCTCGCTGGCTTATGCGGAGTGGGGCAGAACGAAAATCAATTTCGTCGACACGCCCGGCTACAACATCTTCATGCACGAAACCGAGGCGGCCCTTACCGCCGCGGATTCCGCCCTGCTGCTGGTGCACGCCGTGGCCGGCATCGAAGTGCAGACGGAGAAAGTCTGGGGCTTCTGCGAAAAGTACGCTCTGCCGCGAGTGCTGGTGGTCAACCAGTTGGACCGCGATCGCTCCAGCTTCGAGCGCACGCTCGAAGCCCTGCGCGGCGCCTACGGGCGCACCGTGATCCCGGTGCAACTGCCCGTCGGCGAAGAGAAGAGTTTCCGTGGCCTCGTGGACCTGGTGCGCATGAAAGCTTATCTCTACGACCCCGACGGCTCCGGGAAGGCCAAGGAAGCGGAGATTCCCGCCGACCTCCGGGACGCCGCCGTCAAAGCTCACGAAGCGCTCGTCGAGATGGTCGCCGAAGGCAACGATAAGCTGATGGAGGAGTTCTTTGACAAGGGCACGATCCCCGTGGAAGACCTGGTTCCGGGCTTGAAGCAGGCCATCATGGAAAAGCGGCTCTACCCGGTGGTGGTCTCGGCCGCGCTGCTGAACATCGCGAGCGAGACCTTGCTGAATTTCCTGGTGGATTACCTGCCGTCGGCCGTGGAGCGCCGCGAAGTCGAGGGCCTGGACCACGAGGGCGGCCAGCCCGTCAAGCGTCCGATCGCGGACGGTAAGCCTGCCTCGGCCTACGTGTTCAAGACCGTCGCCGATCCCTTTGCCGGCCGCGTCAGCTACTTCAAAGTGATGTCGGGCGTCGTCAAGAACGAAGCCAACCTGACCAACTTCAACCGCGGCTCTGCCGAGCGCCTTTCCCACATCGGCGTGGTGCAGGGAAAGACGCAAGCCGCCGTGGCCGAACTCCACGCGGGTGATATCGGCGCGGTGGCCAAGCTGAAAGATACGCTGACCGGCGACACCCTGGGCGACAAGGCTGCGCCAATCGTCTACCCCAAGGTGAAGCTCGCCGAGCCCGCCATCTCTTTCGCCATCGAGCCCAAGTCACGCGGTGACGAGGACAAGCTTTCCACCGCCATCCACCGCATGCTGGAAGAAGACCTGCTGCTGCGCTTTTCACGCGATCCGCAGACCAAGGAATTCCTGCTCTCCGGGGCGGGCCAGCAGCACGTGGAAGTGGCGGTCTCGAAGCTCAAGCGGCGGTTCAACATCGAAGTCACGCTGAAAGCGCCCAAGATTCCTTATCGCGAGACGATTCGCGCCAAGGCCGACGCGCAGGGCAAGCACAAGAAACAGACCGGCGGACACGGCCAGTATGGTGACTGCTGGATCAAGATGGAGCCGCTCGTGCGCGGCGCCGGTTTCGAGTTTGTGAACGACATCTTTGGCGGCTCCATTCCGCGCAACTTCATCCCTGCGGTCGAGAAGGGCATTGTCGAGGCGGCTTCCAAAGGCTACCTTGCCGGCTACCCGGTGGTGGATTTCAGGGTCACCCTCTACGACGGCTCCTACCACGACGTCGATTCCTCGGAAATTGCCTTCAAGCTGGCGGGTTCCAAGGGCTTCAAGAAATGCATGGAGCAGGCCAAGCCCTGCCTGCTCGAGCCCATCATGAATGTGGAGATTACCGTCCCGGAAAACTATTCCGGAGATATTATGGGTAACCTGAATGGCCGCCGGGGCCGCATCCAGGGCATGGAACCGAAGAGCGGCTCGACGACCGTGAAGGCGCAGGTGCCGCTGGCGGAAATGCTCACCTACGCTTCCGACCTTACCTCGATGACGCAGGGCCGCGGCACGTACGCCATGGAAATGTCGCATTACGACATCGTCCCGCAGCCCATCGCCGATAAGATCGTCGCCGCCCACAAGCCCTCCGCCGTTGAGGAAGAGGAAGAGTAGCGAAGAGCCGTCCCAGGCCGGATTTCTCACCACGCGATGCCTTTGTCCCGACGGTCGGAAGGGCGGGGCGGAACCTGTCCCGACGGGCTGAAGCTGTGAAAAAATCCCACTGTAGCGGCGGTCTATGACCGCCGGTCTTGGGTTTTCAAGCGTTTCGGCGCTCATAGTGTTCGTTGCCAAGACATACTTTACACGGGGTGCCAGGACATCCTTTACACCTCCGTCTCCTTTCTGGGGCCGTGGGACCCGGAGGGAGCCCGGAGGGCGACCGGAGGGTCCCACGGCCCGGCG
>JBEKAK010000049.1:0-41202 GCA_050018275.1 Terriglobia bacterium | reverse complement strand
AAGCTGCTCAACAGTCCGTTCCGGCGCAGGAAGTAGGCGGCGATTATCATCAGATCATCCCCTTGGGGCCGGGCAGTTTTGCCGCGGCGGTCGCCGACGCCAAGGGCAAGGGATTCGAGGCGGCAGTCCTGGTGACGGCACTGCATGCCACGCTTCATGTGGTCAACGCCACACCCTTCCAAGTGGTGCACAAAGTGCGACTGATCAACCGCAGCCTAGCTGCGCAGGGCAAACAGCGCAACCTGATTTCCCTGTTCTACGGGGAGTTTGACGATCAAGGCCGCTTGCTCTACGTCAACTGCTCACATCCATCGCCGATCGTCGTCCGGTCCGATGGCCTTGAAGAACTGGCTGATGGCGGGCTTTTTCTCGGCCTTGACCCGGCGAGCGAGTACCAAATGGGCGTTTGCAACCTGCGCTCCGGCGATCTGGTGGTTGCTTATACAGACGGCTGGACGGAGCTCTCGAACGAGCAGCATGAGGAATTTGGTGCGGAGCGGCTCCGGGAGGCCGTGCGCCCCGCGCATGGCGCCACGCCACACAGCGTCATTGACCTCATCGAAAAAGCCTGTGATGCCTTCCGCAACGGGCTTCCCTTCCACGACGACCGCACTCTCCTGGTCATCCGCCGAGACTGAGTTTCTGAGAAATCAAACATTGTCCCAAAGTACGCCTCACTCTACGGGCTGATGACGAAGCATTCGAGGGATAACGAGTCAGCAGGCCATTCGCACCGTGAAACTGCCCTGGAGCGAGTCCGACCCGCGAGGTGATACCGGGTCGTCGCCAAGATCCGATTCCTTCTGATGCCACGGGCGCACCCTTAGCAAGCAGAGGGGGGTTGTTATGGCAAAGGAAAGCCAGCCTGCCGATTGGGAGGCCGCCCTCGCGGGAATCGCCGCCGGGAATACTGTGCTGGAATACGCCGCGAACCGCGATATCTGCAGCAAGCAGACGGAGGGTGTTATGACGCCACAGAAGAGCCAGCCTAAGGTTGTCAGGGCCAATGGCAAAGGTAAGCCTACACTTGCTACAGCAAACGAGAAGACTCAGCCCGTCGATTGGGCAGCATTCCTCGCAAGAATCTCGCGCGGGAAAACCGTTCTAGAATACCGCGCGAACCGCACGATCTTCGTGCAGGGAGACCCTGCGGATTCCCTGTTCTATCTCCACCAAGGCAAGGTGAAACTCGCGGTGACATCCTAACAAGGCAACGAAGCGATCGTCACTATTCTGGGCGCCAACGAGTTCTTCGGTGAGGGATGCCTTGCCGGCCAGCCGTTGCGCATCTCAGCGGCTATCGCGGTGAGCGATTGCACTCCTTACAGGATCGAGAAGCCGCTGATGGTGCGTATGCTCCACGAGTAGCTCGGAATCTCGGAATTGTTCGTCACGCACCTGCTTTCCCGCAACATTCGATTTGAAGAGGATCTGGTCGACTAGCTTTCCAGCTCCAGCGAAAAGCGCCTGGCCCGGATTCTCTTATTGCTGGCGCATTTGGCAAGGAAAGCAGAAGCGAAACTGTCCATCCCGGAATCAATCAGGAACACCTGGCCCAAATGGTCGGTACCACCCGGTCACGGGTCAGTCATTTCATGAACAAGTTCCGGACGCTGGGCTTTATCGATTACACGGGCAACGGCGCGTTGACGGTTAACAGTGGCCTCTCAAGTATAATCCTCCACGACTAGCCCCGCATAACCGAATTAGGTGTTACCGGCCCGCTTAGCCTCCCATCCTGAGCGGGGCATTGGCGATCACTCCGCCGCGCATTGGACCGATTCTGGACAGATCGTCGCCTATTCGGAAACAACTTTTTACTGACAGCTCAATCTCTCGTCGCGCGCTTTCCTGAAGAGGGGGGTACGGTAACAACGGGAACAACTGAAACTGACCCACTCCCCGCTGCGCGTCTCGCGTCTAACCACGTACACTGCGCGACCCTCTGCACCGAGCCCCGCGCACAAACGGGGAGCGTGGCCCCGGCCAGATCGGCCGCGCGGATCCCCGCTGGAGCCTGCCCTGTACCCTATGGTGCAGGGCCTGCCCCGACTGCGACGGGGTGGGAACCTGGCCCGATGTCGGGTGTCGGGATGACACGGCTCGCGCGGCTAGTCCCGTGACCGCCTAAAGAAGTTCCGAACCCGCTCTTCCCACACGGCGCTTTGGTTGACTGTGAACGCTTCCGAAAAGAACCTAACCAGGCAGGCACGGGACTAGGGCTTGAGCAGCCGATAACTCACGAAGGCCAGATGTTTGCTGTCCGGCGACCAGGAGGAAACGTTGATCGTCCCCTGCCCTCCGAAAAGTTTCAGCAGGACGTGCGGCTCACCGCCCTCGGTGGGCATGAGACGCAGCATGACATCCTTGTTGGGCGGGTGTCCTTTCACGTGCTTGTCAAAAGAGATGAACACCAGCCATTTCCCATCGGGTGAAGGGTGAGCAAACCAGTTGGCGTAATCGTCGTGGGTCACTTGCTCCTGGGCGCTTCCATCGGGCTTCATGCGCCAGATTTGCATCCAGCCCGTGCGCTCCGAGTTGAAGTAAATGTATTGGCCATCCGGGGAATAATCCGGACCGTCGTCTAGCCCCGGCGCATCCGTCAGCCGCCGTTCCTGGCCGCCCTCAACGGGAATCGTGTAGACATCGAAGTTGCCGTCCCGCTCGCCGCAAAACGCCAGCGTCTTGCCATCCGGAGACCAGCCATGCCAGTAAGACGGTCCGCGCTCCGTCACCTGCCGCGGCTTCCCGCCGCTGGCCGGGAGCACATAGACCAGTGAACTCTTACCGGGCGAATTGCTGATCGCGAGCCATTGGCCGTCCGGTGAGAACCCATGATCATTGTTGCAGTGAATCGCCGCTCCCGTATCCAGGAGTCGAGGCTCGCCGCCTTCCAGTGGTAGTGTGTAGATTCGCCCGTCGCTGTTGAAGAGCAGAAACTTGCCGTCACGCGACCAGTTTGGCGCCTCGAAACGCTTCTCAGCGTGATAGACGATGCGCCGGTCGCGCCCGTCAACGGCGATGACTTCCAAGCGGCTTTCCACGGCCTGGTCGCGTTCTTCTTCCGGCTTACCTCCGACGATGCTCAGGTTCGAGAACACGGCTTCCTCCAGCGCTTCGGCGTCATGAGCACACACGGCCAGGCCCACATACACGGGGTCATCGAGAGGGACTTCGACCGAACCGGCCAGCTCGAGCTGCCCGCCCACGCGCGACGCCCACAGCGAAAACGTGTTCCCCAGGCGGACCAGCCGGATGCTTTCCGGCATGGAAATCTTCGACTGAATCTCCTGCGTGACGCCACCCTCGGTCAGGCGATACTGCAGGCTGGCGAGTCCGCTTCCATGCACAACCAGATCAGCGTAAGGTGCGCTCGGGCCCAGTCCTTGCCGCACCATCCAGCCCGCCTTGCGATGTTCGTTGCCGCCCGGATGCGGAAAACGCACGTTCGCCGTCAAGGTCAAATCCCCGGAAGCCCGCCGCCACAGGAAATGGAAGGCATCGGTCTGGTTCCACATGTTGGCGCCGCCACCCGTGATACGGTACTCGCTGCGTGAAGGGTCGTACGTTGCGGAACCGGCGTGCAGCGGTCCTCCGACGTCAGACTCGCCTTCAAAGTCACCGCGCATGGCCGGCGACGCAGCGAACAAGGTCGCCAGGAACGCGCACCCCGCGAGCGCGGCGACCCACCGCCACACTCCCAGCAGTCGTTCAGAACGATTTCGGCCCTGGACACGGATCGATAAGCGATGAAACTGGATCATGACGGGCCTCCTTGGTATTGCAGAAAGTTAGTTGAAAAGCCCGTGGACTGCAAGCACCTCGCCTCGGAGTGAAACTTCAAGAGCTGCCGCCGGGCGAGGGATTCTCCCCAACCGAAAGGGCTCTGCTATAATCTGGCGTTTATCGCAGCGCTGGCGTTTCGCACCGTAGCCGTGCCTTCGAGCTGGTAAGCGGCGCCGCATCCAGCAAATGTCAGCAAGGGAGAAGATTCTTGTTGCCGGAGATGCAAGAAAAGATTCAAGCAACGTTCGTGGAGGCGGTGCGCCAGCTCTTCCAGTTGGAGGTTCAGCCGCCTGCCCTCGACTCTCCCCCGAATCTGGAGATGGGCGACATCTCGCTCGCAGCCTGCTTCGAACTGGCAAAGCAGTTGCACCAGCCGCCGCGCAGAATCGCCGAACAGCTTGTTCCGCAACTCTCCGCGCTGGAGGGTGTGGAGCGCATCACCGTCGCCGGCGCCGGCTACCTGAATTTCCACCTCCATCGCGCGCAGACTGCGGCACGCCTTTTTGATCGGCGTTGCTCCTCGCCAGCACCACTCACAATGCCGCGCGGGAAGATTCTGGTTGAACACACCAGCATCAATCCGAACAAGGCAGCGCACATCGGCCACCTTCGCAACGCCGTCCTGGGCGACACGTTCGTTCGCCTGCTGCGCTTCCGTGGCGAGACCGTGGAAGTTCAGAACTACATCGACAATACCGGCGTCCAGGTTACGGACGTGGTCGTGGGATTTCTCGACCTGGAGAGGAAAGCGCTGAAAGAAGTTGAAGCGTTGATGCACGATACCTCGGCCCGCTTCGATTATTACTGTTGGGACCTCTACGCGCGTGTCTTTCAGTGGTACGAGGCAAACAAGGAAGCGCTGAAACTGCGCTCCCAAGTTCTCAAAGATATTGAAGATGGCCACGGCGAACCCGCCGCCCTGGCTGAGATGATTTCCACCGCGATTGTTCGCGCCCACCTGAAAACGATGTTGCGGATCAATATCCAATACGACCTGCTGGTCCAGGAAAGCGAAATCCTCAAGCTCGACTTCTGGAGATCCGCGTTCGAGCTGCTCAAGAAAAAGGGGGCAGTCCGCTTGGAGGAAACTGGGAAAAATGCCGGGTGCTGGGTCATGGACTTGGCTGAGACCCCCGGCGAAGGAGAAAGCGAACCGACGGATGCTGATGACATCAAAATCATCGTTCGCTCCGATGGCACCGTGACGTACGTCGGCAAAGACATCGCCTATCACCTCTGGAAGTTTGCCCTGCTGGGAAAGGATTTTGGCTACATCGCCTTCCACCACTACCCGGACGGCCATTCGGTGTGGCGGACGGCCGTGAACGGCCAGGCCGATGCGCCGCCGTTTGGCCATGCCAGCGCCGCCTACGCCGTCATTGATACGCGCCAATCTTATCTCCAGAACATCGTGAAGGCCGCCCTCCACACGCTGGGTTACCACGAGCGCGCCTCGAACCTCCATCATTTCGCCTACGAAGTCGTGGGGCTCTCACCGGGTTGCGCTGAGGAGATGGGGATTGCGCTCAGCGATAACGATCGCCAGCGGCCTTACGTGGAAGTCTCAGGCCGCAAGGGTCAGGGCGTCAAGGCCGAGGACCTGATCGACACCCTCATCGCCCGCGCCTGGGAAGAAGTGCGTTCGCGCGGAATGACCCAAGACCCTGCTGAGCAGCAGGACTATGCGCGTAAGATCGCTGTGGGAGCACTGCGTTACTTCCTGCTGAAGTTTTCGCGCCGCATGATCATCGCTTTCGACTTCAAGGAAGCTCTGGCCTTCGAGGGTGAGACTGGACCCTACCTGCAATACAGCGTGGTGCGCGCCCGGAACATCATTCGGAAGTTCCAGGAGTCAAAACCGGGGTTCCAACCTGAGCATCTGCCGCTCGCGCTCACTCGTGAGCAATTGCGGGGCTTCTTCACGGGAGAGGATGGTCTGGCGTTTTGGGAACTAACCCTGCAGGCTGGCCAGCTCGAGATGGTAGTGGAGCAGGCCATCAGCAGCGAAGAGCCTGCCGTGGTAGCGAAATACGCGTTCCGCCTCGCCCAAGCCTTCAACAACTTCTATCATCACTACCACATCTTGAGTGAAGCTGACTTGGCGCGCCAGCAGTTCCTACTTTACCTTGTCTACCTCACGGAGCGCACGCTTAGTCTGGCCATCGAACAAATGGGCATCGAGATTCCCGAGCGCATGTGAAGTCAGTGGAGAACACTGATCGGGCGGAGGGCAAGAAGGATTTCTTCGCTCGGGCGGGCGCGCACGCTTTCTGGCCTCAGGATCCCAGCAGAATCTTGCGGACGGCGTCTGCCTGCTCCTGCTGAATGAGAGCCACTACCGTGTCGCCGCTCGCGAACACGGTGGATTCGAAACAAGTCATGGCTTGGGTCCCGCGAACCACTCCGATCATGCTGCAGTTGGGGGGCAGCGCCACCTTCCGCGCTTCCTTTCCCACCGCCGGAGACGTGGGCGTGAGGTGATACTCGATGATCTCTGCTCCGCAGGAGCCCAAGTTCGCCAAGGTATGGACCGGAATCGTGGGAAGCTCGTTCTGAATGACGTTCGTGATAATGCCCGTCGAGCTGACGGTGGTATCGACCCCCAGGCGTCGCATCACGGCTTCGTTCTTGGGATTTTTGACACGCGCAATGGTCTTGGGAATTCCAAACTGGTATTTTGCCACTTGGCAGGCAATCAAATTGTCCTGATCGTGGTTGGTGACGGCGCACATCAGGTTGGCACGGCTGGCCCCCGCGCGCTCCAGTACAGCCGTCGCCGAGCCATCCCCCAGCAGCACTGGACAATCGACCTGCTGAGAAACTATCTCGTAGGTATCGGGGCTGTTCTCAATGATCGTCACTTCGTGGCCGATCCGAAGCAGGGCCCGCGCCAGGTAATAACCCACCAGTCCTCCACCCACAATGATGACGTAGAAGGACCCGTCGGCAGCTTCCAGAGAGCGCAGGGGAACTCGGGTGCTCTCTGCGTCGCTCGGCCGCCAGGCATCGAGCGTCAGGCCCGGTGCAGCGGACTGGCCGGTTAATCGCGCCGTCAGGAGATCGGCGCCCGCGACGGCGACCGCCAGCGTCTCGATTCCCGCCTCATGAAAGTAAGCTTGGCGTTGCGGGTCGTAAACCACGGCGAGCACCTTCGGCACGTTGAAAACAACGCGTGCAATCTGCGCGATCATCAGGTTGGTATTTTCGTCCCGAGTCAAGGCAAGAATCACATCGGCAGAATCTGCTCCCGCTTCGCGCAACAAATCTTCATCAATCGCGTTGCCGATCAAAAAGCGCACGTCCTTGGGAACGTCCGGCTGGCTCAAAACGCTGCGTTCTTTGTCGACCACCGTTACTTCATTCGCCTGCCGATCGAACTTCTTGACGAATTGCGACCCGACTCTGCCATACCCGATGACAATGATCTTCATGGCTGAGTATCAGTGAATCCTTTCAGGAAGACGGACCCGCGACCACGGACGAGACCCGACCCGTGCGGTCATGCACGCCACTGTCTTCCGTCATCATCATAGCCGCGAGTGCTGCTTGGAGCAATCGGCACGATATCACACGCTCGCGGGCTTCGCCTCAACCCGACCATCGCGCCAGGCGGAATCGCCGAAAGGACGGGGCGGAAACTGTCCCGGCAATCCCGCAAGGCGGGACGGAAACCCCCCCGCGGGGTTCGGCGTGAGGAGGACCCTCGCGGTGCTCCTGCGTGGGAAGAGCTTTCGTCCCGCTCTGCGTGAGGAGGGCAAAGCCCTCCCCTGCACGCGCCGAACGGATTCTTAAGAAGCCCCCGGCGAAGGGTGTTTGTCGACGATGACCTCAAAACTGGAACGACGCAGCAGCGTTTCCGTGGTTCGGCCCAGCGGATCGGCGAAGTGACTGCGGGCAGGGTTCATGCCAATGACGATCAAGTCGACGTCGAGGTCCTGCGCGGTGCGCAGAATTCCCCGCCCCGCATCCCGATCGCGCTCGACCCGCGGAATGACTTCGAGATTATGCACTCTCACAATTTCGACGCTGCGTTGCATCGCCTTGCTGGCCATGGCCTCTTCCTCGGGCAGCGGTGTGCCCAGCGATAGGGTCAACGGAATTTCCAGGACATAGGCGAGGATGATCTGCGATTTCTGCTCCTGCCCCAACCGGCAAGCAAGTTCCACGGCGCGTTCGTCGTGCTCGGCTCCGCGGGTGGGGACCAGGATCCGTTTGATTCCACTGACGCTGCGGCGCGCATGGGCGACGGCTTGGGCCACCGGCGCCGGAACCTTGAACATCCAGTAAAGCAGGCTGGCCATGAGCACCGCGAACACAATGGCCAGTAGGATGCCCAGGGGGCTCAGAACGGGCGAGCTAATCATTCCCACCAACACGCTTTTGCATCTCCCTCTTCGCCAGCGCCAGACGATACAACCCGAGGGCCAGGAACACAACCCCCAGTACCAACGCCATCAGCGGGGTAGGTTCCAGGAAATAGCGAGCCATCAGCAGCGCGCCCACCACGCAAAACAGGACGCTGTTGACAAGCTGAACGCGTTCTCGCCACGTCAAACTCACCTTCTTCTTCTCTGCGCCGCGTCACATGCTGCGGCTATGCCGAAGGATTTGTCAAGAGCTCGACGAGTGTCCGCACGCCGTGGCCCGTAGGCCCCTTGGCACGGTAAGGCTTTTCCTCATTGGCCCAGCGCGTGCCCGCGATGTCGAGATGGACCCAGGGGGTATCGCCGGCGAATTCCCCGACAAACATGGCGGCGGTAATCGCTCCACCGTGACGTCCCCCGGTGTTCGCGAGGTCGGCGATCGTGCTCTTGTAAAGCTCGCGATAGTCGTCGTCCACGGGGAGTTGCCACATTTTTTCTCCGGCCACATGCGCAGCCGCCAGCACGCGATTCACCCAGTCCTTGTTCCATCCAAAGACACCGGTCGTAATGTTGCCCAGAGCAATCGTCACGGCGCCGGTCAAGGTCGCCGCGTCAATCAGAACCGTGCAGCCGAGCTGCTTCGCGTAGGTCAGGGCGTCGCCCAGCACCAGGCGGCCCTCCGCGTCAGTGTTGAGGATCTCGATGGTCTTCCCTGACATCGAGGTGATTACATCGCCGGGCTTGTAGGCTTTTCCGCTGGGCATATTCTCGGTGGCGGGGACAAGGGCAATGGCTCGTACCCGCGGCTTGAGTTGCGCCACCGCCTGCATGACGCCCAACATCGTGGCGCCGCCCGCCATATCCGTCTTCATCTCATGCATACTCTCGCTGGGCTTGATGGAGATGCCACCCGTGTCGAAGGTGATCCCCTTCCCCACCAAGCCCACCACCGGTTGTTCCGGCGCGTCTTCGGGCCAATAACGAATGACGATCAGCCTGGCCGGCTCCTCGCTGCCCTGCGCCACCGCCCAGAAGGCGCCCATCTTCAAAGCTTGGATCTCGTCCGGTCCCAGAACCCGGCAGTCCAAGCCGAAGCGCGTTGCCATGCCTTGCGCGCGTTCCGCCAGAAGCGTCGGCGTCATCCGATTCGAAGGTTCGTTTACGAGGTCGCGCGTGAAGTTTTGCGCTTCGGCGATAATGCGCCCTCGCTTCAGTGCGGCTTCCGCCTCGCTCGGGAGTGCAACGCCGCCCGTTGCCAGTTCAAAACGGTCAATTCTTTTTTCACCATTGCGCTCGGTCCGGTAACGGTCGGCGTCGTAGTCAGCCAGCAGCGCGCCTTCCACGATGGCCTCGACCGCGCGGGGTTCAGGCCCGCCAAGAATCCAGGCCAGATCCCGCACGCCACGCGCCCGGAGGTTTCTGACCGCCGTTCCAACCAGACGACGGGCCTGCGACTCCGTAAACTTCTCGCTCTTACCGGCTCCCACCACCAGCAGTTTCGCCGCGGCCAACCCCACCGGCCGGTGAATCAGGGTGCACTCAAAGGCCTTTCCGGTAAGTTCGCCAGCCGACTGCAACTCCTGCACTAAGCTTCGGGTTTCTGCCGGCAATCGCTCCAACGTGCCATTTGACGCGGGCGAACCCTCGAAGGCAAAAGCCACCAGGGCTGAACTGGTGAGCTGCGCGAGCGGTTCGTCCCGGAATTCGATTCTCACAGGTCAGAGCTCCTTCCTGGATGAGAGAGATGACGCGCCGGCGTCCCTAGCAGGTTGCGGAAAAACCTGTAGCGGCGACTTCACGTCGCCATGCTAGCGATGAAAACACAGGACATGTGGCGATGTGAGATCGCCGCTACCTCGTCGGGGGCGAGTTTTTCCGCAACCTGCTAGTAGCGCCGCCGGCGATGTTCCTGTATGGCCTGCTGGGTCTCGCGTTCGATGGTGCGTCGCCGCGACGTCTCCCGATGGTCGTAAACCTTCTTGCCCTTCGCCAAAGCAATTTCACACTTGATCAGGTTTTTCTTCAAATAAACCCGGGTGGGAACCACCGTGAGCCCCTTTTCCTGGATGCGGCCCTCCAGCTTATCGATCTCCGGCCGGTGGAGCAGCAGGCGCCGGTCACGCAGCGGGTCGTGATTGAAATGGCTTCCCGCCGTGTACGGGCTGATATGGCAGTCAATTAACCATGCCTCGCCCTTCTGAATCTGGACGTAACTGTCTTTGAGATTGATTTTCCCTTCGCGAACCGATTTCACTTCCGTGCCGGTCAATTCCACCCCCGCCTCAAATTTCTCAAGCAGATGATACAGATGCGGTGCCTGCCGATTGACGGCGAAGTGCTTCGGGGCGGGTAGAGAGGGCTTCGGCATGGGGCGCACCAGTTGGCGTAAACGGCTGTCAGGAAATATGTCATCTTAGCACAGCCCGCCGCACTGAGGACAACCGCACGTTCTCGAAAAATCTGCCATTGTCATTACGACGACATTCCGTTATGATTAACTTGCGGGGTGGAGCAGTCTGGTAGCTCGTTGGGCTCATAACCCAAAGGTCGCTGGTTCAAATCCAGCCCCCGCAACCAACATGGGGCTCAACTCCGGAAGGGGAGTTGGGCCCCTTTCCTGTTATCTCCCGCGTCTCCGGCATACCCTATTTCGCCTTTCAGGTTGCGGAAATACGCGTAGCGGCGACTTCACGTCGCCATGCTGGTGTTGAAAACACACGGCAGGTGGCGATGTGAATCGCCGCTACCTCGTCGGGGGCGGGTTTTTCCGCAGCCTGTAAAGGGGCTTCTAGAGGAGATGGAGAGAATGGAAATCCAAGAGCGGCATTCCCGCGATGCCGGGAACCCAGCATAGGGCAATTCATGAATGGCCGCTGCCGAGGAATCCCAGGGCACAAAGTATCTTGGTTATGTCCCCTTATACGCTTCGCGGAGCAGCGATCTTAGCGTGTCGAGCCCTCGTTGGGCAGCCGCCATAACTTCGCCATCCTTCTCTCGCGACAGTGCAATTCCCTGGTCGTCAGACACACCGGGAATCGCGTACTCAACATGAAGAGAGATGGGGCCGTGGAAGCCTGCTTCCGCAGCCATCCGCAGAAAGTCCTTGTAATGACGCATCCCTTCGCCCAGCGGACAATTCGTTTCCCGCCAGCCTCGCGTGTCGGTCTTTTGCCAATAGAAATCCTTGGCCGCCATCATCTTCATGCGCGGCATGACCAGATTGGCGGCAATTCTCCAGCCTTCCATGCCGCCCTCGATGGGCGCGTGTTGTGATCCTAAGGTTGTGCGCATGCGCCCGCCAAGGGGGCCGGGTACTATCCGCGCATCCGAGTACCCTTCCAAGTCTGGACGATGTGCTCCGAGGCCATGTAGGCGACGGCCATGATGGTCAGCGCGGGATTGAACCCGCCGTTGGTCACGTGCACGCTGCCATCGACGACAAACAGGTTCGCCACGTCGTGCACCTGGCAATAGCGGTTCACCACCGAAGTCTTCGGGTCGTCGCCCATGCGGCAGGTTCCGGCCTGGTGCTGCCCGCCGCTCAGGCCCTTGCCGGGAAGTTTTGGCCAGGTCGTAGTGGCTCCAGCTTCTTTCAGCCACGCCGCCGCCTTCTCCGAAATGTAATTCGCGACTTCCAGGTCTTGCGCGTGCCGCGCGCCCGAAAGGCGGGCCACGGAGATTCCCCAGGCGTCGACTACACGCGGATCCACTTGCACGCGCGCCTCGAAGACGGGCATCTCCTGCACCGGCCCGTGCACGGCAATGCAGCGATTAAAGAATTTGCGCATGAAATCCTTGTGCGCGCCGCCCCACGTCGGCACCCCCGGCGGACGCAGCATGGCAAACTGAATGGGCAGGCGGATAAATTCGTTGCAGAGCATCGCCCCGCCGACCAGCCCCGGGTTGCCATGGTTGTAATCGCAGATGGCGATGGAGGCCCCGGGGCCAAGGTCATCGTACGTGTCAAATTCCATCAGCCCGTAAGCGCCTGCGTAGGCGTGGCCCATCAGATTACGTCCTACCCAGTCGTAGCGGTTACCGAGGCCGCTCGGAAAAAGACGGCTCTTGGAATTGAGCAGCAGGCGTGGCGTCTCGGTGGCCGACGCGGAGACGATCACGAGGTCGGCGGGTTGCTCCTGGAGCCTGCCGCGCTCGTCGAAGTAGACGACGCCCGTCGCCCGGCCCTGCCCGTTCGTCAGGATTTCCTTCGCCACGCATTCCGTGCGCAGCGTGCAGTTGCCGGTCTTGAGCGCGCGCGGGATCACCGTATTGTGCGTACCGCACTTGGCATCGACTTCGCAGGCGAAACCCACGCACCAGCGGCAGCGCATGCACGCGCCACGGCCATCATAAGGGACCGTATTGCGCAGCATGGGAATATCAAAGGGATAAAGCTTCAACCGCTCGGCGGCGGCCTTCAGGATCTGATGCTCACGGCTGGGGGGCGGCGGCGGCATGGGCAGCGGGCGGCTGCGCGGTCCCTTGAAAATGTTGTTGGAGTCGTCGCCCGAAACACCGATCTCCCATTCGGCCTTTGTGTAGTAAGGCTCCAGGTCCTGGTAGCTGATCGGCCAGTCCTCCAGCGTGCTGCCCGCCACCGCGCCGTAGGTCGAGCGCATGCGGAAGTCTTTTTCCAGATACCGCCAGCCCATGGCGCCATAGCTGAACGTGCCGCCGCCCACGCAGGCGGCATTGTTGCTGTAAGCGCCGTCGCTGGGTGCGACGATGCGCTCTTGGCCGTCAGGCCCGACCACTACGCGGCGATAGCGATCGTCGTCCGGCCCAAACGCGCAGCCCAACAGGGAGGTCCGCTGGTTGCGCAGGTCGTCTTTGCGGCAATCGAAGGCTGTGTACCATTTCCCGCGTTCGAGCAGAACGACCGTCAGGCCTGCTTCCGCAAGCTCCTTGGCGACGATGCCGCCAGCGGCCCCTGCTCCTACAATCACCGCGTTGGCTCGCGCGAGTGCCATTCGGTCAAACTCAGGTTAATCTCGTGTGGCGTCTTAGTCCCGCGACGCCGCACGCTACGACGTCTTCGTCAGGTCGTACTGCATCCGCCCGCGCACAGGGGGAAAGGGCAGGTGCAGCATCTTCCAGCTCACTCGTTCGCGATTGCCACCGTGCCGCGGGTCGCCGTAAAACCCCTGCATGGTGTGACTCACCAGCAGGTCGAAGAACTGCTTCGCGGGAAGCTGTTTCCAGGTTTCACCTGAGGCCTGACCGCTCTCGAGCATGCGCAGCACTTCGTCCTGCTGTTCCGTTGAGAGAGCTGGGAAGCGTTTCCCGAACATCACGGCGCTCGTCTCGTTTGTGCCCGTGAGGCCCTGGCGGTAGGCCTTTTGCAGTCTCCGGTAAGGGCCCACCAGTTGCCGGTCGATAAAGTTGGCCACGCCGGCCCACGCTGCTCCAGGATCCTGGTCGGCGGGGATGATGCGGTCCACGAGGGTTTCCAGTGTGCGCGCTTCATCCTCGCTCAGGCAGCGCCAGGGATTGCTGGTGCCGACGCACGAGACGATAGGCCCTGCCGCCGCGCCGACCACGGCGACTTGCATGAACCGCCTGCGGCTGAACCTCGCGCTATAGCCCATAAGGGAGAAAGTTGAGCAACCGAGAGACCATCCATGTGAACGAGGCAATGAACAGAATGGACAAGCTGTCACTAGTACGGGGTTCTCTCCACTGACCTTATCAACTGTCGGCCTGCCTTCAACCAGCATCTCTCTTCTAGGACACAATGGCTGTTGACAATCGCCCAGGAAAGGTCTATTCGTGGTCTGTTTCTCGGATCGCTCCCTCGCCATGGTGATCCCTGATGGCCAAACGACTGCCTGAAGTCTGTCCCTCCCGCGAGATAATCCCGGCGTGCGCGTCGCGTCGGGACTTCATGAAAGGCGCCGTGGCGGCGGCGGCTGGGCTCGTGGCGGCGCCGCTCGTGCCCGCGCAGAGTGCGGGTGAATTGCCGACCATCGCTTTTGGCGCGCACCGCGTCACGCGGCTGATCTCCGGTGGCAACCCGCTCTACGGCTATTCGCACTTCAACGGCCTGCTCGACAACCTGATGTGCGAGTACTTCACTGACGAGCAGGTGGTGAAGTACCTGCTGGCTTGTGAGAAGGCGGGCATCAACACTTGGCAGAGCAACTACCGCGGCGCAGCGCAGCGCCAGTTCCCCAAGATTCGCGACGCCGGCTGCAAGATGCATTGGATTTGCCTCGCCGACCCCTGGGACGTGAGCGATCCCAAGGATCCGAAGGCGCTCATCCAGGGCGCCATGAAGTGCGCGTCGATTGCTGCGAAGGTGAAACCCATCGGTATCGCGCATCACGGCGTGGCCACGGACAAGCATTGGGCCGCCGGTTCGATTGACCTCATCAGCGACTTCCTCAAGCAGGTCCACGACCTCGGCTTCCCGGCGGGCGTTTCCACGCACAACCCCGCCGTGATCGACGCGCTCGAGTCCAAGGGCTGGCCCATTGATTTCTATATGGGGTGCTTTTATCGCATCACGCGGACAGTGGAGGAATTCAAGAAGGAGATCGGCATGTCACCCGTGGGCGAGACATATATCGCCACGGACCCGGACCGCATGACGAAGGCGCTCCGCCAGGCCAAGCCCGTCTGCCTGGGGTTCAAGATTCTCGCCGCCGGGCGACACTGCGATTCGCCGGGGGAAGTCCGCAACTGCTTCGATTACGCGTTCAAACACCTCAAACCGACCGACGCCGTAATCGTGGGCATGTTCCCGAAGTTCTCCGACCAGATTGCGGAGAATGTGGGGCACGTCCGCGCTGTGCTGGGGTAACGGCGCGGAAAATGAGCGGGCAAAGTGTGCAAGTGTATCTTCCCTTTGAGCCGCTGCGCGCTGGTTCGGTTGGGGTCTTCCCCGGGCGCTTTGACGGTCTAAACGGAGATTATTCCGGCTGCGAGGGCTTCTCGGTTTCCTGCTTTATCAGTTGCGTTCTGAAGGCGGGGACGTACAGCTCATGGGTGCTCCCTCCAGATAGCCACTTGGCCGGGTCACAAGTCTTCCAGTGGATTTGGCCAACGTAGTCCACCGGACTCGAGGCTATGCCGAGGAGAGGCAAGTCGGAATACTGGTAAGGGAAACGCCCGGAATACTCCGAGGCCAGCTTCCAGCCATCGCCGCTAAATACATACCAGCTAACCGGGTCTTGTGTATAGAAAGGTCCTACAGGCGGTTCCTCCTTGCACTGAATTCTCTCCCCTACGAGGCCCAGATCGGCCAGGCCGTCTTGATTGATGTCGCCGATCACAAACTGAGTGGCTTTTGCCGTGAAGCATCCCTGGTCACGAAAGCGTTGCTTTGTGACGCCAAGGTCAACCGTTCCTTTACGCACGGTCTGGGTGTTGGGATCAAACACCAAGAAAACATCACGCCCAGCACCCGCCTGGAGCGAGCCTTCGTTCATAATCTCGTAGGAGGAAAGGTGCAGCCCTGTCCGCCCTTCGCCGATGGGAAAGGAAGTAACCCGCGCATCGTAGTTGAAAGAAGACACTGCCGCTTCTTCTTCCTCTTTCTCTGCTTCCGGCGGAACCAGCCAATCTCTGGGAATCACGACCTGTTTGACGCGCCCGCGTGATACGAACGCAAGCATGAAACAACCCGATTGGGTGACGAGCTTGAACTTCGCACCTCCAGCGCTTTCCGTGTCCTGCCTCCTGGGCGTCTGCCCCCTGCAAAGATGTAGAGGCGCCATGAGCACATAGGCAACAATCAACAACCATGCGCCTCTCTTTAAGGCCCCGCCCAGCAAACAGTAACCCAGTCTTGAAGCATAGCAGTACATATTATTCAAAAGCTGGTCGCGGTAGGGATACCAGTTGCCTGATACCCCCCGCACGGATCCGCACGGGCGCTGATTTGCGCATACGGCTCTTATCGCAGATACCGAGCCGCTCACTCGACGGAACAGAGATCTGCTGCTTGACCAACTCCACCCGCCGGTTCTTGGCCTTCCCTTCCTCGGTGTCGTTGGACGCGGCCGGGGCGAGCGGTCCGACGCTGTAGCCTTTGAGCCGCGTCGCGCTGATCCCGTCGTTGGCCACCAAGGCGCTCACCACCGCCGCAGCCCGCGCATCGGACAGCTTCATGTTGGCGTCTATCATTCCGACACTGTCTGTATGGCCGGCCACCCAGACTCGCATGGTAGGGTTCGTCTTGAGCAGCTTCGCCACCTCCTCGAGGGCAGTCTTGGACTCGGGTTTCACGTCGGACTTATTAGAATCAAAGAAGATGCCGGGAACTGCGACGTGGCCCTCCTGCGCCAAGCCGCCCTGCAAGGCTTCGGCGTTGGCCGCTGCCTCCTGCTGCATCGCCCGACGCTCGACGATTATCAGCGTATAGTCGGAGCCGTACGGTTCCACCGAGACCCACGTCTCCTGGCCGTTCTTCGAGACCTGAAGGGTGGTCACCTCGTCGCTTTCAAAGCGGTGCTCTTGTTTTGCCTTCCTTGCCTCAGCCGCACACAGCGCGAAGGCCACGATGTATCCGCCACCCGCGAGTTGTTTTGGATGCCCCCCAACAAACTTAACCCGGAATTTCCGATTTCAACCTTATCTCTGCGCGAAAACCATACGTCTGCCGTCCTCGCGCGTCAAGTTCAGATCGACATAGCCGCACTCGGGCCGCATCGCGGCTCGTTTGGCAGTTTCGCTGACTTCTGTGGTCTATTGCTCGCCTCCAACCTGCCTGGCCGCTGACACTTGTCCCGTGTCCTTCGCCAAAACCTCATCCGTCCTGATTTGGATCGAGGGCTCACCTGGAGAGTCTGGTTGTGTCCGCAGAATCTCGTTTCACCGGAAACTTCGACATTAGGAAGAGCTCGGACTGCTGGAGCACGAACCTGCGAATTCAAACCAGCCTGAAGCCCCAACTGTAACGCCTCCACCCTCTACGCACACCGGTGCGGAGTTTTCAGGGTCCAGGTTCCCTTTCTCGTGTCAAGGTTACGAAATCAGACGAGGGTCGCTGTCGCGTTATGCTGCCCACCGTTCGTAGCGATGATGGAGGCCACCGACTTGTGGAAGCTGAACAACATTCCCTAGCTCTGGCGGCTCCATCAGCCGCGGCAAGGGCGCGTCTTTGCCCAGCGACAAATGGGTCCGTGAGTGTTCATAGTAGTCAAAATATCCCTTCAAGATGCTTCGCAGGTGCTTCTCGCCGAGCACGATCCCATGGTCCAGACACTCCCGCCGAATCGAGCCCACGAGCCTTTCAGCGAAAGCATTTTGCCAAGGACTTTGGGGTGCGATCATTACCTCCTCCATGCCCATGCCTCTCAAGCGATCACGGAAGTACTGCCCACAGATCTTGTCCCGGTCTCGGAGAAGATATCGGGGTACCGCGTCCTCGGGAAATGCTTCCACGATCTGCTGGGCGGTCCAGGCGGCGGTCGGATTCTCCGTTACGTCAAAATGCACCACGCGCTTGCGATGGTGAGCCAGCACCACCAACACGAACAAGACCCGAAACCTGGCCGTGGGCACGGCAAAGAAATCTATCGATACCAGTTCCTTCACATGATTTTCCAGAAAAGCCTTCCACGTCTGGGAAGGTGACTTCCGGCGCTTGGGCGTCAGCCGAGAAACGGTGCGCTCCGCGATGTCGATTCCCAGCTTCAGAAATTCACCGTGAATGCGCGGAGCACCCCACAGGGGATTGGCTACCGCCTTCGGGCCCTCCGGTTGTCCTCGCGCGGACGGAGTTTCCCAGCCTGCCTGCCGAAGGTCCCACTGGCCCCGGTAAGGAAGTGTCGTAGGAGTAGTCTGGATCGTCTGGTGTGAAGATCTGGTCTCGACAGTAGCCCGGCGCACCAACCCGATGCAGCCACTTGTTCGGTTTGCGACTCTACGGCCAATTAGTTACGCGTTTAGCTCTCTGCCGTTCCCGCGGCAGTTACGCGCGTTCGGGAGAAACCGCCGTGAGTTCGAATTGCACCTGCTGCTTGCCCAGTTGCGGGTGCGTCGCCGTAAGCTTCACCGTTCCCGGTTGTTCTTTGGCGCGAATCCAGATGGCACCCGTGCCGCCAATCAGGGCGAAGGGATTGTCTCCGATGATTTCCGCGGGGCCGTCGAGTTCCAGTTTAATCGCGTCATTCGCAAATGGCCGGATGGCACCGAATTCGTCGGTCACACGAAGGACGACGCGGGTTGTATCGGCTCCGTCGGCGTTTAATTTGGTGTCGTCCGGAAGCAGAGCGAATTTCTGGTCTACTCCCCTTCCCGATAACGTTTTGGAGATCACTTGCTTGCCTTGGAGGAAGCCGTCAATGCGCAAGTCTCCCCAATGGTACACGGCCCTCGACAAATCAGCGACAAACGGCGCATAGCGGAGATGAGCGAAAGCCTTTGTGTCAGGATCGACTTCCGCGACCAACTTGTCGGCAATATAGAACTTGAGGTGATCGCAGTTGGAGCAGACGACGGCCTTGGAGAATCCGATGGACTCATCGCCTCTGGCCCAGTGGAAAGCCGGCTCGAGCACGACTTCTTCCGCGGGATCGCACTGCGACTTGTAGAACCCGGCGGCGGGCTTGGGTTCGCGGAAAATATCGGTCACGCCGTGATAGCAGATGCGGTCTCCGCTACCGAAGTCAGCGTGCGTGTTGTAATCGAACGCGCACCAGCCGATGCCGCCGGCATATCGCGGATTAGAAGCAAGTTGGTCGTGAATGCGCGCGTGGCGCAGGGTATGCTCGATGAGGCGTTCCACCTGGTCGATGGTCTTGGTGGGGTAGGTGTGACCGACGAATTCCGTGTTGAGATAACGCGGGTGGTTTGGCGGTTTCAAAGGGAATCCGAAATCGTTCATGGTGAAAACATCTTCGAGAAACTCGGATTCCTGGAAGTAGCGGATGCCCCCTGTCTGGCGAGTGGGATCGAGGCGGTGAGCCAGGGCGTTGGTGCGCGTGTAAAAGCCGTGGTCGTCCAAGGACTCGTTGATGCGCACACCCCACAAGATGACGCTGGGATGATTCCAGTCGCGGCGGATCATGCGGCTGACGTTATCGATGGAGATCAATTTCCAGGGTTCATCCCCGATGTGCTGCCAGCCAGGAATTTCTTCGAGCACCAAAAGACCGAATTCGTCGCAGGCGTCGAGAAAATGGCGGGATTGCGGATAGTGCGAAGTGCGGACGATATTGCACTTGAGTTTGCGGCGAAGAATGTGCGCATCTCTGCGCTGGACGCGGCCAGGCATGGCCTGTCCGGCAAAGGGGAACGTTTGATGACGGTCAAGGCCGCGCAGCTTGACGACTTTGCCGTTCAGTTCGAAACCGTGATCAGTGAATTGGGCTTCTCGAAAGCCAACGGTGCGCGTGTCGCAATCCACCAACTGGGTTCCGCGCAAGAGACGGACATGCACGGAATAAAGATTCGGGCTGGCGAGGTCCCAGAGTTTGATTGCGCCGAGTTTGTCCAAGTGGGCGCTGTGAGCCACCGGTTCGGTTGCGGCGTCCGAGGGCGGGATGGGCAAAGAGGCATTGGCGACGACGCGATCGCCGTCCCGAAGATCAACCTCCAGGGTGAAGGGTTCCTTGGAAGCTTCCAAGGGCATGAGGAAACAGTCAACGTCGAGAGACGGCTGAGGGGTGAGAACGCCTTTGGGCTTTACAAAAATGTTTTCGATGAAAGTACCGGGGACGATGCGGAGTGAAACTTCGCGATAGATGCCACCAAATGTGAGGTAGTCGATTTGAAAACCGAAGGGCGGGATATCGGGCCGCTCGCGGGAGTCCACGTCGACAGCCAGCGCGTTTTCTCCATCGAAGTCGAGGTGGGGGGTGAGGTCAAAGGAAAAAGGCGTGTAGCCGCCTTTGTACTCGCCGAGGCGCACGCCATTGATCCACACGGTAGAAGCGGTCATCACGCCTTCGAAATCAACGAAGACGTGCTTGCCCTTCACTTCTGCCGGCAATTTGAAGCGGCGACGGTAGAGGGAGACGAACTCATAAGATTTGTCGTCGAAGCTGTGCCAGGGCAGACGAGCATTGGTGTGAGGAATCACGACACGCTCAAATGCAGAGTCGTCGAACTCCCGCTCGTGTCCGCCTTCGACAAACGATTTGTTGTATCTCCAATTGCGGTTGATGGGAAGAACCACCCGTCCGCCAGACTCTGAGCCGGCGGGGAGAGGGCGATTGCCCGCCAGTGTGCGGGGAGCAAGAGTGGCGCCAGCGATCACTGTGGTTGTGGCTTTGAGGAATTCGCGTCGTTGCATGTTTTTTCCTTTCGCGTATTGAAAAATAGCCGGGTGAATCAATTCCGGAAGAACTCATTCACTTTTCGGCTTGTGCCGGTAGTTCTAAGCAGTCCGCAACTCCAAACCGGGAGGGGCCATCGGGCCCCCCTCTTTTCTTCTTCGCCGGGAAACATCCGCTACCAATGAACGCGGATGACCCAGGCGGTGTCGAGGCTGAGATTCAAGGTTTTCTCGGTGGTTAGTCACGCCACATTGGGCCAGTTCCCCCTGCGGCTTCCATTCCCGCCCCTGGAAGCGCCCCCGCTCAACTCGCACCTTCTGCAAAGCCGGCCATCGAAACATCCCGCGCCGCTTGAGTAGGCGCACCGTGACGGAAAGAACGGGAAGGAACACGCGACGCAGCCGCGACACGGCACAATAATACAACGCCGCCGACGGGATGACCAGTCAGGCCGCAGACCCAAAGGCGGCGGTCTGCCTAGGGTCGGCCTCTCTGGCCTCTGGGGGAGAGAAATCTCCAGTAGAGCCGGAACCCCGCCCGATGCGACCTAACCACGGTCTCGGGCTTCACGACAACCATAACCTCTGACCGCTGCGACCAAACTTCCCGGAGCAGTACCCAAAACAGCCGATCCAACCCACCCAAACGCGGCTGTGAATTCTCACGCTTCAGCACGCCCAGTTGCTGCCGCGAGACGATGATTTCCAGCCCGAGGCTATTGCGAGAGCGGAAGAAAGCGCTTAGCTATCGACAGGCATCGAGGACCAGCTCGACCATCGACAGAGTTTTCATGACGTCAGATTATCGTGTCGGCGTGTTGTATCCCGCTGATTCAATGGCAGATCGTTGTCTGGCAACGCAGATTTTTTTGCCTTGGCAGTCCGGGACTGAAGCAGTATTCTTAGGCCGCCAACGGGCGGATTCAGCTGGTCGGCTCTTGCCGAGGGAAGCCGGTCCGTGGGTGGGGCACAAGCTCCGTAACAGCGCTACGACCCTGGAATTTCCGTAATTCTGTTGGGAGCGCGTCAGCCAGCACTTCCGAGAAAGGAGTGTCGCATATGCGTAGAACACGAGTTTCCACGTTGGGGATTGTTGTGCTGGCCGGGTTATTGGCGGGCTTTGCCAGCTCAGTTCTGGGACAGGCTCCTGCCGACCCCTTGGAGCGCGGGTTCAAGGATCCGCCGGATTCTGCCAAACCGCGCGCCTGGTGGCACTGGTTAAACGGAAATGTCACTAAAGAAGGGATCACCGCAGACCTGGAGTGGATGAAGCGCGTCGGCATTGTCGGCATGCAAATGTTTGACGGCAATCTGAGCACTCCGCAGTTCGTCGATAAGCGCCTGGTATGGATGACTCCGGAGTGGAAGGATGCGTTCCATCATGCCGGGGCTGAAGCCGACCGCCTTGGGCTTGAGATGGCAATGGCGGCGTCGGGTGGATGGAGCGAGACGGCAGGACCGTGGGTCAAGCCCGAAGAGGCGATGAAGAAGATCGTCTGGACCGAGACCCTGGTGCAGGGTCCGAAGAAGTTTTCGGGCGTGCTGGCACATCCTCCGACGGTGAATGGCAAGTTTCAGAACATGGGGATGCCGCCTGAGATAAACTTCCCAACCCCAACCGACCTGCCAGGCGCCAAGCCGACGCCACCTTCGCCGCCCCCAAAGCCGGATCCGACGTTCTACGCAGACACCAAGGTCATCGCGTACCGCGTGCCCGAGGGGGAAGTGCGCATGGCCGACCTGCATCCCAAGGTCACGACGAGTGCGCCCGATGTGGACCCGGTGCAGCTCACCGATGGCGACGTCGCCAAGGCGATCTCGCTGCCAGTGAATAGCGGTGAAAAGCAGGTATGGGTCCAGCTTGAGTTTCCGCAACCCTACCGGGCGCAAGCCATCACCCTTGCAGTTGGCAGCGTCCTGATGTTCAGCGGCGGTGCCATACCCGATGGTGAGGTCCAATGCAGTTCGGACGGGACGAACTGGTTGACGCCGGTCAGCCTGCCGGGGCCGATTCAAGCCACGGGAGGGTTTCCCGTCCAGACGTATTCGTTCCCTGAGACGACGGCCAGATTCTACCGCGTCGTGCTACGTCCGAAAGCGCCGGATCCATTCACCGCTGCCCTGGCGGCTGAACTGGGATTCCCGCTGCCGGCTCCGGGAAGTGTGAACCTTGCAGAAATCGAACTGTCCGGACCGCGGGTGAACCACTGGCAGGGCAAAGCAGCCTTCGGTAATACGACAGAATTCAGCTCGATCGCCACGCCGAGAGCAGCGGGGCAGGACGTGGTTGCGCGCAAGGAGGTCATCGATCTGACCTCCAAGATGAGGCCCGATGGCACGTTGGACTGGGACGTCCCCGCCGGGAAATGGGCAATCCTCCGCATGGGCTACTCGCTGACGGGCGAGAAGAACCACCCCGCAAGCCCTGAGGCGACGGGCTTCGAAGTCGACAAGCTGAGCGCCAAGCATGTCAGCAACTACGTGAAAACCTATGTTGATATGGTCTCCGGGGCTCTGGGTTCGAATTTCGGGAAAAGCTTTCGCTACTTCCTCATGGACAGTTGGGAAGCCGGCGTCGAGAACTGGACGGATGACATGATCCCTGAATTCCAGAGACGCCGCGGATACGATCCGACGCCCTACCTGCCCGTGCTCACCGGCCGCATTGTCGAGAGCGCGGAAGTAAGTGACCGTTTCTTGTGGGACTTCCGCCGTACCATCGCTGATCTGCTCGCAGAGAATCACTATGGTGTCGCGACGAAGTATTTCAACCAGCACGGTGTGGGCCTTTATGCCGAAGCGATGGGTGGAGGCGATCCGACCACCGGCGACGGACTGCTAAATAAAGGTGAGGTCGATATCCCGATGGGCGAGTTCTGGGTGCCTGCTCCAGGAATGAAGGATACGCCCGAGCATCCAACGGATCTTCTCGAGGCAGCATCGGCGGCGCACATCTATGGTAAGAAGATCGCCGGCGCCGAGTCTTTCACGACGATGCCAACCAATCCTGTTTGGACGTCACCCTACTACATGAAGCCGCTGGGTGACAAGGCGATGGCTCTGGGCATCAACCGCATCATCTTTCATACCTCAGACCACCAGCCGTTCGTGGACGATCGGCACAAGCCGGGCATTACCCTTGGTTTCTTCGGACAACACTACACGCGCAACACCACCTGGGCGGAACAGGCGATGGCGTTGAATACCTACCTTGCGCGCTGTTCCTACCTGCTCCAGCAGGGATCGTTTGTTGGTGATCTCGCCTACTTCTACGGGGAGGGGGCTCCGGTCACGGTGCCATTTTGGAAGCAAGTAAATCCTCTGCCGCCCCCGGGTTATGGATACGACTGGGTCAATGCCGATGTCCTGCTCAACCGGATGTCGGCGCGGGAAGGGCGTCTGGTGCTGCCGAGTGGCATGAGCTACCGCGCGCTGGTGCTGCCGGATTACGTGGATCAGGTGACGTTACCAGCTCTGCAGAAACTCCGCGACCTGGTGTCGGCCGGGGCCATCGTGGTCGCGCCCAGACCCACACATTCTCCGAGCCTCTCTGACCACGCTGACGAGGCGCAGTTCCGCTCCATCGTTAACGAGGTTTGGGGATCGATTGACGGACTGGGCGTCACTGAACACGATTACGGCAAGGGAAAAATGTACTGGGGCAAACCGGTGGAAGAGGTTCTGGCAGCTGAGAAAGCATCGCCAGACTTTGAATACAACCATCCGGAATTCGACTCCGAGTTGGTCTGGATCCACCGCCGTGACGGTGACGAGGATATCTACTTTGTTGCGAATCAGAAGGAACGTCAGGAAGACGTGCAGACCAGCTTCCGCGTCGCGGGCAAGGAAGCCGAGCTGTGGCATCCTGGCACGGGCGCCATCGTACCCGCCGAGTACAAGATCGAAGACGAGCGCACCAAGGTGCCGCTGCATCTCGATCCCTACGGGTCAGTCTTCGTGGTGTTTCGCCACGCGGCAACGGCGCCCTCGCGGACCCTGCCGCACCCGGTGAGCACGGAGTTGACGACAATCCAGGGCCCGTGGCAGGTAAGCTTTCCGCCGAGCTGGGGTGCGCCGGCGCAGGTCCGATTCGACAATCTTGTCTCTTGGACCAACTACCCGGATGAAGGCGTGAAGTACTTCTCTGGAACGGCGATCTATGCCAAGGACATCAACGTTCTGCAGGAGTGGTTTAGAGAGGGTGCGAAGGTCATGCTGGATCTCGGTGCGGTGAAGGAGATTGCCGAGGTGTCGATCGACGGCACGCCGGTCGGAGGCATCCTGTGGAAGGCGCCGTTCCAGGCGGATGTAACCTGGGCCCTTAAGCCAGGTAGGAATCACCTCGAAATCAAGGTCACGAACCTGTGGCCGAACCGGATCATCGGTGACCAGCAGCCGAATGCGACGAAGAAGTACGCATGGCTCGACTACAAACCGTTCCGGGCCAACTCGCCGCTGCTCAAATCAGGCTTACTCGGGCCGGTCAGTCTGTCTTCTGTAACGCTGAAGTAAGCCGGCGGAAGGTCGATGCATAGATCGGGACCGGCGTTCACAGTTCCGCGGGTTGAAAGGAGAATCCAATGCGCGCAGCATTCGCCACGGGAGCTGCTTGCAGGACCTTGATCGCTCTCCTTGCCGTGTCGATGATATCCCGGGCCCAGCGGCAATTGATTCCTCCTTAGCGATCCTAGATATTCAGCGGCATGCTCACGCTCATGATTTCACTGATCCGTCTTCTTTCCTCCACACCCGACGTTCGAGAGCTGGCCTTCGAGAATCTTGCTCTACGCCAACAGTCGGTGGTTCTGAAAAGACACGGCCCACGCGTTCGCCTCCGAAACACCCCCGAAGCCCTCCGCGAATACACTGCGCGCGGCTCAGAGGTTACCACCGAACGACTGCTCACGCGACCCAACGACCATCCGCGTCTCCGGCCGTATCAACGCGAGGCAAACGCCGCGATAGAACAGGCAATCCTAAACCGGAAGTGGCAGATGCTCGTAGCAATGGCGACAGGAACGGGAAAAACCTTCACGATGCTGGACGACGTCTACCGCCTCATGAAGTCTGGCGTCGCAAAGCGCATCCTCTTCCTCGTGGACCGTCGTGCGCTGGCGGCTCAGGATCTCTGCAATAGGAATAGGGGTGGGGAAAGCAGTCGGAGGGTCCCCACGCATGGCCAACAAGCGCCGCCCTCGAAGGGGTCCCTAGTAGGTCAAAACCACTCGCTGGGTCCCTACCTACGAAATGACGTCTACGGCTGGATGGGCGTGTGGTCCTTACGTTCGGCAAGAACGCTCCCACAATTTGCGTGGAGGAAGAGCCCAGGTCGTAATACCTAGCAGAGGATTTCTATTCTCGGCACACCCGCCAAATGTCGATGCCGTCTGAGGACGACGTCAACCCGATGGGCGCAGCCTGCCAAATCTCAGCCTCACTTCTCATTCAATTCGGCATTCCCCCTATCTTCCTGGTGAAGGATCCGGCGTAGCATGCGCAGATCGTTGAGTATGCGGCGGCTGGCCTTGATGTGATGCGCAAGCTTCTCGAGGTTGTATCCAATCAGGCGCAGCGCCTCCACATGGCGGGGAGATCCCGAGTCTACTTTCCCTTGAATGTCCGCTTGAACAGCCTGTTGAGACTCGAGAACAACCTGAGCCAGAAGCCCGAGGTATTCCTGCGCACTTTCGATACTCTCAAAGGCAGCGACGGCCTCGAAGTTCATAGGGGCCTCCCTTCACGCCGCAGTCCTCACGTATGTCTCTGGCGACCCTTCGTGATCTTCTCCTCTGTCTTCGCATGCCCCCAGTGCGTTCGTTACTGCGGATGCAAGGGTCTCGACGTTTGGCTCATCCAGCATGGTCTGACGGAAGCCCGGGACTTCTTGGACTTGAAACTCACCGCTGAACAACCCCGCCCACCCTAGCATAGGATCCATACGAAGACCAAATGGCTGGCGTTTCGCATACAACTGAATTACTTTCCCATCGTAGGGCTTAGGAATGTAGGCAGCTCCTGCCCGATCATGTGCCATCGCCAGGCGTTCTAACTGGTAAGTGACAGAATGAATCGGAATATGGCCATGCCACCTGCGCAATGAGCTTTCCAGCAACATTTCGGCTCTGGCTTGGCACAAATCGCTCATCCGCCTCCCTCTTGCTAACACCTGCGCAAAGATGCTTCGAAATGGCTTTCCCGACAGGTTGCTCCATTCGAGCGCGAGCCTATAGGCCAGCCTGTAGAACAGGCGATGGGGCAACGCGGTCGCCATCTGGCGGTTGGAATACTCCGGCGTCGGGGCATTGATCATGATCAACAGATCTACGTTTTCGTTCTGGGCAGAGAGTTGCCGGGCCGCCTCGAGGGCGATCACCCCACCCATACAGAAGCCACCCAAATAGTAGGGGCCATGGGGCTGTACTGATCTCATTTCCTTCAGGTAATAGGATGCCATCTCTTCGATCCGCGGCTCCTGAATCATGTTTCCGTTCAAGCCCCGCGCCTGGAGTGCATACACAGGTCGGTCCTTCCCCAGACGGTTTGCCAATGGACGATATTCCAGAACGTTGCCACCATGGCTATGCATCAGAAACAGAGGGGGCTTCGAACCCGAGGCCTGAAGCGGCACTAGAGAAGACCACGACGGCAGCGCATGCTTTCCGCCGACGAGTTCTGAGAACTGTTGAATCGTTGGTGCTTGAATCAACGACGCAAGGGGAAGTCGTTTCCCGAATACTCGCTCCACCTTAGTCTGGATCGCCACAGCCAAAAGGGACTGGCCGCCCAACTCAAAGAAATCGTCGTGAATCCCGAGGTTCTGTACCCCGAGCACTTCTTGCCAGATTCCTGCTAAAACCTTCTCTGTTTCGGTTCGGGGAGCCTCGTACTCACGTGTCAAAACAGGTGTCCTCGGGGGCAGGTTTTCGCCAACATTCTCCTCACCACCCAGCGCATATAAAACCTCCGCTCCCGTGGACTTCCCTTCCCTCTTCAATCCTGCAAGTTCCATCGCTTCACGGGATGGATCCGCCACCATGTCTCTTAGGATTGCCTCGAATGTCTCCAGCCACGCCTGCATGGTGCTGCTTTTGAAAAGCTCTGTATCATAATGGCACTTGAGCTCCAGGGCACTGCCGACCTCCACCGCATTCAAGTACCACTCAAACGTTTGAAAGCTCATGGGGTTGGCGTCGTAATCGGCGCTGAAGCCAAACTGTGGCAGTTCTTGAGGCTGATATTTCTTCACGCTGGTCAGACCTGCCGAAACCGGTGAGGCACCTCGAACACGCGTAACGGGACGCAGTTCCTCGAGCAAGCTCACCAGCGTGAAAGCAGAGTGATCCTGAGCGGCAGCCAGTTCACGCTGCACCCTGGATAGTAAGGTACTGATCGCTTCGCCCTCCACCAAATCGACGGCGAAGGGCAGGAGACTCACACAGTGGCCAACTAAATCGGGCTGACCAACGACGGGCTGGTCCGCCGTGGGCAGCACAATCACGAAACGGCGCTGCCGGGAAATGCGGGCTAGCAAGATGGACAGTGCTCCCAGAACCACCGCAAAGAAGCTGCAACCCTGCTTCACCCCTAGCGCCCTCATGTCCTGAACTACAGGTGCGGGGATCGGACGATCGATGCGCCGCGCGGCGAGATTCCGTCTGGCAGGCCGAACGTGGTCGGTGGGCAGTAGAAGGGCCGGAAAACCCGCGGAGAATTTGCTATGCCAGTAGCCGCGTGCCTCTTCGAACTCCTCCGAATTTGCGCGCTGTGCGTAGCCACGAACGTAGTCGGCATAGCTGCCCACTGGACGCAACCGCGCCGGCTCGCCCGAAATCTCCTCAGAGTAGAAGGCGCAAAAATCATGAATCAAAACATCCAACGACCATCCATCGCAGGTGATATGGTGCCCGGTAAGCACAACCGCGGCGGAGTCGGCGCCCAGCAGCACAATCTGGCTACGGAACAGCGGCCCCCCAGGCAACGGGAAGGGCAGCGACATCTCCTGCGCGACGAGCTTCCCGAGGCGCTTCTCCCGCACTGCCGGGCGGGAGATCACCGAGAGATCGGTCACCGGCACCTTGGCCATCTGAGCTGGCGCGATATGCATGACGGTGCCGGGCTCATCAAAGACAGCGCGCAACGCGTCATGACGCTCGACCAACCGTTCAATGGCGCGAGTCAACTTCTGCACGGAGATGTTCCCCTTGAGGCGCAGTGTCATTGACTGGTTATAGCATGCTGACAGATGGTCCGAGAGCCTTGACGAGAAGTACATGCCGCGCTGTGGTACGGTCGATTCAGCCGTCAGCGGACCCGAGGGCGGTAAAGCACTGTCCTGCCCGGAACTCTTTTCTTTGGAGACCAAAGCGATTGCGTCCCCGGCAAAGCCAGGTTTCCGCGTCGCGTCAATCCCCACTTTCTCGAGAAGGCTCACCAAGCGACCGATGGTGCGCGCCTGTTCGGCTACCACCTCCTCGATCATCGCCTTTGTCGATTGGGCCCCCGAGGCAGAAAGAGAAACAACCGAAGATGGAGCCGTCGCCGCTGGTGCTGGGGGCGCCTTGTCGGCGAAAAGATCGGGCGAAACGGTTTCGCCGAGATGCGCGGCTAACATGTCAATGCTGGGTAAATCCTTCATGAGCTGGCCGAAGCTCACCCTGACGCCGAATTCCTTGCGGATTGCGAACGCGACCTGAGTCAGGGAAAGAGAGTCGAAACCCTGTTCCAGCAATGTCGCTGAAGTGCTGATCTGCGAACGGTCACGTCCCGAGACGGGAACAAGGATTTCCACCAGCCTCGCTGCAAGGCGAGCTCTTCGGGTTTCACCCGATCCCGACTGCTGCGCATCAGGCGAAGGAAGGGGAATGGCCGTCCGTTCATCGACAGACGCTTTTTCCAAGAGGGCTGAGGAAGCCAGGGAAAGGGCTGCCCCCCCCACAGCGACAAGAGGCGCAGCATCGACGGATGCCGTCTCCAAGAGTGCCGAGGATGTCAGGGCAGGGGCCTGTGCGGCACCGACAGCAGGGTCAACCCAATAATGCTGCCGCTCGAACGGGTACGTCGGCAATGGGAGGCGCCGCCGTTCCTCGTGGGCGTAGAAGGCGTCCCAATCAAGGGACACGCCGCTCTGCCAAAGGCTGCCGAGAGCGAAAAGGAGAGCTCCCCATTCCGCATTGTTCTCGTGCGTGTCGGTGAACGACGGGATAGCAGTACAGGAACGATCCGGCGCGAAGTGCTGTCTGACCAGGGTGCACGATGTCGAGCGGGGACCACATTCGAGGAAGAGGTCGTAATCCCGTTCAGCCAGCCACCGAACCGCCTTTGAGAACTGGACGGTAGCACGGGCGTGGCGTGCCCAATATCCTGGATCGGTAGCTTCGGCTTCTGTAATGGGTTGCCCAGTCACCGTCGAGACAAAGGGGTGGGTCGGCGGCCTCAGGCGCACCTTTGCCACCTCGGCGCGCAACGGCTCCACAATCGGGTCCATCATGGCAGAGTGAAAAGCGTGGGAGGTATGCAGATGCCGGCAAACGATTTCCTGACCTTTGAGCAATTCTGCGAAGGAAGCGATTTCGGCGTCAGGACCTGACACCACGCAAAGGGAGGGGGCGTTGTTGGACGCGAGCTGGATTGAGGGAGGCAGCATCTCCGCCACCTTTTCGGCGCTGCTTCCCACCGCCAGCATGGAGCCGCGCGGCTGGTTTTGCATCAACTGTCCCCGTAACGCAACGATCCTGAGGACCTCCGGCAAGTCCCATACCCCTGCCAAAGTCGCCGCAACGAATTCACCAATGCTGTGACCCACCATCGTGGCTGGCTGCACGCCTAAGCTCTGCCACAGCCGCGCCAAGGCGTACTCGATCACAAAGATGGAGGGTTGAGTAAAAAACGTGTCCTGCAATGATTGCCGTGCTGTCTCCTCGTCGCCGCTCCGGGGGTAGAGCAATTCCCGAAGATCACGGCCAAGATGTGGTTTGAGGTGCTCGCAACAGTCGTCGACTATGGCACGAAAGAGAGGCTCACCCTGGTAAAGGTTCTGCCCCATGTTGACGTACTGTGTTCCCTGGCCTCCGAAAATGAACACAACAGGCGGATCACGGCGTTCGCATCGTTTGCTCCCGCAACGCATAGGGTGGGGTTGTCGCAGGAGTTCAGCCGCTTCTCTGGAATCTGCGGCAACTACGAAACGCCGCTGTGCCAATTGTTTCCGCCCAACCTGCAACGTATAGGCGGCATCCGCAAAGCCACTCTCTGGTGCCTTTTCCAAATGCCTTGCCAGAGACCCTGTGTAGGCATCGAGCGCGGAGGAGGTTCGTGCCGAGAGGAGCAGGAGTTGCAGGGGACGCGGCTTGGTGAGAGGCCTCCGCTGAGGGGCCTCCTCCAGAATCATGTGGACGTTCGTGCCTCCAAAGCCGAAGGAACTGACAGCGGTCCGTCGCGGTATGTTTCGCCGGGGAAATGGGATCAGCCGGTCCGTGACAGTGAAGGGACTATTGGCAAGATCCATCTTTGGGTTGGGCGTCTTGAAATGCAGCAGCGGAGGAATCTCCTCGCGGTGGAGCACCAAAGCAGCGCTGATGAGACCCGCAACACCCGCGGCATTTGTGGGGTGCCCGACATTGCCTTTGATTGAGCCGACGTAGCAGAACTGTTTCCTATCGGTTTTCGCTTCGAACACCTTACACAGGGCTTCGAACTCAATGGGGTCACCGACCGGCGTACCGGTGCCATGCGCCTCGATATACCCAATGCTTTCAACCGGCACATTGGCACGGGCCTGCGCCATGGCGATTACTTCGGCCTGGCCTTCCACGCTGGGAGCCAGGAAAGACGCCGGGCGCGCCCCGTTGTTGTTTTTCGCGCTACCGCGCACGACCGCGTAAATCGTGTCACCGTCGGCCAGCGCGTCAGCAAGTCGCTTGAGGACGACAACGCCTGCACCGTCACAGAACATTGTGCCAGTCGCATCAGCGTCAAAGGGGCGGCAATGCCCATCCCTTGAAAAGGTTCCCCCCTCCTGATAGAGGAACCCGCTCTTCTGGGGCACTGAAATGTCGATGCCGCCAGCCAGGGCCATGTCACACTCGAAGTTGAGCAGGGCATTGTAGGCGTTGTCGATTGTGGTCAAGGACGTGGAGCATGCCGTGTTCAGGCTGATAGCAGGCCCCCGCAAGTCCAGCATATAGGCCACCCGCAAGGCGATGTAGTCCTTTTCGTTACCATACTCCACAGCCAGTTTGCCGGCCATGGCCAGCAGGTCAGGGTGGCTCAACAGGTTCGTTGTGTAGTAGTGGTTGTCGCCTATGCCGGCGAACACGCCGATCATTCCCTTGTAGCGACTGGGATCGTAGCCGGCGTTCTCCAGTGCTTGATAGGCCAGTTCCAAGAACACTCGCTGCTGGGGATCCATGACTTTAGCTTCAAGTGGACTGATGCCGAAGAAGCCCGCGTCGAACAGATCAGCGCCGTCGATGATCCCCCGGGCCCGAACGTAATCGGGGTCGTTCCGCAGGTACTCCTCGATCCCCGGCCCCAGTTCCTCCGGCTTGAAGAAGGAAATCGATTCAACAGAGTTGCGCAGATTCTCCCATAACTTATCGATGCTATCCGCGCCGGGGAAGCGGCCGACCATGCCGATGACCGCCACAGCGGCGAGCGATGGATCCTGGGCTACATAGTTGTTGCGGTGCGCAGTGGCCCGGCGTTCCATGTTTTTGATGAAACCGGAGTCAGAGTCGCTCTCTTCCAGAAAACGGCAAAGCTGCGAAACGGTCGGATACTGAAACACTTTGACCGGTGGAATCTCGCGTTCAAACCGTTGGTGATACAGACTCGCCATCCGAATGGCCGCCAGCGAGGTGCCGCCCAGGTCGAAGAAATTGTCGTCAATGCCGATCTCATCCAGCATCAGAAGCTCGCACCACAAATCGACCAACCGTCTCTCCAGAGCAGTCCGCGGAGCGATATAGTCCTGTGCCAGCAATGGCCTTTTTCTTTCCGGCGGTGGAAGCGCCTTCCGGTCAAGTTTGGCGTTGGGAGTGAGTGGGAATTGCTCAACCCGCATGAAGACCGAGGGAACCATGTATTCGGGCAGAGTCGCCCTGAGGCCTTGGCTTAAGGCATCCGAAGTCAAACCTTCCCGGCCGGTGTAATACCCGACCAAGCGTTTGTCGCCGGGGCGGTCCTCGCGCACGACTGCCACTGCCTGCCGAATCCCTTCGACTTGGGCAAGTTTCGATTCAATCTCGCCCAGTTCGATGCGGAAGCCCCGAAGCTTGACTTGATGGTCCATGCGGCCCAGGAATTCCAGTGTGCCATCCGGTCGCAAGCGGACTTCGTCTCCAGTGCGGTAGAGCCGGGCGCCGGCGACACAACTGAAGGCATCGGGAATGAATTTTTCAGCCGTCAACTCGGGCCGCTTCAGGTATCCGAGAGCCAGTCCGTCACCGCCAATCAACAACTCGCCGGGAGTGCCGGGCGGTGCCAACTGTTGTTTTTCGTCAACAACGTAAAACTGAGTATTGGCAATCGGAGGGCCGACCTCAACCTGATCCGCGGAAGTGATTTGTTGAACCGAGGACCAGATGGTGGTTTCCGTGGGCCCGTACATGTTCCACAGTCCCCGGCATCGAGGTAACAACTGCCGTGCGAGGTCGGAAGGCAGAGCTTCGCCGCCACAGAGGATCTTGAGGTCACTCTTTCCTTCCCAGCCGCTTTCAACAAGCATCCGCCAGGTCGTCGGCGTCGCCTGCATGACCGTGACACCATGGCTATCGATCAAACGTTTGAGTTGGCCCGCGTCGGAAGCCTGCTCCTTGGTGGCGACGACCAACTGACCACCCGTAGTCAATGGAAGAAGCAGCTCCAGAATCGAGATATCGAATGAAATGGTAGTAACCGCAAGGAGAACGTCCGTGGAGAACAACCCCGGTGTCTCAGCCATCGAAAACAGGAAATTGACCAACGCGCTTCGGGGAACCATGACCCCCTTGGGCTTCCCAGTTGAGCCGGAGGTATAGATCACGTAGGCGAGACGGGAGGCCGGGCTGACCGGGTTCAGGTTGCTGGACGGGAAACTAAGGAAAGCTTCCTCCTCGTCCAGGAGAACAACACGAGCAGTTGTCCCAGGAAGGGCGTCCTTTTTGGACTGTTGGGTGAGGACAAGAGGAGCCTCGGCATCACCGAGCATAAAGGCAATTCGTTGCTCCGGAAAGGTCGGATCTAAAGGGAGGTACACCGCGCCAGCCTTGAGGATAGCAAGCAAGCTCACAACCATTTCGACGCAACGGTCGAGGTACACACCCACGAGATTCTCCGGGCCTATTCCCTGCTCTCTGAGAAAATGAGCAAGCCGGTTGGCCCTTGCATTCAGCTCCGCGTAGGACACCCGCTTGGTACCCATTATCAAGGCGGGAGCCTCCGGTGTTCGCTCGACTTGTTCTTCGATGAATTCGTGCGGGCTGCGCCCCAGTGGGTATTCCCGTCGAGTGTCGTTCCACGGTTGAATCATATGTTCACAATCGACCGTTTTTGATGAAGGTTCTCGAAGGCCAGCCACGTCCCTGTTCCCTCACCGCGAGCTGTGTAGCCTCTTACCTCTAAAACATCAGAATAAGCACAGATTGCGGAAAACTCCTGACCTGGACTGAAACTCTTTGCCACTTCTTTTTAGGTGGGTTTTCCCCGGAGATCATCAGTGTGAGCGCCTCAAAGAGAGGGTCTGCGCTTGAGTCGGCAGTTTCCCTTGATTCAACCTTCACCAAGGATTCTTGGCGTTCGCTCGCAGCCCCGCAGGCTCCCACATGCCCTCCCTGAATTCGCCTTTGTGCATAGAGTGACCCTAACATGGGCATGAAATCTGTCTACAGCTCGAAGGTACCGGGACGAAAGTACCGTGTGACCCTTCCCATGTGGCGGAATCGATCGACTGGGCGTTACGAGGGGTGGCATGAAGCCGTTCTTGGTCTATCCACGCGCGCAGACTGCGACCAATGCAAGAGACTTCTCCGACGCGCCGGATCCTATCAATCCGGAATTTCCGACTTGCGCTTATCCTTCGCCTAAAAGCATACGGCGCTCCCCTTCTTTCTTGGGTCCAGTTCAGATCGCCAAGGCTCCTTTCAGGTGGCATCGCGGTTCGTTTCGGCCCTTCCGCCTGTGTCGCTCTGTCATCTGAGCCTGCATCCATCCCCGCCGTGGTATGAGCTTTCTGTCGCGCCTTCACAGCCCGCTCGCGGTTGTAGGCTACCCGGAACTCGTCAGGGTGATTCCTGCGTTCGGGAGGTGCGGATGCGGCATCGCCCCCTCGTGACCATAGCAAAAGCAATTCTCATTTTATCTGGTCGGAGGAGTTTGACAATGGGTCGACGGTATCATCGATATGGCACAACGGCTAGTCTATTAGCGGCACTCCAGGGTGCTATTTCATGGCGGGACCCCCACGACGACGCTGTCACGGAGAAGAGTAAGCCGGAAATTGGGTGTTCAAGCCCGCTTTCGCCCAGGATCCTGTGCCCGCAGGCCTGTCGAGGCAAGCTCGAACCGGCACGGTGCCCCTGGGTTGCCAGCGCTGCTCGTCTTTTTCCCTCCGGCGGTTTGGGGAGTGTATTTGCCGCCTACAACCTACCTCGCTGCTGACACTCATCCGCCCTGACGACTTCTGAACAGCTAAATTTCCCCCTCTCCTGGTTCCCTAGCCATCCGGCAGGGGCGGCGCGGCGGTCGACCCACTCCCGCCTTCACTCCCATCCGTTGGAGGTCCGGCGCAAAGCGGTTCAGTTGTACCTGGAGGAAGGCTTCTCGCCGGAACTGATCGCCCGCGAAATGGGCGTCGGCAAAAGCACCTTGTCCAAGTGGGTGAGGCTGTACCGCGACCACGGGGAAGCAGGCTTGAAGTCCAAGCCGGCACGTCAGAGCAGTCAGAGGCCAAGGTTGGGGCGGCGGTGAAGACGAAAGTCGTCGAACTCAAGCGTCGTCATCCCGATTTGGGCATCCAGAAGATCAGCCAGTTTCTGCGGCGCGTGTTGTTTCTGCCGGTGAGCCGGGAGACGGTTCGCCGGACGTTATATGAGCTGCAGCTGCTCACGAAACATAAGCCCCAGCCCCAGCGCCATCCACCCCAGCCGCGTTTCTTCGAGCGGTCTACCCCAACCAGATGTGGCAGACCGATATCTTTACCTTCCGTCTGGGAGGCAAGAACGCCTACCCCGTCGGCTTTCTCGATGATTCCTCCCGCTACGTGGTGGGGCTGGACGTGTTTCGCAGCCAGACGGCGGAGCACGTGTTGGAGGTGTACCGCACGGCGATCGCGGAGTACGGCGTGCCTTCTTAGCCGACCGCATTCACGTCCTTTCGGTACACCCCTTCAATCGTGGATTCTGGTCCGACGGTCCTGTGATGCTGGAGAGATACGTTGAGATCGGCGCTGACGAGAGGGAAAATCTTAGGGGAATGACCCGCGACACAGAGGTTGTCGCTATCTGCCGCAGGCACGGTTTCAGGATTCTCTGGTCGGCCGACCTGGACCGGGGGTGGCTGAACGTTGTTCTGAGCATAAATCCGCTGGTCACGGCCGGCAGGCAGGAGCACATGTCAAACTCGAAGGGCATGCAGCCATGGATGCGATTGAGGTGTTGAAAACACGCCGCTCTGTCCGCGCCTACAAGGGCGAACCGGTGCCTCGAAAGATCATCGAGGACATCGTTGATTGCGGACGCCTGGCGGCCACGGCCGTCAACATACAACCGTGGGAATTCGTCGTTGTGACGGATCTCGAGGTGTTGCGCAGGATTGCCAAAACCACCGACTATGGGAAGTTCATTGCCGACGCCCCGGTGTGCGTGCTCGTCCTGTGCAGGGACACGAAGTACTACCTCGAAGATGGCAGCGCCGCCACGGAAAATATCCTCCTGGCTGCCCGCGCCCACGGCTTGGGCTCCTGCTGGGTCGCCGGCGATAAGAAGCCCTACGTTGCGGAAATCTGCCGCCTGGTGGGAGCTCCTGAAGGCTACAAGTTGGTCAGCCTGATTCCCATTGGCTCCCCGGCGGAGAGCCCGGGAAAGAGCAAGCGGCCCCTTTCAGACGTCCTGCACTGGGAGAAGTACTGAAGCCTCCGTCAGCAACTCAACTATGGCGGCATTGGATACGCTAAACCTCGCTGCCGCAACACATGTCTGGGGGTATAATTTGAGGACTGGTGCTATGCATTCACAGCAATCACGGAATATAGGGCGGCTGCCATGAACAAGAGCGACCTGCTTCGCTATAAGAATCTTCTCCTTTCAAAGCGGCAAGAACTCACCACCGGCAAGAGTCTAGTTGATTCGATTCCCACCGCAGGTGAACCTCGTGGGGACCCGGTCGATATGGCCGCCAGTGAAACCGACGCCGCCACGCAAATCCGGTTGCAGCTGACAGACGGCAAGCTCTTGCGTGCCATTGAGGATGCCTTGATGCGCATTCAGCACGAGAAATATGGCATCTGCGAAGAATGCGGGCAACCAATTAGCGAGGCGCGCCTGGAAGCGGTCCCCTGGACCAGGCGGTGCAGAGACTGCAAGGAACGCCAGGACTCTCGAAGCTGAGGCGCTGACTTGAGCCCGAGGATCATCGACGCCGTGGATCGTCGACCCCTGCGCGAATCCAAGAGTCGACGTAATTGGGATTTTGTTCATGCAGCCTACAACATTTAGGGGCTGCGGAAAGGTCCAACCAAAAGTTGGAGTTCAGCTTCTGGGGAATCTCTCCTCTGGTCCGAGGACTTATCCATGACGCTTGGCGAGACACTGATCTTAGTCTGGCAACAGGCGCTTGCCGACGGCAAGCAAGGAGTTGAGCTGGGACTCGAATCTTACCCGGTTACGGTGTTTCGCACAAAGAAACTCCGGAGTGTAGAGTTCAGCTACGGCGAACTGCGTATCATCGGTATTGAACAGAATCCCGCAACGAGTTCGCGGTGGGCCGCCCTAGCCCGAGAGGGGGACCGGATCATGCAGTTCCGCTGCAAGGGTCGCTATGTCGCCAACGTCTGCGAAGGCAAGTTGCTGCGTTATCCGGCATGGAGGGCTTTGGCACTGCCGGACTGAGGCACGGGGCGGGGTCCTCCCGAGGGTACTAGTACTTTAGGAGGGTTGCAATCTGTCGCGCAGCAGAGGAGTATGAAGCAAGTATGCTGACGGGAGGAGTTATGACCCCCCCGGACATGCATACGATGGTCGAATGACCGCACCGCTCTTGCGGTGCGCACCTTGGCAACGTCCCGGGGACGCTGCCACGGCGTAAATGGACGGACCATTGAGACGGGGAGCTGAAGTCGGTTCCCCGTTCTCGTTTTTGGCCCAAGAATCCCAGACCCTTGTCCCGAGTAGCGCAGCGAGCGTAGCGTGGACCCATGTTGAAGGTCCGCGGCTTTCAGCTTCAAATCCTCACGTTCTCATCGGCTGGCGAACGCACGCGATCCATGGCCAGCCCGCACCGCTTCTCCTGTTCGGCGGCATCCACGCCCGCGAACTCAGTCAGGCAATCCACGAAGATGTGGCGGTCATAAAGGAGGCGACGACTTTATGGAATCACAAAAAGGGAGATTTTGTTTTACCTGGTACTCGTTTTTGCCCGCCGCGAAAGTTGGACTGCCCATACTGCGCCTACTGGCTCGGGTTCGCCGCCTTGAATGCATCTGCCAGTGACCCCACCTGCAGATTCGCCTTCAGCGAGTCCAGCGTCTCGCTGCTCTTCACTACCACGTCAACCGTCTCACCCGGCAGCAGATCGAAGTAGTTGTCAGACAGTTCAGGGCTCGCGGCACCAAAGGTCACATAGACGCTTCGCGCCAGCACCGGCGACGAGAGCTTCAGATGGTACCCATCCGTGGCCTGGGTCAGTTCCGCGCTTAGGTGCGCCTCTGGCAAATGCACCTGCTTTGTCGGTACGAGGTAGATCAGGTTGCGAGATACGCTCTTTCCATCCACAACCAGCTCAGCCACCATGACTTCGCGCGCAGCGTCGGTGTCATCGGCCCCACCCTGGTCCGACAACGGCCATTGCAAATACACCTGGCTCGAGAGCCCCGGCACGCTCACCTGCTGAGTCGTCTCCTTCACTGCCTTGCCGTCGAAGTCGACGATGCGCAGATGCAGTTTGCCGCTGACCGGCTGCACTTTGTCCGAAACGATGTAGGTCTTCAACATGCCGTCTTCAATATGCGGCGACACTAGCACGGGCGCATAAAAGCGTCGCGCATAGTACTGCAGGGCCTTCCATCGTCCGTAGTAGTCAATGCTCGACCACGACGCGACCGGCCAGCAGTCATTCAGTTGCCAGAAGATGGAGCCCATCGTCTCCGGCCGGCTTCGCCGGAAATGCTCGGCCCCAATCTTGATCCCCTCTGCTTGCAGCACCTGGCTCACATAGAGGAAAGAGGCAAAATCCTTCGGCTCAGGATAATCCTTGAGCAGATAGTCGTGGATGATCGAATTGCCTTCATTGTTCTTTTGGTGGGCGAGCATCACCGGCGTGAAGATACTCGTGCGATCCTCGGGCGACGTGAAAGCTTCGATCGTCTTCATCTCCGGGAAGGACTGGAATCCGTATTCAGTCACAAAGCGCGCATGATGCTGTTCATAGGTCGAGAACGGCACGCGTCCATGCCATACATCCCAGATGTGCGCGTCGCCCGTCTGGAAGGTCGGTGACGTTTCTTCGTAGTCGGCGCTGGGCGAACTTGGCCAGTACGGACGTTGCGGGTCCAGCCTTTCCACGACCGAAGGAATCACGCCGCTGAATGTGGATACATAGTCTTGCCACATCTGATTGCGAACGTCTGCCGGCAGCTGCTGGCGATCCTTCCAGAAGATCGCTTCTTCCGTCTCGTTGTTCCCGCACCAGATGATGATGCTCGGATGATCGCGCAGTCTCTTCACCTGGCCTTCAATCTCCGCGGCTACGTTCAGCTTCCAGCTATACAATCCGGGCTGCCAGTCATTACCAAACATGAAGTCCTGCCACACCATGATGCCGAGTTCGTCGCAGAGCCTGTAGAACTCCGCGCTCTCGTAGTAGCCACCGCCCCACAGGCGAATCATGTTCATGTTGGCGTCCTTAGCCGACTGCAGAATCCGGCGATAATTCTCCTCCGTCACCCGGTTGGGGAAGCTGTCGAACGGAATCACGTCTGCGCCTTTGCCGAAGACCGGAATGCCGTTGACCACAAACTCGAACGATCGCCCCCACTTATCCAGGTCGCGCCGCAATACCACGGAGCGTAGACCAGTGGTCACGCTGTGATCATCGTCCACGCGGCCCTGTGTCTTCACCTGTGCCGTGAACGTATACAGCGGCTGCGCGCCGTACCCCGCGGGATACCAGAGATCCGGCTTGTCGATCTCAAACGGCAGATCGATGTGATTCACAGCCGCGTGGAGCGCCACGCTCCGCGTTGCCTCCGCCGACTTGCCACCATGCGAGGAGCGGATGCTCACCTCCGCGGTTGCATCCTCTGTAGCCGTCACCTCCACTTCGCCGTTCAAATGTGCCACAGCGGCTGTTACATCAAGCTGGCGAATATGCAAGTTCGAGATACGCGCCTCGCCCCACGCCTCCAGATGTACCCGCCGCCACACGCCGCTGGTCACAAATGTCGGACCCCAATCCCACCCATACTCATACGCGGCTTTGCGAACGTATGTCTTCTCTTCAACATGCGTCTTCAGGCGCCATGGATCGGCTGACGCCGCCTGTGCCGCAGCCTTGTCCGGCGAAGGAAACACGACGCGCAACTGGTTCGCCCCGGCGTGCAGCAACGGTTTCGCGTTCACGCGCCAGATGCGAAACATGTTGTTCGCCGTCAGCACCTGCGAATCATTCAAAAAGACTTCGGCGTATGCATCCAACCCGTCGAAGACCAGTTCCAGGTTCTGCTTCTTTAGGGTCTCCGGCGTGATGTTAATCGTCGTGCGATACTCCCAGCTCGAGCCTTCAATCCACTGCAACTTCGCCTCGTTGTCGCGATAGAAAGGATCGGGAATTAGTTTGTTCCGCAGCAGGTCGAGATGCACGTCGCCGGGCACCTGAGCCGGCCGCCATTGCCCGTCGGTGCTGTTCGCCGGCGGCGCCAGTTGCCGAAATTCCCAACCCTGATCGATCACTGTATCGGTGTGGGCCGCGTCTCGCTGTGCTGCCGCAAATCCGGTACCGAGGCAGAGAGTCATTGCTATAAATAGAATTCCCGGTATCTTGGGTCGCATGATTTCTCCTTCTGACCCCGGCTTTCTCTAACTGAACTTCGCTCACTGGTTCTGCCTGCCGATCATACTCGGGTGTGATCGGGGCTGGATTCTCGTTGCTTGGGTCTATGTAAACGACCGTTTGAGCGAGCCGGTGCCCCTCCGTTACCCAATCCTCGATCCTACCCTTCTGCCATTCAGCCTGGTCGTGGGGTGTTATCCGGCTTTCCATCTCCTCCGCGAGTGCCGCCGGGTTGCGATTGATCCCATATTTCCATTATGAGCCCTACCTTCGAATCTCCTCACCGTTGTAATCATCAATATTCATGCGGGTGTGAACGCGATGAAGACGCTCCGGAGGTCAGTACCCAATGGGTGAGATACAAAATCAGCCCTTTCAGCTCTCGTTCAATGCTTCCTTGAAGGTCAATTTCCATAGATTGTGGGCCACTTCCGATCGTGGTCTGACCCTGGTGCAGGAGTTGGAGGTAGCGTAACTTCTTTTGTGTAAATTGGGTTTTGGAAAGGGAAAGAGGGTGTACTTTTTCGGGAGTGGCAAAACTCTACGAAGGAGGTACACCCTCATGCGAGAACTGGAAGTTCTCGGCCAAGG
>JBEKAK010000048.1:0-41329 GCA_050018275.1 Terriglobia bacterium | reverse complement strand
TAGCGGTGGCGATGGCCCAAAGCGATCTGCTGAATGGCCGACCGAACTTCCATCTCTTCCTCAACCGGCCGTTGCTCCCGCAGGGACCGGTAGAAACTGGCCCGGCTGACTCTGGCCAGCTCACACATGCGCTCGATACTCAGGCTACCTTGCAACGACATCATTTCCCGGATTTGGTCGTAGATGCCATCTCGCCAGAACCGCCGCGACTCTGGCGTCGAGCCTCGACTTTTTGCAAGGCACCCTTGAAAAAATCCACTTCCATCGCCTTTTCCGCTAACAGCCGCTTCAACTGTTGGGCCTGTTTACGGTAGGCCGATTCGTGGGTGCTCGGGCGAGCCGACTCTTCTCCTGGTTCTACCAGATCGAGTTTCCTGCGCCACTTGTAGAGGCACCGTCGCGTCACCCCCAGCTCTTGTGCCAATTGGCCCACATCTTCGCAGGTCCTCATTCGCTCAACAGCCATCCGCTGGAACTTCCGTGAGTATCGCGTCCGCTTCACTTTGCACCTCTTTCCCAGTGCAAAGTGTGCCCATCCTGACTGTCTCATTTCAAGGGTTCAGTCCATCGACAGCCTCCGCCATCCGCCTACGGCAACATCAAATTGATGTGTTTGGACAGGGGATCCGCCCAAGAGCTACAAACCGCGGCCTGTCGCGCATCAGCGACGTTTGAGGAAGCTCTCTCACCCTTTCTGGAAACATCATAAGGTCTTAAATGTCACGGCATCGTCGTCCGAGGAGCGACACCCTTCCCCCGGCCAGGAATAGTGTCTCCCAATCCGTTGGCCGCGGGAAAATTCCGGTTGAAATCAACTGCACCTTGCGCGATGTTCGGGCTCAACAGGTATGCCTTGTTCCGGCATAATGTGCGCAGAAACTTGTGTATATCCGAAGGTTTTCCACACAATGAAAACCGTGGCTAAGAGAACTCCCGATCACGACGCTCTCTGCCGTCTTGCGGAGCAGCAGGCAGGATACTTCACGGCTCGCCAGGCGGCCAAGGGGGCTTGGAGGTAAGTGAGGCGGGCCGGCTGCGGCAGTTGGAAGACGAGAATCATCGGCTGAAGCACATCGTGGCAGACCTGACGCTGGACAACCAAGCCTTGAAGACGGTGGTTTCAAAAAAGTTCTAACGCCCCCGGACCGGCGCGAGCGCGCGGCGTAAGGTGTGAACGATCTCAGGCCTGTGCGTTCTGCCGAAAGCGCCCCGGGGAAACGCCCGTCGCGTGACGAAAGACGCGGTTGAAGGTTTTGACAGTTCCGAACCCGGCTGCGTTGGCGACGCGGTACGAGGGCAACTCGGTCTCGAGAAGCAGCCGTTTCGCCCGCTCCAGTCGGTACTGCGTGATTTCTGAACTGATGGATCGACCGAGAGCGCGCGAGAATCGCCTCTCGAGCGTTCGTCGAGACACACCCGCTTCTTCGACAACATGCTGGACGTTGATGGGTTGCGCGGCACAATCCTTGATGAAGTGCAGCGCGGTGGCCACGCGAGGGTCATCCGGGGCCAGGATCTCACTTGACTGGCGGGTCACCACATAGACCGGCTCGACCTGCACAACCCGTTCTTCCGCCGAGTGGCCGAACATCAGGCTGTCGAGGAGTCTGGCGGCTTCGTACCCCGCCTTTTCCACATCCAAGGCGATGCTGGAGAGAGGAGGATTGGACAACTCACACATCAACTCGTCGTTGTCCACGCCTACCACGGCCACGTCATCGGGTACTCGCAGTCCGGCAGCGGAGCACGCCTGCAGCACCTCCCGTCCACAAATATCGTTGCAGGCCATCAGACCCACGGGCTTAGGTAGTGATTTGAGCCAGGCCAGGAGAATCTTTTGCTCATGCTCCCAATCCTCGATCCACTTGGGCAAATGCATCCAGTTCCCTAACTCGATCCGGTGCGCCTGGCCCTGAAAGCCCCGGTCGCTCAAGTATTGAGAGAAAGCTTCTTCGCGGCCTGCTGACCACGCGCAGCCGTGAAATCCGCAGAACGCGAAATGACGCAGGCTTCGGTCTGCCAAGTGAGTCGCCGCCATGTGGGCGATGCCCGCGGAATTGGTGCGGATTTCGCCGAACCTGTCTCCGCGTCGGGGCGAGCGGAACTCGTCCAGGGAAGAGGCGACGAAGGGAAGCCCCGTGGCACGGATTTCCTTTGCCATTTCCGGCGAGTGGATGCGGGCGATGATGCCCGTTCCGCTCCAGGATTTCGCCTTGGGCAGAGCCTGCTCGAGATGCCCGGGGGCAACATACAGCGACCACGGCCCGTGCAAACGAGAGTAACGCACAATGCCGCGAAGCAGTCCCCGCCCATATTCCGTCGAGGTTTCCAGCAGTAGGGCCACCTGAGGTATCCGTGCGATGGCACGGGTTCTGGTCATGGCTTCCCTCCCTGCTCCGGAGTGGCGCAAGTTAAGGCACATCACTGGCTTATAGCTCAAGGCCCATCGGTTTTCAAGCAGAATTCGACAAAACTTGGGTCACTTGGGCGTTGACGCAAAATGTCTGACATGTTCCGCAAATTGGGGTCTAGACAATCGGGGGTTCGACCATTAGCATTGGTCCGAAAGACTAGGCTTGGTTTTGCCTCCTGCGGTGGGTGGAGTGGCAATCCCAAGCCCTGGGGCCGCTGGAACATTTTCCCGTTGCGGCGGAGCCTTCGCGTCAAATCTCCAAGCGTCGAATCCCTGCTGGATGTCTTGTCGGGCGTCGGGTCATGGGGAGGCACAGGGGAAGGGCAAGGCCTGTGGTCCTCGTCGCGTCCCTGTGTGTTTCCGATTTCTGCAAAACCTCAAGGAGGTATCCCATGAAGACACATGTTCTTCGTTCGCGGCACCTCTGCTTTGGGCTGCTGTGCTTTGGGCTGCTGCTTCTTCCCGCAGCCGGCTTCAGCCAAGAAAAGGCCGTGCTTACCGGCACCGTCACTGACTCATCCGGTGCAGTCATGCCGGGGGTCAAGATTACAATCACCGGCACCCTGACGGGTGTTGCTCGCACGTTGGAAACCAACACTTCGGGCGCCTACCTGGCTCCTGAACTCGTTCCTGGGACGTATGAGATCAAAGCGGAGGCTCCCGGGTTCAAGACCTATTCGCAGACCGGAATCGTGTTGAACGTGAACGACCGGGTCCGGGTCGATATTCCCATGCAGGTGGGCCAAGTCACGCAGAACGTGACGGTGTCGGAGGCGGTGGTAAAAGTGCAAACCGAATCCGGCGAGGTGGGCGACCTGATTTCCGGCACACAGCTGACCCAGCTTCCGGTGAACACACGCAGCTTCTTTGTTCTGGCCACGCTCACTACGGGCGTCGTGTCGGCCATGCCGGATTTCACCCTGCCGATTCCGGTAGGGGGCGACAGCAGCATCCGCTTCAACGGCAACCGCAATGACCACAACATCTGGATGATTGACGGGGGCGAGGACTACGACCGGGGATGCGGCGGGTGCGTCACCGTCATGCCTTCCATGGACGCCCTGGCTGAGTTCAAAGTCATGACCAGCAACTATGGGGCAGACTTCGGCATCGGGTCAGGGGGCACCGTGAACATGATGCTGAAGTCTGGAGCCAGGAATTTCCACGGCTCGGCGTACGAATACCTGCGCAACGACGCCGTGGATGCCGTTAATTTCTTCACTAACGCCGTACCGCGCAACGCGGACGGGACGCGCGCCGCCCCGGCTCCCGTGCTGCGCTTTAACAACTTTGGCTGGAACCTGGGCGGGCCGATCTACATTCCCGGCAAGTACAATACGCAAAAAAACAAGACGTTCTTCTTCTTCAACCAGGAGTGGCGAAAGATCCGCTTGGGGAGCACGGTCAGCCCCAATTCCCCTCCGCAGGCACTACGGGACGGCGACTTCTCGGGCTATGCCACAACTATTATGGTTCCTACGGCGGCCGAGGTCGGCGACCCAGCAATGCTGGCCAAGTTCGCCGCTGCAGGAGTGACGCCCGGCGAGCCCTTCCCGAACAATGTGATCCCCGCCTCGTTGATTGACCCCAACGCCACGTTGTTCTGGAACACTGGCGCCATACCCCTGCCCAACTTCGGCAGCCGGTACACAGGTTCACGCATGGTACCTACCAACGTTCGCGAAGAGATCATACGCGTGGACCACAACTTCTCCGATAAGGTTGCCGTCATGGGTCACTTCATCAATGACGCGGTCCTCCAGCAGACGATGACCACGCTGTGGGCTGGCATGTCGTACCCCACTCTCGGTACCAATTTCAAGAATCCGGGTAAGAGCGCGGTACTACATGCCACTATTACTATCAGCCCGACCCTCCTGAACGAGGTCGCGTACAACTACAATGGCAACCGGATTTGGCTCACGCCTGTCGGCGTTTTTGCCAAGCCCAGCGGCATGACCCTCCAGGAGTTTTTCCCGGGCAACCTGGATGACCGCATGCCGGTAATACAGTTTCAGGACCAGATGGGCACGAACTACGATACCGGGTCCTGGCCTTGGCACAATGCTGCTGACAGCCAGCAGGTTCGCGATGACGTCAGCAAGATGGCTGGAAGCCACGCCCTGAAGTTCGGCGGGCAGTTCATGCGCTACCGCAAGAATCAGGACATTTTCGGGCAGACTCAGGGTGGCTACACCTTCAATGGCAGGTTCACAGGCTCTGATGTCGCGGACTTCCTCCTGGGTTTGGCCAATTCATACCACGAACTGGCCATCCAGGACCGCGGGCACTGGCGCACCACCACGCTCTCCTTTTACTTCACGGATAGCTGGCGAGCCACCAAGCGCTTGACCTTGAACCTGGGCGTCCGTTGGGAGATCATGCCACATGTTTACGAGGTTCAGAATCGTCAGTCGAATTTCTACCCTAGCCTGTACAACCCTGCTGACGCACCCATCTTCAACTCGGACGGGAGCCTTGATAGTACCGGGCCGGGGTTTACCACGGTCGAGGGTGTGCCCCTTTCCAACATTCCTTTCTACATGAACGGAGTGGGGCTCGCGGGAAAGAACGGCATCCCCCGCGGCCTGGTTGACAATCACTACAACACCATCGGTCCGCGCGTGGGATTCGCCTACGATTTGACCGGAAACGGCAAGACCGTCCTGCGCGGCGGGTTTGGCATGTTCTACGAGCGGATTCAGGGCAACGACGTCTATAACGGCGGCCCCAATCCTCCCTTCTCCTTCGACCCCAACGTGAGCCTCGTGTATTTCACCGATCCCAGTGTCAGTGTGCTGAATGGGGCGAAGGCAGCGGTGCCGATCTTCCCAGGGGCCTTCGCGCAAGCCCTGGACAAGCCGTACCTGCCTCCCACCAGCCAACAGTGGAGTTTCGGCATTCAGCGCGAGCTGATGCCGCGCACGGTCCTGTCAATCGGCTATGTGGGCAACGGGAACTACCATCAGTCGATTAATCGAAACATCAACATGCCCCTGCCGGACGATGCGCGGCGAGCGGACGTGTACGCTGGCACGATCGGCGTAAACTCGATTCGGCCGTATCTCGGCTTTAGCGCCATCAACTATGCCGAGAATTCGACCTCCGGCAACTACCACTCACTCCAGGCGAGCCTGCGCACGGACAACTATCACGGGTTCACTTTCCAAGGCGCCTATACGTGGGCGCACACCATCGACTTCGCCAGTGGAGACAACGCGACGTTCGCCTACAACCCGTATGACTTGACCAGTAGTCGCGGATCTGCGGATTGGGACATTCGGCATGTCCTGACGATGAACTACATCTACGAGGTGCCGTTGTTCAGGAACCATTCTAATGCTTTCGTGCGCAAGGGCCTGGGCGGCTGGCAACTCTCCGGGATCACCACGTTCCAGACGGGGCCACACGTAACGGTGACTTACCCGGGCGACAATGTCGGAGCGGGTGTTGGGAACGTGCGGCCCGACCTCACCGGCGATCCCAACGCGGGACCGAAGACTGTAGACAAGTGGTTCAATACTGCCGCATTTGCGGCGCCTGCTGCCCTTACTTGGGGGACTGAAGGGCGTAACGTCGTGTCTCGCCCCGGTCGCAACAACTGGAATATCTCGGTCCTCAAGAGGTTCAGCGGGATTCCCAAGGAGGGGGCGCAATTCGAGTTCCGCGCTGACTTCTTCAATGCTTTCAACCATACCCAGTTCCAAAACGTGGACACGAATTTCACTTCCGGAAGTTTCGGGGCGGTGACGTCCACCTGGGATGCACGCCGAATTCAATTCGGATTGAGGTTCGTGTTCTAACAGCTGGTAAAGACTCTTGTGTGGGGGCGATCCGGCAGCGGGTCGCCCCTTTTCTTTCCGTGCAGCTTGTGAAGCTCTTCAAGTCTTCTGCCCGCCAGACGAAGAGTTAAGGCATCCTCTTCTCGACCCTAGCTGTCCGCACACGCGCGCCTACACGTGGTCGGGAAGAGTTCGCAGAAAGTTTGCTTCCCTCGCGCAGCCGGGCCATGCCCGGCGACTTTCCGGAACGGTCCAGAGGACCATCGGCCCGATCGTCGGGCGTTTAGTGCGCTGGGGGCTTCTTAGCTGCTTTGCTCGCGGTGGGTATAGGCCCGGCTGGACTTCGCCCCAGGAACATCGTCAGGCTTTGAGAGAGCTAGTGCAGCCGGGACCTGTCCAAGACGCCAGCCGTTTCCATCTCCCGGACTATCTTTCGTATTTTCTCGGCGAAGCGACCGCTGGGCTGGGCTTGCAGGTAAGCCTGCATCTCGGCATAGGCTTTGTCGTATGCTTCCTGGGCCAGATAGACGTCGGCAACTTTCACATGATATTCGGGAGGAGGGGTGGGGTTGAAACTCAGGACTTTCTGGTAGTCGAGGTCTGCCTTGTCGTACTGACGCAAACCGAAATGGGCGACCCCAAGTTGGTAATAGAACTGCCACGAGCCGGGGGAGAGCCTTAGTCCTTCCGCCAGGATCTTCTCGCTCTCGTCAAACCTCTTCTCCAGGTTGAGAACTTGTCCCAGGGCAAGGTGAGCCTCGTAGTATCCTGGATCGCATTCAATGGACTTGCGGAGGGGTGCTTCGGCCTGGCTGGACGAGCCCATGTAGACCAGCGTGAGGGCCAATTGGGTTTGCGCCCGCGCAAAGCAGGGGTAATCAGTGATTGCTTTCTCGAGGTGGCCGCGAGCGCTGGAATACTCCCCGTTTGCGAATGCGCCAATCCCTTTGCGGTATTCTTCACGCGCCTTCTTGGGCGCCTGTTGGTCAGTCAAACTCGGAGCGAGCCCTTCCTCCCTCTTCGTCCCGCCCATCGGGGTCAGAAAAAAACTGACTAAAGCCCGGGCCGAAGGCGTCCTCAGGTCGCAGAATTGCTGCATGGCTTCGAATCCCTCTGCCGTTGCCGTCAGACGATAACGCATCTTGCGGAGGTCCACGAACTCGAATTGTCCGTCCTGATTGGCCGACTGCGTTCTCACCAGCTCGCCGTCTTCGGTCTCCAACGTCAAGGTCACACCGCTGGAAAGCGCACGCCCATCGGGGCCACGCACATATCCGCCGATCATCCCTATCTCCTGGCTCCATCCGGGCTGGGCCAAAAAGGCAGGGAGACCGAATCCAAGGAGCAGCGTAATCCTGACCCAAGGCGATTGACACAAACGCTGTCCGGGATTTGGCATATCGCCCCCCAATGTATGCTCGGCTGAGGAAACCAACAGATCAGCCGCTCAGGCGATCGTAAACCGCCCTCCAAGGAATAGCAAGACATCGTATCGAGAGGTAGCGTCAAGCATCTTGTGTAAATTCCTTGAGGGGTTTTCTCTCCCAGGAGCGGTTCAAGTGACTGATGACGCCGAAGACGATGCGATCGCAGCTCGCCGGGTTGGTGAAGCTCGACATGGGGCGCGTGCGGCGCCGCACCTCGCGGAAGGCGCGCTCGATGATGTTGGTGGTGCGAATCTTCCGCCAGTGCGCGGCAGGAAAAGCATAGAAGGCCAATAACTCCTCCAGGTCCCGTTCCACGCCGGCGACCGCACGCGGGCGAGGGGGGCGCCACTTGCGCGCCCAGCGCTGAAAAATCCCTTGGGCGGCCGTGCCGGCTGGGGGCCTGATACAGGGCCGCGGCCTCGCGCACGCACGAGCCTTCCTTCTGGGGCACCTTGTCGGCGATGTTCCGCAGCTTATGGGCCCAACAGCGCTGCGGGGGGACCTGCGGCCAGACCAGTGCCAGCGCGGCCCGCAGCCCCTCCGACCCGTCCACGATGACCAGCCGCAGGCCGCGTTTGGTTCTTCGCGTCCGTCCAATGCAGAGACGCCGCCGCCCAAACCGGGGCGAGGCGGGCTGCTGGGAGCGAAGCAAGTGGAATTCGGTTGACAGCCCGACCGCGCGCGCTTATCCTTCTCAGCGAATCTGGGGCGCTCCGGCCATTTTTGCAGACTGCGCGGGTGCGCTTCGACACCCATTTGGAGGGTAAGATGAACCCTTCTGGAAAGCGTACATTACCTCTTCTCATCACCTGCATCGCCCTCATCGCCTCCGCCGCTACGGCACAGGACGTTGCGAACCTGCCATACATGAATCCCAACCTGTCGCCCGAGCAGCGGGCGGCGGATTTGATACACCGCATGACGCTTGAAGAGAAGGCCTCGCAACTGGTGAACCAAGCGCGCGCGATCCCGCGGCTGAACGTCCCGGCGTACGACTGGTGGAGCGAAGCCCTGCACGGGGTCGCCGTGGACGGAACGACCGAGTTCCCAGAGCCGATTGGCCTGGCGGCTACGTTTGACGTCCCGGCCATCCATGAAATGGCGGTGGCGATCAGCATCGAAGCGCGAATCAAGCACGCGCGGGCCGTGCGCGCCGGCCATAGCGATATTTTTGAGGGACTGGATTTCTGGTCGCCCAACATCAACATCTTCCGCGACCCGCGCTGGGGACGCGGGCAGGAGACTTACGGCGAGGACCCGTTCCTGACCTCGCGCATGGGCGTGGCCTTTGTCACCGGGATGCAGGGCGACGATCCCCACTATTACCGCACGATCTCCACGCCGAAGCACTACGCCGTGCACAGCGGGCCCGAGCCTACCCGCCACTTCACCGACGTGGACGTCAGCAAGCACGACATGTTAGACACGTACCTGCCGGCGTTTCGCGCCACCGTCGTGGAAGGCCACGCGGGATCCGTGATGTGCGCGTACAACTCCATCAACGGCGAGCCGGCCTGCGCCAGCGAGTTCCTGCTGGAGGATCAGCTACGCGGAAAGTGGGGCTTCCAGGGGTATGTGGTCTCGGATTGCGGCGCCGTCCGCGACATCTTCAGCGGCCACCGCTTCCGCACCACGCAGCCACAAGCATCGGCGATTTCGCTGGAACGCGGCATGGACAATGAATGCATCGACTTTCTTGCCAAGGTGAAGGACGACCACGACTACAGGCCGTACATCGAAGCTGTACAGCAGGGCTATCTCACTGAAAGTGCGATCGACACGGCGCTTATCCGACTCTTTACGGCGCGGATCAAGCTGGGAATGTTTGATCCGCCGGAAATGGTTCCTTACACGAAGATCGGTGAGAAGGAACTCGACAGCGCTGAGCACCGCGCCATGGCTCGCAAGCTGGCGAATGAGTCCATGGTTCTGCTGAAGAACGATGGCACTCTGCCCCTCAAATCAGGAATCACAAAAATCGCCGTGGTTGGCCCGCTCGCCGATCAGACTCGCGTGCTGCTGGGCAACTACACCGGAATTCCGACGCATTCCGTCTCCGTGCTGGAAGGCCTCAAAACCGAATTCCCGAACGCGAAGATCACGTTCGTTCCGGGAACCCAGTTCCTGCGCAACGACGGAGATCCTGTGCCGGACAGTGTGCTGACGACTGAAGATGGCAAACCCGGTCTCAAGGCGGAGTACAGCAGCTGGCAGGGAGTCACGCTGGAGCCCGGAGCGAGGCCGACACCGCTCACGAGCCGGACTGAACCGAATATCAACCTCAGCGAAAGCAATCTGCCGGCGGAGGTCGCAGGGAAGAGGGCTATTGGCGTCGAGTGGACGGGTTTCCTGACGCCGCCGGATTCCGGCGACTACCTCATAGGCATACGCGCCGACGGCTTTGCCGGGGTGGCGGTTGACGGCAAGACGGTCGCGCAGGAGTTCAGAACCCACGGAGTCGAAGCAAAGGTCGGGCGCGTCCATCTGGACAAGGGGCAGAAAGTCGCGCTGGCCGTCAACTACGGAAACACGGGCGGAGGCCAGCCGCGCGCGCAGCTGATCTGGGCGAAGGTGAACAATGCCCCTTCGCCGGAAGCCGTTACGGCGGCGAAGAATGCCGATGTTGTGATTGCCGTCGTCGGGATCACCAGCCAGCTCGAAGGCGAAGAGATGCCGGTGAGCGAACCTGGTTTCCTGGGCGGAGACCGCACCAGCATTGATCTGCCCGAACCGGAAGAAGCCCTTATCAAAGCCGTCGCCGCGACCGGCAAACCCCTGGTCGTCGTGCTGATGAATGGCAGCGCGCTGGCCGTCAACTGGGCCAATGAACACACCAATGCGATTCTCGATGCGTGGTATTCCGGCGAAGAAGGCGGCGCGGCGATTGCCGAAACGCTGAGTGGGAAGAATAATCCTGCGGGTCGTTTGCCGGTCACTTTCTACAAGGACATCAGCCAGCTGCCCCATTTTGAAGACTACTCAATGGAAGGCCGCACCTACCGCTACTTCCAGGGAAAGCCGCTTTATCCTTTCGGCTATGGCCTGAGTTATTCGACCTTCGCCTACAGCGATCTCACCCTGCCACAGGCAGCCGTGAATGCGGGCGATCCGGTTGGAGCGGATGTGACGGTGACCAACACGGGAAAGGTGGCGGGGGATGAAGTGGTGCAGGTTTATCTGAAATTCCCGCCCGTGAAAGGGGCGCCGCGAATAGCTCTCCGCGGATTCCAGCGCATTCACCTCGAACCGGGCGCAAGTCAGAAGGTTCATTTCGAGCTGAAGAACCGGGACTTGAGCATGGTGACGGAGGACAGCAATCCGATCATCGCCGGCGGTGATTACACGATCAGCATCGGCGGCGGCCAGCCTGATACCGGAGCGCCGGGGGTCACCGGGCACTTCCGTGTTGAAGGCCAGATTGCCTCGCCGGAATAGCGGGTGTCCGGTTCCGCGAAGACAGGAACCACCAGCGAAAGGTAAGCGCGCGGAGCGGCAGATCATGACCGAACTAACAGCGCGCGCTCCGGTGCGCGCACATACCGCTGTTACCGGACGAAAAGACGAAGCGCTCACTTGCAGTTTTCCGTCGCACACAGATTCCGGCTGAAGAACGGGATCACGTGGTCCTTAAAACGGTAGGCGACGGCGCTGGTGTGGGTGCCGTGGTAAATCTCAAAGCTGTTGGCAATGCCATAGGTGTCGAGGACATCGTGCAGTTTGGTCGTGTCGAATCGTAAACCATCCTGGTCGCCCACATCGATCGCAATGGCGCGATACTGGCGCAAATTGTCGATGTATTGGTCGATGAATGCCAAAGGTGCATTGGCCGCCCATTTGGCAATCACATCGGGCTGGGGCTCACCATCTTTTCTGGGCAGGTCAAGATAGAGCGGCGGATTCTTCGGGTCGGGCGACCACGCCGCGGCTGAGGCGAGCTGAGCGCGGGCGAAGAACGACAAGCCAGCCGCATCGGCAGGAGTCTTTACCGATTCCAATTCCTTCTCTTCCGATGCCATAGCCTTCTGCCTGGCTGGATTTGCCGGCCTGGAGCCCATCGGCGAGAGGCAACAGGCACTCATGATATAAAGATTGCTGAACACGTCAGAATGTTTCATTCCAATGCGAGCGGTGCCGTAACCGCCCATGGAATGGCCTGCCAGACCCCGGCTCATGCGGCTAGGAATAGTGCGGTAGTGAGCGTCAATATAGGTGACCACGTCGTGGGCGATGAACCGCTCAAAGTCGCCTGTGGTGACGGAGCTCGAATACATCGAGCCGCCATACACGGTCTTCGAGTCGGGCAGCACCACAATTGTTTCTTTGGCGCCTTGGGCGAAAGCACCCTCGATGGTCTGCGGCACATGGATCTCGTGGGTCCATTGCTCGGCTCCAATGGAAAAACCGTGCAAGGCATACACGACTGGATAGCGACGGGACTTCTCGATAGCATAACTGGACGGCAAAAATACGATAACGTCGCGGTCAACGGCATCCCCCTCCAGATTGCCTTCCAGCGCTGTACCGTGGATTTTGATGTGCTCCACCGTAACAGGCTTCGCACCGGGAACCACCGGAGGCACTTCAGTCTGCACTTGCGCCGCAAGCCGAGGCCCTAGAGCGACGGCTATCAACAGCGTCACAACACAAAGCAATCTCGTTTTTATCATCGATATCCTCCCTAGCGACACCTGGCGAGAACGATTGCCGCAACGCCTTTGGGTTGATGCGCACACGAATAGCTCTGGCTGCACCACATCGATCCCGATGACGCGCGCAACCTCGGGCATCTTCATTACGGATTTCACGGTGCCTGTACCGAAATTGCCTTCCCGGTGTATCCAACGATCTTGTCGGGATTGGCCACGGGCGTGACGCCGGAACCGTGCCCGACGGATACCCAGACAACTTTAATTTCTATGCTTCGAGGCATTTCAGGATAACTTCCTTCTCGGTCCCCAATGGTCAGAGTTCGTGTTGACTCCGACCAGTGAAGCGGAATGATCGAGTGCGCACCGTTTTCATAATCGTAGCTATCGCCCGCGTCCTGATACAGCTCGAACTTGCCGTCGGCTCCAGGGTAAATCCGCAGTTCGATGGGTCCGGCCGGCTGCTGGTCGGCGTACTCAATTTCAGGGCCGAGGGGAAGAATCGAACCGGCACGTACGTAGAGTGGAAGGCGATCTAAAGGGGCGTCCGCCTCAATTTCACGGCCTCCCTTCTGTGATGCTCCGGTCCAAAAGTCGTACCACGCCGGGGAATCTGGTAGATACAAAGTTCTGCGAGTAGCGTCCGGCTGAAGCACCGGGCTAACAAGAACAGAGGGCCCAAACATGAACTGATCGCCAACGTCGCGAGCTTTCCCATCGGTGCGCCAATCCATCACCAGCGGGCGCTGGATCGTGTAGTCCTCGTTGGTGACGCGCCAAGCGAGGGAATAGATGTAAGGCATAAGGCAATACCGAAGCTTGTCGTAGTTGATCAGGATCGGTTCCACTTTGTCGTAAGCCCAAAGCTCATTTTGTGATCGGTGCCCGTGGGTACGGAAAATCGGACAGAAGGTTCCGTACTCGAACCAGCGTGCGTAAAGCTCCTGAAATTTCGGGTCATCGAGAGGCTTGTCATGAGGTGGCCAATAACCGCCGATATCGGTCGTCCAATATGGATATCCGGAAAGGGCGAAGTTCAGCCCGGCGGCCACTTGATGGCTCAAACCCCAATACGAGCCGTAGACGTCCCCTGACCACACCGTGGCTCCAACCCTTTGCTGGCCGAGGAAGGCACATCGCGTGAGTAGGAAGACCCGCTTCTTTTCGCTGGTAGCTCTCCAGTGTTGCTGGACTCCGAGAGTGTGCATGAACGGAAATACATTCGTGTACTGTGCGCCGTTGCCGATGGCGACGCGCTTGTTGCGCAGAATCGCGTCCCCCATGTCGGGCCAGTATTCTTCGGGCTCGGCGCTGTCCAACCAAAATGCGTCCCAGCCTTGGGAGAAGAGCTTCCCGACCAAGTGATCCCAATAAAAGTCGCGCGCCTTGGGGTTTGTAGCGTCATACACGTGAGCATTCGGCACGTCAAAGTGCTGGGCTATGAGGTCCCGGTAATTTTCAGACTTCGTATCAAAGAGCCCCCACACCGAGATCATGGCGTGGACGTGCTCATCATGCAATTGATTGAGTTCGGCGGGAACGTCGGGGAAGTTGGAATTGAAGACGGGGTCACCTTCCGTCTTCCACCAATACCAGTCCTGCACGATTGCATCCAGGGGAATATGTTCTTCACGGTAGCGATGCGCGATGCTTAAGACTTCATCCTGGGACATGTAACGGTCTTTCGATTGAAAGAACCCATAAGCCCACTTCGGAAGCATGGGCGTGTGTCCGGTGAGGTTTCGGTATTCATGGATGATCTGATCCATTTCCGGACCGTAAATGAAGTAGTAATCGACGGAATGGCCGGCGAGCGAACGCAAGTTCAGTTCAAGCGGGAAGCGGTTATCGACCAAGGTCAGGGAGGCCGTGTTCCACATCAGCGCGTAGCCCTTGCTCGACAACAGCAACGGCATCGCGACATCGGTGTTGTTCTGCGCGAGTTCGACGGTCGCCCCGCGGTAGTTGAACAATCCACTCTGGTGTTGTCCCAGCCCGTAGAACCCCTCGCTTACATCAGGCGCAAACCTGTCTTCAACATTGAATGTCTTCTCGCCGTTTAACTCGGCCGACTCGTAGGTGCGCGGTATCGCGTTTCGCTCGCGCAAAAGGTTCTCGTCTCCTGCCGTGCTGTATTCCACGTTTCCCCACTTCCGAGAGAGCTCTATCTTCAGCGTGTCGGTGGTGAGGATAGCCGCTTCGGCTGTCTCTGATACCTGAAACTTCGCGCCTGGACACGACTCTTTCGAATCGAGCATCCAGGGCTGGCTTTGTTTGACTGTGTCAGGCGGCTCGGGCGTCGCGACAAAGTGTATGACAGAGGAACGGCAGACGGAAATGTGAAGACTCTCGCTCCCCACCGTAGCCGTCATGCCGTCCGGAGCTGGCGCGTACTTGACGAGAGGCAGTGGAGGCACTTCCCACAGTTGAGCTCTTGCCTCCGTTGTACTCCAGAGGAAACCACACATGCCCAGAAAGAGAGAAGTCCAGCTCCTATGCCGTGACCAAGCAAGCCATGCATGTTCGCGCGAACTCATTGCTCGATACTCCTTCCGCTGAGGTGATTTTGATGCCGAGAGCAGTGGAGCGCAGGAGCTTGGCGTTCCGGCTCGCCAAAGGTGCGGACGCCCTCCATACGTCTTTCTTGCCCTCCAATTGACCAGCCTTCAGATCACCTCAGCTCAACAGTTCATTGAGCGGTTACTTGAAACAGTCTGGGCGCGAAGTCCTTCAGATCGCGACGCCACGTCTGCCATTCGTGCGCCGTGCCTGGCGATTCATAGAAAACGTGCTTGATGTTCGCCTCCACCAGCGATGTATGCAGCCTCAGGAGTCCTGCCCGCATTCTCTCGGGCTCCTCTGTGCCGACGCCCAGCCACAGCAAATGCACTCGCTTGGCGAAGGCGGCCGAATCAGCAAATACCCCGTTGTAGTCGGTCTTGGGATCCAGTTTCCGGTCCCCAAGCACGAGCATCCCGCCAGCTCCACTGAACCCGCCAATGTAGGAAAAGAGATCGAGATGATTCAGCGTGATCTGGAACGTCTGCATCCCTCCCATGGAAAGGCCAGCCATCGCGCGATGGTCGCGATCCGGGAGTGTCCTGAAGTTCGAATCGATGTATGGGATCAGGACTTGCGTCATATCGTCTTCAAAGGCCGCTGCCATTTCCTGCATCGCCCGCATCATTTCGGGTGAACCAAAGGGCTTTCCGGTCAGATCAGGAGCAGGTTGGCCTGCACGCCTGGCGTAACCATAGGCCATCACCAGGATCATTGGCTTGCAACTGCCAGCCGCGATCAGGTTATCGAGTATGAAGTTGGCGTGCCCCTGCTTCGTCCACCCGGTTTCGTCCTCACCGCCACCATGCTGGAGATAGAGCACCGGATAGCGTACGTTGGTCTGCACATCGTAGTTCGGCGGTGTGTATACGAGTGCGTGCCGCCAGGTACCCGTCACCTTCGAGTTGTACCAAATCTCGCGGACTTGGCCGTGGGGCACATCTTGAACTGAATAAAACGTCGTCCCCGCTTCCGGAACCTCAATTCCACTTGCGTCCTTACCTCCACCAAAGAACGCATGACTATTGAGGTCGGTGACCTCTGCACCATCAATTATCAATGTGTAATAGTGGAAGCCGGGAACAAGAGGTGGTGTCGTAACGGTCCAGATTCCCTCCGGCTGCTTCACCATATCCAGTTTCGGCCCGCTCCAGAAATTTAGCCGGACCTTCGTGGCGTCAGGAGCTTTCACCCGAAATTGCGCCTTGGACGCACTATCGATGCGGGGATATTCCGCTCCCCAAACGTTAGTCGCAGCGGGCTGAAAATCGCCCGATTCTTGTGCGCAACAAAGACTCGCAAATAGGAGCATTGCCATTCCAACCTGCTTCATCTCTTCCCTCCTCGTTCACTTGGATGTCAACCACGCTGCACATCCGGGCGTGGCTTAGTGGTCGATTTTTGCCCGCCTCCGCAACGACCGCTCGGTAGAAATCGCTTTCTCCTTAGCCACACCTTCCACTCAGCATCACAAGCCGATTGTGTGAAGCGCCCCATCCAGCACGGCGGGCCTGCCAGGTTTAATCTGAACCTCGGCTGATTGATCACCGTAGAGGACCCGGTACCTGATCGCACGATCGGATTGCAGCCTGAGTTCAGTGAGTCGGCCTTCTTTCCACCTAAGGTCAACTTTGCCACCACCGCGTACGCGCACTCCCTCCAGGCTTCCGCTCGGCCATTGATGCGGTAGTGCAGGCAACACACTGATTTCCTCGGGGGTGCTCTGTATCAGCATCTCAGCAATTGCGGCCGGACCGCCCAGGTTGCCATCAATCTGAAAAGGCGGACCAAGATCGAACATGTTTGGCAGTGTGTTCTTCGTGATCAGGAGCTTCAGGTTGGCATAAGCATGCTCCGGGTTTTGAAGCCGTGCCCACAGCGCCGCCCTCCACACCTCCGACCACCCAGCACTGCCGTCGCCGCGCAGTTCGAGAGTTTTCTTGGTGGCAGCCGCAAACTCAGGGGTGGTTTTGAGACTGATGTCATGCCCCGGATAAAGCGAGTACAAATGCGACACGTGCCGATGTTGCGGCTCAGCTTCGGGATAATCCTCAATCCATTCTTGTAGTTGCCCACGCTTGCCGATTTGCAGCGGTGGTAAGCGCTTCTCTGTCCGCTCCAGCTCAGACCGGAACTCAGCGTCTGTTCCAAGGATTTCGGCAGCACGCCGACAGTTCTCAAAGAGCTCTCGAATGAGCTCGATATCCATGGTGGGCGCGTATGTCAGATGCTCAGGCTTGCCGTTCAGAATGTATTGGTTTTCCGGCGAAGTTGACGGATTCGTGACCAGATGGCCTGCGAAGGGCGTTCCGGCCGGCGCCTCCACCAGAGCACCAAGAGCGAACTCAGCAGCTTCCTTCATCGCGGGATATGCTTGTCGCTGCAGGAATTCCCGATCTTCACTGAACTCATAGTGGTCCCACATCTGGTTCGCCAGCCATACCTCTCCCACTGGCCAGATTCCCCAGGGACCGTCCACCGGTGTAGTCGCGCGCCAAATGTCGGTGTTGTGGTGTAGAACCCATCCTCTGCTGTGGTAGTGCACGCGGGCGGTTTCGGCGCCGGCCACACGCAGATCGCGGATCAGATCCCACAGGGGCTCTTCCGTCTCCCGGAGGTCGCCCGTATCAGCCTGCCAATAGTTCATCTCCAGGTTGATATTCGTCGTCCATTTGCCGCTCCAGGCTGGAAGCAGATCCTCGTTCCAAATCCCTTGCAGATTTGCCGGTTGACCTCCCGGCCGGGAAGACGAGATCAGCAGATAACGACCGAACTCGAAGTAGAGGGCGAGCAAGTTGGGATCATCGTTTGCCACAAAATCCTTGATGCGTCGGTCAGTTGTCTCGGTGGAATGGTCCTCTCCAAGGCGCAACTGTACCCGCGAAAACAAGCGGCGAAAATCCTCCACATGCCTCTGCCGCAACCGGTCATACGATTGCTTCGACGCGCGCTGCACATACGCTTGGGCCGCACCCAGAGCGTCGCCGCCGATGTCCCGATAGTTCCTGAAGCTTGTGGCGTTGCTGAACAGGATCGTAACCGAGTTTGCGCCGGAGATTTCCAGACGTTCTCCGGTGCCGCGAACTGAACCGCCATCGGCAAAAATCTTCAACACTGCAGCGAACCGCATGCCCGGCTGATCCCAGGAGGCTGTCCAAGACCAAGGCGGATTCTGTCGTGGTTGGATTTGACCGGTCAGTTGTAATGTGTCGCTGGCAATGCTCTCGACGTGGGTTCCAGGCTGGGGAGAATCTACGCCTACGCTGAACGTGACCCGGCCTGGCTGACTGGCTGTGATTCGAACTACAAGAGCCTGGTCCGGGTAGGAAACGAACACTTCACGCCGGAAGTTGGCAGAGCCTACTTTGTAGACTGTCTCTACGATTGCATCGCCCAAGTGGAGTTCACGACGGTATTCTGTTGCCTGATCATGGCCCGGGAAGTGCAGCCGCACGTCACAGAAGGGCTGATAGGGCATGAGCAGCTTCGGTTGGCCCATTAGGGTTTCCGAGAGCTTTTCAGCCTCGTCCACCTTCCCCGCGAAGATCAGCTGTCGAATCTCCTCAAGATGGTTGAATGCTTCGGGATTCGTGTAGTTGTGAGGACCTCCACCCCAGAGGGTGCTCTCGTTGATCTGCAGGCGCTCGTCTTCCGTTCCGCCAAATACCATCGCACCAATGCGCCCGTTGCCAACCGGCAGAGCCTCGGTCCATTTTGCCGCGGGCTTGTCGTACGTGAGGTTGAAATCGGATTCCGATGCTCTCGCTGCCACGCTCAGCGCGGTTGCAGCCACTACAACCAAAGCTAACTTCGCTCCGAAACTCATTCGCCGTTTTAGCACTTCGCTCCTCCGCAATGAGCCGCCCGCGCCAAGTGACCAAGACACGGGAAGGGCCTATCGTCTTTCGCCAGTGAGCCGGAACCGACTATTGAAAGCGCGTATTTTCAGATTTGACCGGCACGACCGCGCTCGTATTCCATGGCTCCGCCAATTCGAGCTTGATTATGGCATCGACCGTACCCGCTGCGCCAGGATGCACTTTGAGCGCAATGCTTTTGTCGTCCTGACTGTAAGGAACAGAGTTTCCGTTAAGATCGGTAACTCTCACCACACGCGTGGGTAAGGTTGGAAGTACAAGGGTTCCACTCTCCGGAATCTTCAGAACATGCACATAGACGTAATTCCCTCTGTGTGTGGAAACGCCGTACTCTCCAGGAAGCCACGGACCACCACGCGTCCCATAAACACTCTCACCGTTTTGCCTCAGCCAGTCACCGAGCTCATGCAGGCGTTCTACTTGACTCCGGTCAATCTCCCCATCGGGCCGGGGTCCAGCATTCAGGAGAAAATTGCCGTCCCGCCCCGCTGCGCCGATCAGGAGCCGAAGAATTCGGTCTGATGGCTTCACCTTCGCTCCTGCTTGATAACCCCATGCCCCTTCGACAATCGTCGTGCACAGCTCCCAGGGCGTCTGATTGTCGAATTTTCCCAGTGCAGCATCTCCTTCGCGGGAACGGAAGTCCGCCGGTGCGTCCGTGCGATCGTTGATCACGATGTTGGGCTGCTTTTCGCGGAGGTAGCCAACAACCTGGTCATCCTGCCAATCGAATTTTCCGGTGTATGGCTGGTCTGCGGGACGGGCGTACCAATGGCCGTTGAATTGAACGCCCCCGAATCCCAGCCATTCATTGCCGCCGCCGTCAAACCACAGTATGTTCAGTTTGCCGTAATGAGTGGCGAGTTCCGATATCTGACGGCGATATTGCTCCCTGAGCGCAATCGCGCTGTCCATATAGAGGTCGGGAAAAAAGAAACCCGGAAATCGCCAATCTAAAGGCGAATAGTAAAGACCAACACCGAGTCCCGCACTGCGTACCGCTTTCACATAATCGGCAACAAAATCATGGTGTGCTGCGGATTTTACAGCAGTGAAGTCGCTGCCCGGGTCGTCGAACAACGCGAAGCCATCATGGTGACGCGCGGTTAAAACCACGTACTTCATGCCAGCGCCTTTTGCGGTTTCTGCCCATTTATCCGCACTGAAGTATTCAGGACGGAACTGGGCCATCAGCTTGGCATATTCCGAGGTTGGTATCTGTTCGGCCCACTGGACCCACTCTCCACGGCCCGGGATTGAATAAACGCCCCAGTGTATGAACAGCCCGACGCGCGCGTCTTTCCACCACTGAATCCGGTTCTGGGCATTGGGGTCGGTCGCCAGCGGGGCCCATTGTGCCGTTAGCTGAGGTGTAGGAAGCGCAAGGAGAACGACTACCGCGGATACTTTAGCGAGTTTTGTCATCGTGTTTCCTGCGAAATTTGCTTGAGAGCTGCGTTTTCTATCTGCAGTCTGGTTACCATCCTCCGCTCGTATTCAGACCAGACGAACTACTGCACTGCGAATGAATAAATGGTGACGCTAAAGGCCGGCACGGACACCGTATCGGGTACGGATGTCAGTTCCTGCTCCTGCACCTCAACTCCCGGCTTTTGTCCCACAGTAATGGTTGCGTCAACGGTCGAAGGCACCATGCGCCACAGATGTCCTAGGTTTGCGAGCTTTGCGCCGTGAATCGAGAGGTTCAAGCGTTGCTCGGAATCCGACGGATTCAGCACGGCGAACGTGAGCGTTTTGCGATCGTCAGTCAGAGCTGCGCTCACGTCCAGAGGATAGGTATCACTGCCCGGATTCACCCTGGGTTGGTCGCCGCCGGCGGGGTATATCGGCTTCGGCTTGGGCGAATCTCCCGATACCGCCACCGGAATCGTGCCGAAATGCTCGCGATAGATCCTGAACAAAAGACCTGTTGGACTCAAAACCGCATCGGAGCGGTCCTCGCTGATCATTGATGTTGCGAACGTGAACGCGGCTAACTGATATAGATCGGAATGGCGAAACATCTCGTGGAACACCCATGCGTAGGCCGGAACCACCTTGTAGGAATTCGGCGGAATGCCGACGTAGGCCCATTCGTCCAGGCTGATTGGGACCGGCTTTGCTCTGAGCCCAGGGATGCGTTTCAGGTACTCCTGATAATGCTCGTATTTCACCCGGACCTGGGTGGCGGGCTGGCGTTCCCATTCGATCAGGGACTGAGGGCCGGCGCTTACTTTCTCGCCTTTCTCGATGTCGAACCGCTGACCGCTGGTGGAATAGAAGTGCTCGCTCAGCACATCAATATTGTCGAGGCAGTGGGCAAGCAAGTTTCCGCTCCAGTCTGCCGGAGAGAGGTAGTCAGGCACGATCTGGCCGTTGATGCGCTTTGCCTGCTTGGAGCCGGTCATGGCGTCCGGCATTGCTCCCGCAGCGATCAGTTTGATCGTTGGATCGACCCGCCGCATGGCCTTTGCGAACATGTTGTGCTTCAGTTCCCATTGTGCGACCGGCATGAAGCCAAGCTGCCATTCGCCCCAGGGTTCGTTGCCGACGCCCCAAAACTTGACGTGGTGCGGTTCGGGATGACCATTCACGGCACGCAATCGCCCCATGGGCGTGGTCACTGCGCCATTTGCATACTCGACTAGTTGCGCTGCAGACCACTCGTCGCCGAATCCAGCGTTAACCGTCACGTAGGGCTCAACATCTAGCAGGCGACAAAGCGTTACGAATTCATCCGTACCTACATCGTTTGGCTGAACCGCGTGCCAGACCGGATCCATAATTGGGGGACGCTTGTCAGGATCGCCGATCGCATCGCGCCACTCGTGTCCAGAAACGAAGTTTCCGCCGGGAAAGCGATATACGCCGGAATGCAGTTGCTTGAGCGATGCTATCACTTCCGCGCGAAAGCCCTGCACGTTGTTGGCTGGCATCAACGAGACTGCTCCCACGTGAAGGATGCCGGTGCCCGTCCCGACAATCTCCAGCCGCGCATCATTGCTGTCGCCCTGCGCCTGGAAGCTCAGCGGAAATTTGCGATAGTCAGGGCCGATCTTGTTTGTCACCACGGTTTGGCGATCACTCGCGACATTCCCCCAGACCAGACTCACCTTCACAGTTGTGCCAGCAGTAGCCGCTAGGACTATGCGGCCCGAGTAGGATCTCCCTTTGCGCACTGCCAACCCTGCTTGCTGGATTCCGTGCGCCTCGGTTCGGCTAAGCTTCACCATGGGCGTGTGTTCGCCAACATGGGGGCGATCGGTATCCATGGCCACGAATTCGTCGCCGCCGATTGGTGTCCAATGGCGCAGCGCGGGGCGCCTCCAAGCCGGTCCGGCTGGTTCGGAAGGCGGGTGCGACGTGATCGATAGTAGAACTTTCGGTCGTCCAGCATCTCAGCCCATATGCTGTTGTTGACGAGTCCCCCGATGTGCTCCAGAAACTGCCCGTAAACGTACTTCGAGATCGGAGCGCCAGTCTTGGACACGTCGATGGTCGCGTTAACAGGTTGAGTTTGGGCAAAAGAGAAGGTTGAGAAAAGAAGTGCCACCTGGACTTGTCCCCATTCTTGAGACAAACGGTTAAGACTCAAAATTCAGCGAATGGTATGAAAATGCCATGGAAGGGAGGATTGAGTCATGGGTTTGTCTCGACGGCAGTTCACGAAGGAGCTCAAGCTGGCCGCGATCCAGCGGTTGGAGATGGGGGCGTCGGTGGCGGAGGTGGCACGGGCTTTTGAAGTGCACCCCAGCCTGCTCCACCGCTGGCGGCAGGAGTTTCGCCAGGGGCCCGGCAACGCGTTTCCGGGCCTGGGGAAGCGGCGCTGGGAAGAGGGCCGAGTCCCCCAACTGGAGCGCAAGATTGGCCAGCAGGTGCTGGAGATCGATTTTTTGAAGGGGTGCTTGCAGCGCATCGACGAGCAGCGGAAGCTGCAGGCCTTAAATGGAAAGCCGCTGTCTACCAGCAGATCCAAACCCAAAGGGACGGAGGCGAAGCCTTGACGGTGGAACGGATGTGCACTCTGGCAGGGGTGAGCCGGGCGGGGTTTTATCGCTTACCGCCCGACCCCCCGAGGCTGGACCCGGATCTGGAACTGCGCGACGCCCTGCAACGGATCGCGGTGGAGTTTCCCAGCTACGGGTGGCCGCGGATGACGGCGGAGCTAAAACGGCGCGGCTGGGCCGTGAATCACAAGCGCGTCTACCGCCTGATGCGCGAGGACAATCTGCTGTGCCTGCGTCGGCGGAAGTTCGTGGTCACGACCGACTCCACTCATGCTCTGCCGGTGTATCCCAACCTGGCCCGCGATAGCGTGCTGACGGGGCTGGATCAGCTCTGGGTGGCCGACCTCACGTACATCCGCTTGGAGTTGGAGTTTGTCTATCTAGCCGTGATTCTGGACGCGTTCTCACGGCGGGTGATTGGCTGGGCGTTGGACCGCACGCTGGAAGCCGCCCTGACCCTGCAGGCGTTGCGCTTGGCGCTGGCACGGCGGCGCCCCGCACCCGGACTGGTGCATCACTCCGATCGCGGCGTACAGTACGCCAGCACCGACTACACGCAACTGCTCAAGGACCACGGCATCCGCATCAGCATGTCGCGCAAAGCGAATCCCTGGGACAATGCGGCGTGCGAGTCATTCATCAAAACCCTGAAGTACGAAGAGGTTTACCGCACGGAGTATCGCGATCTGGCCGAGGCCCGCGCCAGCATCGGCGTGTTCCTCGAGAAGGTCTACAACCAAAAACGCCTGCACTCGGCGCTCGGCTATTTGCCGCCAGCGGAGTTCGAACGCGGCCTGCTCGCTCAACCCCACAAGGAGGCCGCTGCGCGGCAGCTTTCCTTATGAGTTTTCTGAGGCCTGGGGAAATCTATCAAGGCGATGAGAGGGCGGGGGGATCTTTGCCGGGGCGGCCGATGGACGACCGCCCCCCGCCTCATCGTCTCGATGAGTTTCCGGCTGGCTATTCCTTGGCAGGTTGCGCTCCCGCAGAGCCTGCTTCCGCTTCACCAGCCGGGGCGCAGCTTGCACGAAAGCGCCTTCGCGGTACAATGCAATTCCAGCGAACGGCGAACAGTCTCTTAACTGTTTGTCTCAGCCCAGGGGACAACCCCAGAGCGTGCCGTCAGATGCAGACCTCCCGTCAACCGGTCGGAACGATCGATTGCCCGCGTGACTATCGGTAAACACTATCGGTAAACAGTAGCCGACTGATCGTTACTGATCCAGGGGGAAGACTCGTCTCCCGTTGTCCTTCGGGTTTTCCTATCTGCATCTTTTTTCGAAATGTTCACCGCGAGGGTTTCACAACTTGGCCGGTGCACCACAACCCTGACAGGTGAAGAGTGAATAATCGGCTGAAGAGGGAACGGCGGAAGAGGAGGTTTGGGATGTCGGCAGGGGAGCGTGGATAAGAACGCACAACATCAGGTTCGACTGGAAACGGCGCGGAGTATACTCGTGGCTGCCCGACAAACGAAAATGGAAATTTCGGGCTAAGGTTCTGACAGCCAGGGGCGACCTTCTGGCTTCTTGGTGAGATAAGGCGGACTGTCGCGTGGCATGCATCTGGAGACCAAGTGGTGGGATGCGTACTTAGGGGGAGGAACGGATGAGAGATACAAGCAACCGGAGGGATTTCGGCCTTATTTCACCTTCCGGCAAATCGCCTTCGGCCAAGCGCAAGAAGCAGGCCAGACAAAGTGACCGCGACATCGGGAACGAGCCAGCATGCAACCCGGAAAGAGGCTACGGGGATTCGAGCTTGAGTCGACAGGGCGGCCAGCGTAGAATCCGGCGGACAGATAAAGTTGAAATCGGAAATTGCCCAATTGGACTTTCTCTTTTAGGCACTCCGAAGAGGTGAGGTTACCAGGAGGTTTTCTCCATGGCCACACGTTCAATGGCAGCTGTGGTTCACTATGAGCTACGCAACGGGGCGGTAGAACTGCGCGAGGTGCCGGTGCCCACGGACCTCGCTGACGACGAAGTGCTGCTCGAAACCGGAGCCGTGGGGGTGTGCGGCAGCGACATTCACCAGTATCACAACACGCAGAGTTGGGCGGTCCATGTCCCCGTCATCCTGGGCCACGAATTCTGCGGCACCATCGTGCAGGTGGGAAAGCAAGTGAAAGAGTTCCGCGAGGGCGATCGGGTCACTTCAGAAACGGCGGCGCGGATTTGCGGGCGGTGCATCCTTTGCCGTACCGGCGAATACAACCTGTGTCCTGAGCGACGGGGGTTCGGCTACGGCTTGAACGGGGCGATGGCAGATTACGTTAAGGTGCCGGAGCGCTGCCTGCATCGGTTGCCGGACGCGGCCCCGCTGGAAATGGGGGCACTGACGGAACCTTGCTGCGTGGCGTATAACGCTACCTGCGTCAAGGCTCAGGTTCGGCCGGGAGATGCCGTGTTAGTCCTGGGGCCCGGCACGATCGGCTTGCTGTGCCTCACGATGGCGAGGCTCTCCGGCGCGGGCTGGGTGGGCATCGCCGGGCTGAAACAGGACGAACGACGTCTGGCCGTCGCCAAGTCTCTGGGAGCAGACCGTGCGATCATCATCGGCGAGGAGGACGCTGCTCAAGTGGCCCGTTCGCGCGGCGACGGCTTGGGCGTGGATGTAGTCGTGGATGCTGCCGGCCATTCGTCCGCTTTGGCCATCGCGCTCGCGGCCGTACGGCCCAATGGCCAGATCGCCAAGGTCGGCTGGGGACCGCAGCCACTCGATTTCTCTCTCGACTCGCTCGTGCAGCGAGCCGTGCGCATCCAGGGCAGTTTCAGTCACAACTACCCCATCTGGGAAAAGGTGATTGGGCTGTTTGCGAGCGGCCGACTCGACCCCCGGCCGCTCATCGGTCCCATCCAGCCGCTCACCCGGTGGCAGGTGGCGTTCGAGAACATGATTGGCGGCGAAGTCATCAAGAGCGTGTTGCGGCCGGAGAAGGCAAGCGGTTCTTGAAGGGTGATCCACGCCCGCGGTAGCTCCGCCACATCGCGCTCGGCCGTGCAGGTCTTGTTTATGGTTGATGGGGTGATTGAGCAAGTGCGGTCGGGTGTTTCTGCTCTGTAGGCCCGCATCGCATTTTCCGACTTCGAAGCTAGGTATGGGATAGAAACTCGAAAGACCAGAGCTATGGTATCTTGGCGGCCTTTGCCCCAAGCGCTGGAAGACGAGACACAGAAAAGGAGCGATGCCGGTGAAAGCCCTGGTTATGGAAGCCTACAATCGGCTTGAGTAGAGAGACGTGGCGGAGCCTGCCATCGGCCCGAACGATTTGCTGGTGAACGTGAAGGCTTGTGGCATCTGTGGTAGCGACGTAAACGGTCTGGATGGTAGTACCGGCCGCAGAATCCCCCCCGTCATCATGGGACACGAAGCCGCCGGGATTGTAACTGAGGTCGGCTCCCAGGTCCGCGGCTGGCAGCCTGGTGAGCGCGTCACTTTTGATTCAAACATCTACTGTGGAGTGTGCCGCTATTGCCGGAAGGGCATGATCAACCTGTGCGACAGCCGGCGCGTCCTGGGTGTTTCTTGTGCTGAGTTCCGCCAGGGTGGCGCCCTTGCGGAATATGTCGCGGTACCACAGCAGTGCGTTTATCGCCTGCCCGACGCCCTGTCCTTCGAGCGCGCTGCCCTAGTAGAGCCGGTTTCGATTGGCGCTCCATGCGGTGGGTCGGCCAACCATTAGGCTGAATGGCCGTGTTGTCGTTGTGGGCGCTGGCATAATCGGTCTCCTGCTTGTGCAAGCATTACGGGCTGCCGGCTGCGGTCATATCATTGCTCTCGACGTGGTACCAAACCGACTCGATCTGGTGTGCCAGCTCGGGGCGAACGTAGGGCTGCGGGCTGATGCCCCTGATGTCTTGAATCAAGTCCTAGAACGCCAGGACGGTGGGGCGGATCTGGTCTTTGAGGCGGTCGGCACGCCTCCTGCCTTTCAGGTTGCCGTCGAATGCGTGCGCAAAGGTGGCGGGCTCACGCTGGTTGGTAACGTCTCCCCGACAGTTGTCCTGCCCTTGCAGAGAGTTGTAACCCGTGAATTAACGCTCTATGGTTCCTGCCAATCTTTCGGGGAGTATCCTGCCTGCCCGGACATGATGGCCCGGGGCGCCATTGATGTCGATCCCCTGATTAGCGCGGTTGCGCCGCTGGCAGATGGAGCAGCTTGGTTCGAAAAACTGCACCAAAGGACTATGGGGTTGGTAAAGGTTATCCTCATCCCATGATACGATCCACATCTGTGTTTCTCTTTAGGAGATATCGATGAAACCGAAAATTGGGTTTATCGGGCTTGGAATTATGGGCCAACATATGGCTGGGCATCTGCTGGATGCCGGCTATTCACTCACCGTGCATGACGTGAGGCCTGAAGCAGTGGAACCCTTCGTTGCCCGAGGAGCCGTGCGGGGCGCGACTTGTGCCGATGTTACTTCCCGCTCCGACGTCGTCATCTCGATGGTGCCCGACTCTCCCGACGTGGAACTGGTTGCCCTTGGTCCCGCCGGCATTGTCGAAGCGGCCCGCGCCGGTCTCATTTACGTGGACATGAGCAGTATTGCACCTGCCACCGCCATCAAGGTGGCCACGGAGCTGGAGAAGAAAGGCGTGGAGTGTCTGGATGCGCCCGTGAGCGGCGGGGAAGTGGGAGCGAAGAACGCGAGCTTGTCCATCATGGTGGGGGGCTCGGAGAAGCTCTTCAATCAGGTTTTGCCTATTCTGCAAGTGATGGGCAAGACCATCACGTTGTGCGGAGCCAGCGGTGCCGGCCAGACGGTGAAAGCGTGTAATCAGATCCAGGTTGCGCTCAACTTCATCGGAATGGCGGAGGCGTTTGTACTGGGCGCCAAGGCTGGGGTGGATCCGGCGGTGATTCTCAAGGTGCTAAGTGGGGGATATGCTCAGACTCGGGTCATGGACGTGCGCGGGCCACGTGTGATCCAGGGTGATTTCGAGCCGGGTTTCAGAAGCCGATTTCATTACAAGGACCTCAACATCATCATGGAGACCGCCAAGCGGCTCCATGTTCCACTCCCGGCTACGGCGCTGGCCCACGAACTGTTCGCGGCGCTGCTGGCCGCGGGCCGTGGTGACTTGGATCATTCTGCCGTGATCACGATCCTGGAGGACTTTGCACACGTGGCAGCCCGGACTCACGGGGAGAAACTATGACTTCTCAATCTCAGATCAATGCTTTACGCCGACAGGCGGCGGAGTTGCGGTGGCGCATTGTAGGTATGATGGGCCCGAACAAAGCCCACCACTTTGGGGGTTCGCTTTCCGCGGCCGACATCGTCACGGCCCTCTACTTTTACAAGATGCGATACGACCCCGCCAACCCGACGTGGCCCGATCGGGACCGCTTCGTCATGAGCAAAGGGCACTCTGTGCCCGCCCAATACGCGGCCCTGGCCATGTTGGGAGTCTTCCCTTTAGAGGAATTGGCCACTCTAAAATACCTCGGCAGCCGGTTGCAGGGACACCCAGCCATGCACTATACCCCAGGGATTGAGGCGTGTACCGGCGCTCTTGGGGAAGGACTTTCCTTCGCGAATGGTGTGGCCCTAGCCGCCCGGGTGCAAAAGAAGTCTTATCGCGTGTACTGCCTGCTGGGTGATGGTGAACTGCACGAGGGGCAAGTGTGGGAAGCAGCGATGACCTCAGTCAAGCAGTGCCTGGGAAACCTGGTGGCAATCATCGATCGCAACCGGCTGAAGGCCATGGATGCAACTGAGTGCGGCAAGATTTTGGATCCCCTGGCGCCACGCTGGGCCAGCATCGGCTGGGCCGTCAAGGAGGTCGACGGGCACGACATGGCAGCCCTGTGCGACGCCCTGGACTGGGCCGACGGGCAGGTTGACCAGCCTTCAATGATTATCGCCAACACCGTGAAGGGGAAAGGTGTGTCCTTTATGGCGGGGCAGGCAGGCTTCCACAACGCCCCTATCACAGAGGAACAGTACCGCCAGGCAGTGGCGGAACTGGAATTGGCAATGAAGGAGCAAGCTCAATGAGAGACTCGACGGAGACACGCTTCGCTTACGGCGAGGCCTTGCTGGAGTTGGGCAAGCGGAGGCCGGAAGTTGTCGTCCTGGATGCGGACCTGTACAGGTCCACCCGCACGGTCGTATTTCGGGATGCCTTTCCCCATCGCTTCTTCGATGTGGGCATCTCGGAGGCCGACATGGTGAGCACGGCCGCGGGCATGGCGGCATGTGGTCTCATTCCTTACTGCAACAGCTTTGCCATGTTCATTACGGGTATCTGCTACATGCCCATCCGCACGCAGATTGCCTACCCGTCGCTGCCGGTCAAGTTGGTCGGCTCCAGCTACGGCCTGACCCAGGGACCGGACGGCGCCAGCCACCAATCGCTGGAAGATATTGCACTTATGCGTGGCCTGCCTAACATGATCGTTGTTTCACCGGCCGATGATATCGAGACGCGGCAAGCGACCTTTGCTTTGGCCGATTGGCCCGGGCCTGCCTACGTGCGGCTGGGGCGTTACCCAACCCCGCCTGTATTCGACGCCGACTATCAGTTTGTGATTGGCAAAGCCAAGTGGCTGCGCGAGGGGAAGGAGGTAGTGGTCTTCGCCTCTGGCCACACAGTAGCGAAGGCCTTAGCCGCGGCAGAAGCTCTCGCTCAGGACGGCGTAGAAGCAGGCGTCGTCAACGTGTCGACGATCAAACCCCTAGATGAAGCCCTGATCAAAGAGGCAGCAGCCCAGGCTGCCCTGGTGGTGACGGTCGAGGAGCACAGCATAATTGGAGGGCTGGGCAGCGCGGTGGCTGAGTGTCTGGCCGAGACTCGTCCGGCAGCTCCGCTGCTGCGATTGGGTGTACGTGATTGCTTTGGTGAATCAGGACTTGCGGATGAATTAATGGAAAAACACGGGCTGCAACCGAAAGGCATCCGTGCGAGCATCATCCAGAGGTTAGCTCTCTTGTCATAAGCTATATCCTTGTAACCTCAATTGAGGCAAGCTCAAATCGCCCTCGTCCCCGTCCGCCAGCCAGTGACGCGCAACATTACATTCGACACCTTCGCCTGCCGCAGTCATTCAGACTAATCCCAAGAATCGAAGGGTTTAGCAAGTCCATGAGGCCGTGCGCAGGGGCATCATGCCTCTGCACATGGCCAGTAATTAGCGTAGTCGGTCACGAGCAGATGCAATGGCTTCTCATCTTCCTCGATCTCTGAGAAGCGCCCTACTCGGCCGTAAAAGCGGTTGTCAGACCTGTCGTCATTCACTAGTGAGACCTCGCCTACCAGAACACGCTTCCCAACGCCCCAGAACTCGTGGTAGAGACGTGAGGGGAGAGTTATGCTCTCCCCCGGTTTCAGGAGCATTGTTTCGCCCGCCTTCACGACGCGGCTCACACCATCAACGCTTGCTGTTATTTCATTCTCAGCCAAACCCTCGTCTTGGGTCGAACTGTAAAGGCGGATCGCCAGTCGACCTCCGCCGCGGTTGATGATGTCTTCCACCTTGTTGAAATGGAAATGCATCGGTGTCACTTGGTCTACATCAACAATCATCAGCTTCTCGCAATAGAGTTTCCCCTTTTTAGTTCTCAACTCTTCGAGGCTCCCGTTGCGAAGGGTAAAAAGTAATAAACCGCATTTCCTGTAATTTCCCTGCCCAAAGTCGGTGATGTCCCAGCCTAATTGATTCTCTACGATGTCGCGTGCCTCTTCACCCTTGGTCGACCAGTCTTGTGGTGTCCAATAGGCAAAGGGAGGCAGGTAATACCCCCTTTGTCGAATAAACCGGCCAGCATCGCGGATGATGCCATTGATCTCTGAGCGGTTCACTTTGTCCTCCTCATGACTGCCGGAGATTAGCCAACTCACTCGTACGGTCTCACTCAGCCCGATGTGGCCCGCCTTGCCTGAACGGCTCGCCACAAGAACCCCGACACAATTGGCGAAGTCACCGACTTACCTCGGCGGCGCGAGCCGTGCACGAACCGCCATGTGTATGCGTCGCTGGATCATGCAATGTCGGCCACCTGCGTCGGGTGTCCGTCAACCTCTACGTATCCCTCGTCCGTCAAGAGCGCATACCCCCGGGCTCCACGGGTTAGCCACACGGCTTTCGCGCTATAGGGCTCGGCTCAAGCGATGCCCAACTTCCTCTGCATTTCCTCCAGGGACACGCCCTTGGTTTCCGGATACAAGAAGAGAACCACAAAGAACTGGACCGCCATCATGAGCGAGAAAAATACGAAGGGGTATGCCCCGGAGGAGACAGCCATCAGAGGAAATATCCCGGAAATAAGCGCATTCATGAACCAGTGCGAAAAACTGCCCAGGCTCTGGCCTTTAGCCCTCACGTGAGTGGGGAAGACTTCGCTGATGTATACCCAGATGACGGCACCCTGCGAAAACGCGAAGAACGCGATGTAGCCGATCAACAGCCACACCAGGAGGTTCTCGTGCCGCGTTGTGAGAAAGATCGCGGCAACCCCGGCGAGGCACGCGGCAGTGCCAATAGACCCGACCAGCAGCAGCATCTTGCGACCAAGTCGGTCGATCGCCGACATGGCGAGGATGGTAAACACAAGGAACGTTGCGCCCACGGCCACGGCCTGGATGTCCCCGGACACTTTGCTGAAACCGGCGCGTGCAAAGATGTCGTTCAAATAGTAAAGAATCGCGTTGATTCCAGAAAGTTGATTGAACACGCCGATGGAAACCGCCAACAAGATCGACTTCCGGTACTTCCAAGAGAACAACCGTTCCTTCACATGCCACACCTCGATGGACTCAACAATTTCCCGCAGCTCGGCTTCAGAATTCTCCTCCCCAGTCATTTGGAGAACTTGTCTCGCTTCCTCCACGCGGCCCTTCTTTACCAGCCACCGCGGACTTCGCGGGATGCCGAAGAGCATCAGGAAAAAGAGAATTGCAGGGATTGCCGAAACGCCCAGTTTCCACCGCCACTCAAGATTTCCGAAATGCATCAGCCCGATCACATAGTTGGAGAAATAGGCCAGCAGAATGCCCAGGACTACATTGATCTGAAAGAAACCGACCAACCGACCACGCCACTTCGCAGGTGCGATTTCCGCAATGTACATCGGCCCCAGCACTGAGGAGCCGCCGATCCCAAGCCCTCCCACGAAACGAAACCACACCAGCGATTCCCAATTCCGCGCAAAAGCGCACCCCAGGGCTGAAACGAGATAAAGCACGGCCGTCGCACGCAGGCTGTCCCGGCGACCATACCGGTCGCCGGGGATTCCCGCCAACATTGCTCCCAGCACCGTTCCCCAAAGTGCACTCGCGACCGTCACCCCCAGTGACCCAGGCGAGAGGTTGAACGTCCTGCTCAGGGCCTGGGTCGTCCCGGCAATCACAGCCGTGTCGAATCCGAAAAGGAGGCCACCCAAGGCTGCGACTACGGTACTCTTCATCAGATATGAGCTTAGCTTCATGATGCCCCCAAGAATGGAATACCATCGCATGCGCACTGGTCCAAGAGCCAAACTGTGCCGCCTCCCCCGCCCGGGCGGGGGAGCTTCCTTCAACTCTTCCCAGTTCTTCACTCATGGCCCACTCCTTTTCAAAACCGCACAGTCTAGCGCGGGTTGAGGGGTGAACCAGGGCAAAAACTATAACTTAGACATTCTCAACCACTGGTCTCATTTTCGCTGAAGTCGGACAATCCGGAAAGGGCTCCTGCGGGACTTTGAGGATCATGTCGAAGATGAATTCAAAGCCTTTCAAGCTGGCCCAACCGAGACCAAAAGCGACGAAGCACCATCGCCACGCTCGAGCGGAAACCCGACGAGCGCGGAGGTTCCTGCGACGGGAATCTGCCGTCGACTTAGGCCAACCCCTCCCTCCCAGCCACTGCCAGCATAGCCAAAGATAGATCGCCATCACGCCGACCGACCATGGAATTGCAGGAAAGAGCCTGAAATTGACCCCTGCGAGAATCGACCAGGGAAGTGCAAGCAGATTGATCAAAATTCCAATGACGATAGCATGGACAATCATCGGAAGGCGTTGCCAGGAGGCAAGCATAAAGTCCCCCTTTCACTACAGTAAGGGCTCTCGCCAATGTTCACCCCTATACGCCTCGGCTGCAGACCCGTCAAGGCCGAAATCCCGGTCAACAATTTCCCACCCTGGTGCGCGATGGCCAACAAAAGCGAGTATGGTCGCTCGTACCTGATCGACCAACCGGAAGTCTTCGCCAGTCGCTTCAAACTACACGAGAACGAGTAGCACCATCTGTTAGGCAGCGTCGCGCGCGGGCATCGCTGCCAGCAGCCGGCGCGCGAGATCGTCGGGCCAGCGATCGGTACCATTGGTCGTCGAGCCATGCCCCTCGGTGATCGAATCACCGAGCGCGACGATGGCTGCGGTGCCGGGCGGCACGCTCACATCCACACCCTCAATGTTAAACCGGAGGTCGAATCCCATAGCGCCTCCCAGGCCCGCGTCGGCCACATAATCGCCGTGTACAAGGTAGGAGGTCGCGCGCGAACCTGGATGGCTGGTCTCTCCGGCAGGCGGCTGGTCAACATGGAAGGTGATAGCGAGATCCGTTTGTACTTTCCGTCGGCTCTTGGGATGCCTAAGGCGGGCACACAGGGCGCACACACGTACGGCGGAGTTCGAGATTTATGAGGGATTTAAGAGCGTGCTACTGATCGTAGTCTCAGTGGCCGTGCTTCGGTCCGCCGCGCCTGTCTTGGCAATGCGGAATGCCGGTGGGTCGAGCAGCAGACTTCCTGATTGCTCGGTTGTATTAGGCTTCGATCGTTAGTAGTCAACGGTCAAGAAAATTATCGAAGTTGCAGGCTCGTAGGGTTATTTCGTAGCGAAACCTAGCTGTTGACGTTGCTTGACCCAATCGCTCGGCAGGTCCGATAGCAGGCCATGAAGTGTAATACTGTGGGGCTGCTGACCTTCCAGGATGGCGTCCACAATATCTGGGGCAAGGAAGGCGCAACGAAGAATGCGGCGAACATATCGCTCGTCAAGACCGGTCGCGTGTGCAATCGACCGGCAGCCAGTCAGTTGCCCTCCAACAACCCGTTCGTGCCAATCGTGCGCACGCACCACTGCTTTAATCAGAGAGCGCAAGGGGCGGACGGGAATCTCTCCACCCGAGTTGGCAGGAAGTAGCAGTCGCACTTCTCCGCCGCAGCGCGCTAGGCGTGCCTTCAATCTCATGGTCAGCAGGTCATTACCCCCGTGTGCCTTGTTGGGCGTGGAAGATCCGCCGCTTCCGAGTAGTGCGCTCCGCAGAGCTTGCTTATCGAGAAGCACATCGACGATTGCCGCGTGGACGACAATGCGGGAAACAAGGCTACGGATAAACGTTCTTGTTTCGGCGGGTGCCGCAGAGCCTAAATGCTCGGACCATTGTCGTGCCACCGCAAGGGCGGCCTGAGTAGCGGCCACGTTGCTTCCTTGCAGAGACAGCGCATCGATCACCTCGTGGGATGATCCTAGCAACACCCGTAGCCTCGAGCAGACCAACCTCTCAATCTCCCCCGCAGGGATTCGGACGGGACCTCGGTGACAACGGCCAGGATTCTTGATCGCAGCTTGGGAGACGTAGTATCGGTACCTTTTGCCATTCTTGACTGCATGGGCAGGTGTGAACCGGTTGCCCTGGTCGTCGTAAATGAGACCTACTAGCAAGCTTGGCATAGCCGCCCGCGAACGGTTCTTGTGGGCGTGGTCATTAGTTCGCAGCCGTGCCTGCACCTGCTCCCAAAGCTCACGCGGCACGATCGCTGCATGTTCGCCGGGGTAGACCTGCCCCTTGTGCTCGATTTCCCCCAGGTAGATCCGGTTTCGGAGGATGTTGTACAGTGCACCGCGAGAATGGACGGTGCGACCCGTCTTGTGCCCTGCTTGGCTGAGCCGTTCTTTGCTCCTTACGCCGTTGCGTTCCAGGTACGTCTTCAGCTTGGATACGCAACCAAGATTCATGTATTGACGGTAGATCTTGCGTACCGCTTCTGCTTCTCTGGCGTTGACCACGAGTTTCCGGTCTTTTGCGTCATAGCCGAGCGGCACGTTCCCTCCCATCCACATGCCCTTGCGTTTCGAGGCGGCGATCTTGTCGCGGATGCGTTCGCCGGTGACCTCGCGCTCGAACTGAGCAAAAGAGAGCAGCACATTCAAAGTCAGCCGTCCCATGGAGGTTGTGGTGTTGAATTGTTGCGTGACGGAGACGAAGCTGACTTGGTGCGCGTCGAAAATGTCAATGATCTTCGCAAAGTCCGTGAGCAAGCGGGTGAGCCGGTCAACTTTGTAAACAACGACAGCGTCGATCTTCTCCGCCTGGACATCTTCGATTAGACGCTCAAGGGCCGGGCGGTTCATGGTGGCGCCGGAATATCCGCCGTCATCATAAACAGTGTGGAGGGCACGCCACCCCTCGTGCTTCTGACTGGCGATGAATGCCCGACAGGCTTCCCGTTGGGCGTCGAGTGAGTTAAATGCCTGCTCCAGTCCTTCTTCGGAGGACTTACGGGTATAGATCGCACAGCGCACGAGCGGTTTAGCTTCGTCGCGCATTCAGATCCTCCCTGGCGTGTTTACCGCGTAGGCCGAAGAAGAGCGGTCCAGACCATCGTGTTCCGGTGATTAGGCGGGCGATTTGCGAGAGGCTGGGATAGCCCTTCCCGGCGTACTCGTAGCCGTTCTCAAGGACGGTAACGCAATGGGACTGGCCGCGCCAGTCGCGGATCAGCCGAGTTCCTGGCTTGATCCGCACCACACCTGATAGTTCGATTCTTGGGTTTGCCTCAAGTTTACGGGCGAGCTCATGAAGGCGCTTTCGCGTCTCGGCGCTCAGCCCTCCATACGCCTGTTCCTGAATCCGGTAGGCGAGTATCTGAACAAGCAGTCCGCTACGCATTTGAGGAGGTGCCTTGCGCTTGTAAAGCTGCCTCCAGACAGCCATTAGTTCCCTCCTCTTCATTGTCGGGAGGGCTGCAAGGCGATCTGTGAAGTCTGCGGACATCAGAACCAAGGCCTGCTACAATGCACCCTCTGTTTCCACGAACAGTCAAGAAGAAAGATAGGGAGGTGTCTGTGCGGAGCGAAAGCGGAACCGCATCACAAGTCGCCGGCCAAGCGCGCCCAAAGGAGGCTGAAGAGAAGCGAAGACGTCTGGTTTTGGATTACATCCTGGCTGAAATCGGCGCCACGCGAAGGATTTACTATCTTCGTGAAGCGACGTTTGGGCTTGAACAGATCGAGCAAGAACCCGTAGCAAAACCAGCCCTGGAAAGAATAATCAGGGATACCCTGGCTCGGCATGGCACGGAGATTTACTCGAAGATGGATCCTATGTTCGACAAGATCTGTGATATCCGTTGTGGTAAACGGCTTGACGAACCATCGTTCGACGCCAGGGGGCGGATTCCGCCCGTTCGCGCTGCAAAGGTGCTGCGGTTGCTGTTGGAAAGAGCGCTACAGACCATCGTTCAATTACCAAAAAAAGACGCACCATTGAAAGATGGCAAACGAGACCTGAAACGGCTAGCCTCGCATTGCGAGAAATTGGCCAAAGAAATGGACCGCGTCTTTAAGAGAGGAGTGGTTTGCCACCACGCGATGGTTTATTTCTGTGAAGGCCATAGTCCGGGGCTCGAGCAATTCTACCGGCAGGCTAAAGAGCTGAAACGGATTGCAGAAACAATTCGTGCGATTCTCGCAAAGGCACGCTCGAAGAAGCAGAAAATGGATAGCCCACACCCGCAGGTGAGATTGGCCCTTTCTCTCATCGCCTGGTTTAAAGAATCTACCGGGAAGATGCAATACGCGCCTTTCAAGGCATTGTTAGACGGGGCGTATGCTGCAAAGGGGATGGATCCCCCGCCATGGGTGGACCGACTTGAAATTGAAATGACTCGTGATAGGGCGCGCAGGAAAGCCTTCGCCAAGTCGATAACCGTCCAATCCCCGTTTCCCATCCCTCCCCGATCATTACAAAACCCCGATTGAAAACATCTCCATTTCTGTAATTCCCAAGTAGGCCGTGAAAGGGTTAACGTCGAGGTGAGCCGGTTGGACTGTAAGTCACCGGCGCAAGGAGGACCGCATATGGTTCAGGTCACAGCGAAAGGGCCCGCAACAGAACACAGGAACAGCGGTGATCATCCGCTTTCGATCATCTACCGAAATGTAAGCACCCTACAGTTCGATCCGAACAATCCACGACAGCACGGCCCGAGGCAAATTCGCCAGATCGCGCGCAGCATTGAAGCCTTCGGCTTCAACGTTCCGGTCTTGATCAATGCGGAGCAACAAGTGATTGCCGGTCATGGTCGCCTGCTAGCCGCCCAGTTGTTGGGCATGACGCAGGTCCCAACGATCACGCTCGAGCATCTGACCGAGGACCAGGTCCGCGCTTTCATGATCGCCGACAATCGGTTGACTGAAAACTCCGCATGGAATGAGGAGTTATTGGCCGAACAACTTAAAGCACTTTCAATTGTTGCCCTCGATTTCAGCATTGAGGCAACTGGCTTTGAGATGGGCGAAATCGACGTCATGATCGAAGGCCTCATGCCAGCCGGCCGCAGCGCAGACGACCCGGCCGATGCAATCCCTGACTCCCAAGCCAAGCCTCAGGTTACTCGGTCTGGAGACCTCTGGATTCTCGACCGCCACCGGGTCTATTGCGGGGACGCGAGGAATGATTCCAATTACTCCATACTCATGCAAGGTCGGCGCGCAGCGATGGTGTTCACAGACCCGCCTTACAATGACCCCATCGATGGCTACGTGACGGGATTCGGGAAACTCCATCACCCGGAATTTGCTCTGGCTTCGGGTGAGATGAGCCAGGCCGAGTTCACTGATTTCCTGACCAAGATCTTGGCGCAGCTGGCCCGCCACAGCGCTGATGGGGCATTGCATTTTGTCTGCATGGACTGGCGCCATCTGCAAGAGCTGATGTCGGCCGTCCGGGCAGTCCGAATGGAGTTCAAAAATCTCTGCGTCTGGGTGAAGGAGAACGCTGGGCAGGGCTCGCTCTACCGAAGCCAGCATGAGCTGGTTTTCGTCTTCAAGAGTGGCAAGAAACCGCACCGCAACAACATCCAGCTCGGCCAGTACGGCCGTTACCGCACGAATGTATGGCAATACAGGCGGGTGAACTCCTTATCCCGAAATACCGAGGAGGGAAACCTCTCCAATCTTCATCCCACCATCAAGCCAGTTCAGTTGGTCGCCGACGCCATTTTGGATTGCACAGCACGCCGGGACGTGGTGCTCGATCCGTTCCTGGGAAGTGGTACCACGGTGATCGCTGCCGAGCGGACCGGCCGTACTTGTTACGGCGTGGAACTCGACCCGCGCTATGTCGACACCATCGTACGGCGTTGGCAGGCCTTTACCGGTGGTAGCGCCGTGCAGGAATCCACCTCTCGAATATTCAACGACATCGAACAGGAGCACCATGGACAACCCAAGTAAGCTGGATCAGGTTAAATCAACGAGTGTGGGCTATGGCCATCCGCCTGAGCGCACGCGTTTCAAGGCAGGGCAGTCGGGGAATCCGCGTGGCCGTCCCAAGGGCACACTCAACATGGCCACGGTCCTCGAGCGGACACTGCGAGAGAGGGTCGTGATTAATGAGAATGGCAGACGCAAGACAATCACCAAGCTCGAAGCCGCGATTAAGCAGCTGACCAATAAAGCGGCCTCAGGAGAACTGAAAGCCCTCCAACTATTGGCTGCCTTGGTCCGTTCCGCAGAAGAGCGTGCAATGAAGATGGAGGCTCCGACGGCTCCCCTCGGGGAAGCTGACGAGAAGGTTTTCCTCGGAGTTCTGAAACGTCTGGAAACAGTTAGCGAAGGAGGGCAAGGAGATGCGAATGAACCTGACACAAAGTGATTTTCAAACCCTCATGCGTCGGGACTTGTATGCGTTCACCGAGCGCTGCTTTTATGAGCTGAACCCAACCACGGAATTTCTTCCGAACTGGCACATCGAGGTGGGCGTGTCGGTCCTGGAAGCCTGTCGATCCGGAGAGATCACTCGCCTCATTATCAATCAGCCTCCCCGGTCCCTCAAGTCGCACTGCGCCTCGGTCGCTTTCCCTGCCTACCTGCTGGGCCATGACCCGACTGCCCAAATCATATGCGCGAGCTATGGCCAGGAGCTGGCCAACAAACATGCCTTGGACTGCCGAACAGTCATGGCCAGTGCCTGGTATCAAGCTCTCTTCCCTCAGACGCGGCTGTCACCCGAGCGCCAGGCGGTCGAGGAGTTCATGACAACGCGGCAGGGATTTCGCCTGTCGACGTCCGTCGGCGGCGTGCTTACAGGCCGGGGCGCGGACTTCATCATCATAGATGATCCGCTGAAACCCGAGGAGGCTCTTTCCGACACCCGGCGGAGGGCGGCCAACGACTGGTTCGACCACACGCTGTATAGTCGGCTAAACGACAAAAGAACGGGGTGCATCATTCTGATCATGCAGCGGCTACACGAGGACGATCTTGTGGGCCACGTCCTCGGCACGGAACCCTGGAAGGTGGTCCGCTTCCCAGCGATTGCCGAGGAAGATGAGACCTATGTGATTCAAACACCCTATGGAGCCCGACGATTTGGGCGTCGTGCTGGCGAAGCTCTCCACCCGGCCCGCGAGCCGCTGGAGGTCCTCCATCGGATTCGGGAAACCCAAGGGGAATACAACTTTGCCGGCCAATATCAGCAGGCTCCAGCTCCCCTGGGTGGGGGAATGGTAAAGGTGGATTGGTTCAAGACCTACACGGCAGCCGACGTCCCATCGAAATTCGAGATGACCTTTCAGAGCTGGGATACCGCAAACAAGCCTTCAGAACTGAGCGACTACAGTGTTTGCACGACCTGGGGCGTGAAGGAAAAGCACGCTTATCTGCTTCACGTCTTTCGCAAGCGTCTGGGCTATCCGGAATTGAAGCGCGCGGTGCGGGAACAGGCTGAGGCGTTTAGTGCAAAAACGATCCTGATTGAAGATAAGGCGTCTGGCACCCAACTCATCCAGGAACTCAGCAGTGAGGGCATGCACGCGGTCAAGAAGTATGTACCGACGATGGACAAGATTATGCGGATGCATTCGGTTACAGGCACGATTGAGAATGGTTTTGTTCACCTTCCAGACAAGGTGGCGTGGCTGCAGGAGTACTTGCACGAACTGGCTACGTTTCCGAAGGGCAAGTATGACGATCAAGCAGATTCGACGTCGCAGGCGCTGGATTGGTTCAAAAACGAATGTACGACTCGAGAATATGGGCTTTTCGAGTTTTACCGGCGAGAGAACGAGAGAATGGAGGCAGAAGACCCCCCAAAGCCTCAAATCATCACCCGGGGCGATGTCCTCAGGGGGCTTGATCGCTTTGGAAGGTTCTCCTTCGACGACTTCTGAGAGCCGGTTGCGACTCACCTCAAGGGGTTTTCAAGAGGCGCTCGCCGACAGTTGCAGGGACGTGATCGGGTTCCCGGTCCCGGCAGTTGGAACCGCCGTGCCATTCGAGTTCGCCTCCGGCGTGGATCCTACTCTAACCTCTGTTGTGGACCCAGTTTGATGGCAGGCCGTGCCGTTTCTCGTCAAACCGAACCTCAACAGAAGGGCCTTAGCACAGAAGATGCCAATGGAACAAACAGCTTTTGAGCTGGAGGCTGGGGACACGACACCTGTCCCAGATACGTCCCCAGGACATCTCCGTCGGTGGGCGTCTCCCCGAATCATGGTAGCCAATACCCCTTCCTCCCTCATTGCTCCCACAAGGGTCAGGGGCCTCCAGCGGCCGGCGGGCGTAGCTTCCCGCACCCATTCCCCACGGGGCGCGCGACCGTAGCGCCCCCTCATCTCCGTCACCTCGTCGCTTGCCTCGACAAATACCCAGTGCGGGGGATCGAGCTGCATTATCTGCTCCTCCCATTCCTTGCGCCGTCTCCGCTTCTCCGGCGTTTCCTGGTCCTGCGCGCGGAGGGATTCCATTTAGCGGCGGGCTCATCCGCGGGGGCAGTCGCCACGTATGCTGAATACTGAAGTGCACCCATCGGCTTTGATGCCTTGAAAAGGGCCCCTAAGAGAAGAAAACAGGGACCGGAGCAGGGAAGCTATTTCCCTGATAATTTCCTGTTACGAATTACAGGGAAGTGAGCAAAAAGGGGCTGAATTCGCGGCGACAATTGACAAGCAGGTTCGTCCGCAAGGACAGATTCCCTGTATTTTTCCCTGTTAAAGGCGGAGAAGGGTTCGCACATGACTGCATCCTCCGCCATGCACCGTTTGGCGCTTGGCTCCGCTAGTCCCCCTCTGTTTCATGGCTCCGCCAGCTTCTGCGCAATTCTTTAGTTAACACGCTCGCGGTTTCCGTGTACCTTGCCGCCGCGCGGGGCTGAGGTTTGCCAATCCCTCCGCTTGGTTTGGTGCTTTACGGAAGCGTTCGCAGTCAACACAAGCGCCGCGTGGGCAGAACGGGCTCGGGACTTCGTTAGGCGGTCACGGGACTAGAGCACTCATGCTTATCCGGTTGTTTCAGCAAGCCACAATATGTTGGGGTCAGTCTTGGCCGGGCGGCTTGGAACGGTCCGCCTGGTTCGCATCTCCTTATAGGTCGTGGACTTGTGCTTGGTCCCGAGT
>JBEKAK010000047.1:0-41490 GCA_050018275.1 Terriglobia bacterium | reverse complement strand
CGAACCTGCGGGCGCTTTACGCTTTTCTCTACGCGCATCCAGGGAAGAAGCTGCTCTTCATGGGCGGGGAATTTGGACAGTGGAACGAATGGGACGCCGCGAAGAGCCTGGACTGGAACCTGCTCGAATACGATCCCCACCGAAAGCTGCAAGAACTGGTCGCGGAGCTCAACCACCTTTGCCGCGCGGAGCAGGCGCTGCACGAAATCGACTTCGAATACACGGGATTCGAATGGATCGATTATCACGATGCCGACAATTCCGTGATCGCTTTCCTGCGAAAAGGCAAAACACCGGGTGACTATCTGGTGGTGGCGTGCAACTTCACGCCGGTGCCGCGCCAGGGCTATCTTGTGGGCGTGCCGGAGGCGTGCTTCCATCGCGAGATTCTGAATACCGATGATGCGAAATTCGGCGGCAGCGGAGTCACCCATGGAGCGGGCCGCCAGGCCATTCCACTCCCGTGGCACAACCAGCCTTGCCACGTGGAACTCACCCTCCCGCCGCTGGGCGTGATTTACTTGAAACCCCAGCGGTGAGCATAAGTTTGGGCGAGGAAGTTTGGTATGACAGAGCAGGGACGCATGGCGACACGCCTTTCAGATACCTCGGCGGAAGCAGAGCGCGTACAAATCGAAATCCTGCGCTCGATGCCTTCCTGGCGCAAGCTCCAACTTGTGAGCGATCTCGTCACGACCACCCGGATTCTTGCGTTGACAGGGCTCCACGAGCGGTTTCCTGCTGCCAGTTCCGAGGAATTGCGGCGGCGTCTTGCCAGCATAGTCCTCGGCCCCGACAACGAAATCGGCCCCTACAAACCCAAAACCAGTTGATCGACGCGCTTGCTCAAGTCGCGCAGGTAAGTCTCGTCACCCGCCTCGAGCTCGGTCGTCGCGTAGCCGGTGTAGCCGACGTCGGCAAACGCCTTGCGGACCGCCGCCCAGTCAACGGCGCCGTCGCCGAGGTTGGTCCACTTCCAACCTTCGCCCTCCACCTTGAAGTCCTTCAGGTGAACTTTCGCGATCCGCTTGCCAAGGGTGTGAATCCAGTCCTGCGGATAGCCATAGAGCACGACGTTACCGACGTCGAAGTAGGACTTGATCCAGGGACTCCGGAACTCGTCCACGTACCTCGCCATTTCCAGCGGGCTGAGCAGGAACTTGTTCCACACTTCTTCGATGGCGATCACGACCTTCAATTCTTCTGCCAGCGGGAGGAGCGTGCGAATCTGCTTTTGCGAGCGCGTCCAGCCGTCCTGGTAACTCGTCTGGGGATTCACCACCGCCGGGACGAGGAGCACGGTATCCGCGCCCCAGAGCTGGGCGTTGTGGAGCGAAGTCTTCATGCCGTCCAAGGATTTCTGTACCACGGCGGGATCACCCGAGGAGAGCGGATACTCCCAGTGGTCCATGTTCATGACGGAATGGACGCGGATCTTGGCGTCCTCCGCGGCCTTCTTAATCTCTTCAGCCTCTTTCTGGTCTTTGATGGTCTGGGCTTCCACCGCCTCGAAGCCTACGTCACGGGCAAGCTTGAAGCGGTCAGCATAGCTAAGATCCTTGGGAAGCATGTAGATCTGCACGGCCTTCTTGAGGCCTGCGCCGGCAGGAGCGCCTCCGGGGGGCGCGCTGGCCAGGCTGGCGACGGCCGGGCCCAGCGATGCGAGCGGAGCCGCGCACGCGGCGCCCACGGAAACCTTCAAAAAATCTCGACGTGAAGAATGTTGATTCATAATGACCTCCAGTCACGGCTGCAGCTGTGATGTGCGGATGCCCGTGCCACGGCACGAAATGCCTGCACACGTTGCCGCCCAGCGGAATCGAGAGGCGGCTGCCCGAACGCTCCGGAAATCTCCCGCGTTTTTCGCGGCAGCCGCCTCGGGCAGTGAGAATCACGCGAGCTTCGTGATATCGATCTTTGGTTCGTACACCTCTTTCGACTTTTGCAGTTCGTCCCAAGTGGCCGGCTGGCCGGTGTAAGCCGCCATGCGGCCGAGCATGGCGCTCATGGCCGATTCCCCGCCTAGCGCGGCTTGGTTGTGGAACAGGCCGCTGGTGATGCTGGCCACAAACGCCTTCTGCTTTTCGGGGTCGGCTTGGTCGAGCGCGCCCTTGAAACTTCCCGCGGCGGAAAATCGCTCCCCCTCTTTTGCGGGCCCCAATCCCGCATCCCACTTATTCTTGCCGGCGATGTTGACGCGCCAGTCATAGTGAGCTTCGGAACCGCCGTCGGCTCCGAACAGCCGGACGCAGGCGTCAAAAGCGGGATCGTCGAATTGGGTTGAGCCGAAGCTGATCTGCACTTCGCCCGGGTAGACAAAGACCACGTTGAAGTTGTCCCAGCAATCTCCCGCGTCCGTGCGAACTTTGCGGCTGCCTGTGCCCACGGCCTTCTCGGGGTGCCCCTCGAGCATCCAGTTGCACATGTCGATGACGTGGATGTTCTGCTCCACAATGATGTCGCCGGAAAGCTTGCGGTCCCAAACCCAGTTGCGCAGCCGCTTCTCTTCGGGCGAGGCGTTGGGCCAGTCTGGCCGGTCGAGGTGGCCGCAATAGTAGTAAGCCAAGCCGCAGGCGACCTTACCGAGTGCGCCCTCGTGGATGCGGTGCGTCAACTCCACCATGGGCGGCGCCATGCGAATCTGGAATCCCACGTCGAGACTCAGCTTGCCCTGCGCCTTCTCGCCGATGCGGATGACGTGATGGGCTCCCGGCACATCCACAGCCACGGGCTTCTCGCAATAGACGTGTTTGCCGGCTTCGACTACCGTCTCAAGATGATGGGGGTGGAAGTAGGGCGGGGTGGTGATGAGAATGAAATCCACTTCCATCGAGGCGGCGATTTCCTTGTAAGCGTGCGGGCCTTTGAAGAGTTGTGAAGAGTCGATGGCGGCGTAGCCCTTCGCCTGCTGGATTTCATCGAAGTGCTTGTGCGCAGCCTCCAGTTGGTCGCTGAACAGGTCGGCGAGGGCGGTGACCCGCGCCCCGGCATCTTGCACGAAACCTGAACCTACGGCCGTGCCGCGGCCCCCGCAGCCGAGAATTCCCAAGCGAACCTGGGAGTTCGCCGCCGTCCCACGCACAAGCTGCGGCTGGATGATCATAAAGCTCGCTGCTGCGGCTGCGCCCAGGAATTCCCTTCGGTCAAGCTTGCTCTTGGATTGATCGGTCATTTCAAATCCTCCTTTAAGCCGGTTGAAGATTGAGGGTCGAGAATCTCCCTTCTCCGCGCCGATGACGCGGGTAATGCCTCGGAAGCCTGCAATCCTCGTTCACCCATCCTTCCTTGCCCCCTCATTTCGAGGGCGTAATGCTGGGGTTCGTCGAGAGAGGCAGGAGATAAATGTCCTTGAAGCGGATCTTCACCCCGCCGCCCGTGTGGAGCTGCAGACCGATGACGCCCTCCGTAAACTTTGGATCGGGATCCATGAAGTCCACGCACTGCACGCCATTCAAGCGTGTGACGTAATGGCGGCCCTCCGCGGCGATTTCGAGATCGTTCCAGTCGCGTGGCTTGATGGCCTGCTCGCCAGCGGGCACGGGCATCGCCACCCAGCCGCGACGACCGCTCTCATAGATCCCGCCCGTGTGCCGGGTGGGATCGATCTCCACCTGCATACCTTCAATATCCGGGCCGGTCGCGGGGGAGTTGCCAGTAATGCGGGAGCGGGTGAACACACCGCTGTTGCCGTCGGTCTCGCACTTGAACTTCAGACGCAGCACAAAATCGCTGTAGGTTTTCTCCGTGGTGAGGTAACCGTAGTGGCCCACGGTGCTTTCGCCCAGGACCGTGCCGTCGTCTACAATCCACTTTTCCTGTCCGTTGTTTTTCCAGCCGCTTAGGTCCCTTCCGTTGAAGAGTGAAACCCAGCCGCTCCCCGCAGGCGCCTGAGCCCATGCAGGCAAAGCCAGCAGCAAGCCAAACGATGCCACGAGTAGACGTCTCATGCCGAAACTCCTTGAACCATTTTGTCAACGACGAACACGAAAGTGCCCGCAACCGCCGCCGATGTGAAGCCACTCAGAAGAGGGCGATAATAGTCGTAACGGGAAACGAAATCTAGTAGAAGAATGCCAGGGGGGAATTTCGCCTCGGCGCGCGCTGGAGGGCGCGAGAAACCGTGGACCCAGAGATCAGGTCCGCATTACGCTTGCTACGAATTACCCGTGGCGACGACCACAATCTCAGTCCTCAGCCCTCGTACTTCATGTCCCTTGCGTCATAGGCGCGGAAGGTGTACACAGGTGGGAACTGAGTGCCGAAACTCATCGCTTGGCGGAAGGATGGGCAGAAAGGGAGGTGAGCTGCTATGCACAATCTCGCGGGGTTTGTAATTCTCCTGCTGATATCGCTCGGGATGATGTTCGCGATCTGGGCTGCCGTGTCGAAAAGCCTGCAAGGACTGCTGAACCAAGTGGTGAAACTCCCCGACGGCACCGCGTTCTACCTGCGGACTTTTCTCATCGGCCTGCTGCTGGCGGCTGCGGCGGGCACCATGGATACGGCCTTTGATGTCAAGGCAGGAGATCCCTTCATGGAATACGTCTGGAAGGTCGCGTCGGGCCTCCACAGCGTGTGCCTGTGCTTCTTCGGGTTTCTGCTGGGGTATCTGGTTCTGATCACCGTGTTGGTGGCCGTGCTGAGGGCCAGGCATGAACAATGAGCAGTTCCTGATTCTTTCCTATTTCATCGTGGGCGCGCTGGTAATGGCCATCGGCCTGGCGGTGTACTCGTGTCTCCACCGCCCGCTCACGGGGATTACACTGACCTTCCGGAACAGCCATCTGGGGCTCATCCTCAAGAGACTTTTCCCCGTCGGCCTGGTGCTGCCCGCGCTGGCCGGGTTCCTCTCAGTGAACTATCACGGTTGTCAGCGGAATTACGCGAAAATCATCGCCGACCGGTCCTACCTGGTCGAGAAGAACCAAGAGCAAATCTCGACCGCTTGCTTCTTCCTCATGGTGGCGCTCCTCGTCTGGGGAGCCATCGTTCTCATCAGCCTGGCCACCCGGCTGGAGGATCCTGTTCCCGGGGGGAGTGGACGGTCAGACCCACGATAGAACAAGGGTAGTGCGGACCTGTGGTCAGGTCAGCGGTTCTTCATGCAAGCCCCCGTAACGGGCTGCAAAGACAACTGATGCTCCTCCTCTTCCCCACGCCTGTCGCCCGCATAAGCGTCAACCTAAGGCGGTTTGCGCTCGGTCGGGCCCGTTCCCTGTCCCGCAGAGCGGGACACGATGAGTAGCCGCAGGTGAAACCTGCGGAAAACGCAAGCCCGTAAGAAAGATCCCGGCCCTGCAGGGGCCGGACAATCGCCGCGGTCAACCCCCTGCGGGGTTGGGGTGATGGGACATGGCTTTATCCGTAGGTTTCACCAACGGCTACTCACGGTCGGCCCCTGGCGGGGCCGCGTCGAAAAACAGCTTAGGCTGACGCCTATGCGGCTTGCGCCCGCGCCTGGCCGCAGGTCCGCCCATCTTGATGGTGGACGGGTCAAAGGAGACCGTGGGCTATCCCGCCTCAGTGGGACCCGCTACGCGGGCTGGGTGGACTTGCGGCCAATCTACACGCGATGCCGTGCGGAGGCAATGGTGAACCGGACTGACGAGCGCGGGCGGGCGCGAAAAACCGTGGACCTCCAAACCAGGTCCGCGCTACGCTTGCTCTGGTCGACCGACCTGGATCAGGGCTGACTGAACGTTGTTCTGAACATAAAACCGCTGGTCGCGGCCTCACGGTCAGCAGGAGAATATGTTGGATTCGGAGGGCATGCAACCATGGACGCGATTGAGGTGTTGAAGACACGACGCTCGGTCCGTGCCTACAAGGGCGAACCGGTGCCCAGAAAGATCATCGAGGACATCGTTGATTGCGGACGCTTGGCACCCACGGCCAACAACGTACAGCCCTGGGAATTCGTCGTTGTGACCGAACCCGGGATGCTGCGCAGAATTGCCACGACCACCGACTATGGGAAGTTCATTGCTGACGCCCCGGTGTGCGTGCTCGTCCTGTGCAGGGACACGAAGTACTACCTCGAAGATGGCAGCGCCGCCACAGAGAATATCCTCCTGGCTGCCCGCGCCCACGGCTTGGGCTCCTGCTGGGTCGCCGGCGATAAGAAGCCCCACGCTGCGGAAATCTGCCGCTTGGTGGGAGCGCCTCAAGGTTACAAGTTGGTCAGCCTGATTCCCATTGGCTCCCCGGCGGAGAGCCCGGGAAAGAGCAAGCGGCCCCTTTCAGACGTCCTGCACTGGGAGAAGTACTGAAGCCTCCGCAAGCAAATCAACTATAGCAAGCGTAGCGCCCCGATGCATCGGGGCGCTACGCTTGCTTGGGGCGCCTGGGGTAGAATTCGTGGTGCCGAATGCTCTTGCGAGGGAACGGAGGCTGGCATGTTGTGCAGGTCCGGCTCGTGTCTGGTCCGCTTGCCTGGCGTGGCTGCGGCGGCGACGGTGCTCGGGTTTTCTTCGGCCTCAAAGAAACTCTCGGCATTTTCGAATCGTCCAGTTAAGATTAGACCATGCTTTGAGGGATTCGGGCGGTAAAGTGAGATCCAGCGAAACTCTTCGAGGGGAGTGGTGCTCCATGAGCGGGAAGGTATGGGCGTGGGCGGCGGCCGTCGTGGTGTTGGTGTGTGGGACGGCGATGGCGCAGCAAGCGGCGCGACTCTCACTGCAGATGGCCCTGGATCTCGCGGCCAAGCAGAACCTCGACCTGGTTGCAGCGCGCGCGCGGCGAGCGGTCTCCCTAGCAGGCGTCCAGATCGCGCGCCAGAGACCCAACCCGACTTTCAACTTTACTGCCTTGCGCGACGAACCACACGAAGGATGGTTCGTCGGCCAGCCCTTTGAGCTCGGCGGGAAGCGCGGCCGGCGGATTGACGTGGCGAATCAGGAGGGGGCGCTGACCGACCTCGAGATTGGCGGCCTGGAGCGACAAATCCGGCGGAGGACGCGCGAGTCTTACTTTCAACTCTCCTTCTCGCAGGCAGAATCGCAGCGACTGCGGCACGTCCTCGAGCTGGCCCAACGGCTGCACCAGATTGCCCAGGAGAGATTCGATGCCGGGGATGTCCCGCAACTGGAAGTGATTCAGGCCGGGCTGGAGGTCTCGCGCGCCCAGTCTGACTACAAGGTGGCGCAACAAGAAGAGAGAGTCTCGCTCAGTCAACTGAATGCCCTTCTCAACGAGCCGGCCATGACCCCATGGCAGCTTGGGGAGGCGCTTCAGGACTTGCCACCCGCCGTTTCACTTCCTGAACTGATCCAGCTTGCTTACAATTCCAACCCGGATCTGCAACACGTTGCGCAGGAGCAGAAGGTCGAGGAAAGTCGTCGTGCGTTGCTAAAAGCCGAACGGATCCCGAATCTGGATTTCGAATATGGGTTGGATTTTAATTCCCCGCACGACTTCCGAGTCGGGCCGCGGGGCCAGCTCTCGCTTGTGCTGCCCTTATTCACGCGCAACCAGGGAGAGATCGCACAATCCCGGGCGACCCAGCGCCTGCTTGATGCTCAGGGAGCTGCCACGAAGCGGTCGGTCGCGGCGCAGGTTGAAACCGCGTTTTACGGCCTGGACGCGCAGCGAACCCAAGCCGAGACGTATCGCCAATCCCTGGTGCCGGTGGCGCTGCAACTCGAGAGCCTGGCGGAAGAAAGCTACCGTGCCGGAAAAGCTGATATCCTGATGGTCCTGACAGCTCAACGCAACGTTCAGGACGTGGAGCATAATTATCTGCAGAGTCTTTTGAGTGTCCAGAGTACTTTTGCAGGACTCGAAGAACTTGTGGGAACACTGATCGATCAGAAGTGAATGCTCATGCCTACGACACGCTCATCTTTTTACCTCACCTTGTATCGCGGCGCGATGGTCCTCGCTCTGCTGAGCCTGCTGGCGTGCTCGAAGCAACCCGCAGGCAATGAGGGTGAAGAAAACTCCGATAACTCTTCCGCGACGGTCGCCGAAGTCACGCTCACCAAGGTCATCCGGGCCGATATCAGCTCGATGCTTTCTGTCAGCGGGACCATTGCGGCCCTGCCCAATCAGGATGTGAAAGTGAGCGCTCTGGTGCCAGGCCGCATCACCGGAATGCTGGTGGCGGAAGGCGATCGTGTGAAGGAAGGCGCGGTGTTGGCAAACATCGACAACCGCTCCTTCCGAGATCAGCTTCAGCAAGCCCAGGCAAGCGTCGATCAGGCCAAGGCGAATCTCGAGAATGCGCGTGCCAGCCGGACGCGCAACGAGAACCTGTTTCAGCAAGGTATCGCTGCCCGCAAGGATGTAGAGGATGCCACCACGCAGGAGCGTGTGGCAGAAGCCGCGCTCAAGCAAGCGCAGTCCGCGCTGGCGCTGGTGCGCCTGCAGCTTTCGCGAACGGAAGTGAAGTCTCCCCTCAGTGGTACGGTCGTCAAGCGCTTGGTAAGCGCTGGCGAGCAGGTCGATGGCACAGGCACGCAGCCAATCTTCGAAGTGGCGAATACAGCCGAGGTGGAACTCTTCGGGAATGTGCCGGCGGTCTATTTGCAGGAAATCCGCGTGGGCCAGACCCTGCACGTTTTGACAGATGCTTTTCCGAGCAAGGGTTTTGCCGGCCGCGTGGTGGCGATCTCGCCCGCCGTCGATCCCTCCACCAACGTGGGGCTCGTTAGGATTCGCATCGCTAACGGGGCGGGCCTCCTGCGGCTCGGGATGTTCCTGACCGCGCAGGTTCCCCTCGAGACCCATGCGCACGCGCTGGTCGTCGCACCCCAGGCGATTTATCGCGATTCGGACGGGCAGCCCCGCGTCTTTCGCGTTCAAGGAGACAGGGCGGAGGCGGTCCCCGTGAAATTAGGAATCGAAACTCAGGACCGAGTGGAGTTGCTCTCCGGGGCGCAAGAAGGCCAAGCCGTAATTCTCACCGGCGCGTACGGGCTGGGCGCGAGCGCAAAGATCAAGGTCAAACCATGAATGTCGTGCGCTTCTGCCGGCAGAACCGCCGCGCCGTTTACCTGCTCACGGCCCTCCTGATCATCGCCGGCTTGGTTTCCGCCTATCGTCTGCCCAGCGGCATTTATCCGGAGTTGTCGTTCCCGCGCATCGTCATCCTTGCTCACTCGGGTGACCTTTCCCCGCAAAACATGCTCTTGACCGTGACCCGGCCGCTGGAGGAGTCGGCGAAGACGGTCCTGGGCGCGCAGCGCGTGCGTTCGCGCACCATTCGGGGCGCGACGGAGATTTCCGTGCTGTTCAACCCCGACATGGACATGCAATACGCCCTGCAGCTCATGCAGGCGCGAATCAGCGACGTGCGCGGCGAGCTTCCCCCCGATGCGGAAATTTCCGTCGAACGCATCACGCCTACGGCTTGGCCCATCCTGATGATGGTTCTCAGCGGGAACGTGCCCGGCGCGGATTTGCGCGATGACGCCTACTATGACCTGCGTCCGCTGTTCAGCCGGGTGCCGGGTGTATCGCTCGTGGAAGTGCAAGCGGGCGACGTGCGGGAAGTTTCCGTGATTGTGGACCCGCAGAAAATGCTCGCCCATCGGGTCTCCCTGCCGGAGATTGCAGATCGCCTGCGCGCTACCAACCAAATCAACTCCGTGGGGAGACTTGACAAGGATTACTCGCGATATCTCATTCTGGCCACGGGCCAGTTTCACGATTTGGAGGAAATCCGCAACACCGTTGTGGCCGTCGAGAACCAATCACCGATTCGCCTCCGCGACGTCGCGGAGGTTCGCGAAGGCATCCAGGATCCGCGCATCCTCGTCTATGGGAATGGCCAGCCGGGGGCGCTCATCAGCATTTCAAGGCAGATCGGAGGAAATATCCTCGAGGTTGCGGGTCAAGTGAAGGAGCTGGCTGCCCATTTGGGGTCGGCGATTCCCTCGACGCTGCACCTGTCGGTCGTGTACGACCTGGCGGAATTCGTCCGCGAAGCCGTCGCCAGCGTGCGCGACGCAGTTTTGATTGGCGGCTTACTGGCCGTACTCATTCTCTTCGTGTTTCTTCGGGAAGGCCGGTCGACGATCATCGCCGCCACCTCTCTGCCCATCGCCGTCGTGGGGACTTTCTTTTTCATGAAACTCTTTGGCGGCACGCTCAATTTGATGTCGTTGGGTGGGTTGGCTATCGCCATCGGCCTGGTCATCGATGACGCCGTTGTCATCATTGAGAACATCTATCGGCACCTCGGCCTCGGCGACTCCCCTCCCGAGGCTGCCGAGAAGGGCACCCAGGAACTGGTGGGAGCGGTGATCGGGTCGACGGCAACCACCGTCGTGGTCTTTGCGCCGCTGACCCTGCTCAAGGGCGTGGTGGGTGAGTTCTTCTCAGCGCTTTGCCTGACGCTGGTTATTTCCGTAACCCTCTCACTGATCCTTGCCCTCACGCTGATTCCTCTTCTCTCCGAGCAATTCCTGTCGCCTCGACTTCACCAGCCGAAGTCGGAGCGATTCATTCAGCCCGTTTACCGCAGTTACGAATTTCTGGTTCGTTGGGCGCTTAGGCATCGTGGTCTGGTAGCGGCTGCGGTCGCAGTTTCCGTAGCGCTCAGCATTTTCCTTTACACGCGGTTGGAAACGGGATTTCTGCCGAGCATGGACGAGGGTGGGTTCGTCCTGGATAACTGGACGCCTCCAGGGACTTCACTGGCGGAGACCAATCACCTTGACCATCTCATTGAGGAACAGGTTCGCGCCATGCCGGAGACCGCCTCCTTCTTGCGGCGCACCGGGGCGGAGATGGGGCCATTTGCCACGGAGCAAAACTCCGGCGAGATCGTCGTCAAGTTGAAACCGCGCTCGCAGCGCAAGCGCGGAATCGAAGAGACCATGGACGCACTCCGCGCGAATATCTTGCGGACCGTGCCCGGTGTGCGCATCGAGTTTACGCAAGTCCTGCAGGACATGATCGGCGACATGGAAGGCAATCCGAACCCGGTGGAAGTAAAGATCTTTGGAAGCAACATGCAGGTCGTCGAGCAGCTTGCGGATGAAATTGGGCCCAAGATTCAGCAGATTCCGGGGATTGTCGATTTCATCGGAATTCAGAAAGGCAATCCCGAGAGCGTAATCAACGTGGATGCCGTCGCCGCCGGGCGTCTGGGCTTGACCGTTGACCAGGTTTCGCAACAGGTAAGCGCCGGGCTCCTGGGATTGGAGGAAACGGTGCTGCGGCAGACCGACCGGACCATCGGTATCCGCGTGCGCTTTCCGGATTCGTTTCGCTACAACTACGATGACGTGCGCCAGTTTCCCATTCTGACGCCGGCGAAGCAGATCGTGCCGCTCTCTGCACTAGCTCGCATGGAATCCGTGCAGGGAGAAAATCAATTGCTGCGCGAGAACGGGCGCTTGATGGTGGATCTGCAGGCGCGACTCGAAAATCGCGGGCTCGGAAGCGCCATCCGCGATGTCCAGAGCGTCCTGAGCAGCATCCATTTTCCGGTGGGAACCACCTACGAAATCGGCGGGCTGTACGAGAGCCAGCAGAGTTCTTTCCGCGATCTGCTTTCCGTTCTGGCGCTGGCGCTCGGCGCGGTCTTCATTGTCCTGGTGATTCAGTTCCGGGCTTTCCTGCCGGCGCTCATCATCATGTCGGCCGCCCCGCTGTCGGTCCTGGGGGTGTTTGCCATGCTGCTGGCCACCGGGACGGCCCTGAATGTCTCCTCGTTCATGGGTATCATCCTGATGGTGGGGCTGGTTGTGAAAAACGGCATCATCCTTTTCGATTACGTGCACAAGCTTTGGGAAGAGCAAGGGATGCCCCTGGCCGAAGCATTGGTGGCTGCCGGCAAGATCCGCGTGCGGCCGATTCTCATGACCACGCTCTGCACGCTCTTTGGATTGTTCCCTCTCGCTCTCGGCCTGGGCTCCGGGGCGGAATTGCAGAAGCCGCTCGCCCTGGCGGTGATCGGCGGGCTGACCGTTTCCACGTTCATCACGCTCCTGGTGATGCCGGCGTTATACTCTTTGCTGGAACGCAGGTCTTCGTAACGACCACCATTCGTCGCCTTAACTTCTCCCAGATGAGGCTGCTATGCCGACTCGCAGAATGTACGTTCACGCGCCGCTCATGCTCCTGATCGCAGCGGCGCAAGCTCTCGGCCAGAATTTCTCGGAAATCAAGCCCCGTCCCCAGCAGGTTGAATGGCAGGACCTGGAAATCGGCGTCATCGTTCACTTTGGCTTGAACACCTTTACCAACAAGGAGTGGGGTGATGGCACGGTTGATCCGTCGGTGTTCAACCCCAAGCAGCTTGACCCGGAGCAGTGGGTTCTCGCGGCGAAAGCTGCAGGCGCCCGATACCTGATACTCGTCGCCAAGCACCACGATGGGTTTTGCCTCTTTCCGAACGACCGAACGAAGTACAGCGTGGAAAGCAGTCCCTGGAAGAACGGCAAGGGGGACTTGGTGAGAGACGTTGCGGAGGCTTGCCGGAAGCATGGCTTAAAATTCGGTATTTACCTTTCGCCCTGGGACCGCCACGAACCGTCTTACCGTTTGAGCGCAACCTATGACCGCCTTTACAACACCCAACTTGAGCAACTGGTGGCGAGGTACGGAGATATCGTGGAGTGGTGGCTCGACGGTGCAGGCAGCGAGGGGCACGTCTATGACTTCGAGCGCTACGTCCGCACGTTGCGCACTTATCAGCCCAATACCCTGATCTTCGCAGATGTCGGGTTTATGCCCTGGGGTGACATTCGTTGGGTTGGGAATGAAGACGGCGTGGCGCCGGAAGAGAATTGGAACGTCGTGGATCGGCTCGGCTATCTGCGCTGGCGTCCGGCCGAATGCGATACGCCGCTGCGTGAGCGGCATTGGTTCTGGCATCCTCACGACGAGGCAAGCCTCAAATCGCTCCAGAAGCTGGTCGACATTTACCATGCGTCCGTCGGCAGAGGCGCCCAATTGGTTCTGGGCCTCGCGCCGGATGAACGTGGTTTACTGCCTGACGTCGACGTCGCGCGCCTGAGGGAGTTTGGGCAGGCGATTCATAAGATCTGCGGAAACAATCTGGCGCGGACGGACACCAGCCAAGCTGACTCCGCAGAAAGTCCCCTTTGGGCCTTCGATGGTGATCCTGACACCTTCTGGTCAGGTCCGGCCAACTCGCATAGCGCCGTCCTGGAAGTGACTTTTCCCAAGCCTACCGGTTTTGATCGCACGGTGGTGATGGAGTGGCTAAATGACGGGCAGCGAGTCCAGAAGTACGACATTCAAGCGTGGGATGGCCGGAATTGGCAAACCCTCCACGCCGGAACCAGCCTCGGCCACAAGAAGATCGATATATTCCGCAGAACGACTGCGGAGCGTGTGCGGCTGAGAATCCTGATGGCGACCGACGCGCCCCGCATTCGCGAGTTTCAAATCTACGATGGATCGGAGCCTTAGCAGCGCGTTCAAAAGTCTTCCGAGGATGCCTTTGCAGGGGCGCGCGGCCCCTCGGCGTTGCTCAGGACGGTGAGCGAAGTCGAACCGCGCTCACCCCGGGCAGGCCGGACGCCGTCTGGCCCTGCTTTGCCGAAGCCAACTGCCTACACGAGGTATTGGACAGACTCAAGGCCGGGGAGTTGCTCCAGGATTGGCGCTGCCAGTCTATTTTTGTGGAGCGGCGTGAAGGCGAGCTTCCAGGGCCGAGCGCGTCGCGCCGAGCGTCATGAGCAGGGATTCGCGCGGAATGCTGGTCACAAACGGTTTGATCAACCAGCCAAAGCCTGTCGGGATGTCACGCGTCAGCGAAATAGATTCGACCTCGACGTATACGCCCTGGTCTTTCTCCTCGAATCGCCAGTAGGAGTTCATGCGCCACAGGAATCCGCCGTCGTGCCCTATGGGCTTTTCGTGCTCGTCGGGCTGGTCGGCGTCGGCGACCTCAGCAATACGAGTCGCGACGGAACGGCTGTGGCAATGCGTCGAGTCCACAGGAAAGTACTGCACGTCATGGTCGGTGTTCAGCGTGACGGTGATGACCTTCTTTTTCCTCAGCCGATAATAGATCTTGTAATCGTTTCCCTCGTGTTTGACTAAACGTGAACGGATAACCTCGGGCTTGTAAACGTCCTGATGATGGTCATAGTCTTCGACCAAATCCAGGACCTGACGCAGAGTTACTCCGGGGATGAAGACCGCGCCGATCCAGTGGTGGATCAACCCGTCCGGGGCCTCGATCGGCGTGCCGGAGGCGTCCCGCGTCCGGAGTTGTTCCATGTAGACTTCGCCCCTTCGTACGATTCCAAGCGCTTCCGAGCGCTTGGGTTCGGGTATCCCCTCGATGTAGAGAAATGCCCCAGGGCGAGCCAATTCTTTCGCGATGCGCGCCTCTCTGGTCTGCACGTATTGTGCAAATGCTTCCAGCGTTTGCGGCTTCAACTCCGCAGTCAAGACATCAAGGGTTTGGGGTGAGAACGCTCCCAAGACCAGTAAGAAGGCAAGAGTCGGGGCGGAAGGGAGGTTCTGCATTGTCGCTGCGAAGTGCTGTCTGACACCAGGGACATCATAATCCCAGTCGTTTCCAAAAGGCCAAGGTTGTTCCTCAGCAGGTGCATCGCGCGGTTGGGACCATGGAGGAGGCAAGAAGCGCCTTCCCAGGTCAATCGAAGTCGATCTTGACGTTTGGGACGTTCTGAAACAACATTCGCAAGACGCCATGCACACGACCATCGTGCTTGAAACCGAGAAGGAGACAGGGATCCTGCCAGTGGATGGTCCCTCGACCCTCCGCAGAGGAGGCCGGCGTGGTTGACCATCCGAAAGCCGGCCATCCCCCGGTCGTCAAGGTTGTGCTGGCGTTCGCTGCCATCTATTTCATCTGGGGATCGACTTACCTGGCGATCAAATTCGCGATCGAGACGATCCCGCCCTTTTTTATGGCGGGCACGCGGTTCCTGGTCGCGGGGTCGGTTCTCTACGCGTTTATGCGGGCGCGGGGTGTGCCGCGTCCCCATCGTAGAAACTGGCTCGCCGCGGCGAGTGTGGGCGGCCTTCTGTTATTAGGTGGAAATGGCTCGCTGGTCTGGTCCGAGCAGCGCGTGGCGTCCGGCCTGGCGGCCATCCTGCTCGCCACGATTCCCATCTGGATGGTCCTGCTCGACAGCCTGAGAAAAGACGGTGCACGCCTAACGGGTCGTGTCGTGGGCGGCCTGGGGATTGGCCTAGCGGGCCTGGGGATACTGGTTGGCCCGGCGAAGCTTTGGGGAAGCTCGCGCGTGGACTTGCTCGGCGCGGGTGTTCTGATGTTCGGCGCGCTTTCCTGGTCCGTGGGCTCGCTCTACTCACGCGGTGCAGCGCTTCCCGCCTCGCCGTTCCTGGCTTCTGCGATGGAGATGTTGGCAGGGGGTGCGATGCTCATCATGCTAGGTTTCTTGGCCGGTGAGGGCAAGCAACTGCACTGGCAAGCGATCGCCCTGCGTTCCACCGCCGGACTCTTCTATCTGATTGGGTTTGGTTCTCTCCTGGGTTTCACGGCCTACATCTGGCTGCTGGGCGTAGTTTCCACAGCGCGCGTCTCGACGTATGCGTACGTCAATCCGATCGTGGCCGTCATCATTGGCTGGGTGTTCGGGGGAGAGTCGCTTTCCGCACGCGAGTTGCTGGCAACGGGCACCATCGTTGCCGCGGTCGCGCTGATTCTCTCCCATCGTCCCCGGCCCGGGGCGGTGGCCCCTGACACGGAAGGGCTCCCGACAATCGACGAGGAGCAAAGGATGGGGATCGGAGGGAACGGAGTCTCCCCTGCGCCCGTTCCTTGCGATCAGGTGAAGGCCATGTCCGATCCGCAGACCCAAACGGGCACGGAATGAGGTCGATTCAGGACCCTCCAAATCGATAGACCTGGGCATGCGGGTTTTCAAAAGCAAGATTCGGGTTGCTCAACTCTTGAACTCCCTGCAAGATGGAGCAGAGTTGAATGGAGGAGCCGAACGCCATGCAAACAAGGGCCGAAGATTACTCCCGAATCGAAAAAGCTATTCTCTTCCTGGAAGAAAACTATCGTCGCCAACCGGAATTGCGCGAGGTGGCGCGGAGCGTGCACCTGAGCGAATATCACTTCCAACGGTTGTTCCGTCGCTGGGCCGGCATCAGTCCCAAGCGCTTCATTCAATTCTTGACCCTTGCGCATGCCAAAAGACTGCTCGGCGGGTCGCACAGCGTGCTCGACGCAACCTACGACGCGGGCCTCTCGAGTCCCGGCCGGTTGCATGACCTGTTCGTCAACATTGAGGCCATGACGCCCGGTGAGTTCAAAGCCCAAGGTGCGGGGCTCAGCATCAGCTATGGCTTTCATCCGAGCCCTTTTGGCGAGTGCCTGCTCGCGGTGACCGAGCGGGGTATCTGCGGTCTGGGATTCCTTGGCAAGGGTGGGCGTAGGCGGACGCTCGGTGACTTCCAGAAGCGCTGGCCGCAGGCCCGTTTTGAAGAAAACTCGCGGCTTACGCAGCCCTATGCCAGCCGCATTTTTGACGGCGAGAGGGAAAATGGGAATCAACCCATCACCTTGGTCCTGCGGGGCACCAACTTCCAGGTCAAGGTGTGGGAAGCCCTCCTCAAGATCCCCATCGGTGCGGTGACCTCCTACGAAGACCTTGCTGTCTCCCTGGGCAAAGCGGGGGCAGCTCGCGCTGTCGGCGGAGCCGTAGGAAAGAACCCCATCGCCTTTCTCATTCCCTGCCATCGCGTGATTCGCAAGGTAGGAGCGATCGGAGACTACCACTGGGGCGCAGCTCGGAAAAAAGCCATGCTGGCGTGGGAAGCAGCCCGAACGCAGGGGAATGGGGATTGACCGTCCAATCTGCCCTCGCCATCACCGTCATTCCCGCGAAAAGCTTGCCCTCAGCTTGGAGAAGGGTGGGAATCCAGTGCGGGACGCCCTCGTGGCGTCACCGTAGCGCTGACCCCGCGTTGCGGGGTCGGCGCTACTTCAGACCAGCGTGACCGCTGGCTGCAGCCGAAGGCGTGCCGATCTTAATGGCGAACGAGTCAATCAAGTCTGCGGCCTTTTTGCGTTCCGGTATGATTCCAGGAGCGCGGCCGCAGGGCACTTCTACGTGTAGTCCGTTACACAACAATGTGGATGGTCCCCGGTGCCGATTTGCCCATCCAGGATTTCGGGTTAACTGTGCCCAATGATCGGGGAGTTAGGGGACGAGGCTTAGTGATGCGAAGCAGACCTGAGCACGCCGCTGCGCAGAGTTTCGCTCTCCAAAAACTCTGCCCGGAGAGTTCCCCCTGACCGTCGCACACCGTTGTTTGTGTATGAATAGTAAGAATAATTCGTGTATGATGATGCCAGGAGGCGCTTCATCATGCCGAGTGTAAAGGTAGCAGCTCTGATTCGACAGGACATCATCAGGGCGGCCCGGACTCTCCCATGGTCCAGGCGCATGACAAAATGGTCCACCGTAGTGGAAGGAAAGGAATTACCTGCCCGGCCCCTTGTACTCCACGCCGCGGGTGTGGCACCGAACGATGCGACGAATTCCCACCAGGCAGTGGCCATCCTGAAGGAGCTTGGATTCGAGACGCGCTACGGGGGGAAATTAGCTTGACGAATTCTGCGCGTTGGTTTCTAATGGAGTCTAGGCGAAGAAAAGACGAAAATGGTTCGGCCTAGCGGTCCCTTTGCGTAGAGGAGCACTGTGACGGACATACCCCAGTTCCGAAGCGTTGCCGCATGGGGTGGACTGCTCCAAGTGCCCCTTCGAGACGTCCCGACGATGGAGAGGGGCTCGTGCTTCTTAATAGCAGTGCACGCAAGTTTTGCCCGGACTTTCTCGGGAGTGTCGGTCAAATATCTCGTTCTTCGGCTCCTTGGTCTTGCGATGTAAAGGCATCGATTCTTCGCATAAAGCTAAAGGGCTACCATGAGCGTTCCTCAGAATACTGAATGGCGAAACGAATTCGGCATTCCTTCTATCGGTCCAAAGGTCTTTTTCGCCAGTAAAGCAGAACTGGACACGCCCGGAATGAATGCTTCGCAAGGCCACGTTGTGCGACGTGCCTTTGATCTGCTGAAGCTTGATGGGGTCCTTTGCACTGAGAATATTCCGCTTGTCTACTTCAAACAGGTGAAGCGAATCGACGCGGTGGGGGTTGCCAGCCTCCATCGAACGTTTTGGAACCACGGCGGCGCCCCTATCCTCGTGCTCATCGCGCCGGATCAGGTTCAGATTTACTCAGGCCTCGTGCGCCCACTCCCACAAGCAGATCCTAGCGGAACCATTCCGGCCCTGGTGGATACTCTGGCTCGGACTTCCGCTGCTATGCGAGAGTTCCTGCCGAGCGTCGAGTCCGGACAATTTTTTCAACAGCACGCGAAATCATTCGACCCGGCGCGCCGAGTGGATCGGGACTTGTTGGACAATCTTCAAGCGACCAGAGAGAAGCTGGTCGAAACACGCCGCGGTAAGGTCGACGAAAGAGTACTGGACGCCTTGCTCTGTCGGCTGGTGTTCGTGTGCTACCTTTTTGACCGTGAACCGGAAGTTGTGGGTCAAGACTATTTGCGTGGCATCGGATTGCGGAGCGCCCGCCACCTGAGGGACGTGCTCGGATTACAACCCAGAAGCAAGGCCAAGAGTCGTCTCTACGACCTCTTCCGAAAGCTAGGGGAGGATTTCAACGGCGACTTGTTTAGCGACGACCTCGACGCAGAAGAGAAACAGGTGCCGGTCTCGTATATTGAACCTTTGGATGACTTTTTTCGAGCGACAAACGTCCAGAGCGGTCAAAGTTCATTTTGGCCATACGACTTTTCGGCCATTCCGGTCGAGGCGATCAGTGCAATTTATGAACGGTTCCTGAAAGGATCGGACAAGCTCGAAGGGGCATTCTACACGCCACGATTCCTTGCGGAACTCCTCCTCGACGTAGCACTCTCTACGTCGCATTCGTTGCTCGGTCTTCGCTGCCTCGATCCCGCCTGCGGCTCGGGAATTTTCTTGGTGGGGCTATTCAACCGAATAGCCGAAGAGTGGAAGCAGGCGAACCCGAACGCCACGAATGACCGGCGCGCAAAGGAACTGAGGAAGGTTCTTTGCAGCCTCTACGGCGTGGACATCAATCCGACGGCATGCAGGATCACTGCATTTGGCCTTTACCTAGCTTACTTGGATCAACTTTCCCCACGGGACATTCAGGAACTGCAACAAAAGGGACACAAGCTGCCACGACTTGTCCATTACCCAGAAGCTCCCATTGGTGGAAAGATCGAAGGTAACATTTGGTGCGGCGATTTCTTCAAAGACGACGGAAAGTACCCCGTTGATGTCGATCTGATCGTAGGCAATCCGCCGTGGGGGAGCACGGCGCTCCAGGACACGCCCGCGGCGAAATGGTGCACTAATCATCAATATCCCGTTCCGGACAAGCAGGTCTCGGCGGCGTTCGTCTGGAAGGCACCGCATCATGTCGCGGACGGCGGGAGAATTTGTCTGGTACTGCCTCACGGAACCATTTTCAATCACAGCACGACTGCTTTGGAATTTCAGCGGACGTTCTTTAAGCACCATGCCGTGGATCATGTGCTAAATCTGGTGGACTACCAATTCTTTCTGTTCAATGAAGCCCGTCATCCGGCTATTGTGCTCACCTATAGGAAGAAAGCGCCGGCAAGCCGACAACACGCCATCGAATACTGGGCTCCTAAGACTGATTGGCTCGTAACTCGGGCTGAGGTAATCGCGGTGATGCCTGAGGATCGCTGCACAGTGAGTACAGGGGATGTATTCGATGACCTAGAGGGGATGGATGCACCTCAAATCTGGAAGCAGCGGTATTGGCCCACCGCCCGAGACCGGCGATTGATTCACCGGCTATCGCTTTATCCGAGATTACGCGACCGTGTCCGGCAATTGCGAGAGAACGGGAGTAGTAAGCCGTGGCTCATGGCAGTGGGCTTCCAGCCTGTCCGCGAGGGCGATGATCCCCAAAAGGCTGAAACCATCGAATTGCCTTCCAAATTTCTTATTGAGGCCAGCGCATCATCTAAGGTGAATCTCATTTTGCTCGCGGATGACTGCACGAAACTAACTGCGCCGAAGTTTACAGTGCGGAGCGGATCGAACAAAGACACGACCGTGTTCAAATCCCCTCACGTCCTCGTCACCAAGGGTTTTTCGAGGGTTGCCTTCGCGGATTTTGATGTTTCGTTTCAAGACTTTCTGCGCGGAATTCACGGGCCGCAAGAAGATCGAGAAATGCTAATTTTCCTCGCGGCCTATTTGCGTTCTAGACTGGCAAGGTACTACTTATTTCATACATCCTCCAATTGGGGCATAACCCGGCAGCAAGTCCATGTGGACGAGCTTCTGCGGCTGCCCTTGCCACTGCCGGACGTGACACCCACTCCCCAGAGATCATGGAACATCGTCAAGGAAGTGGCCCGGATCGTTGCATCGGCAGCGAAGAAAGCCTCAGGATACTTCGTAGACCGTGACGATGTCGTGCAGAGGGCAACGGACTCCATCGAGATTCTGGTCCAGGATTATTTCGATATCTTGCCGATTGAGAAGGCTCTAATCGATGACACCATACAAGTGATCATCCCTAGCGTACGCCCTACCAGAGCACGTCGAGTTATTCCCACAATCCAACCAAGCACTGAGAGACAGCAGAACCTATACATAAAGCGCCTATGTGACACGCTCAACGGCTGGGCAAGAGGCGGCCCGTTCGTCGTCCAAGGCCATGCAGCATCGTCGGCGAAACTTGGGATTGGCGTTGCAGTTCTGCAGAAGACCCGTGCCGGCACGACGGCCTCGCAAGAATCCAATCGTACCAATGATCTCCTGGCTGAACTGGATCGCCTCCGCAAGCTCACGTCACAAAAAATCAACACCCTGGATTTGATCCGTGGAGCAAAAGTATTTGATCGGGATCGACTGTATCTCGTAAAACCAACGGGCCAACGATTCTGGATGGAGACCGCAGCTCTGAATGACGCCGACGAGATTGCCGGCACCATCCTCATGAATACACAGGGGGAAGCGTGAGCGTCTTCGGCACATCCACTGAGTGGGCCGACCTCATCGACCCGATGGTGCCCGAAATTCTCACCCTAGTCATAGCAAGCTGGCAAGAAATGCCATCGCCAGCGCCGGATGAGAAGGAAGACAACATCACGATTGCCTTGTGTCGTACCCTGACACAAGACCGGACTGCTCGCGGCTTAATGTTTCAAATCCGCACGCAAGTGGTTGAATTGGATCCGATGCCAGGAGAGGACCTGGGCCGACTGGATATTGCGTTCATCCCCCTGGTGCCGCGGGAGGACATCTATTTTTGCTTGGAAAGTAAGCGCCTAAATGTAGTCAAGAACGGGAAATTGCGCACATACGCGTCAGAATACGTCCGGTTAGGCATGTTGAGGTTCGTCACCGGCCAGTACTCCAGGATGGTCCGACATGGCGGAATGATCGGATATGTCCTTGACGGAAATATTTCCGATGCCATGACTAACGTCGAAACTAATATCCGGCAGCGACACGAAGAACTCTGCATGACTCCACCTGGTGCGTTCCAGCCATCAGCGGTGCTGATGGGCGATACGCGGGCGCGAGAGACTCACCACCACCGCGCTAATGAGACGATTCTTTTCCGCATCCACCACATGTTCATGGCATCCCAGTTCCCGTTCAGTCCTTTACAATTTGCCCCATCACTCCCACGGCACGTCAACGCTGGCCTCAACGCGTGATAATCTCGTTCATCACGTGGTGCCTTGTCGGACTCGGCCCTGAGGCTGCCACTTGACGGTAAGTCGCCTAACCGGAAAAGTGATCGAAGCCCCTAAGAGTGGCAGCGCAGTCAGATCCCAGATTACCCGCCGAAAGTAACCTAGTGTTTATCGACAAATCCGCAGGGGCCGGCTGGACCCCACCTGCCCGGGCCTTGCCCCGATGCTTTGTATCGGGGGGTGACAACGAAAGGCACGGCGTGAAACGGTCGTTGCCGCCCAATGGGGATAACCTACCGCGCATTGCATCCACCCACGCTTGCTGGTATCCTGCCGCCTCGAACTCGGGCGAAGACGAAATACGTTGAGTGCGCTGGGGGCAAAAGGCTTGGGTATGCCCGGCGTGGTCACCGCATCCCTTGATGCCAGGAACGCCCGAAACCGATTTGGAACTGACAGGGTTAAGATCGTCCCTCAACCGTATGCCTTCCCAACGCTGGCTGCACATTATCCCGGTCGCGTTCGTCATGTACACGATTGCTTTCATCGACCGGACGAATATCTCGCTGGCGCTTCCCTCCCTGAGTCGAGAGCTCCATATGGATCCCACGCAAGCAGGCGACGCGGCCGGAATTTTCTTTTGGGGGTACATGCTTCTCCAAATTCCGGGTGGGCACTTGGCGCATCGCTGGAGTGCCAAACGGTTCATCAGCATTTTGCTGGTTCTTTGGGGCCTCTGCGCCGTGGGGTGCGGCTTTGTGCAAACGTCGCGGCAATTCTGGGTGATGCGCCTCCTGCTGGGAATCGCGGAGGGCGGAGTCTGGCCTGCCGTGCTGGTGCTGATCTCGCACTGGTTCCCGCGGCCGGAACGCGCCCGAGCCAACGCCTACTGGATGCTCTGTCTTCCCGTTTCCGTGGTCGTGTCATCTCCGCTTTCGGGATGGATTTTGGGCCGGTGGAATTGGCGAGTGTTGCTGATCGCCGAGGGTGCATTGCCCTTCGTGTGGTTACTCATATGGTGGATATTCATTGATGATCATCCTCACCAGGCCCGCTGGATTTCCACGGAGGAACGCGATTACCTCGAGGGAGTGTTCCGGCGGGAATCCCAGGAGCTCGAGCCGGTAAACCCCGATCCGGTCTGGCGAGCCCTATTGAGGCCTCAGGTCTTAACGATGGTCTGTATTTACTTTTTACTGAACACCGGAAATTATGGCTATCTGTTTTGGCTTCCCTCGGCGCTGGAAAATGCCAAGAAGATGAGTAACCAGTTGGTGGGCAATCTGTTTGCGATTCCCTACCTTGTGACCTGCGTTGGCATGGTCCTCATATCGCGCCATTCCGACAAGCGGCGCGAGCGGCGCGGCCACGTGGCCTTCGCGGCGGCCTGGGGTGGTGTCTGGATGATGGCTTGTATCCTCTTGAGCGGCCCCGCCCCAGCCCTGGCTTTCGTGGCAATCTCCCTGGTCGGCGCCGGCTCCTACGGTACGCACGGACCGTTTTGGGCCATTCCAACTGAAACTCTGCCGCGGTCCGTCTCCGGGTCAGCCATGGGCCTGATCAATGCCCTGGGCAACCTGGGAGGATACTTCGGCCCGCTCGCCGTCGGGTTCCTCAACCATCATACAGGCAATTTCCTCTATGGCTTCGGCTTGCTCAGTCTAGGGTATCTTGCCGGCGCAGGGCTGACCCTCCTTCTGCACCCGCGGGCGATTGCACGCGAATAGTCGAACTCAGCACGGACCCGGAATTCGACACAGCCCGGACCGGCAAATGCAGAGAGCCGCACGTGCGGCTCTTCAGAATGACAACACTGCAAGCTGCTAGACGGGATTTCTCACCACGGACAGGGAAGGGCGGGGCTTCAGCCCCGCCGTTGCAGGACATTCGTTATTGTTGCCGGGTCTCGCGCCCCGCGCAGCGTGTCCGGACAAGTGGCGCGGGGCGCGAGACCCATACAGACTCGGAGGCCGCATCTTCGGCGGGGCTGAAGCCCCGCCCTTCCGGCCACCTCACAAAAACCACAGAGTCTGGTGAGAAATCCGGGTCAGACGAGGGCCACGGCGCGAAGGGGCGAGCCGGACCCCCCGCGGATTCTGAGGGGCAAAGCGAGGAAGAGAAAGAAGTCGGGAAGCTGATCCAGATTGCAGAGGTTCTCGATGATTAACACCTGCTTCTCGAGCACGGCTGGATGGACAGGCTGGGTGCGCAGTGCCTCGGGCGAATCCACCGAAAGGGTATCCACGCCGATCGCGGCGACCTGTTTCGAAATGAGGTACTGCGCGGCATCCATGCCGACGCCCGGCCAGTCCTCGACGTAGCGCTGATCGTTCGGGCGCAGTCCCCACTTTGCCGACCAGCCAAAGTCAAAGAGTACGATGTCCCCTGCCTCGAGTGCGCCATGCTGGCCTTCCCAATCGATAAGTCGGCTCTTCGAAACATACTCGCCGGCCTTCATGCCCTGACAATTCAGGCGCACACCTCGGCCCAACAGGCGCGCTACCGGCACCCTTTCGATCGTCACGTGGGCTTCCGGTTGCGCGTCGCTGATGAAGTGAGCGGGAGCATCCACGTGCGTCCCATTGTGCTCGTGCATCACCAACTGGTAACTCAGGGACCGCCCTCCGTGCCAGTAGGAGCCCCAAAGGCTGTGGAAGAACTTCGAATGCGTTGGGTAATTCGGCATGTGTTCTTCCAGAACTTGGCTGAGGTCAATCACCCGCGCCCGGCGAAGTCCTGCCAGCAGGTCGAGAGCGTTACTCATGGAATCCTCCCTTTTCACCGTGACTTCGATCTAAGGCGGGCTCGACAAGTTTGTCCATCGAAAAGCCGTGGTGCGACGGCACACAAAGCAGGCATAAGAGAAGAACCGTCACGTGGCATCAAGACCCCGACGGTGTGCGGCGAATCTGCGCGCCCCGGAAAGATTGTGGCGAGGAAATGGCCAGGAGAGTCGATCACTCCGGCGAGGCAAAGTAGCCGGGTTTCCAGCGCAGGGTCACGCCGCGTCGCGTCGCCACAACTTTAATGGAGCGGTAGGTTCCGTCGAGGGCGCCGCGCGTTGGCGTATAGCCGATATTGTATTGCTCGTCCAGTTCGCGACTGATGGCTTGCAAGGAGTCGGCAAGGCGTACCAGTCGTTCCGCTGAGAACTTGCCGGTCTCCGCTCCCAGGCCCTTGTTCTGGGAAGTGTCCCCGATCTGCCCGTGCGAGAGATAACCAGTTTCCAGGTTGGTGCCCGGCGTGTACCTCAGCGGGAAGAATGCTGCGCCGCCGGTGTCCGCGGAGATCTTCTCGAGCAGTTTGTCTCCGGGATTCGAGTACCCATAGGCGGCGTTGCCGATGGTGTAGACCATCGTCTCCGCCTTGCGCGCCATGGAAATGGCCTCGTCCACGGAGTGCTGGCTCTGAACGTCGAGGCCATCGCTTATAACCACCAGAACTCGCCGCGTGTCCTCGGGCTGGCCGGCCTTGAGCATCTTTTCCCGGCAGGCAAAGTAGATGGCGTCGTAAAGGGCCTTGCCGCCACCTGCCTTGAGGCCTCGAGTTTTCTCATTGAAGAGATCAGGGTCGTTGGTAAAGTCCTGGATGATGGAACTCGCGGCATCGTAGGTTTGCAGGAACATCTGGTTCTTGCTGCTCCCGCCATGAAGCACCGTGAAGGCGAACTCGCTGGCGGCGTCCGTTTCAAACGATAGCTGGCGGCGCGCGCTGTTGCTGGTGTCGAGAACCAACCCAATGCGCAGCGGTATTTGCGTTTCCCGGTTGAAATAGCGGATGCTCTGTTGCACGCCGTCTTCAAACACCTGGAAATCGTCCTTGGTCAGATCAATGACCAGCCCCCCGCGCTTGTTGAGGACAGTGACGGGGACATTGACGACCTCGACTCGAACGCGAATGTGGCTCCGCGTCGCAGAGGGTGGACTTTCCTCCTGATGCGTGGGATCGCTCCCCGCTGGGGCTGCAATGGGTGCGGCCGGCGGCGTGGTTTCCTGGGCGGGGGCATGGAGGGCGCCTGCCGCCGCGAGCAGAGCGGCCAAAGCGAGCGCCGCTAGAATTGCTCGCTGGCCACGCCAAGCCCTCTTGGACGGGCGTTCGGCCGATGATGACGCGCGTGATCGCTCCCTCATGTCAGTGCTTCACCTGTTGGACGCCCTTCCTGCGCCTTCTGGTTCTCAAAATAGTATCTTACTCCAAATGTCCCGCATAAAGTAATCGTGCGAACCCGCGACCTCCAGCATGGGGATGCTTCATGAGGCGGTGGGTTTGCTTCGGAGATGGGACGCAAGTTTTTTTCATCTCGCAGGAACGAAAGCCAGAGAATCCGGCGCGATCCGGCGCGCTGGTGGTAAAGTGACGGGGACAGCCCAAAGGAGCAAACACGGTGGAAATGGGATTCATCGGCCTTGGCGCCATGGGACAGCCAATGGCGCGCAATTTGCTGCAGGCGGGGCACGCCTTGAAGGTTTACAATCACACGCGCGGCCGCGCGGAGGCATTGGCGGGGCACGGGGCGACGCTGGCAGACACTCCCGCAGCAGCCTGTGCTGCCGGTGTGGCTGCAACCATGCTGGCAGACGACCCCGCGGTGGAAGAGGTCGTGTTCGGCGAGAACGGTGTTTTGCAGGGCCTTCCCTGCGGCGGCGTCCATGTTTCTCACAGCACGATTAGTACGAACCTCGCGCGCCGTCTCACCGAAGCGCACCGACAGAAAGGACAGAGCTTTGTGGCTGCGCCGGTCTTCGGGCGCCCGGAGGCTGCCCAGGCGGCGCGCTTGGTGGTAGTCGCGGCCGGCCCGCCAGAAGCCGTGGAGCGATGCCGCCCGGCGCTGGAGGCTATCGGCCGGAAACTTTTCGTGCTCGGTTCCGAAGCCCCCGCCGCCAATACCGTCAAACTCGCTGGTAATTTCCTGATCGCGTCCATGCTTGAGACGCTGGGAGAAGCCTTTGCCCTGCTGCGAAAATCCGGGGTCGACCCGGCGAGTTTCCTCGAGATCCTGAACGGCTCGGTCTTTCAATCGCCCATCTACGAAAACTACGGAAAGATTGTGGCTGAGCAGCGGTACGAGCCCGCCGGCTTCAAGCTGCGACTGGGGCTGAAGGACGTTCGGCTGGTTCTCGCCGCGGCGGAAGAGGCGACGGCTCCCATGCCCATCGCCAGCCTGATTCGCGATAATCTTCTGAGCGGCGTTGCGCAGGGAATGGGGGAATACGATTGGTGTGCGGTGGCTCGAGTGGCCGCCCAGAAAGCCGGCCTGAAAAGCTAGTACGATCCTCAACCTGCAGGGAGGCAGACTGTGAAAACCATACGAGTCCGTGAGTTCGGCGATCCGGAAGTGATGAACTTGGAAGACGCGCCTGATCTCCAGGCGGCTGCGGGGCAAGTTGTGGTGCGGGTAAAAGCCGTGGGCGTGAATCCTGTCGAGGCATACATCCGGACAGGCACATATGCCATCAAACCCGCACTTCCTTACACGCCGGGGAGTGACGCGGCAGGAATAGTGGAATCTGTGGGGCCGGGTGTCGAGGGCTTCTCGCCTGGCGACCGAGTCTACGTTGGCGGGACGCTCAGCGGCGCTTATGCGGACCTAGCTCTTTGCGAGGCGTGGCAGGCGCATCCGCTTCCGCCCAACGTGACTTTCGCGCAGGGAGCCGCCGTGAACGTGCCCTATGCGACGGCCTTCCGCGCCCTGTTCCATTTCGCGCACGCCCGGCCCGGGGAGACGGTTTTGATTCATGGTGCCAGCGGCGGAGTGGGTGTAGCGTCTGTCCAATTGGCGCGCGCCGCGGGGTTGACGGTGATCGGCACGGGGGGGACGGATCGCGGGCGCCAGCTCGTCGCCGTGCAGGGCGCTCATCACGTGCTCGACCATCGTGCCCCGGGGTATCTCGACGAGCTTCTGAAGATCACCCAAGGACGCGGCCCGGATGTCGTTCTGGAGATGCTGGCCAATGTGAATCTCGCCAAGGACCTTACCATCCTCGCCAAAGGTGGACGAGTCATCGTGATCGGAAACCGCGGCTCGATCGAGATCAACCCCCGCGAAATCATGCGCCGCGACGCGTCGGTACTGGGCTTCGTGTTGTTCAATGCCGACCGGCAGGAGGTCGCGAGCATTCATGCGGCGCTGGTGGCAGGGCTCGAGAACGGCACACTGCGCCCGGTGGTGGGAAAAGAGATCCCGCTCAAGGATGCACCGCAAGCTCATCGCGCGGTCATGGAGCCGGGCGCGTTCGGCAAGATTGTTCTGGTGCCGTAGACGGGGATCATCCGCGCGAAGGCGCTTGCATCGAACCGAGTGCGATCCGCAGAAGTCGTGAGCGTGCGGCAGGTCAAACAGGCGAAAAGGTCCCCATCCCCCACCCGGGCGGGGCCCGCGTGGGGCGGGTCGAGCAGATGTCTCTGAAAATGTTATACTGAATCCTCTGGCTGAACTCCGCGACCTGGATATCGATAAGTGGCAGTGCGGTTACAACTGCGCAGGCCGTGGCTTCTCCTGAGTCAAGCCAAATCCTGAACATCTCATTCAAGGAGCGAACCAAAATGGCAGCACGAACCGCGGAAGCCGAATGGAAAGGCAATCTTCGCGAAGGCAAGGGAACGATGAAGCTCGGAAGCGGCGCTTACGAGGGCCCCTATTCCTTTGCCTCCCGATTCGAAAGCGACACCGGCACCAACCCGGAAGAGCTGATTGGAGCGGCACATGCCGGCTGTTATTCCATGGCCCTTTCGGCCGGACTGGGCCGCGCGGGCTTTACGCCCACGCGCATTCACACCACTGCCAGGGTGCATCTGGAGAAGGTCGGTGAGGGTTTCGGCATCACCCGGATTGAACTGAACACAGAAGCCCAGATTCCCGGCATCGACGCCGCGACTTTCCAGAGGCATGCCGAGGACGCGAAGAAGGGCTGCCCGGTTTCCAAGGCGCTGGCGGGAGTCCAGATTAGCCTGACGGCCAAGCTGGTCTGATTTCGCGCTACGCATCGGGTCCCAGCCCCGCTTCGGGGCTCGACCGTACAAATACCCGTGGCACCGCGAGGCAGCGTGGGCTGCTTATCCCGGACTCGCAAAAAGCGCCCGCCGCCTACCTGCGTAGTGCATACTGCTTAGTGCTTCCTACCTCCTGTCCTCGTTCGTTGCGTCGCGCTTTAGCGATGGACTAGAATGGTGCGGGGAACAAGGTGCATTCACACAACCATCTGCGGCCGGCGACCTGGATCGTAAGAATCGCGCTGGTGGCGACGCTCGGACTCGTGGCCACGGAATTCGTGGCCGGGGCGCTCGCCCACAGCCTGGCCCTGGTGAGCGACGGCTGGCACAACCTTACCGATGTTCCCTCGCTCATCCTCTCCTGGATTGCGCTCTATTTCGAGCGCAGGCCCCCCGATCAGCAGAGGACTTATGGATATCAGCGGGCGGGAGTCCTGGCCGCCTTCGTGAACGCCCTGATCCTGGTGGGCGTCGCGCTGTTTCTCTGCTACCAGGGCTACGAGCGAATCCTGCGGCCCCAGCCCGTCGCCTCCGGCACGATGCTGATCGTCGGCGCGATCGCCCTGGTAGTGAACGGCGGAATCTCCCTCGCCTTGGCGAGTGAGCGAAGCGACCTGAATCTCCGCGCGGTGTTCATCCACAACCTCGGCGATGCGCTTTCCAACCTCGCGATCATCGCGGGCGCCTGGCTGATTCGCGCGACCGGGCAGACGATGATTGACCCCGCCATCGCATTTCTGATTTCGGGGATGATTTTGTGGACGGCCGCGGGGATCATCACCGACTCGGCGAACATCCTGCTCGAGAGCCTGCCCATAGGCATGAGCCTGGAGGGCGTGGCAGCCTGCATGCTCGGCGTCGCGGGGGTTAAAGAAGTTCACGACGTGCACATCTGGAGCCTGGGTTCGAATGACCACGCGCTCTCCTGCCACGTTCACATTCTTGACATGCCCACTTCCGAGAGCGAGCAGATCGCCCACCAGATCCGTGAAGTGCTGGCCCGCGAATTTGGAATTCATCACACCACGATACAATTCGAGCACACCCACCCGCCCGGCGAATTTCACATGTACATGCCGAACCCGGCGCCCGGCAGGTAACAGGTTATAGGTGACAGGAGGGACTTGCTGGTCCCGGTCCTTAGCGTTCCCTATTACCGGTTCCCTGTAACCTGTCTCCTGGTCTTTCCTCCCCCAGCCCCTAGCCCCCAGTCCCTGCCCTTGGGCTCCGGACGGAGGCAGTAAGCAGTTGGTAGATTGTGGCATGTGGGGCACGTCGATTTCAGATTATCGGAAGGCCGAAGAACGACCCAATGGAGACAAAGTCAAAAAGGGCCGCAACCGGCACAAGGGCGACATGATGCGAATTATAGCGCAATCCCGCCTCGCGGGATTGCCGGGACAGGTTCCACCCCGCCCTCCCACCAAACAGACACGCTCGTCGGGCTCGGGCGAAGCCCCGTCAGAACACGAACTTGACCTGGCCCTGCCACACACGCGGAGTCACAAAGTGCGTGCCGCTGAATGTAGACAGGAAGTTGTAGAGAGCTTCCCGGTTGGTCAGGTTGATGACCGTGAATTGCAGATTCACCTTGAAGCGATCGGTGTGAAAGATGTTGTCGATGCCCGTGCCGAGGTCGAGAAGGTTACGGGGTGCGACGCGGGGCGGGTGGGTGTCGTCATTCTCGGTGCCAGGAGCCGGGATCACGACGCGCGTCGCGCCCCACTGCGGATAGGGTACGTTACACGAGGTAATCGGGTTTGTGAGGCTCGCAACATTGCTGCCGCAGAAGAACCCGATCGCCGCCTGCTGATCTCCATCGAGAGCCAGAGCGGAGGCGAGGTCCGGCACGGCGCCTGCCACCAGCCCGCTTTGATAGTTCCAGGTGAGCGCAACCCAGGGACCCCGCTTGGGGAACTGGTATTGAAAGTGGGTGACCTGCTGGAATGCTTGGTCGTGGTCGATTCGGAAGACCGAGGTGTTGACCGGATTGTTGAAGATCACGCCTCCATTTTCTGGAGGGAAATACCGGGCGCGGTTGTGGCCCATGACCGAGTAGGCCGTAAAGCCACGATAGTTGGCCAGATTGATCCGAGCTCCGATACCGTCGAGCTTGGACTTATTCCAACTGATGGGAAAGGCCAGCGGCGTACTGAAGAGCACGTCGAAATCGTAGCCATTGTGGGTGCGTTTATTGTAATAGTCCACATCCACCACCACCCAGCGACCGATGGCCTGCTCAAACCCGGCGTTGTACTGGTTTCGCCGGCCGGATTGAAGGGGCGCCGCTGCGAAGGCCCCGAAGACATTCGTGGCCAGCCCGCCCGCGCCCGTCGCGCTCGACAAAACCAGATTTTCGTTGTAGGGGGTCTCCAGAAAGCGGCCATACGAGAAACGCAGCACCGTGTTCGTCGGTTTCACCGTATAAGCCACGCCCACCCGTGGCTCGGTTTGAACCGCATAGCTGAGACCATTATAGAAGTCGCGGCGCAGGCCCACATTCAAAGTCCACTGGTGGAGGGTTATGGTGTCCTGGGCATAGAGGGCAGCTTCCCTGACCGCCGCGCGACCGTGAAAATCAAAGAGCTGGCCGGCGCGGGTAAGGTCAAAGGGAAGCAATCCTGGCAGGAAAGCAGGGTTTGTCTGATACCCTGCCGCCGCGCAGTTGTTGGGGTTCGTGATACTCGGGTTGGTAACTGCGTTGCCGCTGGCGTTTACACAGACCGCATTGTAGGTGGGATCGGTGATGCCGACGCCAAACCCTTCCGTCAGAGCGTTGTACTTGTATTGCACTCCCACCTTGGCGTTGTGGATGCCTTTCGAATAAGCTAGATCGACTCGGGCTCCGTAAACGCCCAGTCGGCGGTCTTGCGCCAGAGTGGCCGGCAGGTCAGAAAAAGCACTCGGGCTGGGGTAATACTGCACGTGGTCAATGCGGACGTAAGGGTTGAAGGTGAGCAGCAGGCTCGGGCCGAAAAGGTGCGTGTATCCCGGAGCGATATTGATGGACCGAATCTGTTGGTGCTGGTCCTGGGTGACCGCCAACTGATCGTAAGTATTAGGAATCTGAAACCAGGAGCGCGAGGCCTGAAGGTTGAGGTGCAAGGTGTCTTTTTCCGTCGGGTTGAAGTCGATCCGGTCAAACACACCTTCTCCGTTTCCTTTATCGTGGAAGTTCCCGAATTCCGGGGTGTCCAGGAAGCGGCTGGAGTTGGTGAAGTACGCTGCCAGGAAGTTCCCCCACTTGTTTCCTCCGGTCCCGAGAGCGAAGTTAGTCGCTGGCGTGCCGAACGACCCATACTGCGTCGAGAAGCTGCCGTGTGGAGTTGTATCGCCGATGCCGGACCGGCTCACGGCGTTGACCACCAAGCTGTCTTTATCTCCGTATTCGGCTTGGGGGGCTCCCGTCACGATCTCCAGCGACTGAACGGCATCGAGCGGGAGCTGATTGGAAAAGATTTTGCTGTACTGGTCTGTAATGGGCTGGTTGTCCAGCGAAATTTGGGCCTGGGCATGGTCGCCCGCGGGATGAAAGAAACCATTGGCGTCGGCCGCTACCGAAGGCGAGGTGTTGGCGATGACCTCGCTCAAACCGATGCCTTGGTTCCCAATCGGCAATCTGTCAATCAGGGTGCGATCCACATCGGTGTGGGCTGTGGGGGTTTGCTCGATGAGGTCCGCCGCCTCTCCCTGAACGGTCACCACGGTCGCGGCGGTGGCGATTGTCAGGGTGAACTTGAGGTCGATCGGCACGGTGGTTCGGACCGGGACATCTTGATCGATATCCTGGAAACCAGCGGCACTCACTGCCAGGTGATAAGGGTTAAAGGGAACGTTCGAGAACTCAAAATGGCCGGACGCGTCGGTTGTCGTGCTCCGATCATAACCGGAGACGGGGTTGCGAATCTTAACCTTCGCTCCAACAAGGACAGCGCCGGAGGGATCAAAGACAGACCCCTGGATAGTCCCCGAAGTGCCGAGGCTTTGACCAAACATCAGCGGGCTGGCGGTGGAAAGGAGCCACAGGGCCAGCATTACCGTCGCGATGGGATTGAACGCGGCGGCGAGTCTGGAACGAGATCGGGCTGTCAATAGCGATGACCCCAGAGATGGTCGTGAACTGGTATGAGAAGTCACTTCGTTACCTCCTGAAAGTTTTTGGGTTGACCCGGGATGTCGCAAAACTTTCAGGAGAGCGGAGGGGAGCGGGCGAGAAGGGTTTGCGCAAGGCGGTGGGAATACTTTGCGTTGCGAGCGATCAGGTGGTAAGCCGCTTCACTGCACGGCTTCGCGATGAGGGATCGGACCGCGGGGCGGACGGAGCTGCTGCGAACAATCTGGCAGAGGGGACAAAGAGGGCTGACATCCTGGCTCGCGTGTAGGGACGATGCACCCTCGTGGGCAATCCGGCAAACCGCGACAGCCGCGTCATGATGGTGAAGAATTTCGACAGAGAAGAGGTGGATTTCACCGGCGAGCGCGAGGCAGGCGACGAGTGCATGGACCCAGTATCTGTGTCGAGACTTACCCATCCGTCTCAAGTTGTTCGATTCGCTTCTGGTCGACCCGGACTCAGCGCCTCCGGATAGCCCTGATCTTGACTATAATACTATAGAGCCTGCGCATTTGGGACTGCCCAATACACGGAAAACGGGCGTCGCCCTTGGGATAGGAGGATGCCTGCCCGCCATGGCGGGTTGCACGGGGTGACAATGATCGTGCTGGGGGGCACTCCGGCAGGGAGTTGCGTAAAGCGAATTCTGGAGCGCCAGCCTTTAGGGTCTTGGCAACAAACACTAAAGGTCCGCGCTACTGCGGCGCGGCGAGAACCCGCGCCGGAGCACGGGTCCTGCAATGCCAGGTCGTAATTTCTTGTTTTCTTACCAGACATTTTTCGGCGCGCGTGTAGGGCCACCCCTTGGGGCGGCCCTACAAGACCCCACGCCATGTTTGGTTGCGGCCAGAGGCCGCGCTGCGCTAGCGGCTACGGCAAGCGGATTGTCGAGGTATTTCGTAGACACTACACTAGGTTTGCCGTGTGATGCGCTCGAGGCCGTCGAAATAAGGGCGCAGCGCGGTGGGGACGCTGACGGAGCCGTCGGCCTGCTGGTAGTTTTCGATAATAGCGACCCAGGTGCGCCCTATGGCCAGCCCGCTACCGTTCAGGGTGTGGAGTAATTCCGTCCTGCCAGCCTTGCTGCGCCGGAAGCGCAGGTTGGCGCGGCGCGCCTGGAAGGCTTCAAAATTCGTGCAGGAGGAAATCTCCTTGTACTCGCCTGCGGCGGGCAGCCAGACTTCCAGGTCGTAAGTCTTGGCGGAGCTGAACCCCAGGTCGGCCGTGCAGAGCGTCACGACGCGGTAGGGCAACTCCAGACGCTGGAGGATCGCCTCCGCGTCGCGCGTCAGCGATTCGAGCTCGTCGTAGGAAGTTTCGGGGAGCGTGAACTTCACCAACTCCACTTTCTGGAACTGGTGCTGGCGGATGATGCCGCGCGTGTCCTTGCCGTAGGAGCCGGCCTCGCTGCGGAAACAGGCCGTCCAGGCGCAATGTTTGACCGGCAGCGTTTCGGCCTCCAGCACTTCGTCTCGGTAGAGATTCGTCACCGGAACTTCCGCCGTCGGGATCAGCCAATAGTCCGTGCCCTCGAGCTTGAAAAGGTCCTCCTTGAACTTCGGCAACTGACCCGTGCCGAAGAGGCTGGCGGAGTTGACAATAAAGGGCGGCAGGATTTCCGTGTAGCCATGCTCGCGCGTGTGCAGGTCGAGCATGAAGTTGGCCAGCGCCCGCTCCAGCCTGGCGCCCATGCGCGCATACACCGCGAAGCGCGCGCCGGCGATCTTGGTGGCGCGTTCGAAATCCAGAATTCCCAGCGCCGGGCCCAGGTCCCAGTGCGCCTTGGGCTCGAAATCGAACCGGCGCGGCTCTCCCCAGCGGCGAACTTCCTGGTTGTCCTCGGCGCCGCGCCCCACGGGGACGCTCGAGTGCGGCACATTGGGAACGATGCGCAGCACCTCGCGCAGGCGCTCGTCGCAGGCCTTGGCCTGCTCGTCCAGTAGCTGGATCTCATCGCTGAGCGGCTTCATTTCCGCGATGAGCTGCGAGGCATCCTGCTTCCGCTTTTTGAGCGAGGCAATTTCATCGGAGACTATATTCCGCCGCGCCCGTCGACTCTCGACTTCCCCCAGCAGCTTGCGCCGCTCGCGGTCCATCGCTTCGAAGTCGCCCAGCACGTCCGCCAGCCCGCGCTCGTGCATCTTCTGCTTCACCAGTTCCAGGTTGTCGCGGACAAAACTCAGATCCAGCATCTCAGCGTTTCACTCCTTCACTCGGGGCGAACGGGGAAAATCGCAGCCAGAAATCAGCCACAGTCAATCTAAACCACCCGTACGAGCCTGTCAAACGTGTGGGCAGGCCAGGCTTGTAGGGCCTTCCGAAGCGCGCGGGGAGAGCGCGAACCACAGCGTGACTTCCGCTATGAACAGAGGCTAGAACTAGGAAAGGCTGAATTTATGCGGACAGCCGGAGGGCCGAGGGCTACGCGAAGCCCGCGCCGCAAATGCTTCAACATTGTGCAAAACTCCGCCCCGGAATTAGCGCTCTAGCCAAGGCGATTTCTGGCCCACCGCTAGACAGCTTGTCTTGATCGCAGCCTGTAACTTGCTGAAATCACAGGGGTAAGTCTTTCCATCCCCGGCGCACCCGCATGAATGGCGGCTGGCATGGCGTTTCCGTCTCGGGCAGATGAGAGTACGTTTTCCACAACGATTTCCACAAGGGCTTTCCCCTCGGATTCGCAAGGACTTACGGCTCTCCGGCGGCACCTGACGTGGAAGGTTTCAGCCTTTCCCGCACGGACTCGGGGACCCGTGCCCGCACCCGGACTCGGCCAGCCTCGTACTGCGTGGAAACGACGATTCCTGTGCGGTGCAGCAAGGCCAAGTGCTTGCCGTCACTGGGTGAAAGCTCGAAATCCGCTTCCACGACGGGATCAGCGGCCAGGGCCTCGTCGATCCGCTGTCGCAGGGCTTCCAAACCTTCCCCAGTTTGTGCAGAGGTACTGACGCTTGGGGCGTCGGCTGCGAGTTTGCGCCGTTCCCCAGGTTCAAGCAGATCCACCTTGTTCCAGACGTGCAGCCGGGGCGTGGACGCTACGCCCAGGTCTTCCAGCAGCCCCTCCACGGCCGCGTCTTGCGAGTCGTGCTGTGCGTCGGAAGCGTCCGTGACGTGCAGCAGCAGGCTGGCGCCTTCCAGTTCTTCCAGCGTGGCGCGGAAGGCCGCGACCAAGTGCGGCGGCAACTTGCGAATAAAGCCTACGGTATCGGAAAGCAGCGCCGGCCGGTGAGAGGCCAGGGGCAGTGCCCGCACGGTGGGGTCGAGCGTGGCAAACAGGCGCGCGGACGTCACCACTTCCGCCGAGGTCAGGGCGTTGAACAGAGTGGACTTGCCCGCGTTCGTGTATCCCACCAACGCCACGGTCTGAAAGTTCTGGTCGCGCCGATGGGCGCGATGCAGCGCCCGCTGCGAGCGGACGCGCTCGATGGCTTCCGTCAGATGGCGCAGGCGCCGCCGGATGCGCCGCCGATCGTACTCGAGCTGTTGCTCGCCGGGACCGCGCGTGCCGATGCCGCCGCCCAATCGCGAGAGCAGGGTTCCCCGCCCCGCGAGTCTCGGTAGCAGATAGCTCAACTGCGCCAGTTCCACCTGGAGTTGGCCTTCGCGACTGCGCGCCCGGCGGGCGAAGATATCAAGGATGATCTGCGTGCGGTCGATGACCTTCAGGTCCAGCGATTGCTCGAGGTTGCGAAGCTGGGTGGGAGTCAGATCGTGGTCGAAGATCACCAGGTCCGCCGCGGCGGCACGTGCCTGCGTGCGGACTTCGTGAACCTTGCCACGCCCCAGCAGCGTGGCCGGGTCGGGCGCGGGAGAGCGTTGCAGCAATGTCCCCACCACCTGAGCGCCGGCGCTGGCAGCGAGTTCCCGCAGTTCCCGCAAGGAATCGTCTGCGTCCGCGCTGCCTAAGGTCACGCCAGCGCGCCGGGTGGATTCCCAGCTCACCAGGAATGCTTTCTCCAAGACTTTCGAGCGTCGAATGTTCTTACCCCTCCGGAGTTGCCACGGTCGCCGGCGCGGCGCTGGCGCGAGGCAGTACGACGGTGGCAATCGCGTGCTTGAATACCATCTGTTCTTGGTGGTTACTTTCCAGAATCAGCGAGTACTTGTCAAAACTCCGGATGCGTCCGGTCAGCTTGACCCCGCTCAACAGGTAAACCGTCACCAGGAGTTTTTCCTTACGGGCGGAATTCAAAAAACCGTCCTGAATGTTCTGTGATTGCTTTTCCATGTTTTTCTCTCTCTTTTATCGAGCAGTATTCAAGAGTTGCCCTGACGTGAAAATCGCAGTGCCGGCGAAACCTCAGAGGGTTCAAGTACTGTTCCCCCTGCGGCAACCGGCGTCCGGCTCAGGGTCTCCATAACGCGATGTTGGACGTGCGGGTCGTCGCCGAACCCTTCGAACCAAGTGATGTCCGCCTCGCGCCGGAACCAGGTCATCTGGCGCTTGGCATAATGCCGTGTGGCAACTTGCGTCGCGGCCAGCGCTTCTTCCCGGCTCACGCTCCCTTCCAGCGCCGCGCACGCTTGGCGATAGCCCAAAGCGCCCAGGGCTTTGATGCGCTCCACGTCCGGCCGGCCGAGCATGGCCCGCGCCTCTTCCAATAGGCCCGCCGCGAACATGCTTTCCCCGCGCCGGTTGATCCGATCGTAAAGCTGTGCCCGCGGTGGATTCAGGCCGATCTTGATGACGCGAAAACCCTCCAAAATCGCTCGCCCGCGCGCGTGCAGCATCGAGAGCGGCTGCCGCGCCAGGATGCACACCTCCAGCGCGCGGATCAGTTTCTGCGTGTCGCGAGGCTGAATGCGGGCGGCCGCCGTCGCATCCAGACGCACCAGCAGGCGATGCAGGAACTCCCGCCCGCGGCGGTCAACCATCGTCCGTAGCCGCTCCCGCAACGCCTCGGAGCGCGCCGGTCCCTCGAAGAGTCCCAGAAACAACGCCCGCAGGTAAAGCCCCGTGCCGCCGGCGAAGATGGGCAACTTCCCGCGCGCGCGCAGATCGGCCAGAACCTTCAGCGCCTCGCGCCGATAATCTCCCGCCGTGAAGACCTGGCCCGGTTCCAGGCAATCCAGCAGGTGATGTGCGATGCCGCGTCGCTCCGCGGGCGCCAGCTTCCCCGAACCTACGTCGAAGCCGCGGTACAACTGCACGGAATCGTAGTTCACAATCTCGCCGTCCAACCGCTCCGCCAGCGCCAGGGCCAGCGCGGACTTGCCGGCGGCGGTGGGGCCTACGATCGCGATCAGGGGAAAGTCACCCACGCCCGGCTCCATCCTGTGGTGCGCTTGCGCCTGCGGGAGCACCCCAGCTCCGTTGCCGCGGCCAGCAAGCGAGTTGGAATCCCCCTCCTTGATCGAAAGAACCTCAGAAAGATTCGGGGTCGAATGGCCCGAACCGGAGTGGCGTTCCAAGGAAGCGCCACGTGAGGCGCGTCCATCTTCTTCTGCTGTAGGATGGATTGCCACAGCAAAATTCTAACACAACCCGCAAAGCTTTTTCGGACTGGGGGTTCGTTTTGGTAGGGTTTTATTGGTCCGATGTCGGCAGATCAGCGACGATGCATGGACGTCTGTGCCCCGCCGTCAGTTGTAAGTTCTCTTTTCCCTCGTCCCGAGCACCTAAACCCTGCCCCGGTTTTTGCCCTCCCCGCTCCCGCATCGCCAGAATCGCGGTTAGTGGTGCAGTTTCAGGTTGTCGACGATACGATTGGCATAGAAAATGCGGGGGACGGGAATCGAACCCGCACGGACTTGCGTCCACAAGCTTGCAAAGCTAGCGCGTCTACCAATTCCGCCACCCCCGCACTAACGACTTCCATGTTATCATTGCTTCAGCGTGGACAGTCGATTAAGTCTTGGAGGCTAAAGATGCAAAGGGTGGCCTTGTTTGTTGACGGGGCAAACATGTTCTATGCCCAGCGCGACAATGGATGGCATATCGACTTCAAATTGATTCATCAGTATTTCATGGACAACCGTGAAAAGGCTGGCGCGTATTACTTTACTGCGAGTCCCCCGGCTGGAGACCCTACAAAGATTGACAAGTATCGACGCTTTCGGACTGCGTTGATAAATCTCGGATTCAACGTTGTCGATAAGGAAGTCAAAGTAATGCACGATCCCTCTACCGGCCAGACAAAGGTCAAAGGAAATCTAGATATAGAGTTAGTTTTTAGAATGCTTACTTCAATCAATGGTTACGATGAGGTGGTTCTTATGGGCGGGGATAGCGATTACGTGCCAATAATCAACCATCTGCGAGCTTCTGGTAAGAACGTAACGATTGTCGGAAGGAGAGAATCCGTTTCGACCGATCTCATCAACTCAGCAAATAGATTCTTGGACCTGAATTCACTTAGAGGCAGGATCGAGAAAAAGAGGCCATAAAAATAAATTGGGGGCTCATTGGATTGGCCCCCTTCATAAGTTGCCCCTCATTGATATGTGGGGCTATTCATATAATCTGTGGTCGAAAGCCCGTCTAGCGGAACTTTCAACACGCGAGCTTTGCAAGCACCAAGAAGAATACACGTACTCGACGATGATGTCAAGCTGAACTTTCCGTATCGGTAGGTACTTACGTACCATAGGCGACTTTCGTTCGCTAATACTTTATCACGTTCAACATTTCTTCGATTGTCCACACGTGATCTGTGATTCGTGCTTCTATAGCGGGCGTCACGCGAAGCGTCTTGTGGATTCTGACGAAGTTGTAAAACATGTGGTGAATCGCCACGGCGTAAGCGTGGTTCTCGACTTTCTTTGAGAATCCGTTTGTCAACCGGGTAAACCTCCGCATACTCATGCGCATCGTGAGGTTCTGGCGCTCAGCGTAACTGGTCGAAACATGCCTCCTGTCAGGCTTTCCTTGGATGATTTTGGTTTCGCAGCCGATGCACTCGGCTGGGCTATACCGGACTTCCTCTTGACTCGCGCCATACACCTTAATCAGCATCGCGTAGTGAACCTCGCATCCGGCGGAAAAACCCGTATGCTGTCGCCCTTGGCAGAAAGGGCGGAAAGAAAGGCGGACCCGCTAGGGCCGCAGCCATGACGCCGGAAGAGCGCAGCGAAAGCGCCCGCAAGGCTGTGCAGGCCCGATGGGCCAAGAGAAAGTAAAAACTTTGTTAATCTGCTACCTTTTTCCCTGTTGAGGTGAAGGCGAGACCTCAGTTGATCGTCGCGCGGGCAAGCGTACTTCTTCTACCAAGCGCCGCGATTCTTCAACTTCCTCTGGCGTCGGTATGAGGTCGGTATCCTCCTGGCAGGAATGATCTTGTCCTATGGACTTTTCGGCTAGCGGAAACTTTTGCATAGAGGTTTTCATTATAGTCACCCTTCAGCATTCGGTGGCTTGGGCTCAGGAGCCTCGCCACTGCGACCAAGAAAACCAGCCGCAGCACCTAATCCATCAAGCATTTCGTGGGCCAAATCGTTAAGCTCTCCATCGAGCATCTTAGCTCGCAATCCCAACTCCTGGGCTTCGGCAAAATCAATTACGAAGGGATGAGATGGGTAATCCCATGCCAGCTTTTTCAGGAGGTCCATGATCCGTTTCTGGGACCAGTTCCTATAGGCGAATCTTGACATGACTCGCCGCCCGTATTCGATACTCACATCAACTGACCGATGGGACCCCCCGAAATGAATCGGGTCCACGTTCGAGTAAAGAGGAGCCATGAGTTGCGTTGTGTACTGAATGGATAATTGAAGTCTTTCTTTGGTGCCTAGCGATGTGGTCCTTCCAAGCATCTTCGAAAACTCGTTCAAAATCTCGAAACTGTGGGTGCGGAGATAATCGACGGCCCGGAATTCATCCAACGCTGAGATGTAGTTGTCAGGGTCCCGAGGGTCTGGAATCTGTGCATCGAGCGGGCCAATTTCACTTGCGTCACTCATCCAGAACTCGTCCGCCCCGAGGGGCAGGAGTGTGGATGCGCTCTTAGCATAGTCAGGGATGAATACCCGAAGCGTCTTGCACCGGCGCCGGAGGAAGTTGACCAGTTGGTACGCCCCTCCTACGTCGCCGCCAAAATGGTCGAGAAGTACATCCATTCTCTCAATCCCATCGAATTGTTTTCTGGATTGGTATACCACGTCTACGAAGGCCTTAGTAAACGATACTGCGCTGCCAAATGTACAAATAAAAGCAAATAAAGATGTTTTCTCGCGCTTCTCCCATTCCCGCGCAGCCCGCAATACCTGGACAGGAAGCTCTGTAGGCTGAGAAACAATCATCTGGGGCTGCGTCAAATCGTTAGGAGCATCTTCCACGTTTCACCAACTTTGGATACAAGCGTGCGATTCATCGTCCCACCGTTGCCAAAAAAACGCAAGACTTACTTGCCTGTAGTGAGTTGGCCTACAACCCTGAAAGCGGCCTGATTGACATCCTCGCGTGGCGGACGTTTTGCGGTGGGCTTACGTTTGGCTGGTGGGCGTGGCTTGCCATTTTTCTTTGGCATGGAATGATTAGTGGTCCTCCTTCCGGAAAGCGGCCTCTTTCTTGCAGTGATGACAATACATATGCTTTCGGTGTCCAGATTCTCTCACCTTCCCCTGCCGCCTAGTAATTTCCCGCATGGTTCCACATGACCTGCCCCCCGAAAACTGTACCAGTGTAAAAGAGAGTTCTCCCAGGGTATAAAAGCCCGAAGGAGGACAGGAGATGAGGCAGAGCCGTTTCACGGAGGAGCAGATTATTGGAGTTTTGAAGCAG
>JBEKAK010000046.1:0-41701 GCA_050018275.1 Terriglobia bacterium | reverse complement strand
GGCCATCCGGCCAGGTTTCCTTCTCCTCCTTGCCCAACACCGGCTGGCCCGTCCTGATTATTTCCTGCTCATCGTTGTAAGCCCCTTGGGCGTGTTCTGCGGTGAAGAAGTCGAAGTCGGTCTTGCCGACCGCTTGGGCAGGGTCGTTTAGCCCAAACTCGTTAGCGTGTGCCTTGTTGATCCGGGTAAAGCGGCTCTCGCGATCCTTGAAGTAGATCATGTCGGGGAGATTGTCCAGGAGGGTACGGAGCAAGTGTCTCTCCTCCATCAGCGCCACTTCCCCCCGCTTGCGTTTGGTGATATCGCGGACAATCGCCGAGGCGCTGACCACCTTTCCGTGCTCGTCGCATATGGGCGAAATGCTGACCAACACGTCCCTCCTGCTGCCATCCTTGCGCGTGCACACCGTCTCGAAACGAGAAACCTCTTCCCCGCTCCGCAGGAGCTCGGGAAAACGCTTCAGGTCGCTAGCATCGTCCGGCGGAACCAGGGTTGCGACCTCCCTCCCCACGATCTCTTCGACCGCGTAGCCGAAAAGCCGTACGGCCCCCTCGTTCCAGCTCAAGATATGGCCCTCGAGCGTGGCGCTGATGATGGCCTCGTCGGAAGATTGCACGATGGCCGCCAATTGCGCCCGGGCTTCCTCGCCTGCTTGCGAAGGGTGATGTCCTGCTCGATGGCCACGAAGTGCGTGATCTCCCCGCCTCTGCCGCGGACCGGCGTGATCGTTAATTCTATGGTATGAAGCGTTCCGTCCTTGCGACGGTTAACAATCTCGCCTCGCCACACCCGGCCGGAGAGAATGGTGTCCCACATGTCTCGGTAGAACTCCGGGCTGTGCGTCCCCGACTTGAGCAAGCGGGGATTCTTGCCCACGACCTCCCCCAGAGCATAGCCCGACAAGGTCGTGAAGGCGGGATTGACCCATTGGATGGTGGCCTCAGGATCGGTAATGACGATGCCGGGGGCTGCTGCCTCCAGAGCGGCGGCCTGCAGGCGAAGCTGCTGCTCCACCCGCTTCCGCTCCGTCACGTTACGGGCGACGCCCTGCACGCCCACAGACTTGCCGTGCTCGTGGATCAACCGCGTGCGAATATCCACGGAGAGCCGGGCACCGTACTTCGTGATCAGCTCGACTTCAACGTCTTCCACCGGTTGTCCCTCAGCGGTGCTGATGAGGGCCCGGCGCAGGAGATCCCGGTATTCGGGTGCAACGATTTGCGCAATGTTCATGTGCAGGGCTTCTCCCCGCGCATAGCCGAGGACCAGTTCCGCCGTGTTGTTCCAGGAGGTGAAGTTCCCCTTGAGGTCGCGGGTATAAACGATGTCGATGGCGTTTTCGAGCAGGTCACGGTAGCGTTCCTTCAAGGCTGCCTCGCGCCGCAGCCATTCGCGAATCTCCTCCGTCTTGGCCCGCACCTGCCGCCGCAGTATCACCGCCCAGGCCGCCGTGGCGAGCACCACCGCAACCATCAACCCCAGCACCCAGCCCACCTGTTCCAGGTTCCAAGGGGAAGTCTTCTCCAGCAGCACCACGCCCGCCGGCGAGCCGACCAGCAGTTGGAACGCTTGAGGAGTTCCGTTTTCGTCCGACTGCACCTCACAAATCCCTGTGATCCGAACACGGCTGCCCCGCTTCAGCGGCGCAAGCACCGCCTGCACGTCGGAGCCTAGAATCCGAGCCTGAAAAGCTACTCCGCCCGACTGCACCACCAGCGCCGGCAAGCCGCCTTCTACGGCCAGGTCGAACACCCGACCCTCCAGCCGCACCAGGTAGCTGTCGTAGTTCCCCTGCAACGCCTCTGCCGCACTGATGTCAGCCGGCACGGGTGGAGGGCCCCTGCCGACCTTGCGGAATACGGCGTCCTCGAGTCTATGTGAACCCTCACCCACTGCCGGGAAGCCCCATACCTCCACTGCGTCGCCGGGCTGAACGCCGGTCTGCTGGCTCGTCTCTACCAGGAGGCTGTCCGTGGCATCCATGATGTACAGCGAGCGGAAAGGCCACTGCAGCGTGACCACCCCACGGACTTTCACGCGATGGCCCGAGGTGGTTCCCGCGCTCAGGCGCATAAACTCGCTGATAGATTCCAATGGCGGAGCCCCCGCCGTGAGCGGGCTCGGTTCCTTTACGCGGACAAAGGTGAGATCTGGAACGTGGATGACAACGCCTACCCACTGCTGTTTTTGATTGAAGATGCCACCGCAAGCGCCGCGGACCAGGATTTTGGAATCTATCAGTTCTACTCGTGCGCTCTCAGGGTATCGCCGGACTTGCACCCTGACCCGGTCTGACCCCACCGCGACCGTGAGCTGAAGATCCTTCGACCCCGCATCGATCTGCGCGGAACGAACGATACCTTCAAGTTCAACCCATTGGCTGTCTGCCCGCCCCAAAACTAGTTGTTCATAGCGAGGTCGTTGCGGGGGTGGCAGCGGCGCACGGCCCAGAACGTGGATCGCCGCCTTCTCGATCTGGTTCGCGAACAACCCGTGACCGGTGAGTCCCTTAACCTCCACGAACTGACCCGGTTCGAGATGCAGATCCGCCTCGGGCCCTACAACGTAGATGCCGCCTGTGGAATCCTGAACAAAAAGCTCCCGCCTTGGCCCACCGTAGTAGGTGACCACAGCCCGCACTCGGACCGGATAGCCGAGACTCGCTTGTTTGGCAGGGAGCGCGCGAATGTCACTCACGCGCGCCAGAACCGGAGGCGACAGGGGGCTCGCCGGGACGCTGCCTTGCTGCCCCCACGAGTCCTTCAGACCCAGACAAAAGAATGAGATTAAGACAACAATAAGGAATCTCGGTGCCGACCGGATATGCATCGCCGCGGCCAAGTCTCCCTGCTCTTTCGTCTCAGGCCTGCCGAACCGTTCGGAGTCTAGCCGCCTCGCGCCGAGGGGTGGCGCTTCCAGACGCATTCCGGCAGTCTGCCGGCCTCAGGGCAGAAGGCGACGCCCTCCGGGGATGAGACAAGCTTCTGAACACACGAAGTTCCCCGGTCTGCCCACGGGGCCCTCCACTATTTTTTCGGCAGAACGCCCGAGAACTTGACGGAAATGTGCCGCGAACTGAAGCATCTCATGGAGGACAGTATGGCGCCTTTCCCCTCCCCGGCGCCCCGCCCAACCCGGTCGCCCTGCGCCGAGGGCTCCGTGCTCGTCCCGCGTCACCCACTTCTGCATGTCGCGGAGGACTTTGCTCCAGCGCAAGGCGGGACAGCCAAGCACCCGAGGCGGGGTCTTCCCCCCTCACAAACCTGCCGACAAACCATGGAGCGCAGTGCGCAACGCGGCTCGGCCGCCGCGAGGACTTATTGACTGTCGCTCCTCACTCAGGTCACTGGGCCTCAGGTGGGTCAGCTGTCCTCACGATACGGGTGGTTAGAGGGGAGGTCACCAGAACTCGTCGGAATCCTATGAAGCGAGTTGGCGACTCACTCCCGCCGTACAAGGGAAGACCTGTCCCACCCAAGCCTCAGCCGGGAGCGCTCCTGCTTGCCGGCGGAGGTATAATGCTAGGGGTAGCACGGGAATACGGCAGCCACAGCAACTCCGCGCCCCGACATGCGGAGCATTCGCCCGGAAGGTAGAGGCAATTCCTGAATTGCTCCCCCGCATCCAAACCTTGCGGCAAAGAAAGCGCCCGCTGTGGCTGCAAGCAAAGGTAGTTCCTAAATCGTTTTCACTTGTAGAAAATACTTAACGGAGCGTCATCATGCGAAGAAAAGAATTCATCAAGGCAGCGTGCACTTTAGGGGTCTGCTCTTGCGCAGGTCTCGGGCTGTGGGCAGAGGACTCTGCTGCTCCCGCTCAAAACCCCAGCCCCGATGTCGAGCAGCTCAGGGGCAAGCTGGATTTCATAAGGAAGAGGTTCGCGAAGCTGGTAGCCATCCTGCACTCCAATGTAGACGAAGACACGAGGAAGAAAATCTTCGAGTCCCTGGGCCGGGAGTGCGCCCGGGAATTCAAGAATCAGACCGGACCGTTCCAGGGCAACCCCCGGGGCTTTGTCGAGCAAGTTCAGAAATGGTGGGTGGAGAAAGCTGAGTACGACGAAGCGGCCGGAACCCTACGAATCACAGACAAGCAGCGCAACTGCAGTTGCCCGTTTGTGAACGAACAACTGACGCCCCCCGAATTCTGCAATTGCACCCTTGGCTGGCAGAAGGAAACCTACACCATGATCTTCGGGAAGTCGGTGGACGTGGAGCTCGAGGAGTCCATCCTGCGCGGCGGCAAGCGATGTATCTTCAGAATCCGGGTGGCGAAGAGCGCCGCGTGATTTTGGGCGTTCCGGGATTCACGCCGGTTCTCCAGTCGTAACGCCGCTGCCGAGGAGAAGCCGCACATCCCGGCATGGCAGGCGAGGTGCATCGTGTCTTCGCCGACATGCGTTCGCAGCCGTTGGGGCCGTAGAGGTTCTCCTTGGCCGGCAGAGCCTCAAGACAGAGGCCGCTGAGATGCTCCGCCCTGCACCCATCCGGTGCGGGGTTCCGTGCCCTCTGTGTGAAGCCTGAGAGGCACGGAGGCCAAGGAAAACGCAGGGAGAGATCGTCTTCTGCTCGCAATATGGAAGTGCGTGCTGACGATTCGATTGTGTTTTGCCCTCAGGAGCCACGTCAGGGTTTTCCCTGATCTGTTTTGCCTGGCACACCTGAGACCAGCCCGGAAGCTCGCAGCTCCTTCAGCGTCTTTCGGGTCGACTCCGCGAACTCGCCGTGGGGATCGGCGCGCAGATAGGCCTCCATTTCCGCCTGCGCCTTGTCATACTTCTTCCAGTTCCGGTAAAAGTCCGCCAGTTGCAGGTGGAAGGCAGAGGGAAGCTGGGCATTGAGCGCTTGCGTCTTTAGATACTCCTGCTCAGCGGTTTCATATTCACCCAAGCCCTCCTTGGCGTTGGCGAACCGATAGTGCAGGCGCCATTCGTTGGGAAACTGTCGCAGCCCTTGCTCCAGGGTCACGGCACATTCCTGATATTTCTTCTGGCCTTTCAGGAGCACCGCCAACTGTAGGTAGGCGTCCAGAAATCCTCCATCGCACTTGATCGAGTTGCGGAAGGCCGATTCCGCCTCCACCCACTGCTGCTGCCGGCTGAGGGTCACGCCCAGCGCCGTCTGGGCGCGCGCGTAGCAAGGATCTGCGGCCACCGCCTTCTCCAAATGCATCCGCGCCTCCGCGAGGTTTCCGCCGTCCAGCTCGCGCGCGCCTTTTTCAAACTCTCTCCGCGCCTGCTTGGGGGCAGCCAAGTCCGTAGCCGTGTCAGCCGGCGGGGGAGGGGTCCTGGTGATTATGGGGACCAAATAGACCATGGGGCGCTGGGTAACCCCATAAGTCATGTCGATGTCTTGAGTTACTGTCTGAAACCCCTTGGCTGTCACAGTGAGCCGGTAGGTGCTTCCTGTCAGATCGTGAAATTCGAACTTTCCGTTGCTGCCCACGAACTGCTGATCGGAAGGCTGACCTTCCGCCTCTTCCAGCCGCACCGTAATGTCTAGGGGGAGTGGCTTGTTATCGGTCGTGCGCACTTGGCCCGCAATCATGCGCCCTGCTCGAATGTCCATACGCATCGGCTGGTCCACTTGGCCCATTACCCACATTGGGCCGAGCGCCATCCAGGCCGCGAACATGGCAACTCTGGCACAACCCGACCAGGCGATACCGGAAGTTCGGCGACACACCACAACGTCACCTCCTGTCTTGCAGGTTACGGCAGACTCCACGCGAGGAGGCCAGGAGCGCAATCTCCCGCCCCGGATGGACGTAGCATAGCACAACTTCACCCGCGTGCGGTTGGGAGGCCCAGTTCGCACCTCCTGTCCGCCGGCGGGCGGAGCGGGACCCGCACATTGCAAGAGGGAAAAAGAAGGTGTATACCAGCCCTCAGCCGGGAAAACTGGAGGTCCCGGTGCAGGTTCGTTGGCAGCATCGGTTCTTCTCCGTAGTCCGGAAGTCCAATCCTCGATGAGGTAGAACTCGAATGGCTAAGGTGCGGGTGCGGTACACAGATTACTTTGCCCAGACAATCCAGCGCATGCGAGAGGACGGCTTGCTGCTGGTCACCCAGGGCGCGGACGGAAAACCTAATGTCATGACTATTGGCTGGGGGACGATCGGGTCCATTTGGTCGCGGCCGGTTTTTATCGTGCTGGTCAGGCCTTCACGCTACACCTACACCCGGCTGGAGCAGGCGAGCGACTTCACCGTCAATGTGCCTCCCCGGGAGCTGGCAGCGACCGCGAGCCATTGCGGGACAGTTTCAGGGCGTGATCACGACAAATTCCAGGAGATGCACTTGACGCTGATTCCCAGCCGCGAGGTGCGCCCCCCCATCATCCAGGAATGCGTCGTGCACTATGAGTGCCGAACGCTGCATCGCAATGACGTCGTGCCTGACGCGCTCGCGCAGGCCGTGCGCGAAGAGGCCTACCCGAACGGAGATTTTCACCGCATCTACTTCGGGGAGATCGTCGCCGCCTACGCCGACGAGGACGCCGCGCTTCGCTTGCACGGTCAACCAGCCATCAAGTAGCGCCCGCCGCGGCGGGTTCTTGGGGTCTGCGCCTTTTGGCGTTCAAATCCTGGCCGCATGCGGGCAAACGGGGCTCGATCAATCTACGCGCTCGCCGATTGACAATGTGACACAAAATGTGTCACGATGGCGTCATGCCTAACGTGAACATTCGCCAACTCCGGGACACGCGGCGGCTGAAGGCTTGGCTGCGCGCCGGCAAGACCGTGGAACTCCGGGAGCGAGACCGGCTTATCGCCCGCATTGTTCCGGTGGCCTCGCCTGCAAGACCCCACCAGTATCCCGACTTCGCCGCCATGCGCCGGGAGATCATCGGCGACCGCATCCTTCCCGGAGCGGACTTGCTGATCGAAGAGCGGGAGCGAGCGCGCTATTGAGCACCTACGCCGACACGAGCTTCCTGGTTTCGCTCTATCTAACCGACGTGCACTCAGCGGAGGCCGGGCGCCGTATGGCTTTCGGTCCGGTCGTGTGGCTGACACCCATCCATGTGGCCGAGTGGACTCATGCCATCGAACAGCACGTTTTTCGGAGGCTGGTGTCGCGAAGCGAGGCGGACCGGTTACATAAGCGGTTTCAGCAACACCGGGAGAGCGGCTTGTGGGTGGAAGTCGCTCTGCCGGAATCAACCTTTGACGTTTGCGCCCAACTGGCCCGCCGTCACGGAGCCCGGCTGTGCCTGCGGACTCTCGACACCTTGCACGTCGCCTCGGCGCTCGAGTTGAAGGCCGAGCGCTTCTGGACCTTTGACGAGCGGCAGAAGAAGTTAGCGCGGGCCGTGGGCCTGAAAACCGCCTGACACGAGAAGACGTAAGGAGCCCGTGGCGCAGCCTTGGGCTTCAAGGCTGCGGCCCTTCACGTTCAAATCCCGGCGCCGTTACTGTTCGGTTTGGTGAAAGTCGCGGCTGGCCAGGGGCCACCCCCGTGCCGGGGCAGGAATGGACTCACCTGGCCCCCACCCCGGCGGAACCTGCGTCCAGTCCGACTGGCTGAGTACTGTACCTACTCCATATATTCTGAATAAATGTAGTCCCTGTTCTTCTGCTTTGCGTGGCAGCTAAAACAGTCCTTCATATCCTTCACAGAACCCGTGGTTTGATTGTCCTGGAAACGTTCAAAGCCCCAGCCCCCCGTGTCCGTATAAACCTTGGAACTCTTCTTCATCACGTAAATGGCCTTCAGAGACCGAGGCTCGATCGCCCCCTGGGGGGTGCTGATGTCAAAGAGTTCGAGGGCGAACATCGAACCATCCGGGTAGGGTTTGCCATTCTTTAACGAGGGCCAGCCGATGTCATTTACATAAACGTTGTGGAGGCCTCCAAACCTGTCAAACAGTTTGTTCTCTTTGCTGAAGATCACCTTGGTCGTGACGTGCCTCCACTTGCGGGGATCGTTGGGATAAGCGGGATAGGCGATGGCGGGTTTCTTCTGAGCCTGAGCCACTAAAGTCCCCAGGCTCGCCGCCGCGGCCACGAAAACCATCAGTAGAACCTTGGTGCGCGACGTCATATTGGGATACCTCCTCATCGTATGTTCGCGTGACTTCCGAACTACGTGAGCAGAGAAAAGGCTTTCCTGGGCACCCATTCTAGCGCAGTTGTTCTCTATCCTCCACGTCTTCCGAGGGGGAAAATAACCTTGGCCAGGAGGATGCCTAGTTGTTTAATAAGTGCTGAGTGAAGGGTGCGCTCGATCATACCGATTCCTCCCATCCAACCCGTGAGTCTGGGCAGCATGCGAGGTGACACGTGATCCCTGAGAATCAACTTGCCAAAACCTGTTGAAGCAGATGCGAGATGGCTGGTTTTGTTTCTCACTCACTCAGATCGGAGGCTTGCCCAGCGCTCGAACGCGTCTGGAATTCGAACCTGGCGCGCTGGTGAGGATATGTTTCAGCGTTGTCACAATCCTCTGAGCTGCCCTGCCATCACCGAAAGGATTGCGCCGTCTGGTGAACCTGGCGTAGGCCTGCTGGTCATCAAGCAACTGCCCGACCGTGCGCACAATCACGTCGGCCGATGTGCCGACAAGCTTACACACTCCCGCCTGCAGGCCCTCGGGGCGTTCCGTGTTCTTTCGCATCACCAGGACGGGGCGTCGCAGGGACGGCATTTCCTCCTGGATGCCGCCTGAGTCAGTGAGGCCCAGGTAGGCCGAGCTGAGCAGCCACACGAACTGGGGATACTCCAAGGGATCGATCAAGTGGATTCGGTCGATTCCTGCCAGCATGGGCCGCACGACCGACTGCACGTTGGGGTTGGGGTGAACAGGGAAGACAATTTCGATATCGTCCCGCTGCGATGCCAGGCGCTGCAATCCTCGGCAGATACTCGTGAGGCCGGGCCCGAAATTCTCGCGGCGATGAGCCGTCACAACGATAAGCTTACGCGCCTCGAGTTTGAATCCTTTAAGCTGAGCGAGAGCCGGGGGACGACGTAACACCCGAGCGCGGGTCTCCAGAAACGCATCGACCACGGTGTTGCCCGTGACGAAGATCCGCTTCCTGGGAATCCTTTCCTTCAGAAGGTTGATCCGAGCCCAGCTTGTAGGCGCAAAGTGCACGTCCGCCAGATGCGAGACCAGCCGGCGGTTGATCTCCTCCGGGAAAGGCGAAAACCGGTCCAACGTCCGCAGACCCGCTTCGACGTGGCCCACGGGCACACGGTGATAGAAAGCCGCCAGACTCGCCACCATGGCGGTTGTCGTGTCTCCCTGCACCAGAACCATGTCAGGCCGGTGGGGACTGAGCACCTCATGGAACCGGTCGAGAATGCGAGCCGACAGCTCGCACAGCTCTTGATTGGGCCGCATGACATCCAGATCGTAGTGCACTGGGATGCGAAACCAGCGCAGAATCGGCTCCAGCAGGTGCCGGTGTTGTGCGCTGATGCAGACGCTGGTCTTGAATTGATCTGGAAAACGCCGAAGCTCATGGATCACTGGGGCGAGCTTAATGGCTTCGGGACGCGTGCCAAATACCACAAGGACATGAAAGCGTTTGCCACTCATGCAGTGTATTTCTCAGGGCCAGAGGGTTGGAGTGTGGTGAAGCGAATGCTCCGCTTTGGGAAGAAAACCTCTACGGGGTATCCATGCACCTTCCGGAAACCACAATAACTGTCGGGCCACACCACGGGTCAGGCTGTTCCCACTTGGACGCGTTCAGTCTTCGCCCATTTCATCTCCCGGTGAACGATGAAATCGTCGTAAAAGGCCACTGCCACCACGGGAATCCAAAGCTGGCAGTAAGTGAAGTACATCACGACGGTCAGCAGAATGTTGGCCACGGAATCCTCGCCCCGCTCACAGGAGAGCGCGATGACGAGCTGCAGAACGAACGTCGCATAGGCGAGGATCCAGACGAGGCTGTAAGGTCCGGGTACATTGATGTTGATCAGGCGGGCGAGGCAGAGGACGAAAAGGATATCGGAGGCCACTACGGCCAGGAAGAAGAAGTAATACAACAAGTGCGAGGAGAGTATCTCGAAGGCAATGCGACGCGGCCGGGCACGCAGGAGCTTGAAGGCATGTTTCTGCATTACATAGTTGAAGCCCCGGACCCAGCGCCGGCGCTGTCGAAACCAATTCAGCAGGGATTCCGGTTCCTGCTCCCAGCTCACCGAGGTGGGAACGAGCTGGACATAGTAGCCGGCCTCATAGAGGCGAACCGTCAGTTCAGAATCCTCCGTCAGTGCCCGCTCGTCCCAGCCCCCGACTCGTTCGATAACCGCCCTGTGAACCACGTAATTCGTGCCGGGCAGCATCGTCAAGCGCATCAGCATCCAGCGGCCGGCCTGGACAATCCACTGGAAGCCGATGCCCTCGATGTTGACGAGCCGGGTCAGAAGGGCGCGGCGCCGGTTCCAAGCTCGGTACATCCCCACCGCCGCGGCGAGCTCGGGGTGGCGCACCAGATGTACGGCCAGCGAGCGAAGAGCGCCGGGCTCGGGAAGGTTGTCGGCGTCATAAACGGCGAGTACGGAATGCCGGGTGTAGGGCAAGGCATAGTTGAGTGCGCTAGCCTTGCCCCGCGCACTGAGGTCAGGGGGAACCTCCAGCAGCCGAACACGGCGATCTGCGCTGAAGCTGCGGATGACCTCGGCGGTGTTATCCGTACTCCCATCGTTGATCAGGAGGAACTCGATTTTGTCGGCCGGGTATTCCAGCCCCTGCAGGGCGCGAATAGTATGCGCGATGACCCGCGCTTCATTGTGACAGGGGACCAGCACGGAAATGCCGGGCAACTCGGAATCAGGAAGCTCCGACACATCCTGCGCAGCCTTGCGAGTCCGCCGGTAATAAATGTGCCCGAGGAAAAAGAGCACTGACTGGTAGCCCAGCATGAACCAAATCAGGGCGACAGTGCCCACAAACAGCGCGTCGATGACCCAATGCGAGTACGACATGGACTCTTATCCATTACGGTTTATAAGCCGCGCCAGCCGAAGTTGCAAGTAGACAATTACCATCAAGGCCGTCACCAGGATGCCGAAGGCACCGATGGCCCAGGAAGACGCCCAGCCTACCACGTTCACGGCCACGCCGGCTTTGGTGTTGGTGATGACCATAACACGGTGGTCGCCGGCGGGGAAGGCAACGGCCCAGTTTCGATTGCTTCGCTCGATCGGGAGCGTCATCTGTGCGCCGTCGACGAGGATGTCGCGCGGCTGCTGGTCAAACGTGATGATGGCCCGGCCCGGCGCCCAGTAATGAAAAGTCAGATCGGTGGTATCGGCTTCTGCGTCGAGCAGATCGGCCGTGCAACCCACAATGCGCGCCTGGAATTCGTCCGTGTGAAGAAAATGCCACCAGTTGCGCTGGGTCGAGATGGAGTGCAGCCCGCTCGGCACCAGCACGCCATCCGCCGAGACGGCTGGCCACGGGCGACCGTCCACGTAATAGAGAGGATCATCCGCGGGGGTGAATAGCAGGGACGTGCGGGCGTCGACCTGTAAGCCGTTGCGTCGTGCGGCCATCGCCGCCGGACGGCTCAACACCACCTGGATGAGATCCCAGTCCTGCGGCGGCACGGTGTGTTCCGAATATACGGCGACCCGGCCGGACGCGGAGGCGGCATTGGCGAGAGTGAGCGCCAGTTCCGTGCCGGTGGCCGTCGCCGAGGGCAGGAAAGTGTCCTTGATATCGCGAGTCGGGACGACATTGACGTCGAACATCAGGCGGCGCGGATCCGGCACCAGCTTCCGATAGGTCGCTGCGAAGCGTCGGTAGCGGTCGGGCGGAGCCATCCAGAAACGTGCGGGGTCCTCAACCTGCAGCGTGAACGGGAATTCCTTCATCAAGCCCACCAGGCGGCGCGAGTCCACGCCGAGCGCGGGCCGCACGTAGTCGTCGTGGAGGCTATCGAGTGCGGTGACGATGACTTCCCAGCCATGCTGCTTGCGGAGCGGCTCGATCTCTGCCAGCACGCGCCGGTGCCAATCGATTACAATGTCTTCGCGGTAACGCTCGAACGCAGCCAGCGCGGCCGGGTCGGTCTTGAAATAATGCCGGGAGGCGGGCCGGAACAACTGGATGGGGTCGAAGCCCGCCTTCTTTTTGAAGTCAGCGCGCACGATGTCGTTCATCGGGACAAACTTATCCGGGCGCAGCCAATCCTTAAAGTCAGCGTCGAAATTCAATTCCGCAATGTTGACGCCGTCCCAATCACCGGCTTCCAGCAGTTCGGTCATCCAATCCATCGCCGCGCGGAAACACGCCGGATCCTGGAAATTCATCGACAGGCGCCAGCCGACCCTGCCATCGGCGCCGGTCGCCGTCTTCTCCCGCCATTCCGGATGCTCGTCCCACATCCGTGGCGTGACGGCTGGGAAGACGAACCAAGCGTAAACGGCCACGCCATTGCGGTGGCAGGCGCGGATGAATTCGTCATAGGGGAACGAGAACTTGCTCGTGACCTGCCATGCGGCGATATGGACCGTGCTGATTCCCGCTCGGCGCCAGACGGTGGCCAACCGATTGAAGTCGGCGCCTGGGCGGTAGCTGGGATCGAAGTAGACCTCCAGCCGGTAGTTGCGCAGCGGAGTACTTACTCCGAACGTGGTGCTGAGGTATTCCGGAAAATACGGATACTGGCTGGTGCCATCGTTCGTGTGATTGTCGAGAGGCGCCGCCAAATAGATGTAGTGACCCGAACCGGAGGAACCGGCCAGCGCCAGCGCTTGGCCACTCTCCGGATCGACCATTAATTCGCGGGCGTCGGCGGGCGCAGTAAAACGCGTAATGCGTTCCTCGGGCCGCCAGCTCAGTTTCATTTCCGGATGGCTCGTATCAGAGACGGAGGTGACAATCATCTGCCCGCCAGGGAATCCAAACCCGACCTTCTGGAGCCAAGCCTGCGGGCCGTCGGCAACTACTTCACCGCCCGTCGTGAGATACCTCGCAACCTGCTGTTGCTGCGCGTCAGACAGCCGCGCACCAGCCGCCCGCGGTATGGCGAGGAGGACGTCCTTGGCCCCTGGCACCTGCGTGAACCTGGCGGTCTTCACGAGCTTCACCTGGTATCCGAGGGCCTCAAGCACCGTCCTGTAACTCTCTTGGTTGTGTCCCGCCGCGGCGGGTGGGCTGTCCAGCCAGAGGAGCCACGCGCTGGGAGGCCCGGCAAACTTGTCCCGGACGACGGTGGAGGATGCTTGAGCTGTCGGCTGCTCACCACTCCACCATTGCCACAGCCGCGCCAGCCAGGAAGTTGCGCGCTCGGGCTCCCGCGGCACCTGTTTCAGGCAGTCGAGCGCAGCCCACCCACCAGACGGCACCTGAACCGCGAGTTCGACTGGCCCGCTCAATCGCGCCGGCGATAGATCGGTTCCCTCCAATTGCCCGCTAGCGTCGAACCGTTGCAGGCGCCAGTACTCATCCCTGGGAGATAACTGGACTGTCCCCGAAGTGGTGCGAACGGCGTACCGCCCCTCGAAGTCAACCGTGCCGCCAAATTCTCGCAAGGAGACGAAGTGGTAGCCCAAATCGCTGATCCCCGTGACGAGGCGCTCGAGCAACTTCTGGTTCAGAAACGGGTGGAAATAGAACGAGGCGACCCCGTCGCGCACTACCCGCAGGCTGCGGGCGGCCTGGAGCAACCGTTCCGGGTCGGGGTCGTCCTCCGGGAGATATCCCAAGTCTTCCGGTACGATGTGCCGGCCGTACCGGTCCACAACCAAGTAGGGCGGAATCTCCGTGGTCGTGGCGTCGGGCACGACCATGGGACGGTCATAGAACAAGGAGAAAACTTGCCCAAGCGTACGGTAATCCGTTTCGGAGGCCCCGTAATGGGGCACTTCGAAGGCGACCGGGTAGATGCCGTTGGCGAAAAACTCCGATAGGCCCAGCCGCAACCGCCGCAACACGAAATTTGCCGAGTCGCCGCTGACCGGGCGATCGCCGAGCTCATCCCAGAACTCATACTCATCTCCGCTCAGCCCGTGGACCTGGTGCGTTATTCCATGCATTACCGGCGTACCGCCGCGCGCGATCATGGAGTGGATCGCCGCCACCGTTGCCTTCCGATCCCCGAGGCGGATCTCCAGCGAATGCGCAGGGTCGCGGAAGATCGGGATGATGGCTATCTGGAAGGGAATATGCTGATGGGCAAGCAGGTTCGCAACCTTGATGAGTTCATCGGGGTCGTCATCAACGCTCACGTCCTCGATACGCACCAGCGCGCGCATCTCGGTCGGGTGATCGATTCCCAGAATGTCATGGAGCAAGTCACAAATGACGAGGTAGCGGGTTCCCTCCGCCATGAAGGAGAACGGCCGGTCGGCGACATACCAGAAACTGCCACTCCTCACCACGTACGGACTCGACACTTTCTTCTGATTCACCGCCGTCGCCACCACTTCGGCGACTTTCGGATTCGTGATCGACACGATGTTGAGGTCCGTCTCCGGCTTGGCCAACAGGGTTTGTTTGTAGGAAACGTACCGATAATCGAGGTCCTGGCGATACTCCACAAAGCTGAAGCCGAAACCGCGGCGCGCTTCTGGGCTGGCGAGAAGCTGATCGATATGTCCACCCATCCAGGCGAACGGTTGCTTGGTCACCCGAACGTCGGCGAGCACAGCAGGCGGAATCTTCGCGTCGGGTGTGGACCCGATCAAGAAACCCGCGCGGTATCCCGGCAATTGTCCGCGCTTATACTCGGTGAGAGGGATCAGGTCCGCGCGCAGACCGAAGTGGGTGAGCAAGTTCGCCAGGAAAAGGGCATGAACATACGCTCCCGCATGAGGGTTAGGCAGGCTGTCATAGAGGATGAGGGCAGTGTCTGCCTCCGCCGTGCCCTCCGGCTGCGCTGCGCAGAGCATTCTCGGAGGGGCAGACGCCCACAGCAAGGCGACAAGGACAATCACCGTCATCGAAGCGCTGCCGAACCCCAGCCGCTTCACACGTGTAAGAAAGCGAACAAGCATATGAGTGGGCAATATAGTATCATGCGCACGCCCATAGAGTCCTGCGCGACGCGCAATTGTTCTGGGCATGATGCGACAAACTTGCCGAGTTTTCAAGCTGACTTCTTAACCCCCCCAATTTCGTGTTCTGATACTTTTCCGCAATGACGGCGCGCTTCCAGTATGGCAGAATGGCAGGATTGGGGGCAGGCATGGCGCCGGTAGACCACCAACAGCGAGGCTCGGATCGACTATGGCGAGTTGTCGCCGCCATCATAATCGCGGCCGCGGCCAGTGCCGCCCGCGATCGCGAGCCGGTGCGCGTCCCTGCAAGAACCTTGGTTGAACCTCCCCCTGGCAAGCTTTACCACGGAGTTTTCCCCGGCGGCAGAAATGGCATGGGAGGGGACATCACTCCCTTCGACGTGCTGTCGTACGAACGCGCCGTGGGCAAGCAGCCTGCGTGGGTCTACTTTTGGAACAACTGGTACGAGAGTCCAGAGTTCCCCTATCAGACCGCCTCCTGGATTCGCGCCAACGGCAGTGTTCCATACATCCGGCTAATGCTCCTGAGCAGCGCTAAGATTCCCAGGCCTGACCCGGTCTACTCGCTTGAAAACATCATCGCAGGTAAGTCCGACCCGCTCTTGCGGAATTGGATGCAGGCCGCCAGGAGATTCGGTTCGCCGGTGATCGCCGAGTACGGGGTTGAGGTCAATGGCTGGTGGTTTCCTTGGAACGGCTTGTATAACAAGGGCGGGGGGTCTTATAGCGATTCCGTAGCTCGGTTCCGGGAGGCGTACCGGCACATCATCCGCCTCGCGAGGGAAGAGGGCGCGTACAACATTCGCTGGGTTTTCCATGTGGACCCATGGGATGAACCGGTCGAGGAATGGAACCGATTCGAGAACTACTACCCGGGGGATGAGTGGATCGACTGGGTCGGCGTCAGTGTGTACGGCCGGCAGTTACCCAGTGATGAGGACGCGGTCTCGTTTCGCTACCAGATGGATTGGGTCTATGCACGCTTGCGGCGGCTCACTGACAAGCCAGTCATCGTCTGCGAATTCGGGACGATTGACGACTCCCATCAGGCGGCGTGGGCGAAAGCCGCCCTAGCGGACCTCGTGGGAGGCCGCTGGCCGAAAGTCATCGGGTTCTCCTGGTGGAATGCCGCCTTTAGGAATGACCCGGCGACGGGCCGCTGGTCGAACATGCGAGTTCAGGAGAGCCCCGCGCTTCAGGCGATCTTCCGCAACTACGTTGGCCGGGAGCGAACCGTGATCAGCCGTCCGATTACGCGTCCTGTAACGCTGAAAGAGCCGTAAGCGAAGGCTCATACAATTCAGTCCTCCAAGTTGACAGCAATACTTCCCACCGAGGTGCTGCTGAAAACAGATCGATTCCCTCTTGGACGGACGCCGGAGTTGTTGCCATGAAGCGAATCGCAATCATCATTGCAGGAGCCGTGATCGTGGCGGCTGTTCCAATCGCCTATTTCCTCTACCCGGGTTCTCAAGCCGCCCGCTTCGTGCACTTGGCGCGGTCCCGTTACCGGGGTTGTCCCCTGACGCGCATCTCGAACGCCATCGATGACTTTGACGATAGGTTCGATCGCATCTATGACCTGTACCCAAAGATCACCGTCCTGAAATCCGAAGGTGCCGTTGACCTGGTGGAGGCTCCCCAAGGGCGGTTCTGGATTCCCACCCGGGACCGGGAAATACTTGCGGGAATGCTGATCGATCAGGACGATGACGTGTATGGCGAGGGTGAGCACGGCGTCCGGGCAGGTGACACGGTGCTCGATTGCGGCGCCAACGTGGGCGTTTATACGCGGAAGGCTCTCAGCCAGGGAGCGGGGTTGGTCGTCGCGATTGAGCCCGCACCCGAGAATGTGAATTGCCTTCGCAAGACCTTCGAGGAAGAGATCCGGGCAGGTCGCGTCATTGTGTATCCGAAGGGTGTCTGGGACCACGATTGCGATTTGGTCCTGCGCACGTATGATTACCAGTCGGGTGGAGACAGCGTCGCCCTAAAATTCCCCCACAGCCACGCAGGACCGACGGTCCAGTTGACCACCATAGACAACTTAACTTCGGAACTAAAGCTTCAACGGGTTGATTTCATCAAAATGGATATCGAGGGCGCCGAGCGGCAGGCCCTGAGGGGAGCGAAGGAAACCGTCGCACGCTTTCGACCTCGCCTGGCGATCTCTCTTGAGCACACTCCTACCGATGCGGAAGAAATTCCTGCCCTGATCTGGAGCTTATGGCCCAAAATGAAGACTGAACGCGGACCGTGCATCTGGGTGAAAACCGAGTTCGTCAGTCGACTGCAACCGGAAGTGGTCTTTGCCGGACCGTGATCGCACTCCGCGCCGGTGGCGGGCAAGGAACGCGGAGGGCGGGACTGAGTACATACCCCGGGACTTCCGCGCTTCACGCCAAGTTGGGTTGCTGATCCTCCGGACGTCGAACTCCAAGGAAAGGAAGAAATGGTCGGGGCGCCCAGATTTGAACTGGGGACCTCTTGGTCCCGAACCAAGCGCGCTACCAGGCTACGCTACGCCCCGATACTATAGTGACAAGTGAAGAGTGACGAGTGACAAGCCCAAAAGAAACCTCTTCACTCGCCACTGGTCACTCGTCACGGAACTTTTGGTCGGGACGGCCAGATTTGAACTGGCGACCCCTTGCACCCCAAGCAAGTGCGCTACCAGGCTGCGCCACGTCCCGTCACGACCGCTTGTGCCCTCACCCACAGACTTTCGCAGGGTCGGGCGCAATTCTTCACGCTAGCATTTCCTCGAAAGCATTGTCAATACAGTCTGTAGCTCGCGCCGGATCGCTTTCAGCTCCGCCACATCCAGGGGCGACTGAAACAAGTCTGTCTGCCCCCCGGCATTCTTCTCATGGCTCGCCAGATGCTTGCGCGCCCCTGCGATGGTGAATCCCTTCCCGTAAAGGAGCCGGCGGATTTCGAAGATAAGCTCCACATCCTTGCGGCGGTAAAGCCGATGCCCTGACTTGCTCTTAACGGGCCGCAGCGTGGGGAATTCCGTCTGCCAGTAGCGCAGCACGTAGGCTTTCGTCTGGGTCAGCTCGCTGACTTCGCCGATGCGGTAATAGAGCTTGTCGGGAATCGCCGCATCCCTGGGAGAGTCCTGGATCAAGCGTGCGGCGCCTGCGGCGCGACCTCGGGGCATGGAGAGCCTCAACCTGCGGCTTAGCAGTCATCTTAGAGAACAGACTGGGGCGCGTCAAGCGTGCCAGCCCATTTTCCGCGGCCCCGCTCACGCTTGGCTTTTCAAGCAAGCGGGTGTCCATAGAAACTGCCCCACCCTATACAGCCCGTTACCCGAAATCGCGGGCGTTGCGTTATACTCGGGCGATTCCGGGACACGCGTCCCCGAAGATTTGAATCTCTGGTCTCGAAGGGTGCACCATGCAAGAACGACCCTCCACCTTGCTGCTTTGGGTAATTTTCCTCGCCTATTTCACCTTTGGGATGATCACCAACATCTTGGGTGTCGTGATCCCGCAAGTAATCAAGCAATATCAACTGAGCCTCTTCGCCGCGGGCTTCCTGGCGTTCGCGTTCTTCCTGGCTTACGGCCTCTGCTCGATTCCCACCGGGTTGCTGATGGACCGCTTCGGCGCAAGGCCTCTGGTCCTGCTGGGAGTTTTCCTGATGGGTCTGGGTTGCCTGGTGGTCTCGCGGGCGGGCAACTATCCGCTCATTGTCGCCATGATTTTCGCGGTCGGCATGGGCGTCACCATTATTCAGACCGCCGGGAACCCGCTCATCCGGCATCTCGATCGGCTGGCGAACTATCACCGCAACCTGACGCTCACCATCGGTTTCTGCGGCATTGGCGCCTTCCTCGGCCCCTTCATTCTGGCGTTCATTCGTGGGACGGGTCGAAGCTGGCAGGTGCTCTACGTGGTTTTTGCGGCGGTTTCGCTAGTACTGCTGGTGTTTCTGGCCGCCTCGCGCTTCCCGGCGCGCGCTGCCGTCGCGGGTGAGCGCATTCGCCTCGATCAGGTGCGAAAACTTCTGCTCAACCCCATGGTCATCACTTACTGCCTCGGCATTTTCTTCTATGTGGGAGCCGAGGTCGGCACCGCTTCGTGGATAGTCAAATTCTTCGAGCGCGTCCACGGCTTGCCAAGCGAGGTCGTGAGCACAGGAGCGCAGAGTTTCTTCCGCAAGGTATTCCCCTCGCTGCCGGCTCTGATCGTGGCTCTCTTCTGGGGATTGCAGGGCGCCGGCCGGCTGGTGAGCGGTGCGGTGCTCAACCTATTCGGCAGCCGCAGGATTCTGCGTCTCTACTCCTTCCTGGCACTGGCCTGCCTGCTGGTGGCCGTCTTCGGGACAACGCACGTCACTGCCCTCGGCTTCGCGGCTTGCGGGTTTTTCACCTCCGTGCTGTTTACGCTGGTTTTCAGCGGAACCATCAACAGTTTCACGGAGAATCATGGAGCGATCTCGGGCCTGCTCTGCACGGCTTGCGTGGGCGGCGCGCTCATCCCCCCGATCGTGGGCTGGGTGGGCGATCACTTCGATATGCGCGTGGCCATGCTGGTTCCCGCGCTTTGCTTTGCCTATGTTTTTGGGCTTGCCATGATCGGCCGGGCAAAATATGAATAGAGGGTTAGGGAAGGGAGACAACAGTTTATGGGGCAGTTGATTATCGGCATCGATGTGGGCGGAACGAAAGTCGCGGGAGGGCTCGTCACGCTGAAGGGACGGCTGGTGGAATCCCGCATCGTTCCCACGCACGCTGACCAGGGGTTTGCCAAGAGCTACATCCAGATCGTTCACTTGATCGAGCGCCTGATTCGCGCGGCGGGAGGCAAACACAACCTGCGCGGCATCGGCATCTGTGCGCCAGGGCCGCTCAATCCCAAGACGGGCGTGGTGATCAATCCCCCTAATCTCCCCGGCTGGCGGAATATCGAACTGGCCAAGATGGTCGAGAAGCAATTCGGCCTGCCCACCAAGCTGGAAAATGACGCCAACGCCGCGGGGCTGGCAGAAGTTCTGTTTGGCGCCGCCGTGGGGTTCAAGGACGTTTTCTACGTGACCGTGAGCACCGGTATCGGCACCGGTATCATCATCAACCGGAAGATTCATCATGGCAAGAACGGCGTGGCGGGTGAAGGCGGCCATGTTTCCATCGACTACCGCAGCCCCTATCGCTGCGGCTGTGGGACACTCGGCTGCATTGAAGCCCTGGCTGCCGGCCCGGCCATGGCCAGGCGGGCGCGCGTGATGCTCGAGCAGGAACACACTCTGCCCAGCGCCCTGCGCGAGATGACGCATGGCCACCTGGAGGAGATTTCGCCGCTGATGATTCAGGAGGCGGCGCGCCGCGGCGATGGCGTCGCTAAAGCAATCCTCGACGAAACCGGTTTCTACCTGGGTGTGTGGCTTGCCGGCATGATCACGCTTTTCGATCCCGAAGCCATCGTGATTGGCGGCGGTGTTTCACGAATCGGTAAGCCCCTATTTGATAAGATCAAGAAGACCATACCCCAATACACCATCGACCGTCTCTTCGCGGTCAACACTCCCGTGCTGCCCGCCAAACTCCAGAAGAACGTCGGCATCTACGGCGCGGCCGCGGTCTTCCTGCCGTCCGGAGAAGAAGCTGAAACCCGCGCGTGAAGGTTCGTGCGGCCGTGAAATCTCCGAAAGATCTCGGAGGTCGGGGAGACACCTCCCTCCGACCGAGTGCACAGTATTGGGGCCCACGCCGCCAACAAGCCTCCAAGCGGGTTCTTCTCGCCGGATTCAGGATGAAATATAAAGGGTGAAGGACGAGTCAGCTAGGGAAGAAAAGAAACCGCACGCTCGCGCTGCCCGGGCGCGAGCGTGCATTCAAACTGGGCCGGTGTTTCGACCAACGGAAAGAGCCCGCGAGTCGGATCCTGCTAGAAAGTAAGCCTCAGCGCTAACTGGATAATGCGCGGATCATACGTGCTCGTGATCTGACCGAAACTTGGATCCAAAATATTCAGCGTGGGGAGCTGAAACTCCGCGTGGTTGAGGATATTAAAGAACTCCGCGCGGAATTCCAGATTCAGTCGCTCTCCGGCAAGGGCGGTCTTCTTCGCCACCGCGAAATCGAAATTAGCACGATGCGGGCCCCGGAGGCGGTTCCTGGGGTACGTGCCGTAAGTCAACACAGCAGCATCGTAGTCGGTATTGAATCCCGTGGGGTCAAACCAGAACGAGCCCGTAGCTCCATTGAAGGTGTTTGTCTGGTGCGGATCGAAGATGGGAACATTCGATGTGGTCAGGTTCGCCCGCACGAGACTTGCATCGCCAGCGCCTGAGGGCCCAGGATCCGTTCTTCGGGTGGGAATTTGTGCGGAGATGTCCATGGGGAACCCGGTGCGCCAAGTCACGATGGGATACAAACTCCATCCCTTGGTCAGGCGCTTGGGGCCGGAGGCCCAAAGCTGATCGAAGGGAAGGTCCCATCCGCCGCTGAAAGCAATCCGGTGGGCGATGTCGTAGTCGGAAACGGAACGGAACAGCATGGGGCTGTAGTAGGGCACCCTATCATTGACGTTGCGGAACCCGGAGGCGTTATCGATCGACTTTCCCCAGGTGTAGGCCAGGGTGAAATAGCTGTGGCCGAGCCAGCGGTTTTCCGCAAGGTGCTTGGTGAGGCTGGCCTCCAGGCTGTTGTAATTGCTGTTGACGAGGTTGGCGAAGGTCAGCAGGTAGCTGAACCCGTTCGACCCGTCGGGCAGGATCCCGGTCTGGGTGTTCAGCAGACGCGTATCGGTGCCGAGGATAAAGGGGTTCTGGTCGACCAGCGCGGTTTGCTTGTGGGTGGCGCTGCCCACATAGTTAGTCTCCAGGACCAAACCCCGGGTCAGATCCCGCTCTATGCTGAAGTTGAATTGATAGGTGTAGGGCGTGCGCAAGTGCGGATCGACGAAGTACACACCGCCTCCGCCAAAGGGGAGGAAGCCGGTGGCCCCAAAGTCAAGATCGTGCGCTGGCGGCTTGGAGGGGAACGGGTTGGTAGCGCCTGCCGCGACGAAGGGTTGCGTCAAGTAACCGGGGTCGGAGGTGGGGTTTCCCGCTAACGACGGGAAATACATGTCCACGAACCCGAAAAACGGCGCCTGGCCGTTGAACTGCAGGTTGTCCTCGCCTTTCAGGATGTCATAGAACACCCCGAAGCCGCCGCGAATGCTTGTCTTACCGTCGTTGAACGGATCCCAGGCGAACCCGAGCCGCGGGGCGAAGTTGTTCCGATCCGGGAAATTGGCGCCCTTGGGGGCACTCGCGTCACCGGGGAACAGCAGGCCAACGGGAGCATTTGGGAACCGCGTTGAATGCTGTCCGGGAACGATCGAGAAAGAGCGTCCCTGGGTGTCGAACTTGGGGGAGTTGTACTCGTACCGCAAGCCGTAGGTGATGGTGAAGTTCTTGCGCAGGTGCCACTCGTCCTGTGCGAACGCGTAGTACGATCTGCTCCGGATGTTCGAGGGCGCGGCGCCGAACTGGTAGTACTCATCGGGCAGGCCCATCAGGAAATCCGCAAAACTGTTGCCCGATCCAACGCTGGTCCCGCTGTCATAGAAGTCAAATTCGCCATTCACGTAGAAATCGTACTTGGTGTTATTCTGGTACGGTGAGAAAAGGAAGCCGAATTTCGTGGTGTGCTTCGACTTCACCCAGGTGAGCGTGTCCGAAACACCAAAGGTGTTGTTGATCTCGGTGGTGGGCCCCTGCGGGCTGAAGCCGAGTGTCAGGCCGCGAAAGAGGCCGATGATGGTCGGTCCTGTAGACTGGTCGGGTGTGACTCCTATCCCCAATTGGCCTGGCGTGGGCAAACTCGTGGCGGGAATGGCCAAGGCAATGTTGATGCGTTGCGCTGTGACCCGCGCCTCGTTCAGCAGGGTGGCCGAGAAGGTCCGACTCCAGGCCAAGTTGAGAAACTCCCGGTGATGGTCACCAATGCTGCCGTATCCATAGGCATCGGCGGGGAGGGAGCCAAAGGCGAAGCTGAACGGATTGAGCACCGGATTCCGCGACCAACCCAAGGTAGCCGAGAGCTTGTCCTTGGAACCGAGTTGGGCATCCAGCTTGACCGAGAGTTGGTCGGAATCGTTTTTGCTACCCGCCTGCGCGATCTTCGTGCCCGTCGCAGAAGTCGGGATGAGGTTGGCCTGAATGTAGTTCGTCGCCACAGGGCTGAACTTTGTGGGGTCGATGATCCCCCGCGCCGAGTTGGCCGCAAAGTAGGGGTAGGCTTGGAGGAACGCCACCACTTGCGGGTCCGGAATCCGATTGCCGGTTGCTGGATCAGAGGCAGACCGGGAGAAATCTCCCTGGAGCTCCGCCGGGGTGTAGACGGGAAGCGAAGTGGTGTTTATGGCTTGGATCTGGCGCTGGCCGGAGTAACTGGCGAACCAGAAGAACTTGTCTTTTCCGTGCACGACTTTCGGGATGACCACCGGCCCGCCGACGGCAACACCGAACTGGTTCCGCTTGAGCACTTGCTTGGGCACTCCGTCGCGATTATTGAAATAGCTATTGGCATCAAAGGCCTCATTGCGCAAGAAATCATAAACACTCCCGTGGAGGTCGTTGGTGCCGGACTTGGTGACGACGCTCACGACGCCACCGGCGTTGCGCCCGTATTCCGCCGCGTAGTTGCTGGTCAGAATCCGAAACTCGGCGATGGCGTCCGGGACCGGGTTGTAGACGACTTCGTTCCCCAGCAGGTCGTTGTTGATGCCGCCATCCAGCAGGTAGGTGACGGAATCGGACTTGCCGCCGGCGATTCCGAAGGCGCCGGTCTGGCCCCCGTCCGCGGCGCCTGGGTTCACTTCCGTGACGCCGGGCTGGAGAAGAGCGAGATCCAGAACGTTACGGCCGTTGAGCGGCAGGTCCACGGCCGGTCGGGTGGTGACGGATTGCCCCAAGGTGGGGTTCACAGTTTCCACGCTGACGGCCGACGCTTCTACCGTAACTGTCTCGGTGCGGGCGCCTACCTCCATGCGCAAATCCACACGCAGCACCTGGTTGATTTCCAGCGGCGGAGCCTCCGTGATCAGCGTCCTAAAACCGTCGCGCGCCGCGGTGATGCGGTACTCGCCGATGGGAAGGTTGAGAACCTGGTAGGACCCCTCTTTATCGGTCACGCTTGAGGTGCTGATCTGCGTGGCGTTGTTGGTGGCCGTCACCTTTACCCCTGGCATCACGCCGCCTTGGGCATCGGTGACCGTGCCCACGATCTTGCCGGTCGCTTGCTGTGCCGATGCTGAAACCGGAATTAATAGTGCCACAAAGATTGCCAATACAAGCCTCTGCCAACCCGCATAAGCGGGCTTTTTGCTGTGGGGGCTCATCGAAATACCCTCCTGTTCGCCAAGTGTGCTGGCCGAATCCCCTCTCGTTTGGCGCATGTTTTTTGACGAAAGCTGCAATATACACCTAACTCATCGAAACACCCAATTGTCATTCCGTGGGACCGACTGAAATTTCAGCCGATATTTCCGTTTTGGCCTCCACGTGGCGGCGAGTATACACCCGTTTGGCTGAGTGTGTGCCCTTACTGGGAACCTTTCTTCTCATGGGGACTCCGGTCGGGTCTGTACGGAGGCCGATTTGCTCGCCACCGCGGGTCCACATCCTCAGCATTGGGTGCCGCCTCTGAAATTGGATCTCATCTCTTTACGCAATCAGAGAAATATGAACAAAACCTGCCCGAAAGGCATCCATCGCCACCGCCCGTGGCAACAACGGCGCGACAAGCACTCCCCTGAAACCCTCTAGGCGCAGGGTCCCTCTCGATGCGCATCCCAACGCTCCCGTGGGGCTGCGGTTACTCAGGCATTCCTAAACCCCAGCCGGACGGAAGTCCAATCGATTTTGTTAGTGTGAATGATTTGGCAATCCGGACGGCAGCGTGTCCTGTAGGTCCTGACTTTTTGACAACTCACCCTGCGGGAAAACGCACGGGTGAAGGCTGCGGCTTCCAGCCTTGGCTCTGGATGAGCACTCATCCTTTTCCCAGTCTTAGAAGGTTAGGGGACTTCTTGACTACCGTTAAATCCCGACGAACCGGGCGAAAGTTATGGTAGCTCGCCACTGGTTGTCAAGCAAAATATGGACCATTGCTCCCAGCAATGTTCGAGCTTTATTTCTTTGAAAACAAACTCGTTAAAACATTCGGGACGCCCAGATGTCCCGCATCTACAGAATGTAATATACACAATTCTGTAATCGAGAGAGCTGAACGGCCCGCTGAGAGGTGTCCCCAAGTTGTTCTCCTGCCCGCCCCGGCTCCCCGGCCCGTTCGCGGCCCGAGGGCTGGGGCGGGCCTCCCGCCGGGAATGGGCCGGGGAGCTTTTCGAGTGACACAAACCAGGAGTCAAGAGGCAGGAGACAGAAGGCAGAAGCAAGCCCTTTGTGCGCAGGGGCCGAAGGTCCGTCGATCTTAATGGCGGGCGGCCTCAGGGTGAGAAACCAGTTCCCCGTAGCACGGGGCATCCTGGCTGTGTGCGTTCCGGATTTTCGCCGGCGCCGCGTCCGGGCCAAGCGGCGCTCCTTTGAGGGCCGTAACAGCAAACCGCTCCGCGGCACGGGTCCCCGTAATGCCGCAGGGCACAAAAAGCAAGGGCGCCTGCCGGAGCAGACGCCCTGATGCTTTTCGAGACTTGCGCGCGACGAGCTAGAAGTAGAACTTCGCCGCAAGTTGAATCAACCGCGGATCGCGGGCAGCCAGGATGCGGCCGAAGTTGCTCGAGTTGATGTTGGTGCTGACCCCAGACGGATTGAACTGGGTGTGGTTGAACAGGTTATAGAACTCGAAACGAAGTTCCAGCCGGGTGGACTCAGTGATGTGTGTGTCCTTGAAGAGGGCCCAATCGAAGTTGTTGATTCCGCCCCCCCGCAAGGGGTTGCGCCCGGCATTGCCCTGCACGCCGATAGGCGCCCGGACGAACGTGTTGGGGTCAAACAGGTAGTGATTATTCGCGCTGAGCCCCGACCTGGTGACGGTGTTGGTAAACGAAGAGCTGCGCGGATCGGCGTACTGCGGCGCCGACCCCACGTCGGGAACATCCCAGCACGCCGTCCAGGTATACGCCCAGCAGCTGAGCGAGCGGAAGCTGCTGTCCACCACGTCCAGCGGGAAGCCAGACTGGAAGATGGTGCCGCCACTCATCCGCCAGCCCTCGACGAAGCGCTTGGCCGCCCAGTTGTCGAATTGATGGATGGGCGGGATGAGGTAGGTGTAGCTGACCGCAAACCGGTGGGTCGCGTCGTACTCGGACGGCCCGTAGTTGTACTGTGTCTGATTGAAGGGATTGGTGGCGCGGAGGCTGCCGTATCCGCCGAAGCCTCCGCCGCCGAACCCGGAGTTCTCAAACCCCGACCCGTTGTCCATAGCGTGAGACCAGGAGTAAATGGAGCCGAGTTCCAGCCCGTGCGACATGTGGTGGTTGAAGACGACCTGCAAGGAGTTGTAATTCGAGATGCCGGTCGTCTGGTTGTTCCCGATTCCCAGGAAGGTGTAGGGATCATACTGGAAATTCTCAGGATTCGCTAACCCTTGGAAGGTGCGGTTGGCCACGCAATCGGGGTCGGCCGCGCACCCCGAAGGGTTCAGCCCCGGGTTGAGTTCGCGGAGAATGACCTCCTTGCGTCCCAGGGCTCCGACGTAGGCGGCTGTAAGGATCGTGTTTTCCGAAAGCTGGCGCTCGACAGTCAGGTTGAAGTTCTGCGAGTACGGAACGGTGGTGTTCGGGTCCACCGCATACAAGAACATCGGCAGGTACGGACTGAAGTCCACGTCCGACGAAGGGCTTGAAGGAACGGGAAACGGGTTGGGACACTGGGCGCCGGTCGCAACGTCCGCAAAGGGATTGGCAAAGCCCGGGCTTCCGGCGCACGCCGCGGCGCCCGTCGAGCTAAGAGAGAAGGGCGGCGAAGCGAGGAACTGCAAGGTCTGCTCTTCCAGCTCCCTGTTGAAGTAAATGCCGTAGCCGCCGCGGATGGCCCACTTGCCCGAACTGCCGGGGCTCCAGGCAAACCCGAAGCGAGGCCCGAAATGCCCGTATTTCGTCGTGCCCGTGGCATTCACTCCCGCATCGCCCTGGAACATGTAACCCGTGGGGGCGCCCGAGAAGACCGTGGACTGCTGGCCCGGCCGGAAAGCCGTCATGGCATGATTGTTGTGATAGATATCTATAGTCGGGGTGTCCACCTGCCAGCCCGTGCCGTAAGTGAGCGTCAGGTTTTTCCGGATCTTGAACTGATCCTGGAAATAGAAATAGTACTCCCGGCCCCTGGCGTTGATGATGTCGCCGCCCCCTTGAGTGTAGCTGTCCGGGATGCCTAGCTCGAAATCCGCTCCTGCGTTCCCTGTCGAATATTTCCCCGTTCCTCCATAGATGTAACTCCCGCTGAGCGAATTGGCGAAGGGGTTGTAAACCTGCATGCGGCGCGTGTCGAAACCCATCTTGAAAGTGTGGCGTCCGGAGATTTTGGTGAAGTTGTCATCCACCTGATACGTCTGGTCAAGGCGCGGCTGGGGGCCGTTGGTCGAGAATCCCAGGGTGAAGTATCCCGTGACCGCGATGACGGGCCAACTGCTCTTCGTCGGATCCTGCACAGTAATGCCCGTGAAGCCCACGGACTTCGGGTCTACGACGTCGACCGGCAGCACCGCGCCAAAGTTGAAGCGCGTGTACCCGATTCGTGCCTCGTTGAGTGTGCTCGCGCCAAAGGTGTGGTTCCAGGTCAGCGAATAGTTCTGGATATGGCGCTGGTCCACCTCCGGGAATCCCGGCAGGTTGGCGCCCGTGAAGGGCAAGGTATCGGTGGTGGGGTTCCGCTGCCATAGCCAGGAGCCCCACAGCGCGTCCTTGGAACTGATGTTCTCGTCGATGCGCGTCATGTACTGATCGGTCACTCCCGTGATGACGGGGTTGAAGTCGTATTCGGTCCCGGAGTTGGGCGGGGGAACAAACTTGCTCAGCAGGCTGGTGGAAAGGGCATTGAAGTTGGCGGTCGGAATCGTGCCCGTTGAGAAAAGGCCGGTGGCCACAAGGGCGCCGGTGTTGACGTCATACACGTTCCCATAAGGCGTTCCCCCGGGGCACATGGGGCTGCCGACAGCGCAAGGGGAATTGGCATCACCGACCATAGCGGAAGGCGAATGTGGGCAGTTCGCCACGGTCTCGTTGGGTTCCCCGGTCGCCGGGTTAATCGTCTGGTCAATCGCGCAATCCCCGCCGACGCCTCCGGCTCCCCACGTCCCACCGAGCTGGTCCTGCGTAAGCACCGTCGTCGTCCCTCCCGCTTGGGGACTGCGGTTCCGCGTCCCCTGATAGGAGAAGAAGAAAAACGTGTGATGGCGCCAAATGGGCCCGCCGATCGTGCCGCCGAATTGGTGCTGGTGGAAAATAACGGAGGTCGGCTGGAAGAAATTCCGCGCGTCCAAGCCGGTGTCGCGGTAGAAATCGAAGCCGCTGCCGTGAAACTGGTTGGTTCCCGACTTGGTGACCGCATTCATGATGGCCCCGGAATTTCGCCCATATTCGGGATTGATGGTGTTGGTCACCATTTGGACTTCCGCGATGGCGTCCGGGCTGGGAATCACCAGCGGCGTGTTCAGCGGCAGGTCGTTGCTGTCAATGCCGTTGACCAAGTAGCTGTTCTGGTCGGGCTGGCTGCCGTTGGTGGCGTAATTGCCGCGCGCGTCGGCGGCCGCCACCACGCCCGGCAGGGTCTGCTGGAGCTGAACCCAATTCCGGCCATTCAGCGGTAAGTCCACGATCTGCGTTCCGGTCAGGGTCGCCCCCAGTTGCATGCTGGTCTTTTCAACTTGCACGGGGGCAGCTTCGACCGTCACCCGCTGGGTAAGAGCGCCGACCTCCAACTGGACGTTGAGCACGTAAATCTGGCCGACGTGTAGTGGAATGCCCGATGCCTGGAATTCCTTGAAACCGGTCGCCGCGACGACCACCTGATAGGTGCCGGGCGCCACTAGCTGTGGGGCCTCGTAGTAGCCGTCGGCGCCGGATGGGACTGTCGTGGACACGCCCGTGGCCACGTTGGTCACGGTAACGGTCGCACCGGCGATTACTGCGCCCGAAGGGTCTGTCACGACCCCGCGGATTCGCCCGTAAACCTCTATTCCTTTCGCCGGGGTGGCAGTGAGAAAACCGAGAAGCAAAGCAAAGATAAAAAGCTTAGAAGCTAAATTCAGCCGCATACTGCCTCCTGACTAAAAGAAATCATTACACTTCCTCAGATTTGATGGAAAAGGCCCTACGAATCCGCAAGACCTTGAGGAAGCTGTCTTTCCTAGGATTGGTGAAAAGTGCAGGTTAATTGCCAATGGCTTGCTTCCCCTCAGAACCGCCGCGTTCAGTACCGACTGAACAATTCTTACTACCCGCAAACACGCAGCCAAACTCGCGGTGACTGTAAATAAATGAAATCAAAGTAGAAGATTGAATTTCAAATACTCGAAACCCTAGCGCAATATGAAATATCGTAGGAAACCTCCCTTTATTTGTAGAAACTGTAGGCGCCGATTGGCCTTCTCGAACAAGAGTCCCTGGACTCTCCTGGCCTCTCAGCAGAACCGACCCCAAGCTGGGGAAAACACCGCAGTTGTCGGAAGCCCACCCCGTAGTCTCACCCCTAAAACTGAACCGAGGAAACACGTAGCAGCATAGGCGCAACAACCGCCGGCATGAAATCTCTTAAGCCGGGGGTCCTGAGCGGCAGGCACCCAAAATGCTTCAATGGGACTCTGACCCGCCGGTTATTCGTAGACTCCGGTCGGACGGAAGTCCAACCGAATTACGCTCCTGGGTACCATCAAACCAGTGTGACGGTAGCGTATCGCGGAGACCCACCCTGTCTGACAAATCACTTTGCGAAGGAGCCGACCGTCGAAGGCTGCGGGTTTCAACTCTGAGGCCGGATGAACACTCCTCATGCTGCTATCGCTGGAGGTTAAGGAATTACATCGCTACCGTTACAACCCGACGAAACGACGGCAAAGGTATAGAACCTTCGGGTTTGCATGTCAAGTGAAATCTGGCCATTGTTCCCATCCCTGTATGCGCTCAACTCCATTGAAAACAGTGGGATATATCTGTGCGGCGAGGAGAAGGTATGCAATCGACTGCGTGGTCGAGCACCTCAAAGTCTGCATGGACCTCCCATTTTATGAAGACGCTTCCGATCCGTCGAGCAAAAACTCCACCCGTCGCGAACCGCCCATGGCCGTGGCGCGGCCCGCGGCGATCAACTGCTGACTTCGATCCTCACGCTCGGCGAGGTTCTGATCAAGCCCCTCGAGCGGCAGGACGACGAACTCCGGCGGAAGTATGAGGAAGTCATCACCGCGACCTCGCTCCTGATTCCCTTTGACGCGAGAGCCGCAGGGCTCTACGCCGCACTGCGCTCGGATCGTTCCCTTCGTCCTCCCGACGCCATCCAGTTGGCCTGCGCGGCCGCAGCGGGCGTTGACCTGTTCATTACCAACGACTCCCGCCTCCAGTCAAAGCGTGCCCCGGGTATCCAGTTCATCGTCCCCCTCGACCGCGCACCCTTGTGAGGGGGCGCCAGCCGCCACTGTTGAACACGCCGCGGGTGGGGCAGACATCGTCTTTTGATGTCCGCGAACAGTGCAGACTCCGGACCACGGACCACGGACGTTCTCCTATTCCTTCCCCAACCTTGAAAATGACCGGTCGATGGTGAATGACAGGCTGGCGCGCGCGCTCTCTACGTAATTGGCCAACGCCTCGCGATAAAACGCCAGGCTGAGCTGGCGCACCGCTTCTTCCGGCGCCTGGGGCGCGACCATGTGGTGAGTCTCGTGTAACAGGATGCTTAGCAGGCGGAAGCGCAACCGCTGTTCATGGAATTCTCTGAGGCGGCTTCCGGCGATGAACTGCGTATCGAGCGCGGTATCCATGAGCGGCAACGCCAGCCAGCTTTGGACGCGATCGAAGGCGATGTCCATCTCGCCCACGGCCGCGCCGCCGAAAGCGTCGTGCGGCTCGGCGAAGGGCGCCTCTTTCACGATCACGTGCCGATGGCCCAGGCAGCCGCACACGTTCCTGCGCCGCAACTGGACGACGATCAGCCCCGGCGCGCGCGCCAGGATTTCTTCGTACGACTCGCGGCAGCGCGGCGGCGCTTCTGCCCAATCCTGCTCGATGGCGCGCGCCACCTGCTCCGCTCTCGCCGGGTCGCGGTAGCGATGCGCGACGACCACCACAGGCACCGGGCGCTCCGCAAAGACCGCCAGGCGATAGCGCCGCCCCGCGAGCCATTCCACCCAGCGCGTCACACGCGGCCGCGACGCGAGATAGTTCCCGACAGCCTGTGCGAGAGGTGAAGCTTCCAGGCCCATAGGCTTCTATTCTAATCCCGCTACCCCCTTGCGCGGGCGCGGGAACGATGCCAGATTGTTGGGCCATGCACGCGGTATCCCAGCACCTGATCATGGACGCCGACGATACGCTTTGGGAAGACGCGCTCTACTTCGAGCAGGCCATCGAGGAATTCCTCGATCTCCTCGACCGCGGCACGCTCTCGCGCCAGCAGGTGCGTTCCATTCTGGATGAGATTGAGCTTGCGAATAGCGGCCTGCATCCTTTCGGCTCGCGGACCTTCGCGGATAACCTCGGCGAATGCTATCGCCGCGTGGCAGAGCCTGCGCGCCTGCTTGGGCAGCCTGCTGGCTCAGGAAAGGCAAGCGCAGCCAGTGGTGCGGTTGATCCCGATGAGCTCGCGCACGTCAAGGAGCTCGGCAAGCGCTTGCTGCACCAACCCCGCCAGCTCATCCCGGGCGTGTCTGAGACGCTCCAATACCTCGCGCCGCGACATCATTTGATTCTTTATACCAAAGGCCATCCGGCGGAGCAGAGCCTGAAGGTGAAGTCTTCGGGCCTGGCGATTTTCTTCCGCCACATCGAGATCGCCCACGAGAAGAACGCCGCCACTTACTCCGAGCTTGCCGCCCGACTCGGGCTGGACCGTGCGCGGACCTGGATGATCGGTAATTCTCCCAAGTCCGACATCAACCCGGCGCTTGAGGCGGGACTGAACGCGGTCTACATTCCGCACGCGCAAACCTGGCGCCTGGAGCACGAGGAAATCTCGCCCGGCCCTGGCCGCCTGCTCGTGCTCGAGCGGTTCAGCGAGCTCCGACAGCACTTCTGAAGAACAGTTGAAAGTTGAGGGTTGAAGGTTGAAAAGTCGAAGGAAAGCAGTTCTCCCTTTCTCAACTCTCAACCTTCAACTTTCGACTGCGCTCATGCGAGCGCGACGGGTTTTTCTTCCGGGGCCAGGATGTCGGCGGGCAATCCCATCAGGCGTGCCAGGGTGGGAGCAATCTGCTTCAACGAAACGCGCCCGAGATTTTTCCCTGGGGCAATTTCTCGCCCCGCGGCAATGAACGCTGCTTCCAGCCCTGCGCGGGTGGGCAGGTGGCCGTGCGTGCCGCGATCCTTCACCGAATCGCGCACGGCCGGACCGTCCATCCGGTCGGAGAAATAGAATCCCGGCGCGGCCTCGAGCATGAGTTCTGCATCCGGGTCAGCCTCGAGCGCGGCGAGTTTTTGCCGCTCTATAACCTCTTGCACGGCGCCCGTGGCGCACAGTCGCTCCACGGCTTTTTCCAGCCGCCGCCGATCATCGCCCGAAGGCTCTTCCAGCCAGTAAAGGGCGAATGATCCGCCCGCGTGCACCGCGCCCAAACGCCGCAGCGCCAGCGAACTGTCGGCGCCGCGCGCGAAGAGCCCCTGCTCGGCGAAAGCCGCGAGCGGCGCGGCTTCCTTCTCCACCGGCACGAAGCCGTGATCGGAGAGCACCACCAGCGTTGTCGCCTCGTCGTTCGAGATGGCGTCGCGTATCCTCCCGATCTCGCGGTCCCCCGATTCCAGCGCCGTCAGCGCCTGCGCCGACGCCGGCCCGAAGGCGTGCGCCTGCTGATCGTAGTAAACAAAATGCACCAGCAGCAGGTCCGGCCGGTAACGTTTCCACAGGTAGAGCGCTGCTTCGCCGCGCATCTGGTCGGGATCAGCCTTGCCGAGCATCGGCATCAGGACCTTCGCCACTTCGGGGAACAGCCCCGGAGTTGCGTGGCGCGCGGCCGTTTCGAAATCGCCGTGCGGGTCGGGCAGGGCGGGATCCCAGATTTCTGGAATGTTATGGTCGATGGCCGCGCCGGCGCTCACTGGCCAACTGACCGCAGCGCTCCGTCGGCCGCTCGCGCGCGCCACGTCCCACAGGGTCGGCGCACGCAGCGCGCGCGCGAACCAGCACCACGGCCGCGCCTTCTCTGTGGGATCGAGCGAAGCAAGATGACTGTAAATGCCGTGAGCGCGGGGGGGAAGGCCCGTCACGATCGTCGCGTGGGCGGGATACGTAGTGGTGGGATAGATGCTCTCCACGGCTTCCGCGCTCGCGCCGGTTTTTTCGAGCGCGGCGAGATTCGGGAAACGGTGGCGGCGCTCCGGCGCGCAATAAACCGCGGGCCGCAGGCCGTCCACGGAAAGCAGCACCAGGCGTGCGGGTCGAGATGTCTTGTGGCTCGCCAAATCATGCCTCCGTTGGCTTTATGGCGCCAGAGGGAGATCTTCAGCCTCACGCACGCAATCGCCTTCAGCGCATTTCCTTCCGGTGCGCCACGCCCTCGACGTGAGTCACGAATGCCTCCGGCTTGCCAGGCGGAGCAATCTCGAACTTCACCTTCAGCGTTCCGTCCCCGTTCTGGACATAAGTGAGCCTTTGGCGGGGAGCCTGCGGACTCGCGTCGCTGAGAAATGTCAGTACTTTCCCCTCCTCGCTGAAGGTGGCCGTATAGTGAATGACGTACCCCTCGCTGTCGAAATAAATGGCCCGATTGGGTGTGGGATCAGCATCGCGATAAACGACCAACAGGTCTTCATGCGTGAAGGCCGGGCGCTGCGGCGTGGCGGGAAATTCCAGGCGGTTCCGCCGCACCAAGACTTTTCCCTGCAACTCGAGCCGGAAGGAAAATGCACCCTTTCCCTCGCCGGGCTCGCCGTGACCCTCCGCCGTCCACATGCCGACCAGGAATTCGTACGGCCCCCAGACATCGAGCTCTTTGGTTTGTTGCGCCGCCGCGAAGGCCGGCAGCAATAGGAATCCCAGGCAGAGTATCGTTCGTCGTATCACCATTTCACCTCCCTGGACTGAACCGGTTCCGCTGGAGTCTCTTTATCACGTTTCGAGGCCCCGAGCCACTGCCGAGCCAAGCGTGAGCCCGTCGGATTCCTGTCCCCTGACAGCGCTGGCCTGCTTCAGAAGCACACGAGGTGCTATAATGAACTTATCTTAGGCGATGGAGTTCGCCTACAACCGTCCTTCTTTGGGACTGATAACTCCTGGCCGCTACGGCGAGACCAGGAGTTTTTTTGTTGGACGCCGGCGCGTGCGGAAAGCGATACAACTTTGCGCATCTTGCTTCTGATCGTGTTCGGGTCGGCGGGAACCCTTGCCCGTTACGCTCTGCAGGGGCTCATCCAATACCGCTCGGAGTCCTCACTCCCTGTCGGCACGCTGGCGGTGAATCTGGTGGGCTGCTTCCTGCTGGGAGGCATCGGGCAATTCGGTCTCGACCACCTCGCCTTCCCACCGGAGTGGCGCGTTGCCATCACGGTGGGTTTCTTCGGCGCCTTCACCACCTTTTCGAGTTTCAGTTGGGAAACGGTTCACCTGCTCGAAGATGGCGAGTGGGTGCAAGCTGGTGTCTACGTTATCGTCAGCGTGCTGGGCGGGCTCTTGCTGGTCCGCACCGGCATGAGGCTGGCAACGTGGTTCTGAGCGGAGGCGTCATGGAACACGAGCGGTTTGAAGGCGAACGCACCTTGATGCGGATTCACATCGGCGAGTCGGATCGGTGGCAGGGCTCGACGCTCTATGAAGCCCTGATCCGCCTCTTTCGCCAGGAAGGGCTCAGTGGGGTCACGGTGCTGCGGGGCGTGGGCGGCTACGGCTCGGCCAGCCGTTATCACACCGACAAGATTCTCCGCCTCTCGCAGGACCTGCCCATCATCCTCGAGGTGGTGGACTGTTCGGAGCGAATCGAAAAGATCCTTCTCCAGCTCGACGAAATGGTCGGAGGCGGGCTCGTCACGCTCGAGAAAGTTCGCGTCATCCTGTATCGGCCCAAGAAGTAGGGCCCCTCATTCATCTAGGCCCGAAGCTTGAACTGGGTGGAGGCCAGGGAGAAGTCCAAACCTCCACCCGCCGAGGGTCATGGTAAGGCACAAAGGGAACACATGGCTTTGGACGAACTTCACGCGAGACGGCTCGCGACAGTCGGGAAGATTTTTGACGCTGCCTTGGACCGGATGGGGCTAATACTACGTTCAGCCGAACAGGGCAGCGACGGTGGCGAATCCTCCCGGATCACGGCGGAACAGGCCCGAGTCGCTCGGGACAGGATGGCCACGATTCGAAGCCGCCTTCAGGAAGGCCTACGGCACTTCTCCGTCCAGCTTCAGAGACCTGAGCCCAAACAAATGCTGGGGGCAGAACTTTCCACGCTCTGGGTCATTCTGGAAAACGCTCGCCCGGAACGAATGAAGGGGTACGGACGCGAGTTTGCACCTCAGGACAGGGCTGAATGGGAGAATCTGATCCGAGCCCTTATGCATGAAATCGAGCACATTCGTGGCATTGTCCTAAAAGGAAAAGTGAAGGTTTGACTGTGCATGGCTCGTGCCGTTCCAACTTTTCTCGGCTAAATCGCGTCCGCTCTCCGTCCCTCACAACTGAGCAAGATGTAGGCGTAGTACATAGGCAAATCAAGTTGGAACGGCACTAGCTATCACGGCAGGTTAAGAACATACATCAATAACCATGAGCACGATGCCGGGAAACCAAAATCTGACGCCACTCCCAGATACGAGTGACGTTGACGGAGCGGCCAAACTTCTCCGTTTGGCAAGTCTGGGGGAGGAGTTAGGCGCCCAGTATATCGCTGATGACGGTCGCGGCTTGGCGGCCCGCGTGTCGGAAGGCCGCTTTTACCTTGCCTGCATCGGCCAGTTCAAGCGCGGTAAGTCAACACTGATCAATGCCCTCGTCGGCGAGGGCATTCTCCCCGTGGGCTTCGTTCCGGTGACGGCCGTCCCCACAGTGATCCGATACGGCGCGCACAAGAAGGCACGCATACAGTTCCGAGACGGCGCGTGGCAGGAGATCGACGCTTCCGATCTCGAGCAGTACGTTTCAGAAGAACACAACCCGGAAAATGCGAAGGGGGTGGGAGGCGCGGAGGTATTTGTGCCGAGCGCATTACTCTCCACCGGGATGTGCCTTGTTGATACGCCGGGCTTAGGGTCGGTGTTCACGGGCAACACGGCCGCTACGCAGGCTTTCATACCCCACATCGATGCCGCCTTGGTTGTGGTGGGCGCGGATCCTCCGCTGGCAGGCGAGGAATTGGCGCTGGTTGAGGCCGTGGGGCGGCAGGTTCAGAATCTCATCCTGGTCCTCAATAAGGCCGACCGGGCCACAGAGGCAGAAAAAGCGGCGGCTGTCCGTTTCACCCAACAGGTGCTGGGGAAACGCTTGCGCCGTTCTGTGGGACCGGTCTTCGAGGTCAGCGCCGCGGAACGCCTCGAAAACCGGGGGCCGGAGCGCGATTGGGGAAAACTCCTAGGGGCGCTTGACCAGCTTGTTCAAGGCTCCGGCCGTCAGCTCATCCAAGCCGCTTGCGAACGCGGTGTGCAGCGCCTGAGCGAGCAACTGATGGCCATCATCAGCGAGGAGCGCGAGGCGCTCGAGCGACCCATCGAGGAATCCGAGCGACGAATCGCTGCGATGAAGGAGACCATCGCCGAGGCGGAACGCTCGATGCGCGAGCTCGAGTTTCTCTGGATGGCCGAGCAGCGACATCTCTCTAACCTGTTTGTCGACCGGCACAAAGCATTCCTCGCTTCCGTCCTGCCCCTGGCCAATGAGGAATTCGAGCGGGCCTTGCGATCGGTGCCGCGCAGAATGGGCCCAGCGTATCGGCGCACCATCATGCGCGAGGCCCAGGAAAATGCGCAGCGGCACGTCCTGCCGTGGCTCGAGACTGAGCAAGAGGAAGGGGAAAAGGAATATCGACGGGTCGCCAGCCGTTTTGTGCAGATGGCGAACGACTTCTTGAAGAAACTTGCCGACGCGGGCATTCGCGAACTGGCGCGTATGCCGCACGCTCTTGACCCCGAGACGGGATTTCGGACCCGATCGGAGTTTTTGTTTCGGGACATGATCGACGTCGCCCAGCCGGCATCACCCCTGCGCTGGCTGGCCGATTTGGTACTGGGGCTCGTGGGGGCCCGTGGCGTGATCGAGGGCGGGGGGCGGGAATTCCTGGGCCGACTGCTCGAAGTCAATTGCTCCCGGGTGCAGAATGACATCCTCAACCGAGTGCAAGAAAGTCGCGGCCGGTTGGAAGTAGAGATCCGGAAGCTGCTGCACGAAATCAGCCGCATCGCGGTAGAGGCTTTGACGCATGCGCGTGAAGCACGCGCCGCAGGGGCTGCGGCTGTGGAAGCCGCAGTTGCGAGGCTCGATCACCGGGAACTTGAGATCGCCGATTTGTCGGCATAGCGGATAGGATTTGCACAAGGAGGAGGGAGGCTTGGCTCTTGTTGGCCAGTACCCTTGGGACGAGCAAATCGGACGGCAGCCGCTATGGGAATGGCACGGGTTGATTGGGCATGTGCCCCGCGTAGGTGCAGAGTGCGCTTGCCAGCAATTCGGCGGACAATCAGTGCTAGTAAACTGGCCGGAACACCTATACGCGCCAAAAGTCCGCTTAGTTCCGATGTGCGGCTCGCTTGCAGGGAGATAGGATGTCTGACCTCGCGACAATAGGCGCCTACTCAGTATTTATCGGAAGCTACATCGTCTTCGCCCTGGGAAAGTTTCCGGGAATGAAGATTGATCGCCCCGGCGCGGCCACCATCGGCGCGGTTCTAATGTTCACGATAGGCGCCGTGCGCGTGAACGACGCGCTGCACTTCATCCACTTCGGGACGGTCGTGCTGCTCTTCTCGATGATGTTGCTGGTCGCCTACCTACACTTGGCAGGCTTCTTCGATTGGATCACCGAGCTGGTCGTGACCCGGCTGAAACCGCATCACCTGCTGCCCACGGTGATCTTCCTCAGCGGGTTACTCTCCGCGTTTTTCGTCAACGATATCATCTGCCTGGTGATGGTCCCCTTCGTGCTCAAGGCCACGCGGCGCATGGGGGTTAAGCCGGTTCCGTATCTTCTGGCCGCGGCAACGGCGTCAAACATTGGGAGCACGGCGACGATTACCGGCAACCCACAGAACATCCTGATTGGTTCTTTTTCCGGAATTCACTACCGAGATTTCCTGTGGCACCTGGGTCCGGTCGCACTGGTGGGGTTGTTCCTGGATTGGCTGGTCCTCTGGTGGCTGCATTTTCGGGCGGGATTCCACGATGTTCGAACCGAAATTGCAGCCGAGCCACTGAACATTGAGCATGCAGCGCTTGTCAAGGCGGGTCTTGTGGCCGCCCTGGTTCTGATCGGGTTCTTGGCGGGTTTTCCTCCTCCCCTCGTCGCGGCCGTGGGTGCGGCCATCATGCTGATCACGCGCACACGCGATCCTCATTTGGTTTACGAGGAAGTGGACTGGGGCCTACTCGTCTTTTTCATTGGGCTTTTTCTGATAGTCGGTGGCGCAGAGAACGCCGGCCTGACCGAGCGCTTGTTGGGTCTCGGCCAGCGCTTGAATCTCCAGCGTCTCAGCGTCTTTACGATAGTGACGGCGATCTTGTCGAACTTGGTGAGCAACGTTCCTGCGGTGATGCTGCTGAAGTCGCTCGTCTCTCACTTTTCAAACCCGCACGTGCTCTGGCTCACACTGGCAATGGCAAGCACGCTTGCCGGAAACCTAACGATTACGGGTTCCGTCGCCAACATTATTGTGGTGGAAGGAGCTCGCAAAGAAGCGGCGATCACCTTCTCCGATTACTTTCGAATCGGTCTGCCCGTTACCGTTCTGACTCTAACGGTCGGGTGGCTCTGGCTTTCCTGGATTCAGTGAGATGGTCGGTCCCTCGAGCCTATCCCAAAACCGCGACGCATGGAGTGCATGGTCCGGCATGTGATAAAACTAGGTGTCCGATGGCGATGGGGTTCGCCGACGGAACCACCCGCGAAGTGCGGGTTGACAACCCTTGTCATGACTCCGGGTCGTGGCAGGGGTTTTTGTTCTTGCCCCGCCAGCTCACAACGGCCGGATGCGGATGTCGCCGCCGGTGGTGTGAAGGCGCAGCAATTCGCCTCCCTTGCCGAGGGTTCCGCGCAGGTTGGATTCCGAGACCTTGCCGGTGATGGTCAAGGGCAAGTCCGAGTGCACATCTCCACCCCCGGCGGAAGCCTCCAGGTCCAAATTCACCGCCGGGTCGAGCGCCACGTGAATCTCCCCTCCGGAGGTCTCGACCTCGCCGCCCTGCGCGTTGCCCCGCAACAGGCTCACCTCGACATCTCCTCCCGAGGTGTGAACGTCCACGCGCCCGCCAATGCCTTCGGCCCGGATATCCCCGCCGGAGGTATGCAGCACCAGGCTTCCGCTTAACTGCCGGACTCGCATGTCGCCGCCGGAAGTCTCCCCGTCCAGGTTTCCCTTCGCGTCGGAGACATCCACGTCCCCGCCGGAAGTTTTCAGGCGAAAGGTTCCTTCCAGATCTGCCACGCGCACGTCGCCCCCACCCGTCTTGAGCTCCAGGCTGGTTTGCCGAGGCACCTGAATCTCAAACTTCAGGGTGAAATGACTTGGCCACGTCACACCGCTCCGGCGACGGGCCAAAATCCGCACGGCGTGCGGTTCCTCGTCAAACCGCAGGTCGAAGGTGCTTTCCAGGTCGCTGAGACTCGTCGTGACGACCACGCGCGCCCCAGCCTCGGACGTACCCGTGACGATGATGTCCCCTCCGCCCGCATCCAAATAGAGGGTGCCGCCGGACTCGAGTTTCAGGTTTTTCTCGATCCCGGTACCGGCCTGCGCGCCACCCGCCAAGCTCAGTAAGAGACCCAGGGTGCAAAGCACGAGAAGGTGTTTTCGGTTCATGCTGGTTACTCCTTTCAGATTTTCACCCCCGCCCCGACCGGGTCGGGGCAGGCTCCAGCGGGGGTCCACCTCGACCCACCTGGATTCCCGCCCTTCGGTAAGCTCAGGGCAAGCTTTTCGCGGGGACTTGTCCCGATGTCCTCTGTCGGGATGACGCCGACGAGAGGTCGGCGCTCCTGTCCTGGTCGCCAGGGCAGCCCCTACAGCGCGCGGATGCGAATCGACCCGCCGCTGGTATGCAGGCGCAGCGTTTCTCCGCCGGAACCAATCGACCCGTGCATGCTGGAAGTCGAGATCGTACCGACCACGCGCACGGGCAAGTCGCTCGAAACCGAGCCGCCGGAAGTTGAGGCGTCGACATTCAAATTGGCGGAGGGGTCAATCGCCACCTCGATCGAACCGCCGGAAGTCTCCAGTTCTCCGCCGTGCGCATTACCGCGGGTGTAACTGGCTCGAATCGGCCCGCCCGAAGTCTTGGCCTCCAGGTAGCCCGAAACGCGATCGACGTGGATCCCCCCGCCGCTGGTGTGGGCCCGCAGGCTCCCCTCGACCGCTTCCACGTCGATCCCACCACCGGAAGTTTCCACGTGTGCGTCTCCCGTCACCTCGCGGATATGAATCGAACCTCCGGAAGTATGCGCCTGCAGGGGTCCGTTCAACCCCGTGACCTCGATGGAGCCTCCCGAGGTTTTCAAACTGGATTCGCCGCGCAGGCCGAAGAGTTTGACACTCCCGCCGCCGGTGCGAATCTCCGTGCGCGTTTCCGCCGGCACCTCGACTTCAAAGTGCAGGGAGACGTTGTGCCCCCAACCGAACTCGTGTTTGTGCCGAGCCGTCACGCGCACCAGCCCCGCGCCGGCTTCGAAGTTGAAATCAAACTCGCTGTTCAGATCGTTCCGGTTCGAAGTGATGACCAGGCGCGCGCCCGAGTGCGAAGCGCCCGTCACGGAAACGCTTCCCGCATCCGAATCCAGAATAAACTGGCCCTTGGGCTGGAGCTCCAGAGCCTTCTCGATGCGAGACTCCGCCGCAGCCGGGATCGCCGTGGCCACTAAAGATAGGGCCGCGACCATCAGGCCCAGGACCCGATGATTTCTCATGTTCTCCTCCTGCTCAAGACATGCAGCAGGTCAGTTGGCTGCGTCCGGCGGTCTGAGTTTCCTTGCCCAAAGTGGGACCGACGGGCGGGCGCTCGTGAGGCGCCACCACTCGCAACTGACCCTCTCCAGAAGACCTTCATGATTTATAACGTTAGACGGGCGTCCCGAGTTCCGGATAGCAGGGCTTCCGCGTGCAGTTGGGCCGTCCCTCGGGGCGGCCTGGGCCGGGGGAAGCCCTGGCCACGGTTACATGACGTCTGCCGCCGGTGGGGTCCGATCACAGGTCCGATCAGATCGGACCGTCGTACTCCAGAAACCCGAGACACCGGCGCTACAGCGAGCTCTGGGTCGGCGCTACACGCTGGGCGTCCTTTGTTCCACAGCCCTCTCCCGTGGGAGGCTGTCTCAGAACTCAGGCGCAGCAGAGGTGGGGGAGAGGAATTGGGCCGGAGAGGGGTCCGGGCGCGGGTTGGCCGCGTGCTGTCGGGGTGACGGGCGGCCGAGATCGGAAGGGAGCGGTTGCGG
>JBEKAK010000045.1:0-42024 GCA_050018275.1 Terriglobia bacterium | reverse complement strand
ACCGCATTGTGCAGGCGGATTGTACGCCGGGCCGAGCCGACGAGGATCTTTACATGCAAGCCTGCGATGAGAGCCTGCGGACAATCAAGGTGGCGGGCCCCGAATCTCCGCCGCCTCTCACTCCGGGGGTGATGGAACTTACCCCGGCCGAGCAGGCGCCTCCGAAGCCTTAGCGGCGACGGACGAAAAGGCTTTTACCTGTTGCCGGTGCCGGCATGGCGACAGGATTCAACGCGACAAAGCACGGTCTTTAGTTTCTGACCGCCCGAGGGTTTGTGTCCTCAGGAACGCGGTAGTGCGGGTGAACTGGGTGGCTTTGTCGAGTGCCAAGGGAGGTCGCTGAGTCAAGCCATGCCAAATTGGGAACCCATCGAAGGTGACCTGGCGACGCCGCTGGGGTTTCGCGGCGCAGCAGTCGCAGCCGGAATCAAGAAGACGCACGCCGCACTAGACTTGGCGCTGATCTTTTCGGATGCGCCCGAAACCGCCGCGGCTGCGGTCTTCACGACCAACCGTGTAGTGGCGGCGCCGGTTTTGGTCTCGCGGCAGAACCTGATCGAGAGCCGGGGACGTTGCCGCGCCATCGTCGTCAATTCTGGAAACGCCAACGCGTGCACGGGGCGCGACGGGCTGCACGTTGCGCAGGAAACCGCGCGCGCCGCCGGAAAGCTGCTGGAAATCGAACCCTCCAAGGTCCTGGTGGCTTCGACGGGAGTCATCGGCGTTCCTCTCCGCGCCGAGCTAATTCTGAGGAAGCTCCCCAGACTGAAAAGGGAGCTCTCCGCCGAGAATGCCACGGCGGCCGCCCGCGCCATCATGACGACCGATACCGTGTCAAAAACTTGTGTGATCCGGTCGGAAGCGAAAGGCAAGGCTGTACACATCGCCGGCATCGCCAAAGGTGCGGGGATGATCCACCCGCACATGGCCACCATGCTTTCTTTCCTCACCACCGACGCGGCCATAGGCCCGCGCACGTTACAGAACCTGCTCAGCGCGGCGGTGGAGGATTCCTTCAACCGCCTCACGGTGGATGGCGACACCTCCACCAACGATACGGTCGTGACGCTGGCCAGCGGCCTTTCGGAGATTTCGGTGGTTCCCGGAAACGACAGCCGTGCGTGGTTTCTGGAGGGGATTACACTCGTTTGCCAGACGCTCGCCCGCATGATCGCGCGCGACGGTGAGGGGGCAAGCAAGTTGGTCACGGTCGAGGTTCTCGGGGCGCGGACGCCGCTGGAGGCAGACCGCGCGGCGCGGTGCATCGCCAACTCCCCGCTGGTGAAGACCGCCCTGGCCGGGGCCGACCCGAATTGGGGCCGCATCATCTGCGCGGCGGGCTACTCGGGTGCAAGATTCGATCCAAACAAAGTCGACATTCTCGTGAATGACCTCTACCTTTGCCGCAAAGGCGTTGACGCCGGCTTCGACGAGGCAGCCGCTCACCGGGAACTTGACCGGGAGGAACTGACGATTCGCGTGGATCTCCACGCAGGAGGAGCTTCCGCGCGCGTGTGGACGTGTGACTTCACGCGAGACTACGTCACGATCAACGCGTCGTACCGCACGTGAGGCAACCCGGGTTGAGGCATGGCGCGAGGGCGCCGCAAACTTTTTCCAGGGAGGCCTCGTCAAAGCTCGTCAGGAATGCGTCGTAGAGCTCCAGGCCGTCAATGGGCCGGGCGGCGGCCGTCTCGATCCGCTCGAACAAACTCATCGAGCGGTCGCGCACCAGCTCGTCCATGAACCATTTGGGGAAGGCAGCGAGTTTCATCGCACCACGGCCCCGGGACTCTCCAGGTCGATGGGCGCACCGAAAGGATATTGCTCGTAGTCGAGTACGGCGCCGGAGATCAGCTCGTTGGTGGCGAAGAACAGCGCGGCGTTGGCGATATCCTCGGGCAGCAGCATGCGGCCAAACGGGCGCGTCTTCAGCGCGTCTTCCAGCCAATTCTCACCTTTGCCCTCGATCACCGCCTCCACGTAGTGCTCCCCTTCCGTCAGCACCCAACCGGGGTTGATCTGGTTCACGCGGATGCGGTATTGCGATAGGTAGTTCGCCAGATTCTTCGTGAACACCATGATCCCGCCTTTGGCGGCGGAATAAGCCAGGAGTTTCCTCAACCCGCAGTAGGCGTTCACGGACCCGATGTTAACGATGCAACCGCTGCGCCGTTCCTTCATATGGCGCACCGCTTCCTGGCACAGGATGAACGGGGCGCGCAAGTCGACCGCGAAGATTTCGTCCCACAGCGCCGTGGAAGTGTCCTCAATCGTGCCCCGATGCACGACGCCGGCGTTGTTTACGAGGATGTCAAGCCGGCCGAAGCGCTCCAGGGCTTTCCGCACGATGCTGCGGCAGTGAGCCTCGTCCCGCAGGTCGCCGGTCGCAAGCAGCGCTTGGCTTCCCGCAGCTTCAATCGCCTGGACGATCTTTTCGCCACCGTCCCGCTGGCTCTGTAGCCCCTGCACCAGCACGCGCGCGCCGTGCTCGCCCAGCTTCCGAGCGATCCCCCCGCCGATGCCTTGCGTCGAGCCGGTGACCACAGCAACCTGGCCTGCCAGCGATGCCTTCTCGGAGTTTGTTTGACCCATGGGTTCCTCCTGTGATTCACTCGTCACGCGCTTGCGCGCGCCGGTTTCAAGACGGCTTTCACAATTCTCCCCGCACCCATCTCCTCGGACCAGGTGCGCCAGTTCGCGAAGGTTTCAATTCGGCCCCCCATGCGCAAAGGGTCGAGCTTTCCCGAGGCCAGTAGCGTGATGACTTTCTCCCAAATCAGGAGGTCGTGGCTGAAGCTCCCCTGCAAGCCCGCGGCCTTGCGGGCGTGACCCAGAGCTTCTTCGATGGAGGTCAGGTCCAAGCGAGATTTGCACGATGGGTCGAGGCAAGGAAGTCATGGCATCCTCGGAGGACCAGGGCCGGAACCTCCTGGGAAGCAAGAAGGTACTCCACTTTTGCGGATACCTCAATGATCCCGCGTCAGGGCTCGTAGCCGTCTTCAGCAAGTTGTAAGCCGTACAAGAATCCAGTTGCCAGGACGGGCGGCCCTCTCGTAAGCTCGACCTGCGAGAAACCCGTTGTGACGAGCTGGGCAAGTTCTTGCCTCTCGTTGCAGAGGGGTGGTGCACGCGACGAAGATGAACCAGATCGAGTCGGGAGGTGAACGATGAATCGACGGGACTTTTCGAAGGCTGTTGCCGGGGCGACCCTAAGTACGACCGCGCTCGCCCTGCAATCCCTTGCAGCTCCTTCGATCTCCGCAGGGGGCGACAGCGCGGGGCCAGCGCCGTTCAAGATCTCCGTCATGCTCTGGACGGTCTTCCAAAAACTGCCCTTCGCGCAGCGTCTTGAAAAAGTCCGAGAGGCCGGATACCGCGCCGTCGAGTTAGTGGGTGAGTACGCGGAGTGGTCCGAAGAGGACTTTCGTCAGGCTAACCGCAAGCGCCGGGAACTGGGCATTACGATCGATACCACCGCGGGACTGAAGCCCCGCCTCGCCGACCCGCGGGCGCGCGAGGCTTTCCTGGCCGACGTCCGCAACGAGCTAATCATTATGGAGAAGATCGAATGTCCTGCCTTGATCATCCTGGCGGGCAACGTGATTCCCGACCTCTCGGCGCAAGCTCAGCATGATAGCTGTGTGGAAGGGCTGAAGCGGGCGGCGGAACTGCTGGAAGGGAAGGGTGTGACGCTGCTGCTGGAGAATATCGACCTCGAGGAAAACCCTCAGTACTACCTCTGGTCAGTTCCCGAGGCTTTCAAGATCATCGAGGAAGTGAATCATCCGCAAGTCAAATTCCTTTACGATTTCTACCACGCGCAGATTTCGGGCGGGAACCTGATCGCACATCTCCAAAAGCATGTCGACAAGGTCGGACTCGTGCACATCGCGGACGTTCCCGGCCGCCACGAGCCTGGAACGGGAGAAATCAATTACGTCAACATTTACAAAACACTCGCAGAGTTGAAGTACAGTCGCTACGTGACCATGGAATTTTTCCCCACGGGCAATCCTGTTAAAGCCCTGGCTGCCGCGCGCGAGGAAGCCCTGCGTGCTGCGCAGGCATAAGGCTATCTTCGCCGTCAGCGGAATAGACGTCAGCCGGGCAACAAGTACTTTGTGCTATAAAGTACTTGACAAACTTTTCGCTCTCCTGTATAGATACCTCATGCGTTGTGCTGGCGCCGTTCGCAATCGTCGACCTCGCCCCGCCCCGCTGCACGCGCATGCCATCGAGGATCTGCGCTTCATCCGCGAGACGATGGAGAACGCCGCCTCCTTTACTGCCGTCCCGGGATGGGGTGGCGTGGCGATGGGCGCGACGGCACTGGTGGCCGCGGCTCTCGCCCCTCGGCCCGCGAGCGAAAAGGCGTGGCTGATCACTTGGTTGGCTGCGGCGGTGTGCGCCTTTGCCTTCGGGGCCTTGGCCATCTGTTGGAAAGCGCGGCGCGTGGGCACCCCCGCGCTCGCCCGGCCCGGCCGCAAATTCGTACTCAGCTTCTTTCCTCCGTTGTTGGCCGGGTCCGTCCTCTCTTTTGCGCTTTATGGGGCGGGAATGAACCGCCTGCTGCCGGGCGTCTGGCTGCTTCTTTACGGTGCAGGGGTGATGTCGGCGGGAACCTTTTCTGTGCGCGTGGTTCCCGTGATGGGGCTGTGTTTCATGCTCGCGGGCGTTGCGGCCTTGTTTTGCCCGGCGGCCTGGGACAACGTCCTGATGGCCGCGGGGTTTGGGGGACTGCACATTCTGTTCGGAACGATTATCGCCAGGAGGTACGGTGGCTAGATCCAACGCACTCGCTGGGCATCGGCCGGCGGGAACTCAACGAGCGGCTCGCGGCGCGCAGCGTGAGCGCAGGGAATCACCCGCGAACGCCATGCCCGAACTCGATCGCCTGATTCACGAGCGCATCCGCTTGGGAATCGTCAGCGCGCTGGCAGCAAATCAATCGCTCAGCTTCAACGATCTGAAGAAACTGCTCCTGACCACGGACGGCAACCTGAGTGTCCATGCGCGCAAGCTTGAGGAAGCGAAATACCTCGTTTGCGAGAAGTACTTTGAGGGCAGGCTGCCCAAAACCGTGTACCGCCTGACGACCACTGGGCGGCAGGCGCTCGAGCGCTACCTGGATCAGATGGAAACACTGATTCACTCAACGCGCGCACGGTAGTTGGCGGGCCAAAAAAATTTCGCCCGGCACTTTGCGGCGCAAAGTACCTTGCGTGGGCAGAGCGCCGTCGCGCCGGGACATTGCCGGCCGGCAGGGCGTCTCGGCAGGCGACAGAGTTTTTCACGGAGACACCGCATGGTAAATGACACCGGGGATAAGCAGTTGAGGCCGGAGCGTTCCGACCTGCACGTGGCGATCATCATGGACGGCAGCGGGCGTTGGGCGACAGCTCGCGGGCTGCCGCGCTCCGAAGGTCACCGCGCGGGCCGCGCGGCGGTTCGCCGGGTTATCGAAGCCGCGCCGCAAAGCGGCATCGGCACACTGACCCTTTATGCCTTCTCTTCCGACAACTGGCGCCGGCCGGAAAGCGAAGTCTTTGAACTGATGCGGATCTTCGAGGGCTTTTTCACCGTGGATGCGCCAGCCCTTATCCGGCCCGGCATCCGGGTGAGGGTGGTGGGACGGCGCCACCGCCTGCCGGTTTCCCTACTGCAAGCCATCGAGGAGGTTGAGGCGTCCAGCCGGTCCGGCGGCCAACTCCATGTCCGCCTGGCCATTGATTATTCCGGCCGCGAGGCGATCGTCCATGCCGCGCGCCAATTGCGTCCAAGCTGCGATGCTTCCACTGAGGTCTTTGCTCGCCTGCTTGCCGAAGTGGAACAGGCGGACGAAACGGTGCCCGATATCGACCTTCTGATCCGCACGGGCGGCGAGCAGCGCCTGAGCAATTGCCCGCTCTGGGAGATTGCTTACGCCGAGTTGTATTTTACCCCGTGTCTCTGGCCGGACTTTGGCGCCGCGGACCTCGACGCTGCGGTTCGGGAGTTTCGCACGCGCGATCGCCGCTTCGGCCGCTTGCCAGCCCTGGTTTGACTTCCTGCGGCGCCGGCCGTGGCCACGCCCGAAGTTCCGCGGGAAAGGAGTCCGACGCATGAATAACCCAGCAAAGTTGGAATTAGCGGTTGTCGCAGCGGCGCTCTCATTGGGAATTCTGGGCGACGCGCTCCTCAGGAGCTTCCCCTGGGGAGTGAATTTCGCGTTGTGGGCAGGCGCACTCGTGGCTGCGATCCTTCTCTTGGGCCGCTCCCGACGCGCCGTTCTCGCAGAGGGCGGATACTGGCTGCTGTTGCCGATCCTGCTCTTTCCCCTCGCTTTCCTGTGGCACGACTCGCTGGCTTTGCGAGCGCTCAACCTACTGGCGCTGTTGACAGCTCTGTCTCTGCTCATGTTGCGAGCCCAAGGCGGCCACCTGCGGGCTTCCAGCCTGGTGGGATATGCTCTGGGCAGCCTCATCGCGGGAGTCAATACGGCGTTTGGAATGTTCCCCCTCCTCTTTGGGAATCCCGAATGGAAGAAGTCGCTCGGCGGTGAGTCCCGACGCGGCGCGGCGGTGCTGCGCGGCGCGGCCTTTTCCCTTTTGCCCCTGCTGATTTTCGGCGCGCTCTTCATGGCAGCGGACGCCGTCTTCCAGAACCTCGTCCACCGCGTCTTGCATTTTGACTTCACCCACCTGGCGGTGATTGCGTTCATTACCTTGTGCGCCGGTGGGTACCTGCGAGGATTGCTGTTTGGGAAGGAACTGAATCTGACCACGGAAAAACGCCTCCCGTCCCTCTCACTGGGCACTATCGAAATGGGATTGATGCTGGGCTTGCTCGATCTGCTCTTCCTGGCTTTCGTCGTCGTGCAGATTCGATATTTCTTCGGTGGGTCAGCGCTGGTTCAGGCTACCACGGGGCTGACTTACGCGGATTATGCACGCCGCGGCTTCTTCCAACTCGTCACGGTGGCGACGCTGGTACTTCCATTCCTGCTCCTCACCCACTGGCTGCTGCCACGCGGCGACGCCCAAGCGCAACGCTGGTTTCGCCTGCTGGCAGGCGGGCAGATGATCCTTCTGTTCGTCATCATGGTATCGGCCTTCCAGCGCATGCGCTTGTACCAAGCGGAATATGGCCTGAGCGAGCAACGCCTCTACCCGACGGCCTTCATGGGCTGGCTCGCCGTGGTGTTTGTTTGGTTTGGGCTCACCGTCCTGAGAGGGCGCCGCGAGCGTTTCGCCTTCGGCGCCATGGTGGCGGGCTTCCTGCTCATTGCAGTTCTTCACGCGCTCGACCCTGACGCTTTGATCGCCAGGACCAACCTCGCGCGCGCCCAGGCCGGGCGTACCTTCGACGCCCATTATGCTTCGAGTTTGAGTGCCGACGCCGTCCCGCAGCTCGTCGCAGGTTTGTCGGTTTTGAACCCACAGGACCGCTGCACGGTGGCAACACGGCTGCTCGAACGCTGGTCGCCTCCCGAAAATCCTGACTGGCGCGCTTGGAGCTATTCGCGCTCCCGAGCCTGGCAGTCCTTGCGTGACCATGCCTCGGCCCTACGAGCCGCTGCTGGTTCTGAAGCCAAACGCTGAAATCTCCAGCGCGCCTTCCCCCACCCTCGCGTGCAGGGAGTTGCGCGTCTCGGCAACAAAAGACTATTCTGATCCTTCTGCATCTTTCGTGTGGGAGGGCTTTCGATGACAAACGAACTGAAGGACAAGGTCGCCGTCGTCACCGGCGGGACGCGTGGCATCGGTTACAGCATCGCGGAGGCGTTGCTTGCCGAAGGCGCAAAGGTCTTCGTGTGCGGGCGCGACCAGCGTGTCCTAAAGACGGCCTTGGAAAAACTCCGGGGAGCAGGGCCAGACCGCGTGGATGGCATGGTCGCGGACGTCCGCCGCTACGAAGACTGCCGCAAGCTAGTGCACGCGGCGGCGGAACGTTTCGGCGGCCTCGACATCCTGGTGAACAACGCAGGGGTAGGTTTCTTCAAGCCCGTCGACCAGCTTACCGTGGAAGAGTGGGACACCACGATTCAGACCAATCTTTCCGGCGTCTTCTATTGCTGCCACGAGGCCATTCCCCTCCTGCGCAAGCGGGGCGGCGGTTATATCTTCAATATTTCGAGCCTCGCGGGCGTCAATCCCATGCCCACTGGCGCCGCCTACAATGCCTCCAAGTTCGGCCTGAACGGTTTCAGCGAGGCCATGATGCAGGACGTCCGCTACGACGGCATTCGCGTCAGCTACCTCATGCCGGGCAGCGTCGATACGGATTTCGCTGCGGCGCCCGGCTCCAAGTCGCGCGAAACCTGGAAGCTGACCGGCGAAGACATCGCTAAAGCGGTGATCGATCTCTACAAGTTCCCCCGGACCGCTCTTGCCAGTCGCATCGAGATGCGGCCTTCGCAGCCTCCGCGCAAGAAATAGGGAGCCCCCCCGCACCTCTGCGTATTCGCCGCGGCGACCGTTCGGCGTGGTGTCGGCGCTCCCCGCCAGGGCGGGGCAGGCGCTGCACCATAGGGTACAGGGCAGGCGTCGAGCCCCGATAGCGCGTTTTTTTCCAATTGATTATCGGCGCCGAGCGCCGCTCCAACAATTGAGCGTCACAATATTTCGTCGCGCTCGCTAGTCGAGAGGCGCCTCTCTCAGCACGTCGTCCCAGTGGGCGACGGTCAGCTCCCAGCGCCGTTTTTCCTGCCGATCGTGGTCCTCTTGGTTGGGGTAAAGTTCGTGGATAATCTCGGGTTCGCGGTGATGCGCCTCTTCGAGCGCCGCCCAGTCGCGCCACACCATCACCACTTTGTAATCCCATGCGGGGCTCTGGGCATGGAAGCGCCGCTCATAGAGCGTTTCGCTCTTGAGCAAACCTTCTTTCATGAGCTGCTTCAGAATCGGGTTGTGGTTCTTCTTGTAGAGCGCCAGCCATTCGGAGGTGCCTCCCGGCGCCAGTTTGTAGTAGTACTCGATCACTACCGGTGCGCCACCCTGCTCGGCTCTGGCGGGTATCGCTAGGGCCAGCAAGGGGGCCACGGCAAAACTCAGAAGCTCAATGATTCGTTGCATCGGGTCTCCTTTTTGGATCGTCTTCCATGCTCGGATCGCGCGCCTTTCAGATGGATTCGTAACCTTCGAAGACATTCACGGATGGAATAACCGGGCTCTTCTTGTGGTCCCATCGCCCGTCGAGTCTATCTCCTCACCGGTGCAATTCCACGACGTCCTTATCCTCGAGCAGGTGATCGCGGTTGACCATCTGGCCCTCGAATTTTCCGTGCCCCCACACGCGAGCGTACTTTAGGTGGGTCAGGAAATCCTGGTGGACGTGCGCGGCAAGGTCGATCAGGCGCGCACCCCGCTTGAGGACATAGGGCGCCGTTCGCTCCAATTTCTTTCCCGGAGCCTTGGTGTAAATACGGATGACCTCCAGCATTTCGAACACCGCTTGGCGAAGCTGTTCCAGGCCGTCGCCCGTTTCCGCGGAAACCCGTGCCATGGGGAACCGCGCGCCATAGAGTTCGCCCAGAATTTCAAAATCCTCCTGGGCGCCGCTGGCGTCAATCTTGTTGGCCACCAGCAGAGTTCTCTTCCGGAGCCAACCGGGTGCGTTGGACGGATCATCCCTGCCGAGGTGTACTTTGGCGTTGGTGAGCTGGCCCAGCGTTGTCTCGAGGTCTTCCAGCAGGTCGGGGTCGCTCAGATCAACGACCAGCAGGGTGGCATCGGCGTTCCGAATGATCTGATAAAGCCACGATTCGGGGAAGTCCGGATGCACCGGAGGCAAGTCCACAAGCTGGACTTGCACATCTTCAAACGGCATCATTCCCGGCAGCGGCACGCGCGTGGTGAAAGGGTAGTCAGCAACTTCCGGCGTGGCGTGCGTGAGCCGGCGCACCAGCAGCGACTTGCCGCTGTTCGGTGGACCCACCAGAGCCACCTGCCCCACGCCTTCTTTCTCGACGCGGTGCATGATGCCGGCGCGGCCGGCGGGCCGCCGGGCCTGCTCGGCGCGCAGCTTGGAGAGCCGCCGCTTGAGGTCCGCCTGCATCTTCTCGGTGCCCTTGTGCCGGGGAATCGTGGCCAGCATTTCCTCCAGGGCCTCGACTTTGTCCTCCGTCGTCTTGACGCTCTTGAAGCGTCTCTCTGCTTCCAGGTATTGGGGAGTGAGGTTGGCAGGCATGGCAATCCACCGCGATGGAGCTACTTATTATGCGCCGAACTGCGGTTTCGAACCAAGGGGGGAGCCGGAAACCGGATATCAAATGCGCTGACCGGAATGCAAGAGCTGGTCATTCCCGCGAAAGGTTTGCCCTGAGCTTGCCGAAGGGCGGGAATCCAGCCTTGCGGTGGTCAGGCTTTCGAGCGTGGCCATTTGAGCACGGGTTTGCTGATTCACAATTCTGTAATCGAGCCGTGTTATGATGCGCGGTGGTCGGAAATCCATCTCGGAGGGGAGCGCAGTGCGGTCACGATTTGTATTGCTGCTTCTTGCCGCGGCTTCGACTTTGATTGGCCAGCCCGGCTTGCCGCAGGCACGTGACATCAAGTCGGCTTCAAACTTGGAGCTGCAGGCGCCGGCCGGAAATAGACGCGTGGAGATTGATCCGAGCGGGGAAAGCGTCCTGCCCAACGGGCGGCTGATCACGCCGCTCGGCAGGCAGGTCAAAGTTGCGCCGCATCCTTACGGCTTGGCACTCAGCCCGGACGGCAAGACGCTGGTCACCGTCAACAGTGGCACAAAACCGTTTTCGGTCTCGATCCTCACGGGCCTTGACAGCCCGCAGCCCCAGGTGGCGCAAATCCCGCCTGGTTTCAATTCCGCCGATGCCGATCCTGAAAGCGTCTTCCTGGGCGCCGCCATTGCGCCGGATAAGCGCACGCTCTACGTTTCCGAAGGCAACAACGGGAAGATTGGGATCTTCGACCTGGTGACGCACCAGCGACTCTTCTCGCTCAGCCTCGACGGGACATATCACGGTGCGACCTATAACAACAGCCTGACGAGCACCCTCGAGCTCACGCCGGACGGCCGCAACCTGCTGGCGCTCGACCTTGCGCATTTTCGGCTGGTTATCGTGGATACGCAGTCAAAGCAAATCCTGTCCAGCATTCCGGTGGGACGTATGCCGTTCGGGCTGGCGCTTTCCCCGGATGGAAGGCGCGCCTATGTATCGAATGTCGGGATGTTCCAGTACTCGCTGGTTCCCGGATACGATCCGAACAACCCCAAGCGCACGGGACTGGATTTTCCGCCCTTCGGTTTCCCATCGACTGAGGCGAAGCAGGGCGCAACCGTGGAGGGGAAGCAGATTCCTGGCCTGGGCGATCCCAACGTTCCCGACTCGAATTCGGTTTTCGTGATCGACATTCGCGACCCCGCGCAGCCCAACGTGCTGGCAAAAGTCCGGACCGGGGCTCCCGTGGGTGATCAATCCGTTGGAGGGTCGAGTCCCGGGGCCGTGGTGGCTGGCAAAAAAGAGGTGTTCGTCTCGAACGCCGGCCAAGACAGCATCACCGTCCTGGACGCCCACACGAACCAGGTAAGAAAAACGATTGTGCTCGAGCCGGCGGAAGCTGTCAAAGGCCTGCGAGGAGTGCTGCCTTTCGGTATGGCGCTCAGCGCGGATGAAAAGCGGCTCTACGTGGCGTGCGCGGGGATTAACGCCGTGGCAGTGTTGGACGCGCACAAGGCGAAAGTCCTGGGATATTTCCCCACAGCGTGGTTCCCGGCCCGCGTGGCCGTCAGTCCCGACAACCGAACTCTCTACGTTGCGAGCGCCAAAGGATTCGGGGCGGGACCCAACGGCGGCCCGAATTTTCATGAGGGGCCGGAGGGAACCTACATCGGCGATATCACGAAGGGAGTCGTTTCGATCGTCGGACTTCCACTCCCCACCACCGTGGACACGGACCGAGTCTTAAGGAACAATGGCTTCGAGACCGCGGTGCAGGCCTCGCGAGGCGCGAACCTACCGACTCCTCCCGCTGGAACGCCGAGTGCCAAGATCAAGCACGTGGTTTTCATCGTGAAAGAGAATCGCACCTTCGACGAAATCTTCGGCGACCTGCATCCCAAGGACGCCTCCTTTGAAGGCGACCCGGCGCTCGCCCGCTGGGGTGAAGACGCGGAGGTGAAAGAGAAAGGTGAACCGACGATCGAGCACGCACGCGTCACACCCAATCATCACGCGCTGGCCCGCCGGTTCGCGATCAGTGACAACTACTACGTGGACTCCGACGTCTCCGTCGATGGCCATCACTGGCTGGTGGGGAATTATCCCAACGAAGTTGTCGAGACCGGATGGCCCGCAGCTTACGGCAAGCACTTCAATTTCCGGGTTGACCCCGACGCGCCCGGCAGGCTGGGCATCGGGGCTTCCAGTCCCTGGCCCGAGTCATACCTCGAAGCGGGCTCGTTGTGGGAGCACCTGGCGCGGCATGGGATCAGCTTTCGCAACTACGGCGAGGGCATGGAGATGGCGGGGGACGACGAAGGAATCGGCCTGATGCCCACCGGAATTCGAGAGGCCGTCAACATGCCGATGCCCGAGGTGCTGTTTGAGAACACGTCGCGCAGTTACGCGACTTTCAACACGAATATCTCCGATCAGTACCGGTTTGGACAGTTCGAGCGTGAGTTCCACATCCGCTATGCCAGCGGCAAGGAGCCGCTGCCGCAATTCATCTATATCTGGCTGCCCAACGATCACACGGCAGACCCGCGGCCCGAAGATGGGTACGCGTACCGCGCCTCTTACGTTGCGGACAACGACCTGGCGCTGGGCAGATTGCTGGAACTGTTTTCGCACAGCCCCTTCTGGAAGGACATGGCGATCTTTGTAACGGAAGACGACGCGCAGAGCGGGCGCGACCACGTGGACGCGCATCGCAGCGTGCTGATGGTCATCAGCCCCTATGCGGCGAGCGGTCGCGTCTCGCACGTGCACACGAGCATGGCCAGCATCTTGAAGACTTTTGATTTGATCTTCGGCCTGCCTTACCTCAACCAGTACGACGCAGCCGCCACCGACCTCGCGGATTTCTTCATCGATCAGCCCAACTTCACGCCTTACGACGCGCTGCCGAGCGATGTGCGCATTTTTGACCCCACCAAAGTGCACGAGCCGGGGCTGGAATTGAACGCGCGGCCGGGCGCGCCACTCGATGACCCCGCCACGATTCGCCGCGAGATGCGGAAGGACGACGATTGACGTCGCGCCGGGGGTCGTGTCCGCCACCTGCGGACTCGGATTCAATCTGGCGCAGCCTGCATCAATTCCTGCAGCGTCTGGCAGACTTCGTCAATCTCTGCCGGCTTCAAGTTGTTGAAGAATGGCAAGGCAAGAGAGCGCGCTGCGCTCCACTCCGTGTTCGATAGGTCATGCCTTGGACCTGCGGGGCTCCTATAGATCGGCTGCAAGTGGATAGGAGCGAAATATCTGCCACAGCCAATTCCGCGTGACGCCATTTCCCTCCAAATCCAGTCTCGCTGCCGCTGCGTAAAGCGTGCGCCGAGCCGGACAACGTAAACAAACCAACTGATCCTGCGCCCGGGCACGTCCACGGGTGGCAGCTTCAGCTCGGCATTCCCACTCAGCCGTCGATGGTACTCACGCGCGACCCTATCTCTTCTCTTCAGAATGGACTCGAGTCGCTTCAATTGCTCGATCCCGAGTGCGCAGCTGATTTCCGAGAGACGGTAGTTGTAACCCAGTTCGCCGTGCTCGAGCCACTCGCCCGCTTTGGACCGTCCCTGGTTGCGCAGCGCCCGGGCGAGCGCGGCCACCTGCGAGCTTTGAGTTACAATCACTCCGCCTTCGCCTGTGGTGATCTGTTTGTTGGGATAAAATCCAAACACTCCCGCGTCCCCGAGCGGCCCAACCTTGCGGCCCTCGTACTCCGCGCCGATGGCTTCGCACGCGTCCTCAATGACCAAGAGGCCGTGCTTCCGAGCAATGCTGAAAATGGGTGACAGGTCTGGCGGGCATCCAAAAGTATGCACGACGAGAATGGCGCGCGTTCTGGGAGTGATCGCGGCCTCGATTTTCCCGGGATCAAGGTTCAAGGTTTCCGAATCGACATCGACAAAGACCGGGATGGCTCTTTCGTACCGAACGGCGTTAGCGACGGCAATGAAAGCAAACGACGGCATGATGACTTCATCGCCTTCGGCGATGCCCAGGGCCCGAATGCACAAGTGCAGCCCGCTGGTTCCCGAGTTCACGGCAATGGCATGCGCCGCCCCCGTGTACCCTGCCACAGAGTTCTCAAATTCCTCGAGCTTCGGTCCAAGACTCAACCGGGGGGTGCGCAGCACACTTGTGACCGCCTGGATTTCACTTTCGCCAATGTCCGGGGAGGAGAGAGGTATTCGCATTTACGCTGGCGCCTTGGCGGCTGAGGGTGGGTATTTGATGAGAAGTTCCGGTGACAGAGGAACGGTAGTCAGGACCCGCACGATCTTCTCGGACGCGTGCCCGTCGCCGTAAGGGTTGGTCATCCCTCGCAACGACCCGCGGAACTCCTCGCTTCTTGCCAGTCGAACCCTCTCAAGAATGGATTGGGTGTCCGGGGAACAATCCAAAACGTTGCGAGCTCGCTCCCGGCCCTCTTGCCTCAGCCCGATATTGACCGTGGGCAAAGCGAACGAAGGCGTTTCCATTATTCCGCTGCTCGAGTTGCCGAGCAACAAGTCCACTTGCCCGAGGAGACTCCAGTACGTGAGCGAATCCAGATTGACGAACAAACACCCCAGCCTGCCCCCGGAGAGAAAGGACCGGGTCCGCTCGATCAGAGCCCGGCTGCCGGCGTCCGAATTCGGATAGCAAAACAGGATCTGCTCCGGCAGCAACTCAAGCGCGGCAAACAGCGCCTCCGCTTCCTGGGTCGTGTCACGAAGAAGGGTGACGGGGTGGTAGACCACCAAGGTCGTGGGCCGGCCGAGATCCAACTGCAGCCGGGATTCCAATTGTTCACGAGTGAACAAAGTCTGGCGGCGGAGATGGTCCAAGGAGGGGGCGCCGGTCCGGTGGACACGCCACTCCTCTTCGCCCATCGCGATGACCCGCAGGCGGGCTGACTCCGTCCCCGTGAAGTGGATGTGGCTCATTTTGGTGACGGCATTCCTGACGGCATCATCGATGGCGCCCGCACTGATCTCTCCTCCTTCGATATGCGCGATCGGAATTCGCAATGCCAGCGCCACTGAAGCCGGGGCCAGCAGCTCGTACCGGTCCGCGATCAGCAAAAGCAAGTCCGGGCGCATTTGCCCGAGGGCATCGGCGAGACTCAGCGTGGCCACGCCGATGGTTTTCGCCATCCCGACGTCCGTGTCGGAACTCAAAAGGCACTCGATACGCGCATCGATCCGGAATCCATCCTTTTCAATCTCCCGGACCGTGCACCCGAATTCCGGCGACAAGTGCGATCCGAGCACGGCGACTCGCAGGTCGACTCCAGGGTGCGCGGCGAGGTCGCGCAAAGGCCAGTAGAGGTGAGAGTAGTCGGCGCGGGAGGTGGTGAGGACAGCGATTTTCCTGGTCATGCGTGGTTTGTCTTGATCTCCGGATCTGTTGACAACTCAAGTAATGCTGCGCTTGGCTGGTACTCAGGAACGATGCTGCGGAGCACTCGAATCAGAGCCGCGAGGTCGCGCCGGCGCGAACTCTCCGTGAGTTCCGCAATGGCTGTTTCCAAATCGCCTAGCGACAACTGCGGGCCTGTAACCCGGCGAAGTCCGCATCTGGCCCCATTCTCCCTCGATTCTCGTGTCGAGACCAACTGCTCTACCATCTTGTCGCCTGCACGTAAGCCGATAAAGGCAATCGGAATGTCGTCGCCCGGCGTGAGGCCGGCATTTCGGATCAAATGTTCTGCCAGGTCCAGGATCTTGAGAGGAGGCCCCAGTTCAGGAACCCAGATACGTCCGCATGAATCCAGAGAGGCGGCCGTCAATACTAACCCCACAGTCTCACGCAGGGTAAGAAAGTATCTGCGCACCTCAGGGTGGGTCACCGTTACCGGCCCGCCCCGGCTGATCTGTTGGAGGAAGAGCAGGCCTACACTGCCTCGGGAACCCAGCACGTTTCCAAGCCGGACGCTGTTCATCCGCGTCTTTTCGTTAGAGAGGGCCATCAGGACAAGTTCCGCCACCCGCTTCGAGACTCCCATCACGCTCCGCGGATTTACAACCTTGTCCGTGGAGATCATGATTAGCTTCTCGGCCGCGTGTTGGGCGACGGTCTTGGCCAGCGCAAAGGTGCCAAGGGCATTGTTCCGGATCGCCGCAAGGGGATTGGCTTCCATCAGCGGGACGTGCTTGAAAGCTGCGGCGTGATAAACAATTTCCGGGCGGTGCTGCGCAAAGATGGCGTCCATCAACGGACGATCCGCAATGTCGCCGAGAATGGGGATATGTGGCGCTCCGCGCGCGAGGCCGTTCAGATCGCTGTGGATTTGATAGAGGCTCTGTTCGGAGCTCTCGAGAAGGAGCACAAGCCGGGGGCCGGACGCGGCGATCCTCATCGCCAAGGCAGACCCAATTGAGCCGCCAGCCCCCGTCAGGAGGATGGTCTTCCCTGCATTCGCCGCCTGGGACTTCGACACATCACCCTCGATGTATCGCCGGCCAAGAAACGTCTCCCAATCGTGGTTATCTGGCTCCCGTGGCATTATTGATGTCCAATCTGGATTATAAGGCATCACGTGTCATTATGGCGGCCCCGCAGGATTCTTCGCTGAGGCGGGTGGCGCAGCACGGTCGTTGGCCGCAGCCAAGACGAAGTTCTCCGCGACCTCTGTGTTGAGGCTCTGCTGGCCACGGAGGGCGCCGAGGGACTACTTACAGGAGGAGAAACCTTCGCGCGCAGGGAGCAACCTGCTTAGTAGGGTAGGGGCAGGGGACTCCTCGGGATAACTGCCATGCAGGAGTTGTTTTGACAAGCCCAGTGAGGTATGCCGGGTCAGGCCACTGCGCGAACGTTTGTGGACGAGTTCGCGCATCGTGTACAATGAGTTCTCGGGCTCAGCGATAATCTTCGCCCGCGGGAGAAGCGTCCTCCCTCACGGACCTGCATGTCCAATCTGCTCGACCAGCTCAATCCCCAGCAGCGCGCCGCCGTAGAACAAACCGAGGGGCCGCTACTCATCCTGGCCGGCGCCGGCAGCGGCAAGACGCGCGTCATCACTTACCGCATTGCTTTCCTTATTGAAGCCAAGAGCGTGCCGCGCGAAAGCATCCTGGCGGTCACCTTCACCAACAAGGCCGCGGACCAGATGAAGGAGCGCGTGGCCAAACTGCTGGGCGGCCGCGTGGAATTGCGCCCGGGCGCTCCGCATGTATCCACCTTCCATTCCTTCTGCGTCAGCGTGCTGCGACGGCACATCGAGCGCCTCGGTTACAGCCGCGATTTTTCGATCTACGACGAGGACGATCAGCAACGGGTGATGAAAACCTGCATCCAGGAACTGGGCCTCTCAGAGCAGGTCGCTTCGCCACGCAGCGTGCTCTCGCAGGTCAGCTACGCGAAGAATCGCGGCCTCGCGCCCGAGGAGATGTACCGGCAGGCGCCGGACGACGCAGTTGAGAAAGTCGCCCAGCTTTTTGGCCGCTATGAGTTGAAACTGCGACAGGCGAACGCCCTGGACTTCGACGATCTTCTGCTGAGAACCGTGGAGCTCTTTTACCAGGCTCCGGAAATCTGCGAGGCGTACAGCCGGCGTTTCCATTACGTCCTGGTGGATGAGTATCAGGACACCAACCGCACGCAATACGATTTGATTCGGCAGCTCACGCTGCTTCATCAGAATTTGTGCGTGGTGGGCGACGAGGACCAGTCCATTTATCGCTGGCGCGGCGCGGATATTCAGAACATTTTGAGTTTTGAGAGGGATTACCCCCAGGCCGGGATCTTCCGGCTGGAGCAGAACTATCGTTCCACGCAGAAGATTCTCGACGCGGCGACGGCGGTGGTCAGCCGCAACCTGGCGCGCAAGGGAAAGACCCTGTGGACGGACCGCGGCGGCGGCGACCACATCGGTCTTTATGAAGCCTGGAACAACGAGCAGGAAGCGGAGTTTGTGGCCGGCGAAATCGCCCGCGCCCTCGCGCAGGACGCCGGCTGGAGTCTCGCCGTGCTTTACCGCACCAACGCGCAGTCGCGCGTGCTGGAAGAAGCGCTGCGGCGCCATGGCATCGACTACCGCCTGGTGGGCGGGTTCAGTTTTTACGCGCGCGCGGAAATCCGTGACGCGCTCGCTTACGCGCGCCTGGCGAGCAATCCGCAGGATACGGCGGCGTTCCTGCGCATCGTCAACACTCCGGCGCGAGGCATCGGCGACGCCACGCTCGGGGTGCTCGAAGCAACCGCACGCGGGCAGAAGTTGAGCCTGTGGGAGGCGCTCGAGCAGGAACTCGCCGCGCGGCAACTGCTGGCGCGGGCGCTCAAAGCGCTGGAAGGTTTCCACGCGCTCCTGAAGGAACTGATCGCCGACCGGGAGCGCCTGCTGATGGGACCATTCTTCAAGAGCATCCTCGACCGGACCCGCTATGTCGAAATCTTGAAGCTGGAGAATCTGCCGGAATCGCAGGACCGCATCGAGAATCTTCAGGAACTGGTGAACGCCGCCGTAGAAGCGGAAGAGCGTGGCATCACGCTGGCAGAGTTCCTGGACCACTCGGCGCTGGTCTCCGACGCCGATGATTACGACGAACGCGCGCGCGTCACGCTGATGACTCTGCACAGCGCCAAGGGGCTGGAATTCAACGTCGTGTTCCTGGTGGGGATGGAGGAAGGTTTGTTTCCGCACAAGCTTTCCCTCAACGATGAGGCAGGCCTCGAGGAGGAGCGGCGACTCTGCTACGTGGGCATGACGCGGGCGCGCGATCGGCTGGTCCTTTCCTGGGCGCGGCAGCGACGTGCGTACGGCAAGGACTCTTTCGAGGGGAGCCGGCGCTCGCGCTTCCTGGATGAAGTGCCGGGCGAACTGCTGGAATCCTTGAGCGGCAATGTCTTCGCAGTAAAAGCTCGCACGACTTGGGAAAATGCCGTAAACTCTGTCGCCGGCGCGGAGCGATTCCTGCGCGAACGCGGACGCGCGACCGGCGGCCAGGTGGGATTCGGCCGGAGAGGAACCCGGCAGCAATCCCCGCGGTGGAAACTCGGCAGCAAAGTACGGCATCCGAAATACGGGATCGGCACGGTTCTTGACTGTGAGGAAGACGGCGAAGACACAAAACTTACCATCAGTTTTCCTGGCTACGGCCAGAAGAAATTGGTGGAGCGCTACGCGGCGCTCGAAAAAGTTTGAATTCAACCCTACGGGAATCGGTGGTTATGAACACAAAAAACATCAAGGACAAGGAAGAACGCAAGAAGCTGAAGCGCGCGGCGCGGAAGAAGCAGCCGCCCAAACCGAAGCGGACGGAGCCTCGCGGCTCTCGCAAGCCCAAGGTCAAGAAGAAGGGACCAGGCGCCCCGCCGCGGCGGAAATAGAAGCGCAGTGACGAGTGGCAGGCGGACGGAGTGAGAGAGTTATCGCCGGTTGGCGTGATCGAGAAGACGTCCAGTCTGCGATGACTCGATTGATCTCCTGCCGCGAGTGCCCCCGAGCGTTCTGAACAGAGGAGCCTTTTGGCGAGCCAACTTTTCCGGAAGAAGAGTATTGACAAGCTTATTGCCGAGGCGGAATCGCCCGAGCACCAGCTTCGCAAGTCGCTGGGGCCGTGGTCGCTGACCGCACTGGGAATCGGGGCCATCATCGGTACCGGGATCTTCATTTTGACCGGCACCGCCGCGGCGGGCGAGGTCCTGGAAGTGCATTCGATCCTGAAGGCGCCGTTGATCGATGCCGTGCTTCACGGAGCGAAAGCGCTTGGGACCGCCGGGCGACCGGGCGCGGGGCCGGGGATTGCGCTGTCGTTTCTGCTGGTGGCGATCGCCTGTGCGCTGGCGGGGCTGTGCTACGCGGAACTCGCCTCCATGATTCCTATCGCGGGCAGCGCCTATACTTACGCGTACGCCACGCTTGGTGAGATTCTGGCCTGGATTATCGGCTGGGACCTGATTCTGGAATATGCGGTCAGCAATATGGCCGTGGCGGTCGGGTTCTCCGCCTACATTGACCGCCTCCTGCGCGGCTTTGGGATTGAGTTGCCGCGCCAGATGATGGAACCGCTATTCGTGGGGGGCAAATACACGGGCGCCTATTTCAACCTTCCGGGCTTCCTCATTGTGATGATCCTCACCGCGATCCTGGTGATCGGGATTCGCGAAAGCGCGGGCGCCAACAACTTGATGGTGTGCGTGAAGATCACCGCGATCCTGATTTTTATTATTGCCGCTTCGCGCTTCATCCACGCTTCAAACTGGAAACCTTTCATGCCGAACGGCTGGCAGGGCGTGCTGACGGGCGGAGCGATTGTCTTCTTCACGTACATCGGATTTGATTCCGTCTCGACCGCCGCCGAAGAGTGCAAGAATCCACAGAAAGATGTGCCCTTCGGCATCATCGCCTCCCTGGTGGTCTGCGCCACGCTTTACGTGACCGTGGCGCTGGTCCTGACGGGAATTCAGCACTGGCCGACGCTGCGTAACGCCGCTCCCGTGGCCAACGCGCTGGTGGCGATCGGCCTGCCGAACGTGATGAAGTGGGTCTCGATCGGCGCGCTGACGGGGATGATCAGCTCCATGCTGGTCTTCCAATTGGGGCAGGCGCGCGTGTGGTTCGCCATGTCGCGCGACCACCTGCTGCCGCGGGTCTTTTCCAAAGTACACGTGCGCTTCCGCACGCCGCATGTGAGCACCTGGGTGGCGGGATTTTTCGTCGCCATTCCGGCCGGCATCTTCGACATCGGCACGCTGGCCGATCTTTCCAACATCGGGACCCTGTTCGCGTTCGTGCTGGTCTCGTTGGGTGTGCTGGTGCTGCGCCGGACGCAACCGGAGCGCCGGCGATCGTTCCGCACGCCCTGGGTTCCCGTCGTGCCCATTCTCTCGATCCTTTCTTGCATGATCCTGATGGCCAGCCTGCCGGTGGAAACCTGGGTGCGTTTCCTAGTGTGGCTGGTCATCGGTTTGACGATCTACGTCACGTACAGCCGCCACCGTTCGGAATTCAGCCGGGCGGCACAGGCGGCTGCGGCGGCGGGAACTGTTCCGGTGAACGTGGATCCTGCGCGGTGAGCGTCCGGCAACGAGCGCAAGAGCCGCGCCGGGAACTTCTCCGGCGGGAATTGCCGACTCGCGGGCGGCCTGCGATCAAGGGCTGGGCAACGACAGGCGGGAGGAAATGCGTTAAAATCAATTGGCTTGTGCCTGGCCCTGGAGAGCCCCCGCCGATGAGGCTCTGCAGGGAGCGTAGATCTTCTCAGGTCCTCAAGGCGGTCATGTTACGCAGGCTGTTCCCTCTGCTGCTCGCGATGCTGGCGCTATGGTTGACCTGCCCAGGGTTTGTGTGCGCCTGGGGTCCCACCGCGCACGACATCGTCAACACCTGGGCCATCCAGACCCTTCCTCCGGAAATGCGTTCCTTCTTTCAAAACAACCAGCCGTTTCTGGTTGCGCACGCGAATGACCCCGACGAGTTGATGAGGACAGACCGCTTCGAGCGTAAGCGGCATTACATCTACCTGGACAAGTACGGGATCTTCCCCTACCTGACGCTCCCGCATGTTTATCAGCGCGCGACGGAACAATTCAGCTCAGGGCGCATCAATCGGGATGGCGTGCTGCCGTGGCAGATCGGCGAATTCAGTCTGCGTCTGACCAAGGCGATGAAGACCGGGAACTGGGAGGAAGTCAAACTGGATGCCGCCGCACTGGCGCATTACGTGGCGGATGCGCATGACCCGTTGCACACCACGCAGAATTTCGATGGCCAGTTGACCCAGCAGGCGGGGCTGGAGGACCGATTTGAAATTCGCCTCCTCGATCGGTATTCGAAGTTCTTTATCATGCACCCGGAAGACGCCGTGAAGATCAACGACCCGACGGAATTCGCCTTTCAATCCTGCCTGGAGGCCAACACCTGGGTGAATCTGATCGTGTGGTCGGACCTGCGCGCGCGGGAAGGCCTGCGGAATTACACCGACGAATACTTCGATCGATTCTACGGCTTGGTGGGAGCGACCGTGGTGCGGGAGATCAATGTGGCGGCGCACGACGCTGGCTCCTACTGGTACACCGCGTGGCTGAACGCCGGCCGGCCTCAACTCCCCGCGCGATGATCCTTTGACAATGTTCGCATCTTGACAGCCGCAGGTTCATAAATGGCTGTCCGCCAGGCCCAAGCTGGCTCAGGCGATTCCCATGCCCGACCTCGAATTTTCGCTTCAGTCCTTCATCACCCGACTGCCCAAGGTCGAGCTGCACGTGCACTTGGAGGGCGCGGTGCGGCCCGAGACTTTGCGCGAGCTCTCGCAGAACAAGAGCCTACTCAGACAGAAAGTGGGCGAATGGATCAGCGAGCGGCGTACGCAGCATTACCGTTACGGGAGCTTTCGGGAGTTCCTGGTGGCTTTTGGAATCGTGACGCTGCTGCTCGAGAAGCCCCAGGACTACGCACTGGCAACCATGCGACTGATCGAGTGGTTGGCCGAACAGAACGTGCAATACGCGGAAATCATCTTCGCCGCCGGCGTCGTGCTGTGGAAGAGGCAATCCCTGGACGCGGTTTTCGAGGCTGTGGCCGGGGCCGCCGAAGAAGCGGAGCCGCGCACCGGCGTGCGGGTAAGATGGATCTTCGACGCGGTCCGGCACTTCGGGCTGGACCATGTGCGCGAGGTGCTGCGCTGGGCGGGGCATTACCGCTCGCGGGGCGTAGTGGCCTTTGGGATCGGCGGCGACGAGGAGCGCGGGCCAGCGCAACTTTTTTCGGACATCTTTCGAGAAGCGCGCGACCGAGGGCTTCACGGCGTGGCGCATGCCGGCGAGGCTTGCGGGCCGGAAAGCATTCGCAATGCTATAGAACTGCTGGGCGTGGAACGCATCGGCCACGGCCTCTCTGCCATCCGTGATCCCCACGTGATGGCCTTGCTGCGCGAGCGGCAGATTCCCTTGGAAGTCTGCCCTACCAGCAACGTGGCCACGGGCTTGATCGCGCGGTTCGAAGACCACCCGCTGCCGAAGTTCCTGGAGGCAGGATTGATGGTGACGCTCAATTCCGACGATCCCGCGATGTTCGGAACGAGCCTGCAGGAAGAATTCCTGGAAGTCGCCCGCTACTTCGGGTTCAGCCGGGAGACACTCACCGGCCTATGCGTAAACGCCGCGCGCGCTTCGTTCCTGAGCGAGGACCAGAAGCGGAAACTCTGCGAGGAGATTATGCGGGCGGCGACGTAGCGCCGGTGGCCGCAGCGGGGTGCTGGAGAGCTTCGTGCAGGCGCTTGTCGAGTTCTTCGACGAAACTTTCCGGGTCCAGACCTTCCTGGCGATAGACGACCCGGCCCTGGCGGTCGAAAATCACCACCGTGGGGAGCCCGCCCACACCGAGCAGTTGATCCAGCCCCAGCGCGTAAGCCACCGGCACGGTCCAGCCTTCCTCCTTGAGAAAAGCCGGCACGCCGCTGCGATCCTCATCCACATTCACGGCCAGAAAAGTCGCGCCGGATTCCGTGCGAAAGTTTTCCCTTACGCGCTCGAAGAGTTTGCCTTCCAGGCGGCAGGGGCCGCACCAGGTCGCCCAGAAATCCATCACGATGACCTTGCCGCGGTAATCCGCCAGGCGCAGCGGCGTGCCATCCGTCCGCTCCAGTATGAACTCGAAAGGGTCGCGGCGGCCGGCATTCTGAGGGTACTCGTTTGAAAAGCGCGCCGCGAGCTGCTGCATGAGCTGGTCGTAGCGCGATAAGACTAGGTCTCCCAGACCTTTCTCGGAATGGTAGAGCGCCACGTAGGCGCTGCCCAGCTTGCGGCGAATCTCCTGACGATGGGCGGGGTCGGGATCCTTCTCCGGAAAGACGAATGCCGTGACGTAATAATCCACGGCCCGGGCGGAATCGCCTTTCTTCGACGCCACATCTCCCAGGTGTTCGGCGGCGCGGGCGCTGGGATAAGCCTGGTAGCTCTGTTCAAAATCAGCTAGGGCCTTGTCGAGCTCGCCGGAATCTTCATAAAGCATGGCGCGATGCGTATACACGGCAGCGAGGCGCTGAGCCCATTTCTCCTGCCCGCCTTTTTCCGAGGACTTCGGGGCGGGAGTCTGATCGCGTAGCTTCTCACCGACCGCAATCAGGCGCGTGGCGTAATCGATGGCGCGAGCACGGCTGGCCGCATCGTTCTGCCGCTCCAGGGCCTCGATGAGCATGGAAAGCAGACCCGGGTCGGCGGGACTCATCTCCAGCAGCATCTCACCGTATTTCACAGTGACGCCCGGAGCATTGGCTTCCATCGCCTCGCGGCAAATCGTGCGCAGAACGAGTTCGCGCCGGGAAGTTTTGGGGAAGCGCGACAGGAATTTTTCCAGGTTTTTGATGAGGGTTTGAGGATTGCCGTCCGCCGACCGGAAAGCTTCTTGCAGCGCCTTCCCTTCGTCCTCAGAAGGGGTTTTGGCAGGTAGCTTTTCTTCCGCAGGTTTCGGCGCGGTTTGCCCTGCACGGAGAGGAAGCTGTCCGCAGGCCGCGACCAAGCCCAAGCCGAGGGCGAGCCGCAGAGTGATCCTTACCCCCCACACATTTCTTGTTTCCATAACGGTTAGATCTCCGCGAAGGGCCCATTTACTTAATCTAGGGGTAAGTCTGGGATGGGTCAAGGCAATTCCCCGGTGACAGGGAACGGCGCACGGCTGCTATAATGCGGAACTCGCAAGGAGAGGGAATGAAATCATCACACATTCGCGCCATTTTCTTCGACGCGGGCAACACGCTGCTTTATCCGCGCCTCGACGAACGGGCTCGCGACCTCGCCGCGCAGGGCTTCCCGGCGCGCGTGGAGGATTTCCACGCCGCCGAGCGTGTCGCCAAGCAGAAGCTCGACGCTTGGTTGTGGCCGCAGATTCGCAAAGGCGAGGTGCCGCGCACCATCGATCACTATTACTGGGCTGAGTACCTGCAAGCGCTGATGGGCTTGATCGGCGCGCCCGAGCACGAGCACGCGCGCTTGATTCGCGTAGTGGCGGAGGGGTTCCGCAACATTCGCTCCTGGTCCGTGGTGATGCCGGAGACGCCGGGTTACCTCGCGTCCCTGAACGAGCAGGGCTACTTCCTCGGAGTCATTTCGAATTCGATAGGCACGATGGAAGATCAACTGCAGCACGCGGGCCTGCGCGACCACTTCCAGGTGGTTTTCGATTCCGCCATCGTCGGCGTGGAGAAGCCGAATCCGGAGATCTTCCACCTCGCACTGCGCAGCGCGGGAGCGGCGGCGCACGAGACCGTGTTCGTGGGCGACACGTACGCGACCGATGTGGGAGGAGCACAACTCGCCGGCTTGCGCGGCGTGCTCATCGACCAAGTCGGCGCCTACCCGCAGGCCGAGTGCCCGCGCATCACGTCGCTGCCGGAATTGTCGAAGGTCTTGGAAGGGCTCTGAGCCGTACTTCTCTTGGCGGCGAGTAGGGTTCTGCCGCTTAGTGTCAAGCTGACCCGCTACCCCGGCAAGCTGGCGCTTGCTTAGGCAAGGCGTGTGGTGTACACTCGTTCCTGCAGTAAGGGCACAATCCCAGGTTCTCAGCTTATATAGGATTTAATTCCGCGCCGCGGTGCGCTAGGTTCATTCCTGCTTCATTTAACGTCCATGTGGAGGAGGAACTATGCAAATCGATCAAGCCAAGCTCGAAAAGTTTATGGGACAAGCCCTAGGGGAACTTGGCGCAGGCATGAACGCGGCCCTGGTGTTCATCGGCGACAAGCTAGGGTTATACAAGGCGATGGCAGGAGCGGGGCCGATGACATCGGCGGAGCTGGCCGGGAAGACCGGCACCCACGAACGCTACGTGCGTGAGTGGCTGAACGCCCAGGCCGCCGGGGGGTTCGTCACCTACGATGCTGCCAGGGAACGCTATACACTGCCGAACGAGCAGGCCTTTGCGCTGGCAGTTGAGGACAGCCCCGTTTACCTGCCGGGAGCTTATCAAGTCATCGCCGCTGTCATCAAGGATGAGCCGCGCATCACGGAGGCGTTTCGAACCGGAACCGGCGTGGGCTGGCATGAACACTGCGCCGACCTATATCAGGGCACTGAGCGCTTCTTCCGGCCGAACTACGCCGCCAACCTGGTGAGTTCGTGGATCCCGGCGCTAAACGGCGTAGAAGCGAAATTGAAGGCCGGCGCCAAGGTCGCGGACGTGGGTTGCGGGCACGGAGCCTCAACCCTGCTGATGGCGAAGGCCTACCCGAAATCGCAGTTCGTCGGCTTCGATTATCACGCGCCCTCAGTTGAGCATGCCTGGAAGGACGCGGAAAAGGCGGGGGTGCAGGACCGGGTGGGATTCCAGGTGGCGTGGGCTAAGGAGTTCCCGGGCAAGGGGTACGACCTGGTGGCGTTTTTCGATTGCCTGCACGACATGGGCGATCCCGCCGGGGCGGCGGCCCACGTACGCCAGACGCTGGCGCCGAATGGGACGTGGATGATCGTCGAGCCCTTCGCGCACGATCGCGTCGAGCAGAATCTGAATCCCGTGGGGCGCGTGTTCTACGCGGCCTCCACGATGGTCTGCACGCCCGCGTCCCGCGCCCAGGAAGTGGGCTTGGCACTGGGCGCCCAAGCGGGCGAGGCGCGACTGCGCGACGTGGTGACCCAAGGTGGGTTCAAGAGCTTCCGCCGCGCTGCCGAGACGCCTTTCAATCTGGTATTTGAAGCGCGACCGTAAAGCCCGGTGAAAATCAACATTCGCGGGACATCGCCGGCCCTGCTTTTCGAGTCTACGATTTCGCGGGCAAGGAAGAAACTCCTCACCGGCCCCTGTACCTCGGGCATCCTCTCCCCTGGGAGAGCGTAGATGCCCCTGAGATGCTTTGAGCATACCCCGCATGGGCACGGTTCCCGACGAAGGCAGTCGGGACAAGTTCCGCCGTGCCCCGACCTTTCCCCGCCTCGCGGGCGCGCGCGGTCAAGCTGCCGGCGAAGGCGCGGATTGCTTTGAGAGGGCCCGAACTTCCTCGAGGGTCCAGGGTGGAATGGCTCCGGGCCGGCTGGCGACCAGGGCCGCGAGGCGATTGGCGAAGTCCGCAATCTCCGCCGGAGACCAACGCATGCCCAGGCCATGCACGAAGGCGGCAGCGAAAGCGTCGCCCGCTCCTACGGTGTCCTGTGCCCGCACGGCGTAGGCGCTCGCTTCGACGTATTCTTCGCCGACCAGTAGGACGCAGCCTTTCTCGCCGCGGGTGACACACACCGACTCCCAACCGAACTCGCGGGCATAGCCACGGCAAAAATCCTCGAGAGACCGCGAGGCTCGACCCAACATCGGGTCGATGACTCGAGCCTCATCTTCATTCAGTTTGACCACCTGGGCGCGCGCCATCAGCTCACGCACCAGGGGCGTCTCGTAGGAATCCTTACGCAGGTTGACATCATAGAAAAGCTGTGCGCCGCCGGGGGAAGCAATCAGCTTGTAGGTCAGATCTCTCGCTTGCGGGCTCATCTGGAATAAGGTTCCGAAATAGATCCAATCGGGTTTCGGGGATAGGAGCTCAGCCACGTCGCGATCGACAAGCTCCGGGGCGTCATAAGCCGCGGGATGATGAATGGTAAATTGCGGTTGACCTGCCGCATCGAGCTCGACCGTCACGACGCCCGTCGGGTATGTCTTGAGGGCACGGACGTAACGCGTCGAAAGGCCCATTTCCGACATGCGCGCGAGGACCCGCCCGCCCCGTTCGTCCCTGCCCACGGCGCTCACAAAGAATACGGTGTGCCCGAGCCGGGAGGCGTGGGCCGCAAAGTTGAACGGCGCTCCACCCAGGTATTCCCTATTCCCGATCACGTCCCACAAGACTTCACCGATGCTGACGATTCTCACTAGACGGCCTCCGGTGCTTGGGCGGCGCTCTCAGCCTTTCACACGAGGGGCACAGCATACACCTTTTTTTGCTTAACGCCTTCGGCACCGCTCTTTTCTCATGGTTTGCTGCAACGCGAGCGGACCACAACTAATCATTACGCCCCGTCAGGTAGTAAGTATTCCATCGAGCCATTTGGTGCCCGGGTTCCGCCGCAGGAGTCTGCGCGACACTGTGGACAGAAAGTCGCGTCCCCGCAAAGCGCTTCCCGTCCCAGTAGGTAGCGTGCTAGCCTTTCTCAGGTTGTGAAAAGTCGTGCAAGGGGGCATATCTATGGAGACCCGCAAACCGCATCGTAAGAAAGAGGATTACAAGCTGCGCACGCACTTGATTCACGGGAACTTTGACAGCAAAAAGTGGGACTACAACCATCACGTGGTGCCGCCGGTCTCGCACACCACGGCGTACCGGCTGAGTTCGCTCGAACGCGGGGCACGCGGTTTTGTGCAGTTCGCCTCGGCGGACGAGGCCCTGAGCGGCCACATCCCAATTTACATCTACGACCGGCTGGATGAGCCTACGCGCTCGATGCTGGAAGAGAACTTGGCCTACGCGGAAGGCGGGGAGATTTGCGTGACCTTCGCGAGCGGCATGGCGAGCATCAGCGCGGCCCTGGGCACGGCGTTGCGCCAGGGGCAGGAAGTAGTAGCCCACCGGATTCTTTACGGCTGCACCTACAGTCTGATGACCAACTGGCTGCCGCGCTTTGGCGTGCAGGTACGCTTCGTCGATTTCCTGCATCCCGAATCGCTCGCGGCGGAGATCACGCCGGCGACTCGCGTGCTCTACTTTGAAACCCCCATCAATCCCACCATGGAGTTGATTGACATCGCGGCCGTCCGGCGCGTGGCGGACCAAGTGAATGCAAGCCGCGAGGAGAAAGATCGCGTGCTGGTGATCGTGGACAACACCTTCGCCACGCCTTACTGCCAGCGGCCGCTGCGGCTGGGCGCGGATATCGTGGTGGAGAGTCTGACGAAGGGGCTGGGAGGTTTCGGCACCGACATGGGCGGCGCGGTGATCGCTTCCCGGGATTGGTACAACTCGGTGATGCTGTTTCGCAAGGATGTTGGCGGCATCCTTTCCCCGCGCAGCGCCTGGGGCATCCTGGTGTATGGCCTGCCCACGCTCGCCACACGCATGACCAACATGCAGAAGACCGCGCAGCGGGTGGCGGACTTCCTGTGCAAGCATCCCAAGGTGGCGAGTGTGAGCTACCCCGGCGCCGAGAGCTTCTCGCAAAAGGCGCTGGCCAAACGGCAGATGATCAACCCCGATGGCAAGTTCGCGCCGGGCAGCATGGTGTATTTCGTCCTGAAGGGTGAGAATGCAAAGCAGACCCGGGCGGAGAAGCTGGTGGACTACTTGGCCGAGCATGCCTATTCGATCACCCTGGCCGTGAGCCTGGGACAGATCAAGACGCTCATCGAGCACCCGTTTTCGATGACCCACGCAGCGCTGCCTGAAGAGCAGAAGCGCGCCTTCGGGATGCACCCGGAGGGCGTCCGGGTTTCGATCGGTCTGGAGGACTGGCACGACATCATCCGCGACCTGGAACTGGCCCTCGAGAAGGTGTGACGGGATTGGCGCGCGACTGGCGTTTGAAACCGCCGGTCGCACCCAGTGGCGCGTTGGGCGAGTGCGGCGAAATTGTGCCTTTGGAGAGTATCCGGTAGGATGGATTGTCTTACTCACGCAGATTGCTGAACCTTATACCTGCGACCCAAGGAGAACGATGCCATGACAGAAGTCCTCAAGCTCGGCCAGAAAGTGCCCGACTTCGAACTCACGACTTACGAACCGACCCGGCAGGATTTCGGCAAGTTCAGCCTGCAGGAGCAGATCGACAAGAAGCGCTGGACGGTTTTCTTCTTCTATCCCGCCGATTTCACCTTCGTCTGAGCGACCGAATTCGCTGCTCTGGCAGAGCAGCAGGAGCGGTTGGTGAAGATGGGATGCGACGTGGTCACGGTCAGCACAGATACCCAGTTCGTGCACCTGGCGTGGCAGCGCAGCGAGAAGGAACTGGCCCAGGTCCGGTACCCCATGGGAGCCGATCCCACGGGCAAGGTGGCTCGGCTGTTCGGCGTTTATGATGAGGCCACCGGACTGGCTCTGCGCGGCACCTTCATCATCAACCCGCAAGGCGTGCTGATGAATTCGGAGGTGGGCTACTACAACCTTGGGCGGAACATCGACGAGTTGGTGCGCAAGTTCAAAGCCAACCTCTACATGTCGAAGAAGACGAACGAGGTGTGCCCGTCAAAGTGGAAGGACGAGGGCGACAAGACGCTGACACCCTCCGCCGCCATGGTCGGCCGGGTGCACGAGGCTCTGGGGAGCTGAGCGCTTCGGTCGTGATGGGATGATCAGGTCATCGGATCGCCAAAGTGCCACAGCTCGCGTGAGCGTGCGGTCAGAGTCTTCTTCGACCGCGTAGGGGTTCATTCTCTCTTCGCTGTTTTCCGCAAGCCGGAAAAGACGGACACAGCTCATTCGCTTCCTACGGGCGTGGGCCCGCAGTGCGCACCCCCTTGACGGCGGTCATGGACCCGCCCCTTGGCTGGACCCCAGGCGGTTTTACTCGCCGCCCGGCTGAGCCGGGGTGCCCGCTCTCGCCCTTCTGCGATGTCTGCGGGTTTCGACGCATGCGCATTCCGCGGTTCACACTTTTTCCCAAAGGACGGGGGCAGGGATGGCGGAAACACAGCCTGGAGGTTTCGAGCGCGCGCTTTTGGGGCGCACGGGTCGGGAGGTAGGACGGCTTGGAATCAGCGCCAGTTATGGAGCGCCGGGAGAAGCCGTCGAGCGGGCCTTCGAGCGCGGCGTGAACTATATCTATTGGGGCAGCAGCCGGACCGACTCGTTCGGCGCCGCACTCAAGCGCCTGCGACCGCAACGCGACCGGTTCGTGCTGGTCATCCAATCGTACATGCGGGTTGCGCGACTATTGGGTTGGAGCCTGGAGCGCGCCCTGCGGGCTTTGAACTTCGATCATGCTGACATCCTGCTGCTCGGGATGTGGAACAAGCCGGTGGCGCCAAGAATCCTCGACGCGGCGCAGCGGCTCAAGGAGCGGGGCTTGGTGCGATTTCTGGCGGTTTCGACACACAAGCGCGCGCTGGTGCCCCAGCTTGCCGCCCGGCGCGACTTCGATGTCGTCCATTTCCGCTACAACGCTGCGCATCCGGGTGCCGAAAAGGACATCTTTCCGCACCTGCCGGGCGCGAACCGGCCTGCCTGGGCAGGCAGGCCTGGATTGGTGTCGTTTACCGCCACCAGTTGGGGGCAACTGCTCGGCAAAGCATCGCTCCAGGGATTCTTCAACGGCGGGCATCGGCTTCCCAAGAACGAGCGCGTGCCGACAGCCACTGACTGCTACCGTTACGTCCTGACCCGGCCGGAGGTGGATGTGTGTCCGACCGGCCCGGCGGATGCGGCGCAAATGGATCAGGCGCTCGAAGCCCTGCGGCTCGGTCCGATGACCGAAGACGAACTGGCCTGGATGCGGCGTGTGGGCCGGGCGGTGGCAGGAAAATAAGCCCAAGAGCATGACTGCGTTCTGCGCCGATCGCAACGGCGTGACCTCTCCCTACGTCTTCGCCGGGCTCGCGGGGATGAGCGCATTGGCCCCGATCACGCGCCGCCGGGGCATGGGGTCACGTGTTCCCCGCGCCAAGCAAGTGGCCGCGGTGGTTGGCTTGACCGGCGCGGCCGGCTTATTGCTCTCCTCAGCCCCTCTGTACGTGACCTATCGCCCTTACTGGGTGATTTTCCAGCTCGCCATCCTCACGGGTGACGGGAGCGAGGCCGGCGAGCTCGCCTCCTTTCTCGCACAGACTCAATTGCTGTTCGGGTTTCACCTGATTTTCCAGAGGGAGTATCTTCCGTTCTATTTATGGACGGGGGTGACCTTGCTCGGTGTGATCGGGCTGCTGCTGTTGGTCATGCAACACTTCCGCCGCCGCCCGCGAGGGACTGCCGCGATGGCGTCCTCACCGCCGTAGCGGGGCGATCAGGCGCAACCCTCCAACTTCCAGAAAGCCACCCAGAGCGTCTACCGGTCGGGGAAGCTGCCATCGGGCTTTACCGTGGACGTGCTGCCGTCAGCAACCGCGGCTTCGGAAAAGTGAGTCAAGTGGGAGTCTCTCACCAGCGCCGCGCGGGCACAGAGCCGCTTTACCCAAGACATGGACGGCGGCCGTCCCGTCCTCCCCTAAAACGGCACAGGTGAAACGGCGTTACAGAAGCGTGGCTGGAGAGTACCGCCTTTCGGAAGCCCTACTCATCAGGCTACGCGCTCGGCGGGGGGTGTCTCAAGACTCGGCTCTTCCCATGCATCTTTGAAGCCTTTCGAAGTACTTGACACGGCGGGCGATTATATGCATAATAGCGCATGTGAGCTATTATGGATGCGCAGGTTGAGCTTTTTCAGGCCCTCGGCGACCCAACGCGTTTGCGGTTGGTGAACCTGTTGACGCAGACCGGCGAGATTTGTGTTTGCGAGCTGGTAGACGCGCTGGAGCTTCCGCAGTACAACGTCTCGCGGCACTTACAGATCCTGCTCAAAGCGGGCTGGCTGGAAGATCGCAAGGTGGGGAAGTGGGTTTACTACCGCGTGGCGCGGGATCTGAAGCCCTATCACCGTTCCTTGCTGCGGGCTATCGATCAACTGCGCGAGGAGCGCGAGGACTTTCGCCGGGACGAGCAGCGCGCCAGCCGCCGCTTGAAGTTGCGCCGCGGCGGCTTGTGCTGCGTAGGGCTGGTTCCCAGTAGCGAAATTGGGCACGCCGCCCAGCGGCCGGATGCCGCAGGGTGACGCCGGGTGAGCGACGCCTGGCCTCATACCGGCGGTGCGCGGCGGAAATCATTCTGAAAGGAAAAGAGACAATGTCACAAGAACCACAGGGAACGGATTCCGAGACCATCAAGAAAGCTGTAGAGAGGCATTACGCGGCCATCGCGCGGGGGGAAATGAAGAGTTGTTGCAACACGGCGAAGGCGGCGCCGGAGAACCTTTACAACATCTCCACCCAGACGCCAGGCTATAACCCCCGGGAACGGGCGGCGCTGCCCGAGGGCGCGGACCTGGGACTGGGCTGCGGCGACCCGACGGCGGACGCGGACTTGGCGCCCGGCCAGACGGTGCTCGACCTCGGAAGCGGCGCGGGCGTGGACTGCTTCCTGGCGGCGCGTCGCGTCGGTCCGACGGGCCAGGTCATCGGTGTGGACATGACCGACGCCATGCTCGCAAAGGCGCGCGCCAATGCCGAGCGCGGCGGCTTTACGAACGTGAAGTTCCGCAAGGGCGAAATCGAAAACCTCCCCGTGGAATCGGGCACGGTGGACCGCATCATCTCGAACTGCGTCATCAATCTGGCGCCGGACAAGGCTCGGGTCTTTGCGGAAGCCTTTCGCGTGCTGAAGCCGGGAGGCCAGATCTCGGTTTCCGACATTGTTTCCTTCGGCGACGTGCCAGCCTCGATCCGCACGGACCTCGAACAGTGGTCGGGCTGCGTGGCCGGAGCTCTCGACCGGGAAGAATATCTCCGGGTGATACGCCGCGCGGGTTTCAGTTCGGTTAGCGTCCTCAAGGATGTGGCTTACGACTACCTGCGCGGACGGGACTACGGGTTCGCCAGCGTTACCGTGCGCGCCGTGAAATGAGGGGAATCCAAGCCTGACGGCTTGGCCTCCGGGAAAGTACGCCCGTGACCAGGGGGCATGCTCGTTGGAAGTTGAAGTATTCGATTCAGCTACGGGTGGATTGGCATAAGACCAATACCCTACCCAGTGAAGGGCGCTAATCATTTCGCCTTGGAGTCGTCCATGCCGGGAGAAATTTTGAAAGTAACCGTCGACAAGTTCACCTTTCTGGTTCCGGCGGGTTTGTTTTTTAGCGAAGCGGGCGTTTGGGTGAAGCTCGAAGGCGGCCGTGCACGACTGGGCCTGTCTGACTTTGCACAACAGAACAGCGGGGACGCCGTTTCTGCAAACATCAAACCCGTTGGGACAACCCTCGAATCGGGTGACGAGTTCGCCGAAATCGAAACAGTGAAAGTCAATGTCAGCTTACCCGCACCCGTAAACGGGACTCTGGTTGAAGCCAATCCGTCCCTCGAAGACGCTGCGGAGCTGATCAATCAAGATCCCTACGGCAAGGGGTGGCTGGCGGTGGTGGACCTTGCTGATTGGGAGCGCGACCGTGCCCGCTTGCTGGATGCGGAAACCTATGCGGCACTAGTCAAAGGTCAGGCAGAAGCGGAGCTAAAAGCATGAAAGAGAAAGTCCTGATTGTGCCGTGCAGCGGGATTGGAAAGAGTCTCGGTTCGGTGGCGAGAGAAGGCGCCTATATCGTAACCGAGGAGCTGTGTCCAGAGCGGACGCAACTAATGCCTCTTGCCTTACTGGTGTTGGGGGACAAGGAACCGCAGACCGAGCTTTCCAGCGCCGGGGCCATAGCGATTGACGGCTGCGTGCGCGCGTGTGCCGCCAAAGTTGTTGAGGGGGCGGGAGGCACAGTCGCGCACGGTTTGCAGGTTCTGGACGTGTGCCGCCGCCATCCCGATTTAAAGCCCTCCGGCATCTCCGAACTCGACGAAAGTGGTCATAAACTGGCCCACGCGCTGGCCGAGGAGGTCAAGGAACTGGTGGACAACATGAGGGGCGAGGTGACCCATGCCTGAACTGCCCAAGAAAAAGGTGGGCCTCATCGCCTGCTCGGGGGAAGAGATCCCAGAGGGCACCATCACCCGGTTGGCGGTGCGCCAAGTGCTGGAGTCCCTGCGACCGCAACAGACCGTAACGATCTGTCTGCCGCTATTCCTGGCGGGCGGGGAAGGTGACCGCGCCTTCGCACGTTTCCACCCGACGATCACCGTGGATGGTTGCGAAAAGCGCTGCGCGGCGCGCGGCACGGAGATGTATAGCGACAAACCGGCGGTAAGTATCGTTGTCAGCGATTCAGCCTGCCCAAACTCTGCCGCACTGGGCAGCGCGCGTCGATTGAGCGGGGCAGGAATGCAAGCGGTAAGCGATGTTGCTGATCAGATTGCACGGCACGTGGACCACCTGCTGGACCTCAAGTGGGATCGCCGAAGCGGCGGGCCGGTCGACGGTTCCACGCCTCAAGAAGAATCCAAACCTCGACAGGCCGCCTGCTCATGTGGCTCTGGAATTCCCTCACAGGTTCTGCGCGTCGCGGGGCGGGAGGTCACGCTCATTGCGCTCCCCCTCATTTTTGCCCAGTTTCGCGAGGCGGGAAAGCTTCCAAGCGACTCTACGAAAGGCCAACTGATCGAGGCGGTCAGAATCTACAATCTGATCCCGGATGAAGAAGAGTCCGCTTACGCGCGGGCGGTTACGGAGGAATACGCCGCCTTCTGTCGTGGGGGAAATTGATGTCGCGAACTGCCACGTATCACACCAGGGTTAGCTGGAAAGGGGAACACTGGGGGCATATCCAGATGGGCAATGGGCCGGAGATGGATTTTTCAGCCCCGCCCGACGTGCAGGGGCACCCCGGTGTGTTAACCCCCGAAGATGCCTTCGTCGCCGCCGTCAACACCTGCGTCATGATGATGTTCATCTGGGCTGTCGAGCGGTTCAAGCTGGACCTGGTCTCGTACGATTGCGACGCTGAGGGCACGAAACTCATCGAGCTGGATCGCACGGAATTCTTCACCTCGGTTCTGCTTCGTCCCAGAATTGTCATTCGCGCGAAGGACGAGGAGAGACCCGCTGTCGAGAAGCGCGCGCGGCGGGCGCTCGAATCGGCGCAGAAGTACAGCCTCGTTGCTAATTCCGTCAAATCCGAGATCCGGGTTGATCCGGTAGTCAAGATAATCTCATGAAGAAAGTAGCTATGCTCGCATGCCTCAACATGGAGGTTTGAATGTTATCGATTAAAGTGCTTGGCCCTGGTTGCACGAACTGCGTCAAGGTGGCGCAGCTTGCTCAGCAGGCAGCAACCACCCTGGGAATGGAAGCTAGAATCGAAAAAGTAACCGAATTCTCGGAGATCAAAAAATATCAGATTTTGGCGACACCCGGGCTAGTCATCAACGAAAGGGTGGTTTGTGCCGGACGCATCCCCACCACGGCTGAGGTGACCACCTGGCTCACGAATGCCTTGATGTGAACAAAGCGCTTTCTCCGGAACACGGTTACAGTGCAACGATGAGTCTGGGGCTGCACCAGCCGTGGGAACCGGGCGTCACTAGCGCCGCGGTAGCTCTGAATCCCGCATGGTGAGCTCCAAGATGTGACCGGCGAGTTGGAGTAGATTTCGATGCGACAAACAGCGATTGAAGGCACGGAAAAGAGGCTCAACTTCTTTGAACAGTATTTGAGCGCCTGGGTGGCGGTGTGCATGATCGCCGGAGTACTGCTCGGGAAGCTGGTCTCCGGTCTGACCGATACTCTGAGACGTCTCGAATTTGGCAAAGGCAGCCACATTAATGCCCCTATCGCGATCCTCATCTGGCTGATGATCATCCCCATGATGATGAAAGTGGACTTCACCTCCATCCGAAATGTTGGGAGACGACCGCGCGGGCTCCTGGTGACACTCGTGGTGAATTGGCTCATCAAGCCCTTTTCGATGGCGTTCCTCGCATGGTTATTCTTCCGCCTTGTCTTCGCGCACTGGATCAGCGTGGGCGAAGCCGACCAGTACATCGCCGGGACGATCATCCTGGCCGCGGCGCCCTGCACGGCCATGGTTTTCGTTTGGAGTTATCTGACCGACGGCGACCCCGCCTATACACTGGTGCAGGTGTCGGTGAACGACCTCATTATGCTTGTCCTCTTTGCGCCTATTGTCCGGTTTCTGGTAAGCGGAGCTTCTTCGCTTACCGTCCCGTTCAGGGTGCTACTCTATTCGGTAGGTGCTTTCATCGTCATTCCTCTCGTCATTGGCGCCTCGCTGCGGGCTTGGTTCATCCACCGGCACGGGAAAGAGTGGTTCGAAAAGAGCCTGCTTCCGAAATTCGCACCAATAACAACCCTTGCGCTGCTGGCCACGCTCGTTTTCATCTTCGCCTTCCAGTCAGAGAACATCACGGGCAAGTACATCCACGTGCTGCTGATCGCCGTGCCTATTCTGGTGCAGGTGTACCTCAATGCCGCGCTGGCATATGGACTGATGCATTTCCTCAAGGTCCCGTATTCCGTGGCGGCTCCCGGAGCTCTCATTGGTGCGAGCAATTTCTTCGAACTGGCCGTGGCCACGGCGATTGCGCTTTTTGGCCCAGGGTCGGGAGCGGCGCTGGCGACAGTGGTGGGCGTGCTGGTGGAAGTGCCCGTCATGCTCTCCATCTGCGCGGCCTGCAACCGAACTCGGGACTGGTTTCCGATAACCAGTACTAGCTGAATCCTTCGGGTTTTTGGCGTTTCCTTTATGCGCCGAGCCAATGCCAACTATCCGATAAAACGCTGAGAGGGCCTTTCCCCTGTGCGAGTTCTTGTCTTGTGTACTGGTAACTCGGCTCGGAGCCAAATGGCGGAGGGGCTTCTCCGGTCGCTCTCGAAGGGGGCCGTCGAAGTTCGCAGTGCGGGCACCAGCCCGTCCCGCGTTAATCCTCTGGCGATTGAAGCGATGAAGGAAGTCGGGATCGACATCTCTGGGCATCGGTCCAAGAGAGAATGACCATGATCAAACCCAAGGTGCTATTCCTCTGCACAGCAAACTCCTGCCGAAGCCAAATGGCGGAGGGTTTCCTCCGGCACCATGCGGGGGAACGCTTTGAGGTGTACAGCGCAGGAGCCAAGCCTGGCAAACTGAACCCCTCTGCCGTGGAAGTCATGAAGGAAGTGGGGATTGATATCTCCGGCCACCGCTCCAAAGACGTCGCCGAATTCCTCGACCAGTCCTTCCATTACGTGGTCAGGGTTTGCGACAAAGTCCGGGACTTGTGCCCGGTTTTCCCGGGAGCCCTGTGGTACCTGGACTGGAGTCTGGAGGACCCGGCAGCAGCGGAAGGCTCGCCAGCTCAACGGATGAACGTCTTTCGCCGCGTCCGGGACAAAATTGACGAGCAGGTTCTGGACTTCGTGGCCAAGAATTCATGAACGGAAGCTCCTCCTCCGTTCGCCTTGCGGCGCCGTAAGGGAGCCTGTAGCCTTGCAGGGAGGGGAGAAGATGAAGGGGCGACGTCTCCCGGGCCTGCCCGTTAGAGACGCGTCACCCTCCGCAGGAGTGGGGCAGGAATGCGGCCCAGGGAGGACCTCAGTTGCCTGCGCTGCGAAAGTGGCTCACGGCGCTGGTCTGCACAGCGCTGTGAGAGATCTCCAGTGCTCTCGTCAACTGGTAGTTGAGCTGAGTTCCCGCCGGGATGGTTAGATCCTTGCCGCGGCGGCGCAAGCGATCAATGGTGGTCGCCGTGACGCCGAAGGTGGCGCCAATGAAGGGATGATAGAAGAGCAATCCCAACAGGGTGCCTCCGGCGGTTCCCCCGCCAATCTCTTCCATATCGGGGACGCGGGAACTTGGGCCCTTAACGAGCCCTTCGCTGCCCACCACCTTGGCGTTTTCCGCTCCGTAGGCCGTCATCAGCACCGCGCTGAGCGGGAAGTTACGGCCATCGGGAAACCTGAGCTGCTCCACCGTCAGCCGCATCTGGCCAACGCCCTTGATGCGACCGGGCTTGTCCATTCGCGCAACGCGCCCCGCGAGCGTCGAGCCCACGGGAATCGCCTCGCGGCCGTTGACCATAACGGGCTCCGAGACGGTGGCGGCGAAAGCGTCGCCCTGATAGTTCAGCTTGGTGGTCAGAGTCTGGGTGATGCGACAATGCAGGATGGTCCCGGCGGGGATGAAGAACGGTTGTCCTTTCCCCGGCGTTTCTCCATATGCTAGTGAGATACCTGCTGCGGCGAGGAAAACGGCCAGCAAAGCGCGCTTGACCATGTTGCACCTCCTCTGGGTCAATCCATGGCCGGACCCTGGCGCTTTGTCCAGCTTGATTCGAGCTGCGAGTGCGGGCCTGAAAGGTGATAAGGAGACCCGCTCACGGTGACCGGGCCTCCCCTCGGAATCAGTCAGTGCGTTCCCTCCGAACGCGCCGCCACCTCGGTGACACCCTTCGGGGTGCTGAGGTAACCCTTCACCTGGTTGGATTCTACCTTATTCACAACTATTTCGTAAGGTCTTTTTGAGCCGCTCACATAGAAAAAGACCGGCTCGTTCCGGATGCAGTCCTTCTTCTCCACTTCTACATCGTCGACCGTCATGGCCATGTTATAGCGATAGCGCTTGACGGTGGTTTTTCTCAGGGCCAGTCCCACACCCGCGACGCGGGTAGGATGATTCTTGTCGAGCGTGAATTCAAAGTACTCGCGCTCACCCAGTTTGCGCAGGTATTCGATATCGTCGTGGTTCCGTGCGATGAGCGTGCCCAGCTCGCTGCGGGCCATACCCAGGTCCGTCGCCAAGCTGCTCACGGCTTTCTTGGTCGTGTCGAGGTCGGTCTTGTTGGTGGAAACGTCTTGCGTGAGCGCGCCGAGTTGTTTCTGATCGGCCTTCTGGGCCAGTTCCTGTTTGATCTCCTCGGCTTGCTTGCGCTGCTGATCCTGGAGCTCCGTCACCATCGCATGGGCTTGGTGCAGTTCACCGCCCTGCGAGCCCACGCGCTTGGCCGCCTTGTCGAGCTCCGTCTTGACCGCTTCCAGTTGCTGTGCGGTCTGCTGCTCCATAGCCGTCAGACGACCCGAGACCTGATCCTGGACTTGCGCCGTCAGGTCCTTTCGCAACTGGTTCTGCTGGGTCACCAGCTCGTCGCGTAGAGAGCTTACCCTGCTGATCGTGTATATTTCCCCAACGGCCAGGGCCGCGAGGACGAGGAAAATCAGAATGAACTTGATGCCGCGGCCCGCATCTCCGGCGGGCTGGGTCGGCACACCTTGCTGTTCTGGAACATCGTCGATCGCCATGTTAGTCACTCCTTTTCTCTTCTTCCGAACTTGCCTCGGGAAGCGTCGCGCACTACACGCGACCCACTTCCCCAAGGATAGACAGCGCACGCCGGGGGCCAACCGTGCCGCAGTCGAACACCTTGTTTTTCATCCAGTTACAGCTTCAGAAAGGGCGCCTCGCAGCCACCAGCTCCGCAATTCTTACCACCCAGAGGTAATAAATACGGTCGGACTCTTCGTCTGAGCCAGGGGCATAAACCCTGAGTCGGGATTTCCATTTTGGGTCTCCGAGTGGCTGACGATACACCCAGGGCTTCCATATCTTAATGCCCCAGGCTGACGATTAAACCATCCTCGGCGGCGGCGTGTCTGTTCAAAAGTGCTCACTGGGGCGGGAAATCACTTCGGAACCCGGATCTGCCGCTCGTGCAGCCGATACTTCAGACACCACTCCATCTCTTGCGTCCTTTCGGACGGATCGGTTTGACACCCAAGCTTCGGCTACCCCATTGGCAACTGCAGCGCCGCAATACGCCGTAACCTGCTCCCAAAGAGCCGCCGCGTGAGATGGCTCTCGTCCAGCAGCAGCGGGTGATAGCAGGTGGACTCGAAGTGCCCGTTGTAAGCACTCTGCTCCTGCTCTCCGTACACCCGAATCTCGGTGCTGTCCATGTCCAGAACCACTCTCTGCGGGAAATTGATCGCTTCCGCCTTGGCGACCAGTTCTCGGTTGATCGCGGCCAGCCCGGCGAAATTCTCTTCTTTGGGTAAGCAAGTCGGTCTCGAATGATTGCAGCCGTGAGGTCAGCGCTGCCCCACGCTCCCAGATCTTCTCGGAACCGATCAGCCGGAACGTCGGATCTTGCGAGAGCCGCTCGGCATCGTTCACATCCTCATAGCCCGCGATCCGACTGTAGACGGACTGGCGCAACAGGTCGGCCAGCGGGAGCTGCGTGTTCTTCCATCGCCGTGAGTCGGTCCCGCCGTGGCGGGCTGGGCGATGAGATCCCCGAAGCTCAAACGTTCGTCCAACTGGCGCGCCAGAACGACGCCTCCATCGGAGGTGACGCGTGATCCCTGGAAATCCACCTTCAGAGAAGCGTTGAGGCAACGTTGGAATGGCTGGTTTTGTCTGTCACCCGCTGGGCGTGAACCTCCGGAGCGTCTTCAGCACGTTGAAACCCACATAAATAGAGGCGCCGGAGATCAGCAGAGATTCAGTCGCCAAGACTCAAATCGGAAATCCGGGATTAATGGCAATTTCCAAGACGGCAGGGATCATGCGCAGGGCTCGCGAGATTCCTCCTGGCATGACCGAGTCACCGGCGGGTTGGAAAATCTCATATTTCCTCGGGATGAGCACCTCCTGCTCCCAAGCGCGGCCCCCGCCCACTCAAATGGTGCAGACAACGTCGGTTGCTCCTTCCAGGGCATCCCGGTGATCTGTGCTGGCGGATACCTTCAAGGGTTTTTCGGCGGACAGTGCGTATGGACGCACCGCCTTCTCAGCGCAGATTTGGAGAACAGGAGCAAGCTGCGCGCACCCCTCATTCCGGCGTAAACATCCACGCGGACGATCCGTTGGCGGCGACGATGAGCCTTTGCACCGGGTCAAGGTCCGCCCAGTTAAGCCGTCGCAGTTCTACCGGGCGGAGCGGCGTGTGTGCGCGTTCCGATGGCGGTTGACGGCTCTGATCAGGGAGCAGGCTGCTTCCTCTGGGATTTACTACTCACCCTTTTCAGAGGGGTAACCCTTATTCACCCAGTCCGTGCCCAGATTGTTGGGAATGTAGAGGACCTTCAGCTTTGTGAAACCCTAATTACGGAGTGCTTCGTATGCCGGCTTTACGTTCGGGCAGTGGTTCCAGGGGCAGCATCCACAATAGATAACGATGAACCTGTTTCGGTAGAGTCCCTCCACACGCTTCTGCAGTTGTTGCACCACTGCTTCATTGGATGCCGGACCGAAGAACTCAGAACGCGGAATGTGGGCCTGGGTGACCTGCCCCCCGAAAACTGTACCAGTGTAAAAGAGAGTTCTCCCAGGGTATAAAAGCCCGAAGGAGGACAGGAGATGAGGCAGAGCCGTTTCACGGAGGAGCAGATTATTGGAGTTTTGAAGCA
>JBEKAK010000044.1:0-43355 GCA_050018275.1 Terriglobia bacterium | reverse complement strand
GGACATCCTGCGCCGTATGAATTTCCCGCCGTAAGGTCGCTCTCGGCCATTGGCTCCCCCGTTTCCTACGTGCGCCTCCGATGCGATTCCGGTCCGTACATACGCAGTTGCGGAATCAACTGGCATAGATGACAACAAGGGAGCACAGCCCTTCCGACCGCCCAAGCCGGATTGCTCCTGTGAAACAGGCTTTCATGAACGTGGGCTTCCGAAGCCCGACCCGGGTAGAAGTGGATGTGTAGTTGGCATACCGGAGAGTTGGTCTGCAGTCTTACGATTCTCTTGGGGGAGCGAACTGCGGATTACTCGCCGAAAGTCGTTGTGCTCTCACTGATTGTTGCTGGTACTGGGACTTCAATCTCAGTAGTCGGCATGGCGCTCGAAAGGGGTCATCTTCGGTATAGGGTGTTGCTCCAGTGAGTTCAACAGTGCGGCCCGCGAGACCCCATAATTGCTTCAGGACCTCAATGGCTTCTAGCAGGTTGATGGCGTGTTGTAGCGCTGAGCTTTAGCTCAGCACGTGCCGACCCTTCGCCCCGCTCAGGGCAGGCTCTAAAGGTCGGCGCTACTGTCTCTACGCCACGCACTCGCACGCGCCACAGTATCTGTCAGGTGCTGCCCACACTGAAGTTACTGAGGAGAGGGTCCGCCGCCTTTCCGCGCGGCGATCCAGCGACTCATGATGTCTTCGAGCACGTCCAGAGGCAGGGGGCCGTCGCCGAGCAGCGCATCGTGAAAGGCGCGAAGGTCAAAACGGTCGCCGAGCGCTTCCCTGGTCCGCTCGCGCAGCTCGACGATCTTCATCTGTCCGAGCTTGTAAGCCAGCGCCTGCCCGGGCCAGGCGATATAGCGGTCCACCTCGGTTTCAACACTCTGGTCGTCCATCGCCGTGTGGGCGCGGAAAAAGTCCACCATCTGCTGGCGCGACCAGTGCTTGTAGTGCACGCCCGTGTCCACAACCAGTCGGACCGAGCGCCACATTTCATTCTCCAGCCGCCCATATTCACTGTAAGGGTCCTGGTAGAAGCCGACTTCCCTGCCCAGCCGCTCCGCGTAGAGCGCCCAACCTTCCGAATACGCGTCGTAGGAAGCAAATCTGCGGAAAGCCGGCAGGTCCGTCAGTTCCTGCGCAATCGAGAACTGGAGGTGGTGACCCGGCACGCCCTCATGGTAGGCGATGGCTTCCACATTGAGCAGCAGCCGGTGTTGCGGATCATACTCGTTCACGTTGATGCGGCCGGGGCGGGAACCGTCGGCCGCCCCAATCGAGTAGTCGGCGGGCACGGCGGTGGGAGCGCGATACTCCGCCATCGGGACGACTTCCAGCGTGTTCTTGGGCAAACGCGTGAAGAGTTTGGGGAGCTGGGCATACATCTGGTCCGTGTAATGCTTGTACAAATCCAAAAGTTGTTCGCCCGAGCTCGCATAAAGATGCGGGTCCTTGCGAATATGCTCGTTGAAGCTGGGCAGGTCGCTGAAACCCTGCTGGCGAGCCAGCTTGAGCATTTCCGCCTCGATCTCCACCACCTGCCTGAGCCCAAGCTGGTGGATATCTTCCGGGCTCAAGTCGGTCGTGGTCATTCGTCGGACGGCGAAACGATAGCGAGCCTCGCCATCCGGGAGCGCCCAGACGCCATATTCCGTGCGTCCCTTCGGAGCGTATTCGGTGCACAAAAACTCTGCCAGCCTGGCGTAGGCCGGCGCTACTTCCTGCTTCACCGCGACAACGACAGCGTCGTGCAGGGTTTTCTGATCAGCCTCTGAAATGCCGGCGGGAAAGCTGCGCACGGGCTTGGTGAACGGGCTCGTTTCCGGAGACTTTCCGGCAATATCCTGGGCCTCGAGGGCGGCTTTTTCCAGAAGGTATCGGGGTGGAAGCAGATGGTCGCGGAGGCCGGCCCGCATATTCGCGGTGATCTGCTGAAAGACCTGCGGGATTTGGCGCAGGCGGGAGAGATAGTCTTGATAGTCCTTCACCCCGCGGAAGCGTGTCTCGGAGGGCAGCTCCGCATAGTCCAGGTGCACTCCATTCATCTGGTCGATGGGCATCTCCCAGTTTTTGAACCGGGAAGATTCGATCTTCTCGCGCAGCTTGCGCACCATTAAAAGCTTGTTCAGGCGCTCCTGCTCCGGGAAACCTGCGGTGTCGATCGACTCGAAAGTTTGGAGCGCCTGCTGCGCATGCTTGAGATCGGCAGCGAAGAATTCCGGCGAATAATCGTTCAGCCGGTCGTTATATCGAGGGTCGCCGATTCGCGTGGCCATCTCGGGGTGAGCGTGAAGCTCATATTCCCACTCCTGCTTAAGCGCAGCATCCAGTTGCGCGCGGCCTGCCTGCCTGCTTGCGCAGGCAAGCGCAGGCAGGCGCGCCTCGATCGCAGTTTCTCCCGGAGCCTGGGCAACGGGTACGACGGCGGACCAGATAACCAGAACCAGGCTGAGAAACCAACTCATGTGCGTAAGCCTCTTAGGACCTGCACCGACCCGGCAATTGCGAGTTCTGGATTATAAACGTTGCAGGGCCGCGCCCCAAGTTTTTCCTGTGGCGTTGTCCTTACTCTGTAAACTGGGGTTCTGCTACTTCTGGGTGGCCATCCGTTCTTGGCTGACTGCTGAACGCTGATTGCTGACCGCTGACCGCTTTACTCATATCTTAGCGCCACCAGGGGATCGACCTTCGTCGCCCAGCGCGCGGGTATGTAAGCGGCGAAAGCAGCAACGAACGCCAGTAGAAGGGTGAACCCCAGGAAAATTTGAGTATCCACTTGGGTAACCCCAAAAAGCACACTGGAAAGCGCGCGAGTCAGCGCCAGCGCGGCAGGAACGCCGATCGCAAGCCCGATCAGAGCCAGCGTGAGCGCGCGACCTACCACCATCCGGAGGACGTCTTTGTGCTGCGCTCCCAGTGCCATGCGCACGCCGATTTCGTGCGTGCGCTGGGAAACCGAGTAGGCCATGAGCGCGAAAATCCCGGAGGCGGAGAGGGCGAGCGCAATGAGGCCGTAGACCGTCATCATGTCGGCGGAGACCTTCACGCCACTCAGGTCGTCATCGATGATCTTCTCGAGCGTGCGCACATCGAATACCGGTTGTTCCTGGTCCAAGGCCTGCACCTGGGCGCGGGCGGCGGTCGCGAGCGCGGTGGGATCGCCCAGGGTGCGCACGGCGATAGAAAGCGATCTGTAGGTCACCTGCGAAAGGGGGAAATACGCCATCGGCGGACCCGTGTGGTCCCAGGGCCCGGGCTCAATGTCGCCCACCACACCCACCACCGTGCACCAGGGTGCGACGCTTTCGCCAAAGCGCACGCGCTTGCCCAGGGGATTCTCGCCCGGCCAGAGCCGCTTGGCCAAGCTGGCGTTCAACACGACCACGCGTGTCGAGTTCGGGCCATCCTGCGCGCTGAGAGCTCGTCCTTTGACCAGCGGGATGCGCAGCGTGCGGAAGATCTCCGGCGTGACAGCCTCCATGATCGCCAAGCGCAACTCGCCCGGAGCCGCGGGCGCCTGGCCTTCCGCCGCGTACTCGGTGCGGGTCCAGCGCCATTGGCCAGGCAGGTTCAATGCCGCTGCGGCCGCTTCCACCCCGGGCAGCGTGCCGAGGCGTTCAATGAGCTGGCTGTAAAACTCGCGGACCTGGCTTTCGTCGCGATACTTCGATTCCGGCAGCGCAATCTCGAACGTCAGCACGTTCCGCCGGTCGTAGCCCGGGTTGGTGTTCGCCAGATGGCGAAAGCCCTTGACCATCAGGCCAGCGCCCGTCAGCAGCACCAGGGCCAGGGCAACTTCCGTCACCACCAGCAGCCCGCGCAACCGATGCGAGGATGAGCTGGGACCGGCGCCGCGCGAAGATTCCTTGAGCGCTTCGTTCAAGTCGGTCCGGGACGCATGCCAAGCAAATCCCAACCCGGCAAGGATTCCAGCCGCCACCGCCACCGCGGCGGTGAACGCCAGAACGTATCCATCGACGCGCAGATGCTTCATGCCCGGGATGTGTTGCAGAATGAACGCCGGAATGCTCCCGCGCCGCCATTGCAGATCCCAAGAGGCCAAAGTCAGCCCCGCCGCCGCGCCCAGCAGTGACTGGAGCACGCTTTCAATGAGCAACTGTCGGACGATCCGCGCGCGGCTGGCGCCGAGCGCCACACGCACGGCGATTTCCTTCCGACGAGCGCTGCCCTGCGCCAATTGGAGGTTGGCGACGTTCGCGCAGGCCAACAGCAGAACAAATCCCGCTGCGCCCATCAGCACCAGAATGAACTCGCGCGACCCACTCAGGAGCTCATTCACCAAGTTCACCAGCCGGGCGCTGTGGCCGGCATTGGTCTGCGGAAACTGCTGCGCTAAACGGCTGGCGACGGCCTGGAGATCCGCCTGCGCCTGCGAAATCGAACCCCCGGGCTTGAGCCGCCCGATCACCTGCAGGTAATGACTCGTGCGGTCCGCCTGCTCGGCGAGGCGCAAATCCAGCGGCCCCCAGACCTCAACGCCCATGGGGTATTCAAAATCCGTGGGCATCACGCCGATGATCGTGAATTCCTGGCTGTTCAGGCGCACTCGGGAGCCGATCACGCCGGGATTCCCCCCCAGTCGCTGCTGCCAGAAGCCGTACCCGACCACCACCACGGAGGTGCGCCCGGGCTCAAAATCCTGCGCGCTAAGCGTGCGCCCAAGCTGCGCCGGCATGCCGAGCAGAGGGAAAAAACTCGGGGTGACCAGATAGCCATCCACGCGCTCAGCCGCGCCCGTGCCAGTGAGATTCACTTCCCAGCCGTGCCCGGCAGCTAACTCCTGGAACGAATGGCTTTGCTCCCTCCAGTCGCGGAAATTCGCCGGAGCCAGTGCGATGTGGTCTTCGTTCTGCGTGGGAGCTGTTTCCCAGACGGCCACCAGCCGGTCAAGGTGCTCAAATGGAAACGGGTGCAACAGCAAGGCGTTGACGGTGGTGAAGATAGAGGTGTTGGCCCCGATACCCAGCGCCAGTGCGACTACAGCCACGGCCGTAACGCCCGGGCTCTTCGCCAGCATGCGCAATCCGTAACGCAGATCCTGGAGCAGCGTACTCATTGTTTCCCTCGCATCGGTTCATCGAGCCATCTGGTGAATGAGTGATTTGGTGATCGGGCGATTCATAGGTGAAATGCCGCCTGGTGTTTATTCAATCACTCAATCGCCAAATCACTAAATCACTCAAGGGCTCCATCACCCGCTCACTCAATGACTTAATTTACCATTCATGATTCAGCACGCACATACCCCTCTGCGGGATCGGAGGCAAGAGGGATGCCATTTGGGAGTTTTCCTAACCCCTTGTATTTAATGGAGGTTACACGGTCTCGCGGGCGGAGTCCATGCTCCAAGTGTTCGAATGTGGGATTCTCCTATGCCGATAGTGAACAGAGTAGGGCCGATCAGTTGAAGGTCGCAGCCCTGGGGGGCTTGGATTGGAGAAAAGTCAAGAAGTCGAAGAAGTCGAAAAGTTGAAAGCGCCCCCGCCGGGGGCACGGGGCGAAACCCGGTGCCAGAGAGGATGCCGGCGCTACAGCGAGAGTCGGATCACTTGTCGAAAAAGGGAGGTTTTGAGAGCGGCAACTTGGGCAGCTCCCCCGCCGTGGGTTTGAGCGTGAGGTCTTCGAAAAGCAGGGAGGGAACGACAAGAGAAACGAGGGGCATTCCGGGCTGCCCTGTATAAAGGCGCCCGGCGTAAGCGGCAAAGGGAATCGTGTAGACGGTCAGGTCACGGGAGACCGCGGCCAGATCTTTAAAAGCGGCCTCATCCAGGCCATCGAACTGGCCCTGGCGCACCAACTCCTCGTGACCATCAGGGTAAACCTTATAGATTTCGCGGCCGACGCGTCGCACCTCGATTCCGAAATCTTTGTTCCGCTGCTTCACCAAGCTGAGCAACTGGTCCTTCAGTTCTTGTTCGCTCTTCCCGTTCTCGACGGCCGCGATCAGATTGCTGGGCTGAGCGCCGAAGGTGCGAAAACTGCCGGTGCTTTGCGGTACGCCGGAGACAGGATCGCGGGTGGCGAGCAAGGTCTTGAGGATGCCTTTCTCTACTAGCGTCGTCGGGCGGGCGCGGACACCTTCGTCGTCAACCGTGTGACCGCCCAGCAGCGGCGTTCCCTGGTAGGAGGACTGCGTGGGGTCGTCCACGACGCTCAGGAATGTCGGCAGCACACGCGCGCCAAGCCTGTCCTGGAACTTGCTGGTGCTCTGCGCGGCGTAAGTCTCGATTTGAAGGTTGTCGGATGCCGGAACGCGCATGTCGAGGAACTTGGGCGCTATGACCTGGCTGAAGAGCTCTGGGCCGGCGGCGCCGTCGAAAAGGACAGGCCCGGTGTAACGGTCAACCAGGGGCGCGTGACGCAGCCGCGTGAGACGGTCGGCCATGGCGCGGATCTGGACGGCCAGTTCGGATTCGCTGGGGAGCTCCTCCATCGTGTGCGCCGATGCCATCACCCAATCAGGCAGCATCATTCCATCTGCCGCTTGGGTCTGCGCGCCGGCCACAAAGTTTGCCGCGGACGATTCCTGCGTGATCACGCTTCCTTCACTATTGAAGTACCAGGAACGGGTGTCGCTGACCTCCAGGCTGGTTGAGGAGGTGAAGATTTCAGGCTGCTGGCGGAAGATCGCGGAAAGGTTCCGCACCAGCGCGTCGGCCCGCGCGAGATCCATCTTGACGGGTGAAGGAGGTTCCAGCGCGGTAGTCGGCTGCTCCCGGCTGAAATCGGGAAGGTTCTCGCGGGTTGTGCGATTCTCCAGAGCGGCGCGCTTTCTCGACAGCGTCTCGAGCGCCGCCTTGTAGGCCCCATCCGTGGCGAGCCAGATCTGCCGCCGCAGCTCCTGGTAATCGTCGTCGATCGGAAGGAGGAGCGTTTCGGTCAGGCCGTTGGCGCGGAGCGGAAACGCCAGGAAGTTGCTGTTGTCACGCTGATAGTCGCCCACCCGCACCTGAACGGTCAGATAGCGGGCGCGCGCGATGCCGCCGGATAGCAGCGCGCCGAAGGTGGCCGACGCGCTAAGCTGGGTCCGGTCCTGCGTTCGGTAGGCGATGAAATAGGGCTTGTCGAGCTTTTCGAGCTGCAATTGCTTCATGGAGCGATCCAGCTCGTCCCGCATGGCCTTCATCACCACGTCGTCCGCAGCACGGGTCGGCAGCGCCAGCGTGAGCGCCGCAAGCAGGCAGATTCCGATCCCCCGAAACATCTTCTTCCGCATCAATCTACTCCTCGCACACCCGCCTCAGGTTCCGGACCCGCGACTACTGGATGGGCGCCGGAAGGAGGGGCGCCCGCGCGTTGGACTTTTCCTTCTTCTGCACTTCGATCTGCGAGACCAGCACGTCCGGTGAAGAGGCCGACACGCTCACTGATCCCGACTCCGCCCCGCAGACCCCGTTGAAAGTCGCCGTCTCGCCGTCGCCGGCAACGATTTTGCTGAAGGTCGTGAGCGGCGTGCCGATCAGGTCCACGCCCCGCACCAATTCTTCCCCGCCGTCGGGGTAGACGCGATAGACCATGATGGGCAGCACATTGAAGGCGTTCGGAATGGAACGGCCGGTGAGCGTAAAGCCGCCCTGGATGTCGTCAAAGTAAAGTCCGAAAGGCTTGTTTTGTTTCTTTACTTCCTCGATCAACATGCTCTTGAGCTCGGCACGCGAAACCGGGTGATCGACCTGGACAATCAGGTTCGATTGCCGGGCCACGGGGAAATGCCCCTGCTGTCTTCGCCCATGCCCGTTGGAGTGCGGGAATCCCTCGATCGGCGAGCGCGACATCAGAAAGCTCTTGAAGACTCCGTGGTCGACCACGGTTACCCGCTGCGCGTGCACCCCCTCGTTGTCGAAGTCGTAGTAGCCGGCAAGCTCCGCGGCGCCCAACTGGCGCGCCGTCGGATCGGAGAGGACCAAGAAGTTCTCGGGCAGGACTTTCTCTCCCACCTTCTTCTTGAACGTCTGGCCTTCATTTTCGGCTTTCTGCCGATGGCCTTCAATGCGATGGCCGAATACTTCGTGGAAGAAGACTCCGCTCGCCCGACCCGACAGGATGGCGGGACCCGTGTAAGGCTCAACAATCGGCGCCACCCGCAGAACTCGCAGGTCCTTGATCATCTGATCGACGGTCTTGAGCACCGCCGCGTCGGAAGGCAAGCCCTCCGGCTCAAACGAAAAGAAGGATTCGTAGCGTGGCAGTTCCATGCCGTCGTCAGCCTTCATCTGCGCTGTGAGGTAAAGGTGATAAAAGGGCTTCGAAACCCCAATCTCCGAACCGTCGCTGTTGACGTACCAGCGCGTTTCGATGTCGGCCAGAAAAGTCGCGGTGGCGCCGTAGATGTCGCCGTACTTGGCAAAAGGCGCCGTGTACTTGCGCACCTTCTCCTCCCACGCCTGCCGATCGATGGACAGACGGAGGGGCTTGTCAAAATGCTTCGCTGCGGGCTCGCGCGAAAAGTCATCGGACTTGTCTTCCTGCTCGACCTTCACCTGAACATCCGTCGTGATCGTGGTGAGTTGCTCGACCGCCTGTTTGTATTTGAGGTCGGTCCAGTACCACAGAACACTGCGCAGCGCGGCAGGGTCTGCCTCGATGGGAACATAGACGGGTGCAGAAGGCTCGAGGGCTGCTTCGCGCATCCCATGGGTATTGTCGAGATGAGAGTTACCCACGCGCAGGTCGACATCCAACTGACGACTGCGGCTCTGGCGGCTCGTCTGAAGCTTCCCAAACACCCCGGTGACGCTCACCACCTGATCGTCGGTGATCTCGTAGCTGAGGAAGTAAGGCTGGACGGGTTGGCCCTTAAACGTCTGCTGCGACCGGGCCAGTTCCGCCTTCATGGCCTCGAGAATGGCCGCGGAGTCAACATCCTGGGCCTTGAGGACAGGTGAAAGAAACGCGAGAAGAACGGCAGCACCAATCAGTTTTCGCAAGCGCAACCAAAGCCTCCAGGGATGCAGCATCGTACGGCAGGTTTATCCCTTCGTCAACTGCGTCTCGCCGGGAAGAACCACCTGCCCGCGTCGTTCGCCCTAGGGGACCGGCCGCACGATTCGCATCGCCAGACTTTACGGGAGGGGAGGCTCGGTCGTGACCTCTAATCAGAAACCTCGCAGCTCCGTGCTTTCCCTTCGCGGCAGGCCTTCCTTGGGAACTCGTTTCAGGACTACGTATTCGATGGCGTGCTCAGCCGAGAATGCTCTCTTCTCCGGTTTGTCGCCGTCTTCATTCACAACGTAGACGTGAGGTTTGATAGCGGCTATCTCCGGTTCAGCATCGATCCAGCCGTGCCCGGTCGAAAGCAAAGCCTGTCGGACGTACCGAACCGAGTGAACCATGTACAAGCGTTCCTCCTGCGAAAGCAGGGGGTGGCCGTCACCCTTCAAGAGCTTGATGTTTGTGTCGTGTCCCACTACGACATACAATTCACCCAGTGCGGAGGCTTCCTCGAAGAACCTCACGTGTCCGGAGTGGAACCAGTCAAAGCAACCCGTCACGATCACTCTCTTTTGGCCCGAGTCGAGTGCAGGCGGCACGAGGGGCGGGAGGGGAAAACCGCTTAAATCCTCATTTCTCAAGACACGATACTCCATGCGGCGGGATTCGGCGTGAGCGCGCTTCTCGGGTGTGTCGCTCGCTTCGTCCACAACCCAGATGTGGGGTGGGTCGACGTCAATCTGGGGCAGCGCCTGGCGCTTGATCGTTCCCCGGATGAGCGTTACCCGGTGGACGTGGCGCAGGGCCTGAACTAGATACAGGCGCTCTTGTTCGGAAAACTTCGGGAGCTTGCCTTCCAGCGCCTGCACGGTTTCATCCGACCACAACCCCACGTGCAGATTCCCCCACTTCGAGGCTTCCTGGAGGAACCGCACGTGCTTCGAACGCAGGTTGTCAAAACTTCCCGTGACCGCGACGGTTTTCATGCTTTGCCACTTGCCGGCGCGAGCCCCGATCCATCGCTGAGCACCCCACAGAGGCCGCTAGGCCGCGGGGTGGCGGCTGGGGAACATGGGCAGCGCAGACTCCCGCCTCATTCGCAGGGAACCCGGCCGAGTAAAACCGCTCCGCCCCGTTATCGACGGATCGGGGCGAGCCTGACTTGCACGCGAATCGAACCCGGAACGGGCTCTTCCGACACAACATAGAGGTAGCCGCCCCCGCAACCGGAATACATGGCCCCTGCGCAACAGGACTGGTAATGACCCAGAATGGCCACCAAGTCGACGGTGATAGCCGGATGCCTGACGGTGCAAGGGAGGATAGCCTTCCAGCACTGCATGCATTCATTCAGGGAGACGCCGAGCGCCTGGGCGTCCTTGGCCAGAATCGCTGCGTAACAATCCTTCCCGGACTGGCCCAGCCGGCGTATCCATTCTTTGTCCAAGTGTTTTTCCTCGAGAGGACGGTAATGCTCCGGGCGCTGCGCGACGGGCAGAATGTACAGCACGTCTTCCAGCCAATGTGCGACGGCAGGATCGTTGTTCGTTTCGATGTGCGCAGGAAAGAGGCCTCCCTCGCAAGCGAAATCGTAGTCGAGCCGGCTGATGCCGGGAATAATCAGACCTGCCATGTCCTGCGAGCCGGAAGGCGCTGCTTTGCCTCGGTTCTCCGCATCGTACAAGGTGCGAACCAGCTCCCTGGGGTCCTGGTCCGGCAGCACGCCGTTCCACAGTTTTCGCGCGACTTCGCGCGTGCTGGTCGCCATACCGCTCCGGTCCATGAAACGAAAGGTCGGTTCGAGCCCAACCACCACCATGGATCCCGGCGGAGCAGGGTTGTACATGGAGACAAACGGCTGGTCGATCCAGCCGCCCGCGAGGGCCATGCGGTAGGGGATCTTGCTGATGACGGCGGCGATGTCTGCGTCCTGCGGGGTGAGCATAAGCAATGGCCTCGGGGGAAGTTTTCGCTGACCGGCAGTTTCCCGGCTTTCCGATCCGCATGTAGTCCACAAAGGCGCGCCCCAGGTAGCCGGAGCCCGGAGGGCCGGGAGGTCAGGTCCAGTTCAGAATGACCTTGGCGGACTGGCCGGTGTTCATGACCTCGAAGCCTTTTTGGAATTCTTCATAATGGAAGCGGTGAGTGATAACGGGAGTGATACTCAGCCCGGATTGCAGCATGACCGTCATCATGTACCAAGTCTCGAACATCTCCCGCCCGTAGATCCCCTTGATGGTGAGCATGTTGAAGATGACGGTATTCCAGTCAATGGCCATTTCCCCGGTAGGGATGCCGAGCATTGCGATCTTCGCTCCGTGGCTCATATTGGCGAGCATTTCCCGCACCGCCGCCCCGTTCCCCGACATTTCCAGCCCCACGTCGAAACCCTCGAGCATCCCCAGTTTCTTCTGCACGTCGCGCAACCTGCCTTCCCGTACATCCAGCGCCACCGTCACGCCCATCTTCTTGGCGAGTTCAAGCCGGAAGGGATTGACGTCTGTGATCACCACAAAGCGGGCGCCCGCGTGCCTCACCACCGCCGCTGCCATCAGTCCGATCGGGCCGGCGCCGGTAATCACTACGTCCTCGCCCAAAACCGGGAAGGACAGGGCGGTATGGACGGCGTTCCCAAACGGGTCAAAGATCGCGGCGATATCTTCCTCCACTGAAGGGTGATGCCGCCAGATGTTCGACATGGGTAGAGCGATATACTCGGCGAACGCCCCCGGCCGGTTAACACCCACACCTGCGGCTCGAGCGCACAGGTGGCGACGACCGGCAAGGCAGTTCCGGCAACGCCCGCACACTACATGCCCCTCACCGCTCACGACGTCGCCCGGAAAGAAATCCGAGACATTCGAGCCCACCTCGACGATTTCGCCCACAAACTCATGCCCGATCACCATGGGGACAGGAATGGTCCTCTGTGCCCAGTCATCCCAGCGGTAGATGTGCAGGTCCGTCCCACAGATCCCGGTGCGACGCACGCGGATCAACACGTCGTTGATCCCGATTTGGGGAACCTCGACCTCCTCCAACCAGAGTCCGGGCTCTTTCTTGTTCTTGACGAGTGCCTTCATTGAGTCGCTTCCCTCCCGCGTGGGTTCAACCACCGGTCTGGCGTCGCCGGCCGATTCGCCCCCACCTGAAGTCTATGGATTGCATCCTGCAAAAGCAACGCCAACTTCCATGCGGTATGGTGGACTTCTCGCGCGTGTCGAGCGAGAATGACGCTCATCTACGCGAGGAAGGAAACCGGAGACCCATGCAACCACGTATGCGAATCTGTCTCGCTATACTGTTCGCCGCGCTTCTCACGGGCTTAGCCTCTGCGGCCGATCCGGCGCTGGAGCAGAAGGCCTGGAGTATTCTCGAGGCCGGGGCAAACGAAAAAAGTTTCACCAGGCGCTCGGAAGCCATCTACGTCCTAGGACTGCTGCCGGGCAATTCCCAGGCTGTGGCGATGGCCGAGAAAGCCCTGACCGACCCCGCTCCGGAAGTCCGCGAGGCGGGAGCCACGGCGTTGGGGCAGATGCAATCCCGCTCCTCGGTCCCCAAGCTTGAAGACGCGCTCAATGACAAAGAGGTTTCCGTGGTCCTGGCGGCTGCTCACTCCCTGCGGACCATGCAGGACAAGCGGGCCTATGAGGTCTATTACGAGATTCTGCTTGGCGAGCGCAAAAGCGGACAAGGCTTGATAGGGGACGAGGAAAAAATGCTGAGAGACCGCAAAAAGCTGGCGGAGTTTGGGTTCGAGGAGGGTATCGGGTTTGTGCCCTTCGCCAGCATGGGATGGGAAATCGTGAAGTCCATCCACCAGGAAGACGTCTCGCCGGTGCGGGCTGCGGCAGCGAAGGTGCTCTCAGAAGACCCCGACCCTCGCAGCGGCCAAGCGCTGGTGAGGGCCTGCTCCGATAAGAGTTGGGTCGTTCGCGCGGCCGCCCTGGATGCCCTTGCGCGACGCGGTGACCCGGCTCTCCTGAAGGACATTGAGCCGGGCTTGGCCGATGAAAAGGCCATCGTCCGGTACACCACTGCCGCCGCCGTCATCAGGCTGCGCGGCCCTCGATGAACGCCACGCCTCCGGCAGAAAAACAAATCCCGGATGAAGGGTCCCAGGTACGAGCGTGCGCAGGAAGCAGCGCACCTGAAAGCCTCCGGAGATCAAAGGCCGTCGAATGGACGGCGAAGAAACTTCCCCCCCAGCCTCGGCCGAAACGTGTCAGGAAGAAATGGTTTTGTTCGTGATCAGGGGCTTCGCCCAGAAGCCCACGCTCAAGATCCACCCGAAGGTCAAATACAGGAACCCCATCCCTCCGCGCAGGCCAACGGTATCACCAATCCGCCCGATAATGACCGGAACGATCGCGCCGCCACAGATCGCCGTACAGAGCAGTCCCGAAAATGACCCGTGATGCTCGGCAACAGAGTTCAGCGCCAAAGAGAAGGTAATGGGCCACATGACGGACGCACACAGCCCCACGAGGGGGAACGCCACCACGGAAGCGGAACCCGGCCCGAAGAGCGCAAGCGTGAGACTCAACAATGTGGCCATCGAGAAGGCGATCAGAACCTTGCGGCTGTCAAAGAACTTGAGCAACAACATCCCCAGGAGGCAGCCCGCAGTGAGCAGGCCCCAGAACCAGGAAACCGCGCTGGCGCCCGTGGTGCGTGGGTCGTAGTGATGGTAGGTGGCAAGGAACTTCGAGATCCAGTCGGCGGTTCCCTGCTCGGAGCCTACGTATGCGAAAATGGTGACAATGAAGAGAAGAACCATAGGATTGCGAAGCAACATTCGGTGGGTTGCCCAAGTGCCCACGCGCTCCTCCTCCGTACGCTGGACCTTCGGGAACCGCGAGGCCGAAACCACCGCCAGCATGGTCAGGGCCGCGAACGCGAAAACCCAATACACCGAAACCCAGGGGAGTTTCGCAGGAACGACACGCGCGAGCGTCCGCAAAACCAGGCCTCGGTCCGAGGCGGGCTCCGAGAGGTTCTGAACCAAGTAGGAATAGATCCGCGGGCTGAGAAAAGAAGCCGAGCCAAACACCAGTTGCGAAAACGCTGCGTTGAAAGCAAAGTTTTCCTCGCCGCCTGCAACCCTGAGCAGAGGATTAATGGCCACTTGCAGGGTGGCCATGCCCATCCCCGTCAGGAATAGCGAACCGATGGCGACCCCGTAATGCGGAAAGAGTGCAAACGCCAGCGAGCCTAGAAACCCCGCGGAGAATCCCACGAGAATACCGCGCTTCTCGCGGTAGGTTTCCACCAGCATTCCCGCCGGAATCGAGATCACACCGTAGGCAATGAAGAAAGCAAAGGGCAGCAGCGCCGCCGCAGTGAGGGTCAGTCCGAAACTTTCAATAATATCGGGGATGATCGCCCCGAGGACGTTGGTGAGCAACGAAGTAACGAAGAAAATGAGCAGGATGAGCCCGACAAGGTAAGTGCTCCGTTTCATGCGAAGTCCCCCGGCGTTGGTGCACGCTCTGACCCGTGGCCGATCGCCATGTTCAGTCACTCAGGGCGCGGCGGTCCCCTCTCCCCGCGCCGTTGATCCTGAGGGGCTACTTCCGCGAGAAGCTGCAGGAATCAATCGCCCTTCCGTCATATAGTATTCCGCTCCTCCCCAGCGGACGCGGTTCCAAAAATGGCTGGTCAGCCAGATGATGCAGGAGAAGGCGTCCCAGAGCAGAACCAGCCACCACCGGCGCTTCAGCAGTGAGTCGTGCAGTCCCTGGACACCCACCGTCCATGCCAGGGCCGCGCGCAGCAGCAGATAGGCTGCCACGAAGCTCAGCGCGCAAAGGCGTGTAGGGGCAAGAATCACCGCGAGCAAGGTCCACGGCAAGCCCAGGGTGAAGCCATATCCCAAGTATCCTACGGGCCGTGACTGGTGAGCTATGATCGCCCAGCGCAGATGATGGTCGAAGAATTCCCGCAGGCGCTGGTTCGTGCACATCGTTCTTACGGCAGCATTCACCAGCTCCACTCGGTGTCCCCGCGCGGCAATGCGACTGCCCAGTTCGTGATCATCCGCAGCGAAGTCGGCCAGCGCCTCAAAGCCGCCGATTTCCGCCAAGCACTCGCGCCTGACCGCCATGGTCGCGCCCAACGCGAAGCGCACTCCTTCCAGTTGCCGGGCCAGCAGCACGGCAGCCATGAAGTCACTGCTCAGGTTGATGGCCTCCAGTTTCGACCACAGGCAGGGCGGCGCAATTCCCGTGTAGAGGCTCGTGACCGCCCCGACTCGGGCCTCGCGGAATGGCGCTGCTACCGACCGCAGGTAGCCCGGACCGACGCGAATATCGGCATCAGAGACGACGAGCACGCTGTGCCTCGCAGCGCGGGCCAAGCCGCAAAGCTTGCTGACTTTGTCGTTGGAACCATATCTCTCCGCCACGACCACGAGGCGAATCGGGAGCCGGGGAAAATCCGCAATCAGTTTCCGGATTTCAGGGACAACCGGGTCCCGCTCGCTCGAAACGCCGAACAGAATCTCGTATTCGGGATAGTCTTGCCGGCAGAAGCTCGAAAAGTTTTCGTATGCTTCCGGGTCAAGCCCCCGGGCAGGTTTCAGGATGCTGACGGGCGGGGTGAAATCGCGAGGCGCCCAGTTGCCCCGGCGGAAAAAGCGGCGCGCCGAGAAGATGACCGCCAAGTAGTACACCGAGGGCATTACTGCCGCCACGAGAATCGCCCACTTGAACGCAGTCAGGAACAATTCGCGCTCCTTCTACCCAAGACAGACCAGCATCACGCCGACAGAGACTAGCGCGATTCCCGCCCAGCGCAGCGGCGTCAGCCGCTCGCCCAGCAGATATTTCCCACCGAGCGCGCCGGTCACATAGCTGAGGGCCGTGGCGGGAATCACAAAGCTTACCGCTTCCCAGGAGAGCAAGGCGAGTAGGGAGCAAAACGCCAGCGCCATCTGCGCGATGCCAACCCACATCCAGCCGTCACGGAAAGCTCGGCCCAGGACGCGCAGAATCGCGGCGGGAGCGAAACTCTTCACTTCGCCGATGCGCTTCATGGCGTGCGCGGCGGCAAGGTCGCCACCCGTACCGGCAAGCACTAGAATCACGAGCGCCACCGCGGTGCGCATGGTCAATCCTTCTTGGTCGTGTTCGCAGGCGTGCGTCCAACCAACACAACGCCCAGGCAAATCAACGCGACTCCCAGCCAGCGCAGGATCGTCACGCTTTCACCCAGCAGGAAATGCCCGAGCAGTGGAATGAAAACATACATGGAAGCGGTGGCGGGCAAGACGTAGCTGAAGTCTGCCCACGACAACACCAACAGGAACGCCGCAAGAAACAGCAGCATGCTCGTGATGCCGAGCCAGATCCAGAGGCTCGCGAATACCTTCACAGCAACGGCGTGTAGAGCCGCCGTCGACCAGTCAGGGATGGGGCCGATCTGCTTCATGCCCGCGCTAAATAACAGGTTCCCTGCCGAACCGAAAACCACGAGCAGGGTCACCAAGATGAAGGTCTTTGCCGAAAAGGTTTTGGGCGGTGTCATGAAGGGGAGGCCGGATCGGGGGTACTCGCAGGAGAGCCTTTGCGGGCGTACCGCCAGCGCTCGGCGCGGATGCGCAAATACTCTACAGCCTCTTCATATAGGCGCTTGCGCTCGTGGGAATCCCACAGCGCCTTGCGGACGATGCGCCACACCACGCGCGGACGAAAGTAGTAGGCATCATAGAAGTGATTCATCCCCGCCATCATCTCTTCAACGCTCAGGCCAGGATAAGACAGATGTGGCAACTGGTGTCCGCCCTCATCGGCGCGTGTCTCCGACGCAAGGTAACCATTTTTCACAGCGTAGTCGTACAACTCCGTCCCCGGGTAGGCGTGAACCACGGACACCTGCACCGTCTCCGGGTCAAGCTCTTTGGCGTAGTCGATGGTGCGCTCGATGGTCTGCTTCGTCTCCCCGGGAAGGCCAATGATAAAGTCCGCGTGCACCGCCAAGCCCACTTGCCGGCAATTCTTGACAAAGGCGCGGCCCATTTCGACGGTCGTGCCCTTCTTGATGTTCTTCAGGATTTGGGGATCACCCGACTCGAAACCGACAATCAGCAGGCGGGCGCCCGCCTCCGCCATGGCCTTCAGCGTTTCGTAATCACTGTGAACGCGCGCATTGCATGACCAGCGCAAACCCAGCGGCCGGAGTTTCGCACAGAGCTCCAAGACCCGATCCTTGCGGATGTTAAAGGTATCGTCGTCGAAGAAAAACTCCTTGGCCTGCGGAAACAGCTTGAGCGCTTCCCGGACCTCGGCGACGACATTTTCTGACGAGCGCACCCGCCACGCGTGGCCAGAAAGGGTCTGTGGCCAATGGCAGAAGGTGCACAGCGCCGGGCAGCCTCGGCTGGTGTAAAAGGAAACGTAGGGATGGAGCAGAAAAGGAATGTTGTAGTTCTCAATCGTCAGGTCGCGCTTATAAACCTCGGTGGCAAAAGGCAGCCGGTCCAACTCCGCGGTCTCCAGCAGCGGCCGAGCTGGGTTATGAATGACCTGGCCATTCTTACGGTAGCTGACACCGCTGATGGTTTCGAGCGGTTTCCCCTGCGCGAACTCCACTACCGGATGGTCAAACTCGCCGCGCACCACGAAATCAATGTCCGTGCTGGCGCGAAGGCTCTCCGTGGGCCGGGTCTGAACGTCCGGACCCACGAAGGCCACCTTTAGATCCGGCTTGGCCTCCTTCATCCGCCGCACGATGCGAACGTCACTCTCGAAGCCCACGACGGAAGTAAACAGCACGAGGAAATCGTAATCGCTGGCGATGCGCACCGTCTCCGCCTGCGTGATTTTGTGAGGCGGGGCGTCCACGAGGCGGCTGCCCGGTAACATGCCGGCGGGATAACTCAGCCACACCGGATACCAAAAGGAGTTGATTTCCCGCGTCGCGGGCCAGCGCGCGCCCGCCCCTCCATCGAACTTGTCGAAGCTCGGCGGATTCAGGAAGAGCGTCTTCATGACAGACGACATACACATCCCCCGCTGGACCAGGAACCTGATTGCCCTACGACCTGCAGGCAGGGCGCCCTCTCTATCTTACTCGAAACGCCTGAACCAAAACAGTGCTCCTCGCAGTTCCCTGGCACATGCGCCTAAAGGATCGATGAAGTGTTCCAAAACGCACCGGCGCGGTGTACACTCCCGGCGGGCGTTCCCAAGGGGAATCGGTGGCGATTTCTCCATCGGTTCGAATTCGCTGGTCACACAAGGAGCAGGCATGAGGAAAAAACTCGGTCAAGGTTTCGCGGTCTTCGTCTTGTTGTTTTCTCTAGTGGGCTTCGTCCAATCCCAGACGCCCACGCACTCCAAAACCAACCCCACCGTCGCCTCGCGGGCGGCCACGGCGACAAGCCCGACCGCGGCCCCCGAGGAGGTGGGTCTCTCGTCCGAGCGCTTGGAGCGCATCGCGAGTGCCATCCAGAAAAGCATGGACGACGGGCGCATCGCCGGCGGCGTCAGCCTGGTGGCACGGCACGGCAAGATTGCTTATTTCAAAGCGGTGGGGAATGCCGACCGTGACGCCAAGAAGCCCATGCGCACGGACAGCATCTTCCGCATCTGTTCCATGTCCAAGCCCCTCACCAGCGTCGCCGTCATGATGCTTTATGAAGAGGGACGGTTCACGCTAAACGAGCCGGTCTCCGACTTTCTCCCCGAGTTCAAAAACATGAAAGTCCTCGACCCGCCTTGGCCACAGGACAAGACTTCCCCGCCGGGAGCACTGGTGGATGCCAAGCGTCCCATTACCATCTTTCACCTGCTCACGCACACGTCCGGACTGACGTATGGCGGCGCACGCCTAAGCAAGGCCTACCGCGACGCGGGCGTTACCACCGGCCTGGTTCAGCAGGAAGGAACGATCGCCGAGGGAGTGAAGAAGATGGCCTCGGTCCCACTCCTCTTCCAGCCCGGGGACGTCTGGGAATACAGCCTGGCGGACGACGTGCTCGGCCGCCTGGTGGAGGTGGTCTCCGGCATGCCGTTCGATAAGTTCCTGGAGGAGCGCCTGTTCAAGCCCTTGGGCATGAAGGACACTTGCTTCTTCCTGCCGGAGGAGAAAGTAGCGCGATTGGCCACGGCGTACACCTACTACCCCGAGAAGGGACTGCAGCCGATTCTTTACGGGCAAGTCGTAAAAGAAGGTGAGTTCGACGCCGGTTATTCGGCAGACTACCCCTACCGGGGGCCGCGAACCTACTTCTCGGGAGGCGCCGGCCTCTGCTCGACGGCGGAGGATTACTACCGCTTCTGCCAGATGATGCTGAACGGCGGCGAGCTGAATGGTGTGCGCATCATCAGCCGCAAGTCCGTAGAGTTGATGAGTCAAAACCACGTGCAAGGCAAACGCGACGACGGCTACGGCCTGGGGTTCGGTGACATCAGCGAGCCCAAGCAACTGACGGAACTCGGCTCCGTGGGCGCCTATCACTGGGGCGGGTTTTATTACACCACTTTTGTGATCGATCCCAAAGAAGACCTGATCGCCATCTTCATGGGGCAGCTCCACCCCACCGGAGGATTGAACCTCGACTCCAAAGCCATCCGGCTGGCGTACCAGGCCATCAAGGATTGAGCGCGCCGGCGCGAGCGCCGACTGTTTCGCGCCCCTCCCCATGGCCGGACTTGAGGAGACATTCAGCTTGGCATATGTTTCATCGGCCCCCGGGGAACGGATCTGCCTGTGACGGCTCGAAGCGGTGGCCTTGTTCGGAGCGACGATCTACCTGCTGAACTTTGATGTGCCGAATCTCAGGGTGGCGGGATTAATCGATGCGGGTGAGGGCGGCCTTCAGCATCGCAGGTCCGCTTCTCAGCTTATCGGTGGCTCTGCTTTTCTCCGGACCCGCGCACTCTTTAATGTCGCCGGACCGATCCTGAGCCGGTCCGCAGCGATTTTCCTTGCCGGCCCGACGCGCGCTGCCGAGCGCCGGGGTCGTGGAGGGACGCGCGGACCCGAGGAGCACACGTCTTGCTGAACGGAAAGCGAATCTTCGTCGTGATGCCCGCCTACAACGCTGTCCGCACGCTGCGGCGGACTTCGGCCGAGCTGCCGCGGGACATCGTTGACGAGGTGCTGGTGGTCGACGACCACAGTTCCGACGCCACCGTGCAATTGGCGCGCGAGCTGGGCCTGACTACTTTCGTGCACCACCAAAACCTCGGCTACGGCCGCAATCAGAAAACCTGTTACCGCGAAGCCTTGCGCCGAGGCGCCGACGTTGTGGTGATGCTGCACCCCGATTACCAGTATTCTCCCCGCCTGGTCACCGCCATGGCCAGCCTGATCGCCTACGGCGAGTACGACGTGGTCCTGGGCTCCCGGATTCTCGGCCACGGGGCGCTGACCGGCGGCATGCCGCTGTATAAGTACATTGCCAACCGGCTGCTGACCTTCTTCCAGAATCTCCTGCTCAATTACAAGCTCTCGGAATACCACACCGGCTACCGGGCTTTTTCGCGGGAAGTGCTCCAAGCCCTGCCCCTAGAAGAGAATTCCGATGATTTTGTCTTCGACAATGAGCTGTTGACGCAGGTGATTTACCTGCGCTATCGCCTGGGGGAGGTGTCTTGCCCCACCAAATACTTCCCCCAGGCGTCGTCGATCAATTTCGCCCGCAGCGTAAAGTACGGGCTGGGAGTGGTGGCCACCTCGCTGAAGTTTCGGCTGCAGAAAATGGGCCTCGGGCGGTTCCGCATCCTCAATCCGCACGGGCGAAAATTGGTGGAGAACTATTACCACGAGGTCAGGGATCGCAGCCCGCAGGACGGCCACTCCTAAGGAAGCGTCGCGAATAACCTTTTCACAGACGTTAGCGAGGACGCCGACGGCATCATGAAGAACACTGTCGCGGGACGCCCGTCCCAGCGGGCACAGGGTCGAGGGGTCAGTCAAAAGGACTTGCAATTCGTCGTGCAGAGGAGTATATGGAAAGCATGCTGACGGGAGGAGGTATGACTCCACCGGCCACGCATATGTCAGTTGAATGATCACACCGCTCTTGCGGTGCGCACCGCTGGCAACGTTCCGCGGACGCTGCCACGGCGTAAATGGACGGACCATTGAGACGGGGAGCCGAAGTCGGTTCCCCGTTCTCGTTTTTGCGCCCCCGATCGCATACCTCGCGAAAGGCCCCACCCGCGGTCGACACACACCCTCGTGCTCAGGGGAACGGGCTGCCGCCCCTCGCGGCGGCTTGTCATAGCCCTTAACTTACTGAAACTACAAGCGCTATCTCCAGACCACAAATCGGTTCCGCCTGCCACAAAACTCCCTCCCCGTCATCCTCATAAAACCCTTGACAACGAGCAAGCGTGGCGGTAATTTATATCCGACTGATTTAGTCGGATATTGACATGCTGAAGCTGACCAAGAAGGCGGACTACGGACTGATTGCCGTCAGGCACTTGGCTGAGCGGCCTCCGGAGACGGCTTGCAGCGCCAATGAGATCGCCCGCGCCTATGGAATCCCGACCGAATTACTCGCCAAGATTCTGCAGAAGCTTGCCAAGAACGGCCTGTTGGTTTCTCAGCACGGGACGAATGGCGGCTACGCGCTGGCGCGACGACCATCGGAGATTTCGGCGCTTGAGGTGATTCGCGCCATCGAGGGGCCACTGTTCATCACCAGTTGCGTGACCGACCGGCGTGAGTGCGGCCAGATGACGCGCTGCACCGTGCGGGGGCCGCTTCAAAAGGTGAATGAGACGCTGGTGAACGCGCTGAGCGCCGTCACGATTTCGAGCCTCTCAAGCAAGGGTACCCCCTTGGTGCAGCTCGAAGGGGGCCTGCGGTGAAGCTTCCCATCTACTTGGATAACCACGCCACCACGCCCGTGGACCCGGGCGTCGTGGAAGCCATGCTGCCCTTCTTCACCGAAACCTTCGGCAACCCGGCGAGCCGGAACCATCGCTTCGGCTGGGCGGCGGCCACGGCGGTGGAGACTGCGCGCAAGCAGGTGGCCAAGCTGATTGACGCCACCGCCAAGGAAATCGTCTTCACCTCCGGCGCGACGGAGTCCGACAACCTGGCCATCAAGGGCGCGGCGCACCACTACCGCGAGCGCGGCGGCCACATCGTCACGCTGCTCACGGAACATAAGGCTGTGCTCGACTCCGCAAAGCGGCTCGAGCAAGAAGGTTTTCGCGTGACGTACGCGCGCGTGCGGCCCGACGGCTTGGTCGACTTGGCAGATCTGAAGCATGCCATCACGGAAAGGACCGTCCTGGTTAGCATCATGGCGGCGAACAATGAAATTGGAGTCCTCCAGCCGCTCGCGGAAGTCGGCCGGCTTTGCCACGAACGCGGCGTCCTGTTTCACACCGACGCGGCGCAGGCCGCCGGTAAAATTCCCCTCGACGTCGAGACCATGCAGATCGATCTGCTCTCCATTGCCGCGCACAAGATGTACGGGCCGAAAGGCGTGGGTGCCCTCTACGTGCGGAGGCGTGGCGCGCCGGTGGAACTCGCGCCCCTCCTCGACGGCGGCGGCCACGAGGGCGGCCTGCGCTCCGGAACGCTGAACGTGCCGGGAATCGTCGGCCTGGGCAAAGCCTGCGAAATCTGCCGCGAGGTGATGCCGGAAGAATCGTGGCGGCTTGCCGCCCTGCGCGACCGGCTCAAGGATGGGCTGCTCGCTGCCCTCGAGGGCATTCACGTCAACGGTAGCCTCGAACATCGATTGCCGAATAATCTGAACGTCAGCTTCCGCGGCGTCGAGCTCGCGGCACTGATGATGAACCTGAACGACGTCGCCCTTTCTTCCGGTTCGGCCTGCACCTCGGCCACCCCCGAGCCCTCCTATGTGTTGAAAGCTCTGGGAGTCCCCGAGGAGCTAGCCCAGACGCCGCTGCGCTTCGGGCTAGGCCGGTTCAACACGGAAGCGGAAGTCGATTACTGCCTCGGCCGTGTGGTGGAGACGGTGAAGCGCCTGCGCGAGATGCCCTCGCTCGAGGAACGGCTTCCGGCCGCACCGCGGCTTCGGCAAGCGTAGGAAGGGGACTGAAAGACACTCTGATAATGTCATCCTGAGCCCATTCGCTGCGCTCGGGGTAAACTCCGCGAAGGATCTCAGCATTTCCTTCGCTCACTACCGGGATCCTTCGTCGGTCGCCTGGGCGACCTCCTCAGGATGACAGCCCCGGACGGGTTTAGTAATCGGTTAGAAGTACCGCTCGCGACTAATGTGGCCCCGCTTGGGGCCGTGCTTGGGGATAATGAGGAGGAAATTTCATGGCCACACCTCAAACAGACGTCGAACTTCTGGCGACCAAGGAATACAAATACGGTTTCGTGACGGACATTGAACAGGAAACCGTCCCCCCCGGATTGGACGAGGACGTCATTCGCCTCATCTCCGCCAAAAAGGGGGAGCCCGAGTGGATGCTCGCATGGCGTCTGAAGGCCTATCGGCACTGGCTGACCATGCAGGAGCCAAATTGGGCGAACGTGAAGTTCGGCCCCATCGACTACCAGGCCATCCGCTACTACTCCGCGCCCAAGCAAGCGTCGGCGAAGCGGCTCGAAGACATCGATCCCGAGTTGCTGAAGACCTACGACAAGCTGGGCATTCCACTGCGCGAGCGCGAACTGCTGGCGGGCGTGGCGGTGGACGCGGTTTTTGACAGTGTGTCCGTCGCCACTACCTTTAAGGAGAAGCTGCGCGGGATGGGCATCATCTTCTGTTCCTTCTCGGAAGCGGTACGCGAGCATCCCGAGCTGGTCCGGAAGTATCTGGGCTCGGTGGTTCCTTACACCGACAACTTCTTTGCCACGCTCAACTCGGCCGTGTTCAGTGACGGCTCCTTCGCCTACGTCCCCAAGGGCGTGCGTTGCCCGATGGAGCTTTCCACCTACTTCCGCATCAACGCCAAGGACACCGGCCAGTTCGAGCGCACGCTGATCGTCGCTGACGAAGGCGCCTACGTGAGCTACCTGGAAGGTTGCACGGCTCCCATGCGTGATGAGAACCAGCTCCACGCCGCGGTGGTGGAGCTCGTCGCTCATGACAATGCCACCGTCAAATACTCCACGGTTCAGAATTGGTATCCGGGCGATAAGGATGGTAAGGGCGGCATTTACAATTTCGTGACGAAGCGCGGCAAGTGCGCGGGCGTCAATTCCAAGATTTCGTGGACCCAGGTCGAGACCGGCTCCGCCATCACCTGGAAGTATCCGAGTTGCATCCTGCAGGGCGACAACTCCGTGGGCGAGTTTTACTCCGTCGCGGTCGTCAACAACTACCAGCAGGCCGATACCGGCACGAAGATGATTCACCTTGGAAAGAACACCAAGAGCACGATTGTCTCGAAAGGTATCAGCGCCGGGCGTGGCCAGAACAGCTATCGCGGCGCGGTGCGCATCCTGAAAGGGGCAGCCAACGCCCGCAATTATTCGCAATGCGATTCCCTGCTGATCGGCGATAAGTGCGGCGCGCACACGTTCCCTTATCTCGAAGTGAAGAACTCTACGGCCATCGTGGAGCACGAGGCCTCGACTTCCAAGATCGGCGAGGAGCAGATTTTTTACTGCCGCCAGCGCGGCCTTTCCACCGAAGACGCCGTGGGCGTCATCGTCAACGGCTTCTGCAAGCAGGTCTTTCGCGAGTTGCCCATGGAGTTCGCGGTCGAGGCACAGAAACTGTTGGGCGTGAGCCTGGAAGGCAGCGTGGGGTAATTATGAATTACGAATGGTGAATAGTGAATGGTGAATCGATGTGTGGCTGATTTTGAATTTGCGATTTGGCATTTGTAGTTCTTTGAGCCCAGAGGGGACGAAGTAATGTGGCCCACGGTCTCCTATGACCCGGCATGCGCGGGCGCGAGCCGCGGGAAAAAGGAGCAGCAAAAGAGAAAGGGCAACGACCATGTCCAAACTTGAGGATTTCGCTTTGGCCTTGACGCGAATTGTTTTCGCATTCCTGTTCGCTTGCCACGGGGCGCAGAAGCTCTTTGGGGTTTTGGGCGGACACCCCATGCTCCATAATCCCTGGATGCTCACTGCCGGCGTGCTCGAATTCGCCGGCGGCGTCCTCATAGCCTTGGGATTCTTCGCACGGCCCATGGCCTTCCTGTTGAGCGGTGAGATGGCAGTGGCTTATTTCAAGGCACACTTTTCAGGGGGCTTTTGGCCCATCCTGAACCACGGGGAGACCGCGGTGCTTTACTGCTTCTTCTTTCTGTACCTGGCAGTGCGCGGCGCCGGGGCGGTCAGCATCGACGGACTGCGGAAGAAATCATAAGTTCTGCATTATGACTTCTGAATAGTGAATAGTAAAAAAGCCCCGCAAGGGGCGATGTCATGTGGCCCACGGCGCAAGCCGTGGGTAACAGAGTTGACGCGCAAAGCAAGCCCCGTCAGGGGCGACATCTGATCGTGGGTAGCGCAGACACTGATTTTTGATGTCTACGAGAAAACCAATCTCGATTTTCCGGTTTCGATTTTCGACGACGGAGTGAGAATGCTGACCATCAAGAACCTACAAGCCAAAGCAGGGGATAAGGAAATCCTGCGAGGTATTGATTTACAGGTGAACGCCGGCGAAGTGCACGCCATCATGGGACCGAACGGTTCCGGCAAATCCACGCTCGCCCAAGTACTCTCGGGCCGGGAGGTGTACGCAGTTACGGGTGGCGAGGTGACGTACGAGGGCAAAAACCTGCTCGAGATGTCTCCTGAGGGGCGCGCGAGAGAGGGAATCTTCCTCGCCTTCCAGTATCCCGTGGAGATTCCCGGCGTCTCCAACACTTATTTCCTGCGTGCCGCGCTCAATGCCATCCGTAGGCATCGCGGGCTCGAGGAACTCGACGCCATGGACTTCCTCACGCTCCTCCGCGTGAAGGCGAAGTTGCTGGAAATGGACGAGCCCCTGCTCTGTCGCTCGGTGAACGAGGGATTCTCGGGAGGCGAAAAGAAGCGCAACGAAATCCTCCAAATGGCGGTGCTCGAACCGAAACTCGCCATCTTGGACGAAACCGACTCCGGTCTGGATATCGACGCGCTCAGGATCGTGGCCAACGGCGTCAACGCCCTGCGCGCGCCCGAGCGAGCCATGGTCGTGGTGACGCACTACCAGCGCCTGCTCAACTATATCGTCCCGGACTTTGTCCACGTGCTCTCCTCTGGACGCATCGTCAAGTCGGGGGGCAAGGAGCTCGCCTTGGAGCTCGAAGACAAGGGCTATGGATGGCTGGACGAATCTATTGAGTCCGGCGTGGCTGTCAGCTCTTGAAAGTGTGCTGAAGAACTCGCCGGGGCTGTCATCCTGAGGAGGTCGCCTAGGCGACCGACGAAGGATCTCGGTAGTGAGCGAAGGAAATGCTGAGATCCTTCGCGGAGTTTACTCTGAGCGCAGCGAATGGGCTCAGGATGACATGTTTGGAGCGTTTTTCGGCAACTGTTAAAGACCGAAGGGGATCAGGAATTTCATGACGGTTGTTAAAGAACAAGAAGGCCTTTACCTCTCAAGCTTTACCCATCTTGAGAATACTCTCAATGAGAATGTGGCTGCGTGGGTTCCCAAGCTTCGCCGCACGGCCATCGAGAGCTTTGCCGAGCTGGGGTTCCCCTCGACGCACGACGAGGAGTGGAAGTACACGAACGTTGCGCCCCTGGTTTCCCTGCCGTTCGCACCCGCCCGCGTGAAGCTGACCGAAGAAATCCGGCGCCGTATCGAGCGCCTGCCCCTCGCCGATCTGGGCTGCAGTCGCCTCACCTTCTTCAACGGCCGCTACATCCCGGAGCTGTCGAAACTGCGCGAAGTTCCCAAGGGGCTCAAGGCCGGCAGCCTGGCCTCGGCCTTCAAGAATCACGGCGCCGTTCTGGAGCGCCATCTCGCGCGCTATGCGGATGCGAGGACGCATGCCTTCGTCGCACTCAACACCGCGTTTTTTGAAGACGGCGCGTTCATCGAAGTCCCCAAAGGCGCGGTGCTGCAGAAGCCCCTTCACATCCTGCAGGTTTCCCTGGGTGGTGGGCGGACCACGGTTTCGCATCCTCGCAATCTGATACTGATGGGCTCGACCGGCCAGGCGACCATCATCGAAACCTTCTTCAGCCTCGCGGAAGAGCCGACCTTCACCAACACGGTCACGGAGATTGTCGCGGGCGAAGGCGCGCTATTAGATTACTGCAAGGTGCAGCAGGAAAGCGCCGCGGCGCTTCACTATGCGCGAGTGCAGGTGCAGCAGGAACGCTCCTCGACCGTGGCGACCCATTCTATCCAGCTCGGTGGCGCCCTGACGCGCGAGGAAGTCCAGGCGGTGCTCGGGGGCGAAGGCGCCGAATCTCTGCTGCACGGCCTCTACGTCATTACCGGGCAGCAGCACGTCGACAACCACACCACCATCGACCACGCCCAGCCGCACTGCTCGAGCCGGGAGCTTTACAAGGGCGTGCTGGAGGGTAAATCGCAGGGCGTGTTCAACGGCAAGATTATCGTCCGCCCCGATGCGCAGAAGACGGATTCCAAGCAGAGCAACAAGAACCTGTTGCTTTCCGAGGACGCAATCATCAACACCAAGCCACAGCTCGAAATCTTCGCCGATGATGTCAAGTGTACGCACGGTGCCACGGTCGGCCAGATCGATGCCGAGGCGGTTTTTTATCTCCGCTCCCGCGGCATCGCCGCCGACGAGGCGAAGAGCCTGCTCACCTACGCTTTCGCCAACGACGTCATGGAGCGCATCAAATTCCAGCCCCTGCGCGAGCGGCTTGCGGAGCGGCTGTTTGCGCGGCTGGCCAAGACCCAGTCCGCCAAGGAGGCGTGATGGCATCTACGCGCAACCTCATCCACGCGCCGGCGCGCGAGGCGCTGACGCCTGGCTTTGACGTTAGGAAAATCCGCGAGGACTTCCCCATCCTCAAGCAGAAGGTCTACGGCAAGCCGCTCGTTTATCTCGACAACGCCGCCACCAGCCAAAAGCCGCAGGTGGTGATCGACGCGCTCCTGCGTTTCTACACCCAGGACTGCTCGAACGTGCACCGCGGCGTGCATCTGCTCAGCGAGCGCGCTACGCAGGCCTACGAGGACGCGCGCATCAAACTTCAGTGGTTCTTGAACGCCGCCGACCCGCGCGAAATCGTCTATGTGCGCGGCGCCACGGAAGGTATCAACCTGGTGGCGCAGACTTTCGGACGCCAGCGCGTCCAGGCCGGCGACGAAATCCTGATCACCGCACTGGAGCATCACTCGAACATAGTCCCCTGGCAAATTCTCTGCCAGGAGAAAGGCGCGCGCCTGCGCGTCGCGCCCATCAACGACCGCGGCGAGTTGATCCTGGAGGAATTCGAGAAACTCTTGAGCGACCGCACGCGCCTGGTCAGCGTTGCCCACGTCTCGAACGCGCTCGGCACGATCAATCCGGTCAAGCAGATCGTGGAAATGGCGCATGCACGGGACATCCCGGTGCTGGTCGACGGCGCCCAAGCCGCGCCGCACCTGAAGGTTGACCTGCGGGATCTGGACTGCGATTTCTACGTGCTGTCGGGCCACAAGCTTTTCGGACCGACGGGTATCGGCGCGCTTTATGGCAAGGCCCGCCTGCTCGAATCCATGCCTCCCTATCAGGGCGGGGGCGACATGATCCTCTCCGTGACGTTCGAGAAGACCACTTACAACCACATTCCTCACAAATTCGAAGCGGGTACGCCCCACATCGCCGGGGCGATCGGATGGGGCGCCGCCCTGGACTACGTCACTTTTATCGGAATGGATAATATCTCCTCGTACGAACACGCCCTGCTCACCTACGCCACAGAGGCCATTGGCCAGATTCCCGGCGTGCGCCTGATCGGCACGGCCCGCGAGAAGGCCGCAGTTCTCTCCTTCACGCTAGAGGGCGTGCACCCGCATGACGTCGGTACCGTGCTCGACCGCGAAGGCATCGCGGTGCGCACCGGCCACCACTGCGCGCAGCCCGTCATGGAACGTTTCGGCGTGCCCGCCACCATCCGCGCCTCTCTGGCCTTTTATAATACCAAGCAGGATATTAATGCTCTTGCGGAGGGCCTGGAGCGGGTGAAGGCGATGTTTGGTTGATACCGCACTCCGAAGGGACTCTTGAAGGCTATGTCGGAACTGAAGAACCTCTATCAGGAAGTCATCCTCGATCACAGCAAGCGGCCACGGAACTTCCGCCCGCTCGAAGACGCTGACCGCCACGCCGATGGCTACAATCCTTTGTGTGGCGATAAGGTCACCATTTACCTGCGGCTCCTGGACGACCGCATCGCCGATATCAGCTTCCAGGGTTCCGGCTGCGCGATCTCCACAGCTTCCGCCTCCATTTTGACGGAAACGTTGAAAGGCAAAACGCGCGCCGAAGCGGAAGCGCTTTTTGAGACTTTTCATAACCTGGTGACTGGCCAGCCGGTGAAATCCGCAGACGCGCCCGCGCTCGGCAAGCTGGCGGTCTTCTCCGGCGTCTCGGAATTTCCCGCGCGCGTCAAATGCGCCTCGCTCGCCTGGCACACCCTGCGCAGCGCGCTTGCGGGCGAGCCAGCCGTCGCCACCACGGAGTAATCGACCATGCCTGAGCAGACTTCACCAACACCCTCCACACCGCAGGACGCCTTGACCGTCTCGGAAGTCGTCGCGCTACAGGACAAAATCATTGAGAAGATGCGCACCTGTTACGACCCCGAAATCCCGGTCAATATTTACGACCTTGGTCTTATCTACGACGTTAGAGTGGAAACTACGGGTCATGTTCATGTAAAGATGACCCTGACGGCGCCGGGCTGCCCTGCGGCGGGCGTGCTTCCCGGCGAGGTTGAGGACAAAATCACAGTGCTTCCGCGTGTCAAGGATGTCAAAGTCGAAGTCGTTTGGGATCCGCCCTGGGACAAGAGCCGAATGTCGGAAGCCGCAAAACTGCAGCTCGGATTCATTTGATCGGGGTCAGGCAGTCGATCCGCTCACCATCCATCGCCATGACTGAGTCTCGTCGAACCCCACTTGCTGACTATCATGTCTCCCAGGGAGCGACGCTCGCCGAATATCACGGCGCGATAATTCCCGCGCGCTTCACGGATCCCACCGCCGAGCATCGTGCGGTACGCGGTGCCTCCGGGCTCCTCGATTTTTCCTTTCGCGCCAAGTTCCGCCTGAAGGGACGCGACAACGCGCGCTTCCTCCAGCGCCTGGTCAGCAACGACGTCAAGAAGCTCACGCCGGGCCAGGGCACGTACGCCACACTCCTCAACACCCAGGGGCACATCGTGGTGGACCTGCGCCTGTACTGCGCCGAGGACAACTTCCTGGTTGACACTGACGCCGACCTACACGAGAAAGCCATGCAGAGTCTCGGCCGCTACATCATCGCGGACCAAGTGGAGATCGAGCCGCTCGACCTCTACGCGCTGGCGTTCCAAGGGCCGCGCGCACTCCCGCTTTTGGAAAAGACGCTGCACATCGACTTGCCCGCCATGCAGGAGTTCTACCACTTTGCGTCCAACTACGCGGGCTTTCCCATTCGCGTTGTTCGCGCCTCGAGCACGGGCGAGGAAGGCTATGAAGTTTGGGTGAGCGCCCAAGGAATGGAGGCCGTCTGGGGCGCGGCTTGCGGCCAGGCGCCGACTTACGACACGCTGGCTTGCGGGTGCGAAGCGCTGGAGAGTCTCCGCATCGAGGCCGGCATTCCGCGCTACGGGCAGGAACTAGGCGAAGACGTGATTCCGCTCGAAGCAGAGCTCTGGAACGCGCTCAGCTTCAACAAGGGTTGTTACGTCGGCCAGGAAATTGTGGAGCGCACGCGCAGCCGCGGCCACGTCAATTGGAAACTGATGGGTTTGATCGTGAATGCCCCGCAGCCACCCCGGCCCGGCGAGAAACTGGTCGCGGAGGGAAGAGGGATTGGTGAGGTCACCAGCTCCTGCGTTTCCCCCACGCTCGGCAAGACTCTCGCCCTCGCCTACGTGCGCCGCGAAGTTTCCGAGCCAGGCACCAAACTCACCTTCGCTTCGGGCGTTACGGCGGAAGTCGCGGCGCTGCCTTTCCACCCGCGTGCGAGGTCAGCGCCCGCGTGAGGCTTCGCGAAGAATTGTTGGCTCCTGCTGGAGATTCGGCTCAGTGGAGTGGGTGCCCGAGCTGCAAGGTCATCATGACGAATGACCCCGCAATGATCAGCACGCAAAGCACGGCGAGTGCATTCCACAGGTTTTCGCTGGGGCGCGTGGCGGGTTCGCCTTCCGGAATCAAGTAACCGAGCACCAGGCCGCTCGCCAGCCCGCCCAAGTGCGCGGCGTTATCAACGCTGAAGAAGATTCCAAAAATCGCTATGTAGATCACCCAACGCCAGAGCTGGCGGCGATAATCCCTGCCAAGATGCCCGTGATGGAAGCTGGCGCCGATAAGAATGCCAATCAACCCCAGGATTGCCCCTGACGCTCCCACCGAGACTCCGAAAGGGCTCCACCAGAGGCTCAGCATGAATCCCGCGACTCCCGTCGCCAGATAGAGCACGGTGAATTTGGTGGCGCAGAAAAGGGATTCCACTTCCGGGCCCAGGTCCACCAGGCACCACATGTTCATCCCGATGTGGAGCAGGCCGGCGTGAAGGAAAACGGCCGTCACCAGCCGCCACCATTGGCCGGCCCAAATGTAGGGAGCCTTGGCGCCCAGCCGCACCAGCACGTCGCCGCTGATGCCGCCCATTGCCGGCGCTCCGTACAACTGTGCTGCCTCGGAATTCTGCGTCATGTACCAGGAGATGGCGTAGACCGCCAGGTTGGCCACCACCACCACGGAGGTCGCCGTGGTGGGAACCGGAATCACCCCCAGCACGCGCCCCGGCGCGCTGGTGCTGCCCCGAGCGCGCACGGGCCCGGTGCGTTCGCCGCAGAACGGGCACACCGAAGCATCGCGCTCAATCAGCGCGCGGCAGTGCGGGCACATGCGGACCGAACTGCTCGGTGGGTTCCCCTGCGTGCCCCACGAAAATCCCCAGGCCTTTTTCAGTCGTTGCCACTGAAACCACAGTTTGGGACGTAATGCCATTCTCCAGCCTTCTCTTCCGCCCGCCAATCAGAATTATATCTGACCTGTTGGACCTTCAGGAATTTCATTTGTCCGCCGCCTGCGCCTTGACTAGTGCCGTTCCAACTGAATCCTAACGAGCCCCTCTCCACGATCTTCCCAACCCTGCAACATATAGGTATAGTGTGTGGGCAGATTAAGTTGGACCGGCACTAGAATAACGCGACTGGAGTGGAGCCGAGTCATGAAGTTTGAGGATGCTGGACGCGCTCTAGATCACGAACTCGAAAAGCTTCGGAAGTTTCTCGATCACGAAATCCGTCCGGAGACCCGTCAGGAGATGGCGGAGTTTCTCCTTCGGGCCTCGGACCGCCTGACGAAATTGGCCGCCCGACTGGAAAAAGCGAAGCGCTGACCCGGTGCTGAACCACTCGAGGGAAGGATCGCAGAGAAGACTGCTACACCGCGCTGTCGAGATCAGCGTGGTGACGGCCCTGCTTCTCTCCGCGACCGGGTGCGTACACCGTCACAAAGCTCCCCATGTCACCCGCCGCGCTCCACCGCCCACGCGCACCGCGCCGGCTCCGGGGCCGATCATCCAAGGCGAGGAAGGCATCGCTTCCTGGTACGGCCGCCCCTATCACGGCCGCCCCACGGCGAGCGGAGAGATCTACAACATGTATGCCATGACCGCAGCGCACCGCACCCTGCCCTTCGGCACCGAGGTGCGCGTGCACGACCTCGAGAGCGGGCGCGACGTGACCGTGCGAATCAACGACCGCGGGCCGTTTGTCGAGGGCCGCATTATCGATCTCTCTTACGCTGCGGCTCAGGCCGTCGAGATGCCCGGGGTGGCGCGTGTGCAGTTAGAGATCTTGGGGCTGGGCGCCAGTCCCGAAGCGGGCATCTTCGCGGTGCAGATCGGCGCTTTCCGTGACCGCGGCAACGCCGAGCGGTTGAAAGCCCGGATCGAAGCGCGCTACGGGCCGGTAGTTATTGAGGGCTTCGACCGCGGCGACGACTACTTCTATCGTGTGCGCGTGGGCCACGAGAGTTCCGAGGACGCCGCGCGCGACCTCGCCCAGAAGCTCCGCGGCGCGAATCTGGCCACGGAAACCTTCGTCGTCAGGATGAACTAATGCCGGATTGTCTCTTCTGCCGGATCGTCGACCGCAAGGCCCCCGCCAGGGTCGTCCACGAAGATGATCGCGCCGTGGCGATCGAAGACCTTCACCCGCAGGCGCCGATCCACCTGCTCGTACTCCCCCGAAAACACCTGCCCTCGCTCAAGGAGGCTCTCGCCGAGGACGAAGCCTTGCTGGGCCATCTCTTCCTCGTCGCGGCACGGCTCGCACGCGAGCGGGGACTGGAGCCGAAGGGCTATCGCACCGTGATTAACAACGGCACCTGCGCCGGGCAATCCGTGTTCCACCTGCACGTCCACGTGCTGGGAGGCCGCGCCTTTCACTGGCCTCCGGGATAAGCTTATCTATCGTTTTGCTGAGGACTGCCCGTGGGGGGATCCGGCACCCGCCTTCAACGCACGACTGCCAGGAGATTCTCTTCATCAATGGTCACGCGCGACGGCTTCCGCGTGGTGGTGAATTTGAAGCGGCCGCCATTCTCGCTGACGGCGACGCGGCCGAGCGTGACCCGCTTGTCCTTGGCATAAATGGCGACAACAGGAACCAGCATCTCGAAATCTCCGGGGACGTCACTCTGTGTAATCGATCCTTGCACCAGATACTTGTCGGCGGCGAGCCGGCGGACGTTCGTCTCGATGCGGTAAGTGGGGACTCCGGTCTCATAGACCCACTCGTTAAAAAACCAATCCAGCTTGTGGTTCTTGTCCAGATCACTTTCCGCCGTCATGTACTTCTCGACATGATGGATGAAATCTTCCGTCGAAACCGATTGGCCTTGGTACTTGCCGATGAAATCGCGTAGCATCCGGAAGAACCGTTCGTCCGAACCCGTCTTGGGATCGGACATCAACCCCCGCAGCATGTGGAGAACCCAGCAGGCTTTCTTGTACACGATGTTGGGGTATCCTTCCGGATCCAGGGAACTGGAGAGCCGTTGGCCGAGCCAAATTGGCCCACCGGATTCAATCGTCTTGCCCTCCTTGGTTTTGGCTAGCAAATCGTCCTTGTAAAGGCGCAGGAGATCGCGGAATTGACGGTCGCCGTCCTTCAGCCGAGCCAGGAAGAGAGCCGCCGCGTAACTGGCCAGCCCTTCCGAAAGCCACTGGTCGTGGTAGGTCTCCCAACCCAGGAGATTCCCCCACCACTGATGCGCAATCTCGTGCACAACGATGACCGGCCCCAGGGGATCGCCACCTCTTTTGCCGAGCCCCATCTCGTTACGATCCGACTTGGAAAGAAAGGCGAGGGTCGGCAAATACACCAGTTCCGGCCATCCCTGCCCAAAGTTCCCGGGAACCTGCGAAATCGCCAGGCGCGGATAAGGAAAAGGGCCGAACAGGCTGGCATAGTACTCCACCGCATCAGCGGCGACGTCCGCAACGTGGTCAAGGAAGGCTGAGGGTGTGAGCGGCGGTGGTACTTTCACAACCAGACTGGGCGTATTGTTTTCCCTCCCTGGCGGTCCGTAAATGATCACGGAGGGAATTGTCACCACGGCCCGCCGCTTTTCGAGCGAGCTTTCCGCTTCGCGCGTGGCGTAAACGGTCACGTGCGTCTTGCCCGCTCGCCGCTCAACGGAAATGTAGGGGCCGAGGTTGAATCCCGCCATCCGGAAAACACCGTCCGAGTGCCAGCGGCTCTCCAACCAACCTTCCGATGACTTCTCCGCGACGCGAGCTCCCGTCGCTACCAGCACCAGCTTTTCCGGGTAATGGAAGGTCAGGTCGAAGAGAACCGGAGCGCCAATTTCCAGATTGGGGTACCAGCTTCCCCGAGCGCCGACGTACAGCACCCTGTTACCGACGTCCGCGATGACGTTGCCGTGATACTTGAAGATCAGGCGAAAGCGCTCACCAACAGGATGGGGCTGCGGGAGCACGACATCGACCTGGTCGTAAGTTCGGGGCTCCGCGGGCGCTTCTCCCAGCGCGGGATCCTGGATGACCAGAAGACTTCGTCCTCGATCATCCTCGACTCCTGAGACCGTGAGCCAGCGCGAAAGTCCAAATGAGATGATGCGATCTGAGGCGGAACGTGATTCGAGCTGAATCTCGGCGCGACCTTCCAGGCTGTGGTCCGGTTGGATACGAATATCCATCGTATAAGAGAGCGCCCTCATCGAACCTCGCAGCAAATCAACTGTCCTGGCCTGAGAGGTTTGAGTCGGAAAGGAACACCAGAGGTCTGGATACACCTCGGAATCAACCTTCCGCAGCGATGCGATACTGAACGCCTCCGCCAGCCGCTCATCGTCGACAACTTCGAACACTCCCAGGCTCTGTCCCTGGACGCGCGCGTAAAAGTAGGGACGACTGCGGTCGCCTAACAGATCCATGAGGATGCGGACGGAGGTGACAAAATTCAGGTTTTGCGCCGTCGAGGCCCACCGTTCTACAAACTCATCGGGTTGCTCGGGATCATCCGGATCAGGCTTCTGCGACGCCGCCAGCAGTTCCTCGGCAGTCCGATCCGTGAAACGCATGTAGACGGAACCAAAGCTCTCCTCCAAAATGGGGGCCTGGGTGAACTGCGCAAGGTTCCGCTTTTCGGCCTGGGTGGGTGGGATCATTAAGATTTCACCCTCTCCCGAGAAGACGGCCCCAGTGACCTCGCCATCTATCTTTGTCATGAAAGCTATGAAGCCGCGGTTGAAGTACAGGCTCATCCGGTCGCGCGTGATGCGGGCGTTGCGGATGGCATAGACTTGTGTGCGATCGATAGTGGCGCTGTTCAACTGCTTCAGCAGTTCAAGCGAGTCAGGAGGCCGTGGCGCCTGGCTCGGGGCCGCGTGGAGCAGGCTCGCCAGAAGTAAGAACACGGGCAGCGCAAACCTGCAATCTTTCCAGCCGACTTGTTGAGGATGGATTCCCAGGGACTCCATGTCACTCCCCTCCAAGCTCTACTGTAGCGCGGAAACCACAGCCTCCTCAACTCGACGCGACTCGGAGCACTGTTGTATGATGCCGGGAGCATGTCAGGGCACTTTGGGATTCGAAAGTACGTCGCGAGCCACGGGGCGGGCCGGAGGGTCTGGATGCTTCTGGCGTGCATTCTCCTCCTGTTTCCTTCGCTTCTGAAAGCGGATGTTATCTATCTAAAGAACGGTGGAAAGATAGTTGCCCAAGTCACAAAAGAAGATGCGAAACAGGTTTTCTACGAGATGGGCGGCGGCGAATTCGCTCTGCCGAAATCCCTGGTGGAGCGCATTGAGAAATCGGCAGCCCCGGCCGCTTCACCGCAGCAAGATGCGTCTCGGCCAAGCCGCGAGCTCTCGCTGCCCCTTCCGCCGCCCGCGGACGCGCCCGTCGAGAAAGGGTCGGCGGTCATCCACGACGGCGCCGTGGATGAGGCCTACCTCACACACCTGGGTGACGAAGCTCTCCACAACCCCTCGCCCGAAAACCTTCACCAGCTCAAGCAAGCCTACCAGCAGGCGGCGGTTTTTCTGACGCGCAAAGGCGACCCGGAAGCGGCCATCCTGAAGTATCGTGACGCTGTCAAATACCTGCCCCATGACCAAGCCTTGACACTCGCTCTCGGCTACCTCTTAACGAAGCAAGACCATTATCTGGAAGCGGTCGATCTGCTTCGGCCGGAGGCAGACCGCTATCCGCGGTCGCCGGACTTTCACGTGCTCTTGGGCTCAGCCTACTATGGAATGGAAAACCTCGATCAGGCCATCGCGGAATGGAACCAGGCGCTCGCCATCGCGGACGATCCCCGCTTGCGCAAAGCCATCGAAAAAGCAGAGCTGGAGCGCGATGTTTCAGGTTCCTACTCCGAGCTGCGCAGCGAGCACTTCCTGCTCCGCTACGAAGGCGAACAAGCCGAAAAGTTGAGTGGTGCGATCCTGAACAGCCTCGACGGCTCCTTTCAGAACTTGGTGCTCGATCTTGATTACTCCCCTTCGGAAGCGATCGTCGTCCTTCTTTACCCCAGTCAGGCCTTCCGCGATATCACGCGTTCCCCGTCCTGGGTGGGAGCCTTGAATGATGGAAAAATCCGCGTCCCCATCTCAGGCCTCAGCGTGATGACCCCGGATCTCGCGCGAGTGCTGAAACACGAGTTGACGCACTCCTTCATCCGCCAGATCACCGTGGGCCATTGCCCAACCTGGTTTAACGAGGGCGTGGCTCAGCTCGAGGACGGCGCCACCACGGCGGCGCTGGGCGCCCAACTGGCGCGAGCCTTCGCCGCCGGCAAGATCCCTGCTTTCGCATCGCTCGAGGCGCCTTTTGTGGGTTTGCCGCAGGATCAGGTGGGCCTTGCTTACGCCAAGTCTCTCGCCGGACTCGAGTACCTCCGTGACACTTTCGGCATGGGAGAAATCCGCAGGATGTTGAAGCTGATGCCTTCCTCCGACTTCAAGACCCTGTTGCAGGACGAGCTTCGCTTGAGCTACCCCGCCTTCGAAGAGGAAGTCGCCAACTATGTCGTGAAGCGATATGGTTCATAGCAGGTTGCCGAAAGAGGCTTTGGCATGTCATCATGAGCCCGTTCGCTCCTCTCGGGCATAAACTGTGCGGAAGATTCCGCCAGTTTCAACGATCAAGCGACTGCTGAGATCCTTCGCCTGCCTACGCAGGCAGGTCGCCTCCAGCTCCTCAGGATGACAGCTAAAGAGCCTTTTTCAGCAACCGCTTAAAGCGACGCCAGCAACGCGGCCAGCAAGGCTGCGCGCTGAGGCAACTCGCGGATGATGACGTGCTCGTGACGCGCGTGGGCTCCATCGCCCGTTCCGCCCAGGCCGTCGAGCGTAGGAATCCCCAGGGCGGCGGTAAAGTTGCCGTCGGAACCTCCCCCGGTCGCAGCTTCCTTCAGGTCCAGGCCCATCTGCCGCCCCAACTCGCGTGCCTTGCGAAACAACGCAATGGCCGCTTTTCGTTCCATGGGCGGGCGGTTGATCCCACCGCCAATTTCCAATTTGGCCTCGGGGTGAATAGGTCGCAAAGCGCGCATCTTCCTTTCAATCTCTTCGCGGTCGCGCGCCGTCGGCACGCGCACGTCAACGCATGCCGTAGCAAGTTCGGGAATAACATTCGAGCGTGTACCGCCCTGAATAACATCTACATTGAGGGTTAGCCCCCGCCGTGGGCGCGCCAGCTTTTCGATGCGCAATACCTGCCGAGCCAACTCAGAAATCGCATTCACACCCGCCGAGGGATTGACCCCGGCGTGGGCCGAGCGGCCGCGAACTGTGATCTTGAATTCTCCCACGCCTTTGCGGGCTGTCTTGAGTGCGCCGCGCGCTGCGGCAGGTTCCAGCACCAATACGGCGCGGGCCCGCCGGGCTTCTGCGAGCATTTCCTTGCGAAAGGCGATGCTTGACACTTCCTCATCCGCGTTCAAGAAAAAGCGCACAGGACCAGGAGGAGTTATCTTAAACGCCTCGAGCGCCCGCACCGCCCAGAGACCGCAGACGAGGCCGGATTTCATGTCGTAGATGCCCGGCCCGTAGGCGCGCCCGCGGCGGACGCGAAACGGCATCTCGGCCAGCGTGCCGACGTCCCAGACCGTGTCCAAGTGGCCAAGCAGTAGGATGGGCTGCCTCCGGCGCGCCTGCCCCCAGAACTCCGCCACAACGGCCGAGCCCGCGGTCGCGTGGCTCAACAAGCGCACTTGCGCGCCACGTTTCTTGAACTCCTGCGCAAAAAAGTTCGCCAGGCAATCCACTGCGGCTTTGTTCTGACTCGGTGATTCGATCTCCACCGCCTGTCGCAAACACCGCAAGAGCGCGTCCCTTTGCGATTCGCAGTATGCCAGCAACGCCTTGGGGTCGATCACATTTCCTCCTACCTCGATGGGCTTGGTTGTTGGCCGCAAGAATAAGATCCTCCTGTGGCGCAAATCTTATCACGCCCGGGCGCAAGTAGCTTTCCTGGCCTCCCCAAAGGAGAGGCGATTCTTCAACGTCTAGCGAGGCTTTGCCTAAGACCGACGCGCGTGTTTGTTTGCCGGAAGGGCGGGGCTTCAGCCCCGCCGTACTGACGTGCTTTCCCCCTTACCCCGTCCCTCTCCCCCGCCCACGCGGGGGAGAGGGCGGTCCGAAGGACGGGTGAGGGGGCCGTTTCGGCGGGGCTGAAGCCCCGCCCTTCCGGAGGTGGAAAAACTTGACTCATTTACACCAAGTCCTCGACTTCAAGATTTCTAGCGGACTGCCTGAGCCAATGGGCAGGGGCAAGGTGACGCTCCTCTGAACAGCCCCCGCGAGTCCTTCCCCGCGAGGCAATCATGAATCCACCGGACCGGCGTGGGGAATGGGAGACACAGCGTTTCGGATGTCCCCGTTGAGGCTGCAAGGGTGTCAACGTCATGATCCTGTAACCCTCCCGATTACGACGCGCACCATATCTCGTTGCGATACAATATTTCTTACTGACAATACCCAGGGTTCCATTCTATTCTTAGGAATTCGGCAGTTGCCTCAAGCCTCAGGAAGGACCGTAAAGTTGAGTAAAGTATCCTTCGCTCTCGTCATCCATGCACATCAGCCGGTGGGAAACTTCGACCAGGTCATCGAAGACGCCTACCAGAAGTCCTATGCGCCTTTCGTGCGTTCGCTCCTGGGGCACCCGCGCATCCGCCTGAGCCTGCATTTTTCCGGCGTCCTGCTGGAGTGGCTGGAAAACCACCACCGGGAGTACTTCCAGTTGCTCCGTGAACTCGTGCATCGCGGCCAGATTGAATTGGTCGGCGGCGGCTACTACGAGCCCATCCTGCCCATGATTCCCGATGCGGACAAGATTTCGCAGCTTGGTAAGCTGGCCGATTACATTCGCGACCGTTTCGGCTCGGCGCCGCGTGGCGCATGGATCGCCGAGCGAGTTTGGGAGCCCACGCTCCCGCACCCCTTGGCCGAGGCGGGTGTCGAGTACGTGGTGCTGGACGACACGCACTTCCTGGCCGCCGGTTTACAGCCTTGGCAACTGCGCGGCAGTTACCTGACCGAAGAGGACGGCCTTCCGTTGCGCCTGGTTCCCAGCTTGAAAGCTTTCCGCTACACCATCCCCTTTCAGGAACCGGCGGAGACGCTGCGTATCCTGCGCGAAGGAATTGACCAGCCTGACGCGCTCTTTGCCATGGGCGATGATTGCGAAAAATTCGGCGTCTGGCCCGGAACTTACGATCACGTCTACAAGAACCGTTGGCTCGAACGATTTCTCGAGGCAGTCGAGGGCTGTCAGGATTGGCTGGAGACAACCACTGTCTCCGACTATCTCAGCTCGCACGCTGCGCTGGGACGCATTTATCTCCCCACCGCCTCCTACGCGGAGATGATGGAGTGGGCACTGCCGCCCACGGCTTCGGCGGAGTTCAAAGCCTGCCTGGAAGAAAGCGAGCGCATGCCCAATGGAGCGCGATTCCAGCGCTTTCTGCGGGGAGGGTTGTGGCGCAATTTCCTGAGCAAGTACCCGGAGGCAAATCAGATCCAGAAGCAGATGTTGAGTGTGAGCCGTCGCTTGCAGAAGCTGAACGATTCTGCGGCGGGTGGAACGGAAAAAGCAAGTTTGCTGGCGGAGGCGCAGGCGCACCTGCTGGCCGCCCAGTGCAATGACTCGTATTGGCACGGGGTATTTGGTGGCCTCTATGCGCCGCACCTGCGCAGCGCGATTCTTCGCCACCTCATTCAGGCCGAATCTCAACTCGATCGCGCGGAAGGCCGCGGCGCCGATGCAAAAGCCGAGATGGTGATCGCGGACTTCGACGTGGACGGCCAGGAGGAAATCCTCATCAGGCAGAATATTGCCGGCATGATCCTGCGTCCGGCGGATGGCGGCACGGTCTCAAGCCTGCGCTACCAGCCCGCGAATGTTGAGCTGATCAATTCTCTGATGCGGCGCCCGGAAGCCTACCACGCGGTCGTACGCAAGCAGGTGGCCTCCAAGCAGGCGCCGCGCGAAGGGCCCGCTTCCATCCATGATCTGGTGCTCAGCAAAGAATCACACCTGGATGCGTTGCTCCGGTACGACCGCTACGCGCGGCATGCCTTCCGCACCTATCTCTTTGCCGGGGCCAAACGCTGGCAGGATTTCGAGTACCTCCGTCTGGAAGAGAATGAGACTCTGGCGCGCGGCGCCTGGAAGGCCACGCCCGTCCAAGCCTCCGGGGCCGTGGTCGAATTACGAAATGCCGCCCAGGTCGTCACGAACGGTTGCGAGATGCGGGTCGAGGCTGTCAAAACCTTGACTTCCAAAGTCTCGGGCTCGACGTGGCATATGGAATGCCGCTCCTCACTCTCCACCGATCGCGCCTGCCCCACGGGCATGGCCACGGGGCTGGAGTTAGTCTTGAACCTTCTCGCTCCCGACGCGCACGACCGCTATTTCCTGACCAATGATGTCCGCCGCGCGCTGGAGTTCCGCGGCGAAATCGACTCCGCCAAACTAGTCCTGGTGGACGAGTGGCAGCAGGTGAAGATCACCCTCCAGGCGCGGCCGCAGGCTCGCTGGTGGATCGTACCGATTGAAACCATTTCTCAATCCGAGCTGGGATTTGAACGCGTGTACCAGGGCTCGGCGATCCTCGCGGTCTGGAAAATCGATCCTCCCTCCTGGCGCAACATGACCTGCGTTTTGCGGGTGGAAATTGCCCCCTGGGGGAAGACGACCGCCGCCGAGGAGTGAGGGGCGGCGTGTGGCTTGAATTCACTGAAAGCGTCTGCTAGATTCGCAGCCGCTGGAGGTTTTGCATGGCCGTACCTCAAGAATTGCTCGCGATCCTGGTCTGCCCGGCGTGTAAGGCACCGGTTCAACTCACGCCCGATGGTCAGGGCCTGAAGTGCGCCCAATGCCGGCGGGTCTATCCCATCAAAGACGATATCCCGGTCATGCTCGTCGACGAAGCCAAAGTCGAAACGGAGTGACGCCGGGTGCGCTGCGCGTCATATGACAAAGCATGAACGCGGCTTCCCTTCTTCCCGACCTTCCGCCCGGAGCACGCATTCTGCTCATTCGCCTCAGGTCCATCGGCGACATCATCCTGCTGACGCCCGCTCTGCGTCTTCTGAAGGAGTGGCGGCCCGACCTCCGCATCTCCGTGATGGTGGAATCCCGCTTTCGCGAGCTCTTGGAGGGGAACCGCGCGGTGGAAGAAATTCTGACTCCCGGTGAGGGCTCAGGCTGGCGCAAGTTTTCCTCGAGTCTTGAAGTCATTCGCGGGCTTCGCAAGAGAGCCTTCTCCGTCTGCGTGAATCTGCACGGCGGCCCGACCAGCGGGCTTCTCGCGCGCTGGAGCGGCGCCCGCTGGCGTGTGGGCTTTGCCCATTTTCGGGGGTCGCGCCTCTACCACATTTTGATTCCGGACGCCCGGAGCATATTAGGCCAACCTTCTCTTCATACTGCCGAACATCACGCTGCGGTGTTTTTCTATTTGGGACTGCCGCGGAAGGAAATCCCGCGGGCGCAGCTTTGGCCCGGTGCGGAGCAAACGACGTGGTGGGACGCCAAACGTCAGAGCCTGGGGATCGCTTCCGAACAGCCTTACGCCATCGTTCATCCCACCGCACTGTACAAAACGAAAGAATGGGCGCCCGAGAGATTTGCTCAACTCGGTGAATACCTGGAAAAGCAAGCGTGCCTCGCGCCTGTTTACTCCTGCGGACCGGGAGAATCGCCTGTGCTCGACGCGGTGGAGAAGGCCTCGGGCTCGACGATCCGGCGACTGGAAGACGCGAGCCTGGGACAATTCGCGGCGGCCCTCGCCGGCGCCAGCCTGTTTGTGGGAAACGACAGCGGCCCTGCCCACATGGCCGCGGCGCTGTCGCGACCCGTCGTGGTCATCTTCGGGTCCTCGAGTTCTTCAATCTGGGGTCCCTGGCCACGACAGAGCTCGAACCCAGCCGCGCGCGTGGTGCAGAATTTCTTCGACTGCAATCCTTGCCCCGGCGATCGCTGCCGCCGATTTGAAAAGCCTGAGTGTATTCTGTCAGTGACCTTCGACCAGGTGAAGGACGCCGTGGAAGCAGTGCTGGCACAGTCCTGTTGATTGCGATGGCACGGGGTGGGAGTCTTACCTCACCGCCCCTGCCCGTGAGGGAAGCCGTGGAGAAGACTCATAGACGGTTCCGGGACATCATCCGGAAGTTTCGAGGGCTCACGATTGGCGTCTTAGGCGACTACATGCTCGATGAGCTGCTGGAGGGTGAGGCCACGCGCATTTCTCCGGAAGCCCCGGTGCCTGTTGTCGTGATGAATGATCGGAATACCGCGCAAGGGTTTCCCGGTGGAGCCGGCAACGTGGCCGCCAACATCGCGGCGTTGGGCGG
>JBEKAK010000043.1:0-43672 GCA_050018275.1 Terriglobia bacterium | reverse complement strand
GGATTCTTGGTTACACTGTGTAAGCAAAAGGCTGTCCTCCTTCTTCGGCAGAAGTCTTTCTCGCAACAATACTTATGCCAGAAAGAGACAGCCTTTTTCAATTCTTCCGTGAGAAATGCGGGCTAGTGCCGTTCCAACTACCTGGGGCTATGCATATCGGCTCAGGACGTACGGATCTTCAGGCTGCTGCCGACTGTCACGTGTTGGGCCATTAAGTTGGAACGGCACGAGCCGCTTTAGAAACCGCGCAATTCGTCTTCCCTGAGCCCGAAATAGTGTCCGACTTCGTGCAGCAGCGTGGCGCGGATTTGGCGGCGCACGTCCGCCTCGCCTCTCGAGATGGCCTCGATGTTTCTCTGGTATATAAAAATGTGGTCGGGTGGGCTGGAATAGAAGACGCTCTTTTCCGTGCGTGGGATGCCGTGAAAGAGGCCGAGCAATAATCCTTGGTTCTCTACTCCTGCCGGTGGCAAGTCTTCCACGATGATGGCGACGTTGGTGAGCCGTTCGCGAAACGGCTCGGGCAGGTCATCCAGAGCTTGCGCAACGAGAGCCTCGAATTTGTCTCGCTCCATCTCATTCCGGATTGTAACCTCAAAGTGACCTGTCCCCAACTGTGGTGCGACCGGGGGCCGGTTCCACAGGCTGCGGAAAAACGTGTAGCGGCGACTTCACGTCGCCATTCTGGTGTTGAAAACACAGGGCATGTGGCGATGTGAAATCGCCGCTACCTCGTCGGGGAAGCGTTTTTCCGCAGCCTGTCCAGCCCTACTCGTTCCAGCCCTCATGTTCCTGCCAATCCGTGATGCGCAGGTGCTTCTCTTCGCGAGGAAGTTCGGAAAGAGTCGTCCTTTCCCCTTCGGCCAGGTTGCCGTCCTGAGATTGGTAAATCCAACTCATTTCCTGCTTCAGCGCTGCGGCTTCACCGCTCAGGTGAATGATGGCGTCCTGGTATTTGTAGGGAGCGGGTTTGAAGCCACCCGAACCGTAGGCCTGGTCGGCCAGCACGATCGTCTGTGGGTCAAGCAGCTTCTGCTTCAGCAATTCCTGGCAGGCTTTGATCACGAACCAATTCGTGGTGCGATGGTCCACGTGCCGCTCGTCGGGATGGGGCAGGGTGATCATGGCCGGGCGGAAGCTGGTGATGATCTGTCTGATCGCCTCAATCACGGCGTCGCGCGCGTAAGGCAGGTTGGGTTTGTAGACGTTTTCATACGGTGCGTGATCGCAGGCGAGGTAGATGGAAAGGAACGGGTCCGAAGATTTCTGGTGCTCGGACCAAATCGCGCCGGAGCCGCCATCCGGCAAGCCCAGGATCGCGAGTCTGTCGCGGGTGAGGCCGATGTGTTCGAGCGCCTGGGCGGATTCCTCCATGCGCACCTTGCCAAACTCCCGTGCCTCGTTCGGGCCGCACGGCTTGTCATAGTAGCGCTCGCACTCGCCCACGTCGCCGCCCGTCACGATCATCACCTTGACCGGGATGTGGGCTTCCACCGCCGCGCGAATCAGCCCGGCGTAAGAGTATTCGTCATCCTCGTGCGGGCAAACAACCAGCAGCGATGCAGGCAACACGTTCAGCGCGATCTCCGTGTTGGTGCGCGCCAGCGGTTTTCCTCCCGCTGTCACCACGGCAAGCTCTACCCGATAAGTGCCTGGCGCGAGGGTGGCAGGAACCGCCCACGCGTCCGCAGCCACGGCCTGGGTCTTGCCGGGCACGAGGTTGATCCCCGCCACGAGCGTCGCGGTCTGAAGTTCCTTGCCCGCCGAATCCAGAATTCGCGCCCGCAGTTCCGCTTGGTTCCACGCCTCCTCCCCGGGATTCCTCAAGGTGGCCACGATCCTCACGTTATCTCCCGGGCGATAGAGCGTGTGCGAGTGGTCCACGGTAATCGCCGGCGAAATCTCGCCCGGCGAGTAGAACTCCCGGTATTTCTGGTAATCAATGGCGGAATTGTACGGATGCGTGAAGTTGCGGCTATAAGGCTTGGGCAGGTCGCGGTCCCAGGTTCGCACGATTGCGGGCGAGGTGAATTGCATGTCGTAGAGGACCGTGCGGTCGGTGTTCCACACCGCGACGGTATACATATCCACTTCCGGCGGAGGGGTTTTTTCATTGCGCATGGGGAGGCCGGAACCCATCACCTCGCGCTGCTGGCCTTGCAGGAAGGTCGCGGTTCCGGCGGGCATCATCGGGATCGTCGCCGTGCCGCCCGCGGGAATATCCAGATGCTCGCGCAGCGCCTTCACCGCCAAGTCGGGATTCTGGCGACCTCCCTTCGAAAAGAGGGAAATCCAGGGGTAATTCGCGTTTGAGAACTCGACGCGCAAGTCTTTCAGATCGTGGTCCGACAGGTTCTCGAGCGCGACCTCGCAATCAATCGGTTCGCCGACGCTGTAAAAGGTCTTATCCATGGTGGCGCGCGAAATCCTCACCAGCTTCTTGTACACCACGAAGCCGCGGACCTTCTGCGCCTCCACGATTTTGTGCTCAGTCCGATCTTCGACGTGCAGCGTGAGGGTGTATAGGCCGGTGGGCGCCTGGGGCGGAATCGGCCAGTCCACTTCATATTCCGCCACCCCCCCTTTCGTTTGCGGGAGCTGGTTCATTTGCACACTGATGGTCGAGGTCGTCCCGTAGTATTGTATTTCGGCGAAGACCGCGTAGCGGTTGGCGTCGCCCGTGACGCCGCGCAGCGTGGCGCGAAGGTTCGCCAGCGACCCAGAGTTGAAGCCCGTGTCCGTGGGCGCGCCCTCGACTGAAATCTCCGCCCCCCAAAGGGGCTGGCTCATCAGCAGGAATCCGCCCGCCAGCACAGCCCACCACAACCTTCGCTGAAGCATTTCTTCTCCTCATCCTGTCCGGGATTTCATTCATTATTGCCGGGACGCCCGGCCAGTTCAAATCAAATCTGGGGATAGGTCTTGCGCAGCCAGCCGGGGGCATTTACAATGTGCCCGCGCGGCAAACACGTGAAAAAGCCAAATCTTCAACCCCGCTCCCAGGGCCCCTCGCGAGCTGCCTCTGTCTACGGAGGGGTCGCGCTGCTCGCCATGCTGCCGGTGTGTGCCAGCTTGGTTGTCCGCCACCGGCCCGTTCATGCGCAAAGCACTCGAGGTGGAGGCGCCAGCGTGGTCACGAAGGCATCGGTCAGCGTCAGCGCGGTTTCAGGGGACCGCTCCTGGCACGACAGCCTGGGCGATGGCTTCCCCGACAGCGCGCGCCTGGACAGCACACCGGACCGCCAGAATTTCACCCGCTGGTTTGCTTTCCTGGCGGAGACGCAGTACTACGCTCCTTCCCCCCGGGCGCGGGCGGAGGTTCAGGACTGCGCGGCGCTCATCCGCTTTGCGTACCGCAACTCGCTCGTGGCGCACTCGCCTGCATGGCGCGGGGACGCCGAGCTGCCTTTCGATCCAGGGTTCGGGGACGTCGCGAAGTTTAATTATCCTTACGGGTCGCTCGGGCGGGCGCTGTTTCGCACCCGGCCCGGGCCCGCCGACCCTGCGGACTCTGAGCAGGGCGCTTTCGCGGAGTTTGCCGACAGTGCGACGCTCCTCCGCTACAACACGTTCCCGATTTCGCGCGACCTCCGTGCCGCTCGGCCCGGCGACCTGCTGTTCTTCCGCCAGCCTGCACAGCGAGAGCCTTTTCACACCATGCTGTTCGTCGGGAATTCCTATTACCAGCTGCAGGGCTCCGATTGGATTGTCTATCACACCGGAGACCTCCGTGGCCGCCGCGGCGAGATTCGCGAGGTGCGGGCCGCAGCCTTGCTCGAACACCCTGACCCCCGCTGGAGGCCGCTGATCAGCAATCCGAATTTCCTGGGAGTCTATCGCCTGGAGATTTTGCGTTGACGCTCTGATGGACTCTGCCTTGCCACATAACGGCTGTGCATCGCGAAGGCCCCCTGCCTCGCGTGGCTTTCGTGGAGCTGCCGGTTCGGCCCTGGCGGCGCTGCTTCTCGTCGCGGGCCTGTTCGCTGCACCTCGCGCGGTGCTTGCCCAGGAGGAAACGACATCCACCGAACCGCTCTATTCCGTTTCCTCGCGCCAGACCTATGCGCCTTCCCAGCAGCCGAAGGTCTGGATTCGCTTCCGGCAGGTCGATCACCTGGACTTCCGTGTCTATCGCGTGAAGGATCCCGTGCAGTTTTTCGCCAAGCTGAAAGATGCGCATTCCTTCGGCAGCGAAAAGGCGGAACTGGCGCGGGAGAAAACCTGGCTCGAGCGCTTTCACGAATGGAAGCGTGACCTGCGCCTGAGCATCCGGGACTTCTTCCGCGGGCAACTGCGCTTTGAAACCCGCTGGCAATTCCACTCTGCGCGCGTCCAGGAACGAAAGCTTCAGCGCATTCCCCTGGACGTCACAGCTTACGCTCAGGTGCCGCTTCTGAATCGTCAGCAGCTTGTGCTCGGCTGGCGGGAACTCCTGCCCAGAACGCGCGATTCGGAGTACCAGGAAATCCCCGTGGATGTTCGCGAGAAGGGTTTGTACCTGGTCGAAGTGGCTCATCACGAGCTGCGCGCGTACACCCTGCTGATGGTCACCGATCTGGCGCTGGTTTCGAAAACGGCGCCGGGTCAGGTCCTGTTGTTTGTGGCGCGCCGCGACTCCGGCGCGCCGGTCGCCAGCGCGAGCGCCATCGTCTTCAATAACCACCTGGAGCTGGCGCGGGGCACGACGGATTCTTCGGGTGTCTTCCAAACCACCTTCCAGGAAATCAAGCTCGATAACTCCATCATGGTGGCCGTGGCCGATCAGGACGTGGTGGCGACCAGCGTGGAGCCCTTTTTCTTCTTCGATACGTCCGCAACCGATTACGTTGGGTACGTCTACACGGATCGCCCGGTCTATCGCCCTACGCACGACGTGAATTTCAAGGGCATCGTGCGCGCGCGACGTGGCGGGCAGTTCAGCCTGGACGTGCCCGGTCCGATCACGGTGGAAATCACCGACCCCAATCAGAAAACCATCTATCAGCAGAAACTCGACCTCTCGCCTTTCGGCTCCTTCCACGGCAAGGTTGCGCTCGGCGTACTGGCGGCGCTCGGCACGTACGGCATTACGGGGCACATCGGCGAAAAGCGCCTTTACGGATCATTCGAGGTCCAGGAATACAGGAAGCCCGAGTTCGAGGTGACGGTCTCGACAGAGAAGAACCGCTATCTTCAGGGTGAGACGATCCAGGCCACCATCAGCGGTCGTTATTACTTTGGCGCGCCGGTTACGAACGGTCGCGTGAAGTATTCCGTCTACCGCTCCCAGTATCAATTTCCTTACTGGCGGATCCTCTGGGGTGATGAAGAGTTCGAAGGCGAAGAAGGTGAGGGTTACTCCAGCGAGGATTACTTCGGCGAGGAGATCAGCCAGGGCACCGGTCAACTTGATGCGGACGGCCTGCTGCGCGTTTCTCTGCCCACCGAAATCGATGACCGCAAGCACGATTATCGCTATCGCCTGGAAGCCCACGTGACCGACGCCAGTAACCGCGAAATCATGGGTGGGCGCGGCGTGATCGGCACCTACTCGACGATCGTGGTCTTGCTGCAGACGGACCGCTACGTTTACGCCCCCGGCCAGCAAGCCGAAATCACCGTTCGCACCCTGGACTACGACTCCAACCCTGTGTCGGCCAACGTGCAGCTTCAGTTTGAAAGCCACGAGAGCTGGGGCGCCGATGCGCGGCGGCGCGTGCTGTCGCGAGCGAGTGTTTCCACCGACGTGAACGGCACGGGCCACTATACCTATAGCGTTCCCAAGACTCCCTGGCTTACGATTCACGCCACCGGCTTCGACCGGAACCGGCGCGAAGCGAGTTTCGAAAGCAGCCTCTGGATTTCGGGCGCAGGATTCTTTGGAGAAACGGTCGCATACCATCGCGTCGACATCTACCCCGACAAACATTCCTATAAGCCAGGTGAAACGGCGCATCTTTTGATCGTGACGCACGAGCCCGGAGCGCAGGTGCTGGTGACCACCGAGGGCCAGCAGGTTTACACGTGGTCGCTGCACACCGCGCCCGGCGATTCACTCACGGTGGACGTCCCCATTGAGGAGCGCTACGAGCCGAACTTCTTTGTCAACGTGGCGTTCCTGAAAAGCGAGCAATTGTTCGAAAGCTCGAAAAACATCTCCGTGCCGGCTGCGGAAAAAGTTCTGAAGGTCACCGTCGAAACCGACAAGCCGCAATACCGGCCGGGCGAGCGAGTCACCTACACGATCGCCGCGCAAGATCAACAGGGGCATCCCGTGAGCGCGGAGTTGAGCCTGGGGGTGGTGGATGAGGCCATCTACGCCGTCCGCCCGGATAGCGTCCAGCCTCCCGAGAAAGTTTTCTACGCGCGCGAGTGGAACAAAGTCTTTACTCAGTTCTCGACCACCTACTGGTTCACAGGCTATTCGGGCCGGCAGAAAATGGAGTTGACCGAGCTTCGCGCGTCCACGCGGCTGGCCGACTTCAAGAACCCAGGGCAGGTGGTTCAACCCAAAGTGCGCAAGTTTTTCCCCGACACTATCCAGTGGCTGCCGACTCTGGTGACCGATGCGAGTGGGAGGGCGCGCGCGTCATTCAACTTTCCGGATTCGCTCACCACCTGGCGCGCCACGGTTCGCACCGTCACACGCAACACGCTGGTGGGGCAAGTGGTCGCGAAGGTGATTACACGAAAGAACCTGATCCTGCGCCTGGAGACGCCGCGCTTCATGGATCAAGGTGACACGGCGACGCTCACGGGAATCGTGCACAACTATCTGGAGACGGATAAGACCGCGAAGGTCTCGCTCGCCGCGGAAGGTGTGGAACTGGCCAGCCCGGCGGAGGCCACCGTGAACGTTCCGAAAAACGGCGAGGCCGTCGTTACCTGGAACGTGCGCGCGCCGAAGATTGCCCAGGCGAGGTTCCTGGCCAAGGCGCTGACCGATGAAGAATCCGACGCGCTCGAGCTGGAGATGCCCGTGGAGCCCTGGGGGCTCCAGCAGAGCGTGGCGCAATCCGGAGCGCTGCGCGGCGACAAGGATGAAATCACGCGCGCCCTGGTTCTGCCGCAGGAAATCAACTCCGACGCCTCAGCCCTGCGCATCGACTTGGCACCTTCGATTGCCGGCACGCTGATGTCGGCGCTCGATTTCCTGGCCACGTATCCCTACGGCTGCGTCGAGCAGACTATGTCGAGTTTCTTGCCGAACATTCTGGTGACGAAAGCCGTGAAAGATTTGGGGCTCACGCCACCCGGGGCCTCCGTCGAGCTGGAAAAGAAGATTGCCGCCGGGCTCGCGCGTCTCTACCAGTATCAGCACGACGACGGGGGGTGGGGTTGGTGGCAAACGGACGAGACCCATCCTTTCATGACCGCCTACGTGGTGGCCGGTCTGGCACAGGCGAAGCAGGCGGGTTACCCGGTTGACGAGCAGCGGCTGGAGCGCGGCCGCGAATCGCTCCTCCAGCAAATCAAGGAGAATCCCCGTGCGCTCGCGGATATCCGTGTCTACCTGGTTTATGCGTTGGCCTTGAGTGGCGACGTTGACGGTGCGCTAGTCGAAAACCTGTATTCCTCGCGCGCGAGATTCTCCGCGCACGGGCAGGCGCTCACGGCGCTCCTGCTCCTACAACTCAAGGATTCGCGCGCGCAGGAATTCGTGAAGCTGTTGGAGAACGGAGCACGCTCCACGGGCCCCTACGTTTGGTGGACGTCCGAGCGCCAGGAAATGCTCGACTTCTCTTCGGACAATTCCTTTGAGACGACGGCTTATGCGCTCAAGGCGCTGGCGAACCTCGACCCGAAGAGCGATCTACTGCCCCGCGCCGCGCGCTGGCTCATCGAACATCGCTCGGACGGCTATTACTGGGACTCCACGGAGCAAACCGCTACGGCCATTTACGGCTTGATCGACTACCTGAAGATTTCCGGAGAGCTCAAGCCCAATTACACGCTGACCGTGTACCTGAATGGTCAGAAGCTCGCCGAACGGAGCATCACGGAAAAGGACGTCGCGAACCCGGCTCCCATCATGCTCACGGCCAGCGCGCCGCAGGTGCACGCGGGCTCGAACGAAGTCCGGATTGTGAAATCCGGCGCCGGTGTTCTCTACTGGTCGGCGTCGGCTTCCTACTTCTCCCGCGAGCCGAAGCCCGCACCGAGGGGCAGTGCCGCTTTGAACGTGGTGCGCGAGTACTTCAAGCTGCTGCCGGAGCGGCAGGAGAATCGCATTGTCTATTCCGAACAGCCGCTCACGGGCCCGGTCGAGAGCGGCGACGTGGTCGTCGTGCGCCTGACCGTCAGCACGACGCGGGACGAGCAGTACTTGGAGATTGAGGATCCGATTCCGGCCGGCTTCGAGTTCATCGAGCAAGAAGGCCTGTACGAGCTCAAGGCCAAGCCGCCCTGGTGGGACTTCTATTACACGCAGCGCGAATATCACGATGACCGCGCCGCGCTGTTCTCTACGACGTTCCAGCGCGGGCAGGAGCAGTTCCATTATCTTTTGAAGGCCGTGACACCGGGAACATTCCAGGCGAACCCGGCCCGCGTGTTGCCCATGTACGAACCCTCCCGGCAGGGTTCGACGCGGGCAGCCACCTTGACCGTGACGGGACGCTAGGAAAAAGAAGCGGTCAGCAGGCGGCGAAAGCTTTAGCTGATGGCTGACCGCTGATCGCTGAAAGCTAAAAATGAAGAGAGCCTTTGCAGCTTGGATGTGGAGCCTGGGGGTTCTAGCCCGCAGCTGCTGGACCTTTCTCGCGCTGGCGGTGCTGATCGCGCTGTGGGCGGTCGCGGCTTACGAATGGCTGGGGCTGCCGGAGTCCTCCGGGTTGCTACTGATTCTGGCGCTCATTTGGGCCATCGTTCAGGTCCTGGTTACCGTCGCCGTCATTGCCGGGAGTGCTTCTGGTGCGGCAGAGGTCGCTGCCGCGGATGGAAGGAAGCTGCCGCTTCGCTCGCTCTGGGCGAAAGACCGTAAGAGTCTCCTCCGCACTCTGATCGTTTGCCTCGTGAGCTTCATCCTCGTGCTGTTCCTCGGAGGAGTCTTTAACTGGATCAATAATCACTCGGTTGAGGTTGCTTCCTTCCTGACTTTTCACTCTGAAAAACCTGTCAGCCATGTGCTCATCGAGAAGATCTACTGGGTCATCGAGATGCTGCTGTGGGTTGTCCTGAGTGGATTCCTCCTCAGCTTTCTGACCACTCTGGTGGGCGGCGGTTGGGCCGAGGCGCGGAAGCAAGAGGGGAAGCTCCTGGCCGGATGCTTGTTCCGAACTCCCTTCTTGACGAGTTTCCTGAGCGTGGCCGTGTTCGGCGGATTAGCATACGGGCTCTCGAATTGGCATCCCGTTGTCTCACCAGGATTCCGGGACTACGCACAGGTGATCGCGCGTTTTTCCTTTGTCAGCATTCTGCTCGCCGCCGGATGGTCGTTCTGGCTGCTCTCCCTCGCCCGCCTGCATCTCCCGGGACAAGAGAATTCCTGATTTCGCCTGAACCCGGATTGGTAAGATAGATCCCAGAGTGGAAGCCCAAGTCGCTTGGCTTTGCTAATATGGGGTTTGTTTCCACCAGCTCGAAGAAGACCGCCATGGGCTGCGCGGAAGAGCTCTTTCTCACACGGATGGGCAGAGACCGTGACTACTCACCCTCTGTCTTATCCCGTGACTAAAATCACAGACCTCGATGCACGGTTAGCCTATGTTGTCCCCATCGACCCGAGGAGGATTGCCGTGGCTGCAAGCCGCAATGTTCTTTCCGCGCTCACCATCATGAGCGCCATCGTCTTCCTAGGCATGACGGTGGACACCTTGCGAAAGATGCCTGCCCGAACACACTCCGACCAGATTTCGGATCAGGTCGTAGAGGGCAAACGCCTTTGGCAGCACTACGACTGCAACGACTGCCACACCATCCTGGGCATCGGCGGCTACTACGCCCCCGACGTGACGAAGAGCTACTCCGTCCGGGGGGAGGCCTGGTTGCAGCAGTTCCTGAAGAATCCCCCAGCCATGCACCCCACAGGGCGGCAGATGCCAAACCTCCGTCTCGCTGACGCGGAGATTGGCCCGGTCGTCGCGTATCTGAAATGGGTGAGTGAGATTGATACGAACGGCTGGCCGCCTTCTCCCCAGGGGGTGGCTCGGCAGGAGCCCGAAGGGCACAAGATCTTCCTCGCGCAGCATTGCAACACCTGCCATGCCATTCAGGGTAGCGGGGGCACGCTGGGTCCCGACCTGACCCACGAAGGCAGCCACCAGACCGAGGCCTGGATTCTTGACCAGCTCAACAATCCGGCCAGCCATAAGGCGGGTTCTGTCATGCCAAGCTTCGCGCAGCTTCCTGGAAGGGAGAAGGAAGAGCTGGCGGAGTACCTGGGCGGCCTGAAGTAAAGAGAGTCCGAGCTGGAATCAAACGGAGTCAAAGATGCGATACCAATCTCAGAAGCTCGCGCGTGAATACTTTTTGGCGGCACTGCTGCTCTTCCTCCTCCAGGTAGTGTTCGGCATCCTGGGGAGCGTCAAGTACGTCTGGGGCTACGATCCACTGCTTAACATCGTTCCCTTCAACGTGGCGCGGACTATCCACCTGAACCTGCTGGTCTTCTGGCTGCTGCTGGCGCTGATGGGCGCCACCTACTACATGGTGGCCGACGAGATCCAGACGGAGATCTACAGCGTGCGTCTGGCGCGCATTCAGTTGGGCATCCTGCTGGTGAGCGGTGTGGTAGCCGTCGTGGGTTACTTTTTCCAGTGGAGCTTTGGGATGCCTTTCCTCGAACAGCCCACGTTCATCAAGTTGCTGATCGTGGTCGCCGCGCTGATTTTCCTCTATAACATCGGCATGACCATGTTTACCAGTCACCACCAGTTGACACGCACCACTGCGACGCTCCTAGGCGGCATGGGCATGCTGGCGATCATGTTCCTGTTTGGAATCCCGTTCATGTCGAATCTGAGTATCCAGTACTACTTCTGGTGGTGGGTCATTCACCTCTGGGTGGAAGGGGCGTGGGAACTGATCGCGGCTGCCCTGGTGGCCTGGGCTCTCATCAAGCTGACCGGCGTGCCGAGGCGGCGCGTGGAGGGATGGGTGTTCGCCGAAGTCGCGCTGGTGCTGCTTACCGGTATCATTGGCACGGGTCACCACTATTTCTGGATCGGCACGCCGCATTATTGGTTGTGGTGGGGCGGGATCTTCAGCGCGGCCGAGCCCATCCCCATCATGCTGATGCTGGTAGACGGGGTACGCAGCCTGCTGAAGGCGCGCACGCTGGCCACGGTCAACACCATGGCCTTGGCGTGGCTCGGCGCCAGCACGTTTGTCCACTTCATGGGCGCTGGCGTATGGGGTTTTGGGCAAACCTTGCCGCAGATTAACCGGTGGACGCACGGCACGCAGATTACGGCGTCGCACGGCCACTTCGCCTTCTGGGGCGCTTATGGCATGCTGGCGATTGCCCTGATGTATACCATCCTGCCCGAGATCAGCGGCAGGAAACCGGCGAACGGCAAAGAAGGGCTGAGCTTCAGCGCTTTCCTGAGCCTGAACTTCAGTATGATTTTCATGGTGATGGCCCTGCTCATTGCGGGAATCGTCCAGGTGTACTTGCAGCGGGTCATGGGGCGCGATTTCCTAGAGGTTCAGGAGCACTTGCGCCTGTGGTTCCAGGTGCGGCTGGTGGCCGGGGCGATCTTCACCGTCGGCACGGTAGCGCTCCTGTGGGACCTCTTCCGCCTGGCGCGTCCTCTTCCCGCTACGGAGCCTGTAACCCAACCTAAGCTGGCGCCTGTCTCATAGTTCTGCAGATCCGCTGCGCGCGATACCCGAAGCACCATACAAAGAACTTGCGACGCACGTAGCCCCGCTCTGCGGAGCGGCGAAGACATCAAGAACCCGGGCCGCCGGCCATAGACCGGCGGCAGAGCGAAGGTTCTCACACAAGTTCTGGAGTCCTTCCGCGCAAAGAATTGCGCTGCATGCGGCGCGCATGCACAAGCCCGGATTTCTCACCACGCTCTACCGTTTCTCGTCGGGCGGCCGGAAGGGCGGGGTTAAAACCCCGCCCTTCCCCGTCCGTGGTGAGAAATTCAGGCTAGTCACCCTCGTGCAGCCAACGAAGGTCTTCTGCGGAAGGGTGCTCGAGAACTCGCCAGAGAGCTCTGTCGCCCTGGCGGCGGGCCAAGCGCCGCACTCGGTCGACGGCTTGGGCATAGGCGGCTTTCATTTCTGCTTCGGACCGAGGCCTGGCGATGGCTGCTTCGAGCTTTTGCTCAGGGGCGCGCGCCGTTGTGCGCGGTTCGATCCTCTCTCCTGTCAAGTAAAGCACCAATCCTTCTTCGAACCATCTCGGCACGCCTTTTGCGCAAAGTCGGTGCACGACGAGATGCGTGAGCTCATGCCGCAGGGTTTGGTTCAAGATTCGTTTACGCGCCAGCAGGGCGAGTGGTTCGAGGGCGATGGATTGGCCGTCGCTCGTGGCGGCCATCCATCCGGGTTGTCCGGTAGCGCGGATGAACTCTTCGGTCGCGGCCCAGGTTTGCACGCGTACGCGCGACGGCAAGGCTTCAGCGCGCGCGCCAAGTTCCTTGCGCCACCGTTCCAGTGTCTCGAGAGCCTGCTTCACCCAGGGCTCTTGTGACGCTGGGTAGACCAGTTCGAAGTGCTCGCTCGATGCGATCGGGTCGGGTTCAACGGACGGTTGCGAAGAGACCGTCGTCCCCGGAAAAAAATTGCTGAGGATTTGCTCTGCTGAGAATCCCATGTGCCCCATCTGCTCGGCGCCCGCCTGGCAGAGTCCCACACCGTGGCCGAGGCCGTGGCCGGAGAAGACCCAAGAAGCCCCGTGGCGCTGGAGGGCATAGAGATTGCTCTTGATCTGGCCCCAGCCCTGCCGGCGGTCGAGGGCGTAGCGAAACTCATTCGCATTAACCTGCCATGTAGAGCCTGCTACGACTCCCAGAATGAGCACCCGGCCCGAGGAATCACGTTTCTCGACGGAGAATTCCGTGAGCGGGGCAGTAAAGGGCAAATGCAGATCCGTACGCAGAACTCGCTGCACACTTTCTATCGACAACTCTCTCTGCCACGAGGCATGCTCGCTCGCGAGGCAATAGGGGTCGCGAACCGCGATCAAATAGGGCTTCGCGCGGTCCGGCCAGACATTCCCCGCGGCTTCCGTCATCCCCCCACAACAGGCAGTGAAGTAAGGGTCCGCCAACTCCCCGTGATACCTGAGCACCTGGCCGCGCGTTTCGAGAGTCGATTTATCCGGATCGTGCGCAGCGTTCGCTTGCCCAGCGTGCGGAAGGCGGAAAACCTGGCAATGCGTGAGCGAGCAGAAATCGAACCCTTGTGCGCGGTGGCGTCCCTGCCAGCGGAGCGCCCAGGTGCGCGCCAGAATGGCCATCGCCGCGCGGGCCGCGGGGGCTTTGAGAGTTGAGGCCTCCCCGATGAGGACGCCTGAGACGTAGGATTCCAAGTCAACCTTGGTGATGACCCTCAAGCCCGCGTGCCTCACGCTCACGCTGGCCTGGCGCGCCAGGAAGACCTGCGGAGATTCATCCGCCCCGGCGAACGAAGGCGCCAAGCGAAATGGGCCTGCTGAGGAAACCGTGAGGAGTGTGAAACTCCGGCTGGCTGCGGCGAGGCGGCAGTGGACAAGGCGGTCGGCATAACAGACGGTTTTCTGGCCGGGCTCCAGGAGCACGCAGGGTCCATCACCTTTCAAGCCGCACAGGTTCGCACTCTGCTGCCCGGCTTCGATCGTCAGGGGTTTGACCACCCTTCCCGAAAACAACTCAATCCTGAATTCAGGGCTCGCCGGACGTGCCGGAAGGGCCGTCGCCACGAGGCCAAGGAGTGCCAGCGCCAGTCGATTCATCGCAGGCGAGACTTCTGGGCGAAATACTGGCCGAGGATTTGCCCCGCGAGCGGAGCGGCGTTGCCAGCGCCCGTGCCGTGTTTCAGGAAAACCACCACCGCAACTTCCGGGGAGTCCGCCGGGGCATAGCCGACGAACCAAGCGTGGGTCGTTCCACTTCCGTCCAGCGCGGCGGCGGTTCCGGTCTTCCCAGCGACGGTCACACCTCGAACCACCGCGCCGTGGCAGAGGCCATTCTGCACGCACTCCCGCAGTGCGTCGCCCAGGACAACAAGCGTTCTCTTCCGCAGCGGGACAACTCGAGCCAGTGACGGCGGCTGCCGCTGCCCGGGCTTGATCAGGCGGAAGACTCTCCCTTGTGTGGCGATGGCCGAGTACGCCAGCAACACTTGCGCGGGCGTCGCCGTCACCCTCTGCTCGCCAAGCGCGGCGAGCGCTTTTCCCTTCGCCTCATCCCCGATGCGCACCTGTCCAGATGGAGTGTCTTCGCCGGTAGCATTTGCCGAACCGAATCCGAAGACCGCATACCAGTGGGCCAACACGGAGGCTGGCAGTCGCGTGCTCAATTCTGAAAAGAAATAGTTGCAGGAGTTCGCCAGCGCTGCGCCCAGATCGTAAGGCTGGTCTGGCGGCGGATGTGAGCAACGATAGGATTCTCCCAAGAGGCGCGGGATTCGGCGGCACATAATCGTCTCGGAAGGCGTGATGACGCCTTCCTCAAGCGCGGCCGCGCTCACCACCAACTTCGCAGTCGACCCCGGAGGATATGCCTCCTGCAAAGCGGTTTCCGGGTTCCAGATCGAGAGGATTTGACCGGTTCTGGGGTTGGAAACAATGACGGCTCCCTGCTTCCCCTGCAGGAGATGGTCAAGGAAAGATTGCAGGCTCTCCGCCCCTTGCAGCTCCGACCCGCTGACGAGAGTTGCAAGGAGGATTGCCAGGCTTCGGCCCAATCTGGAGAGTCGCGGCGCCACAGAGGAATCCCCAATGGTCGTCCAACGTGGCACATTGAGCGAACGAAGTCAAATACACAGGTGTCCGCAATCGGACGGTCGTGTGTGTGGCGGCTCGAAGGAAGGAAGCTGTTGCGCGCAGTCCGCTTTTAGTTTCCCGAACGGCCGTGTGAGTCAGGCCGCAAGGACTTGCTCCGTGATTTTCTTCCGCGCGGTTTGCTGACACGCTCCTGCAACACAATGCGGTGGCAATCCGAGCAGACAAGATGCAGGCCGCTCGGCGAGCGTGCCATGCGCGAAGAGCCGCAAAAAGGGCAATTCTGCTGAAGCGCCATGGTCACCACAACTCTAGCACAGCTTCGAGGCCGCGCCTAGTTACTAACGAGCATAGCTTCAAGTTTGTATAAGTTAATTAATATCTAGCAATTCGATGACTTTCCCTTCGAAAGGGAAGCGAAGAAATAACCCGCGGAGGGCTTGACACACCTTTTTGAGCACGTCATCGTAGGCGCAACCTGTAGATGGCTGAACTCGGGGTGATGAGATGATCAACCGGCGAAAATTCTTATTGAGAGATGTACCTGCTGCCACGCTAGGGTTGGTGGCTGCTTCGAAGTCATCTTTCTCGGCGATTTCAACTGGAGACAAGTCGATGCGCTCCTCCTACTATGAATTTGGTTCTATACGCCTGCAGAATGGCAGCCAAGTGAGTCAGATGCTGAGTTGGCTTGAAAAACGTGCGTTGCCGCTCTTCCAAAAGCACCGCTTTGGTCCCATGGGATTCTTTACCGTAGATGTGGGTCCAAACATTCCTGCGGTGTTTTTCATTCTTTCCTTTCCAAGCCTGGCCGAGATGGAGACGCTGTGGGGAAACCTGGACGCCGACCCCGACTACACCGCCGCCGTGGCGGAACTTGAAAAAGCTGAGCCCGCTTTCTACCGTGAAGACACGATGTTATTGCGGGCGACCGCGTTTTGCCCGCCTCTGGCGCCGGCTCCGGCCGGCGACCCGGGCCACAAGATTTTCGAGCTGCGAATCTACGAATCCCCCACGCATCGCCAGCTCGACTATCTGCACGAGCGCTTCGCGGGAGGAGAAATTGAAATTTTCCACAAAAGCGGCATTCATCCCATCCTTTATGCAGACACGATCTTTGGGCCCAACCTGCCCAACATGGCTTATCTGATTCCCTTTGAAAGTGAAGCTCACCGCGAGAAAGCCTGGGCGGCGTTTCGCGGCAATCCCGACTGGATCAGGATTCGTGACGAGTCGATCCGGCGGGGCGGCGAAATCGTGCGGAACATCACGAACATGCTTCTTTCGCCTACGAGCTTCTCGATGCTCCGATGAGCGCCCAGGGAGTGGCGAGGGCCATTAGGCTCAGAGCGCGGGATTCGGGTATCGTTCGAGGGGCGTCGCACCCTCCTCGCGGTCCGCGCCTCGCAGGAAATCGAAATCGCACCCTTCGTGGGCTTGAAGAATGTGGTCCAGAAAAAGTTTCCCGTAGCCGCGCGTGTAATGGGGGGCAGGCGCTTTCCATTGCGAAAGGCGGGTTCGGATCTCCGCGTCTGACACCCGAAGCTCCAGGCGTCTCGCGGCCACATCCAACTCGATCTGGTCACCATCCCGAACAATCGCCAGAGGTCCGCCCACGGCGGATTCCGGCGAAATGTGGACGACGATCGTGCCGAAGCTGGTCCCGCTGATGCGCGCGTCGCTGAGGCGAACCATATCTCTCACGCCGCCTTTGAGTAGTTTCGCGGGAATGGGCAAGTGACCCCATTCCGGCATTCCGGGAGCGCCCCGGGGCCCGGCGTTCTTCAGCACCAGCACCGAGTTCTCATCGACCTTCAAATCCGTGTCGTCGATGCGCGCGAGCAAATCCTGGTTGTTCTCGAAGACCACGGCGCGCCCGCGGTGTTTCACGAGGTGCGGTGAAATGGCGGACTGCTTGATGACCGCGCCCTGCGGGGCCAGATTCCCGTTCAGGATGACGACGCCTCCCTGGGGATAAAGGGGCTGGCTGAGAGGCCTGATGACCTCACGATTAAAGCACGCCGCGCGTTTCAGGTTTTCACCCAGGCTCTTGCCGCTGGCGGTCAGCGCATCCAAATGCAGCAATGGGCTGATTTCCTTTAGCACGGCGGGTACGCCGCCGGCGTAACTGAATTCTTCCATCAGGAATTTCCCGGAGGGCTTCACGTTGGCGATGAAGGGCGTGGTGCTGGCGATTTCATCGAACGAGGAGAGGGGTAAGTTGACCCCCAGACGCCCGGCAATGGCCACCAGGTGCACGATGGCATTCGTCGACCCACCCAGCGCCATGAGGAGCCGCGTGGCGTTTTCCAGCGCCGCGGCGGTCATAATGTGGGAAGGCCGCAAACCTTCCCTGACCATATCGACGATGCGCTTTCCGCTCTGTTCGGCGATCATCATGCGGCGGGAGTCGGCCGCGGGGATGTCCGCTGCGCCGGGAAGCGTCATGCCGAGTCCCTCCGCGAGGCTGGCCATGGTGGACGCCGTGCCCATTACCGTGCAGTGCCCCGAGCTGCGCGACACACAACTCTCAATTTCGCACCACTCCTCTTCTCCCAGGCGGCCGGCGCGGACCTCTTCCCACATTTTGCGGACGTCCGTACCGGCAGCAAGTTCGCGGCCGTGCCACATGCCGCTCAGCATTGGCCCTCCCGGAACCATCAGCGCGGGCACGTCGACGCTGGCGGCGCCCATTAACTGCGCGGGCGTGGTCTTGTCGCACCCGCACAAGAGCACCACGCCGTCGAGTGGGTAAGCGCGGATGCATTCCTCTACCTCCATCGCCATCAGATTCCGGTAGAGCATGGTGGTGGGCTTCATCAGCATCTCGCCCAACGAGATGGTGTTGAATTCCAGGGGGAAACCGCCTGCTTCCCACACACCGCGCTTCGCGGCCTCCGCCACCTGGCGCAGATGCGCGTTGCAGTTGTTCAGTTCGCTCCAGGAATTGCAGATGCCGATGACCGGCTTGCCTTCGAACACGCGCTCGCTGAAGCCCTCGGCACGAAGCCAGGCGCGGTGCGCCAAGCCCCAGCGATCGCGCTTCCCAAACCAGTCGCGGCTGCGGAGTTTCGGGGATTTGTCTGTGGGTGGAGGATTCATTCTACGGTCTCTAGCGGCCTGGCGTTCTGCTGTGGCGGGTTCGTCGCATCTCGATTAGCCGAGTCACTTCGGGAACGAGGCGTTTGGGTACGACGACCACGGTCTGGCCCCGCAACCGGAATGCAGCTTCGTCTTCTGCGACCGCCTCGTCCTCAGTCTGTTGCTCGTAATGTTCCAGGACACTCCGAACCCGGGCTTCATCCCACCCGGCAGGGAATCGGTTTCGTTTCATCGTTGCTTTCTCCTCAGCCGACGGCGATAGGCGAGGAGTGGTTTGCCGCGCAGCTCGTACGCGGTAATCACGAAAATACTGTCCGGTTTCGGGTCGCGGACGTAAGTAATTTTCAAGTATCGACCACGCGCCGTCTGGCCGATCGCTACGCGGGCGCCCTCTCGCCCTGGACGATCTTCTCCCGGATTCGCCAGGACCTTCTTGACCTCTTCCTCTTCGACACCGTGGTGAAAGATGTGCGCCTGACCCGTTGCGGAATCGAGGTAGAAGCGGGCATGCACCGCCACCAGTATAGGGAGGAACGAGTATTTTCTGCAAGCTCAAGTGCCAACTCGGCACCCATGGCGAGCTGCGGCAAGCGCTATTCGTGCCGCGGGTTGGTGTCCATGGCCGACTTCAAACAGCCCACGGCACAGAGATCAGGCCGTGGCTACGCGCTCATCGGCGAAGATGACCTCGCTGATACAAAGCCTCACGCCTTGCCCAGGTGGAAGATCGGCTCGACGCCCACGGCGCGCGCGAGAAGACCTTTCTCTTCTTCCGGTTTCAGAGGCTCGAACTTCTGTGCCACGTCCATGGCGAGGCGGAAGTATTTCTCGTCGCCAGGAGGGACCGCGGCGGTGATGGGCTGCGACAAAGTCCAGCGCAAGCCGAGCGTAGCTTCTTCCGGCAGCGCGGCCGGCTGATACCAGCACTTGGGGTTGGGGCGCTCGCTCTCTTTCATCGTCTTCGGCCACGTGGTTTTGGCCATGCCTTTCAACGCCAGAATGCCCATGCCTTTCTCACGCGCCTTCGCCAGCACCTGCGGCCCGAATTTTGCCTCCGAGAAGAGAACGAAGTTGATGGGGAAGAGGACGGTATCGAATTCATACCGGTCCAGGGCAGCCAGCGCGGCCTCCACCGAGTGTGCTGAGAATCCGATGAACCGCACCTTTCCTGCTTTCTTTGCACCCTGGAAAGTCTCCATTGCTCCATCAGGACCAAACACCGTGTTCACTTCGTCCATCGTCGTCAGATGATGGAACTGATAAAGGTCGAGATGATCGGTCCGCAGCAGCCGCAGAGATTCCTCGAGTTCTTTTGCCGCCCCGCTCTTGGTACGCTCTGCGGTTTTGCAGGCAAGGAATGAACGCGAGCGGTAAGGCTCGAGGGCAGGTCCCAGGCGCTCCTGGGCGTTTCCGTAGCTGGGCGCTACGTCGAAGTAATTGATCCCGCGGTCGAACGCTTCGGCCACGATGTTCTTGGCGAAAGTTGGCTCCATATCCGTCACGACGATTCCGCCGAAGGCGATGATAGAGAGATCGACGCCGGTTTTCCCCAGGCGGCGCTTGGGAATTGGATTGACCAGCTCACCCGCCTTTGCCAAGGGATTGAAGACCCTCTGTGACGCGGCCAAGCCGGCTGCCGCCGCAGTCCCTCTCCTCAGAAAATCGCGTCGCCGCATAAGCACCCTCCTCACAAAAAGAATCCCGTCCTTCGGGGCCTCATGTCCCTAGTATTTAGTGTTTGTAACATCCCGAGGTCCGCTTCGTCAAACAGGAAGAGTGAATGCCGGGCGGCTCTTGAACGTAAGGATCTATCCGGCTGCTTGGCGGCAGGGTTTGACAACGTTGCGCGGAACGCGGAAGATGACTAGTTTTCCGGTCTGCGTTGAACGGTCCCCAACTGCATGGAGAGGAGGTTCAAAACCGTGAAACGCTTATTGCTTATGGGCCTCATGGCGGCGACGTATGTTCCAGTCGCCTACGGGCAGGACCGTTCCGCCCCGGTCCAGTTGCTCGAATATGACGCGAAACAGCTGCTCGACATTCAGACGGTAGCGACCTACGACCGGTCAACATGCTTGGTAACTGGCCTGAGTTATGCGAGCCCGCGGGGTGGTCGCCGAAACATTCTGTATTGACCAAATACCGAAAGCCGTTCCCAACTGCGAAAGGCGGGCTGACCTGCGCTGCTATTCGTGTGTAGATGAAGGCGATGCCTGACCCGTCGCCATTCCATCCGCAGCCGACTTTTGCCAGGATGTCATTTCGCTATTTTTGCGCCGTAGCGAATCGGGTAGACTCTCCCCTCGCTATGCACCTTTCATCCCTCTGAAGGAACCCGAGGAATGAACCTCTGCCTCCGCGTGATGACCGCAGGCGATATTCCAGCCGGGATGAGGCTGAAGGAAATGGCTGGTTGGAATCAGACCCGCGCAGACTGGGAGAGGTTTCTCCGCGCCAGTCCGGAAGGTTGCTTCGTCGCGGAAAGGGAGGGCCGGGTGGTCGGGACCGCGGCGACGATTGCTTATGAAGGTCGATTCGCGTGGATCGGAATGGTTTTGGTGGACCCCGCGGCGCGCGGCCGAGGCATCGGCACGAAGTTGCTGGAGAGGGCGATCGAGTATCTGGACGGACGTGGTATCCCCAGCCTGAAACTCGACGCGACCCCGCAAGGCAAGCCGATCTACGAGAAACTTGGGTTCACGAGCGAATACGAAATCGAGCGCTGGCAGCTCAAGCGCTCGCCGGCGCCCAACGCTGGGGTGGAGGCCGGCCCGCGGGAGCTGGAAGAGACACTCGCACTCGACCGTGATATCTTCGGAGCCGACCGTGGCGAGTTGTTGCGTTCGATCGCGCGTGAGGCTCCTCAATTCGCACTGCAAACGCGAATCCACGGAAAGCTGGCAGGGTATGCTTTCGGGCGCACGGGTTCGGTTGCTGACCACTTGGGCCCGTGGGCGGCGCAAGAGGAAGGCTCGGCGCGCTTCGTGCTCGACGAGTTTCTGCGGCGTTCCCGCCAAGAGAGGGTTTTTGTGGATGGGATGAGGCCCAATCCCTGGGCGATAACTTTGCTGCGCGCTCGCGGCTTCGAGTACGCGCGGCCCCTGACGCGAATGTATCGCGGTCAGAACGATTTTCCCGGGCGTCCTGAACTCCAGTGTGCGATCCTCGGACCGGAGTTCGGCTAACGCCGGCATGGTCGAAGACTCGGCCCGTGCCTTGGGGCTTCTCCGGAAACTCCTCAGATGAATCAGACGGAGCCAACGCGCGTCTTTTACGGCTGGTGGGTCGTCCTGGCGACCTTCCTGAACCTGTTTTTCGCCGTGGGGATTGTCTTCTACGGGCTTCCCGTTTTTTACCCTTCATTGGTCGATTCTCTACATTTCTCGCGCAGTCAGGTGACCCAAGGAAACTTTCTCGGCTTTGTGATCGTAGCGCCCGCCTTCGGATTCATGGGCGCGCTCATAGACCGAATTGGCGCGCGGCAGGTCATCCGCTTCGGCATTCTGCTGGTGGGATTGCCGCTGGTCCTGATGGGCTGTATGACCCGGCTTTCAGAGTACTACGTGCTGTGTATCTTGGAAGTCGTGGGCTATGTGCTGGCCGGCCCGATCCCGAACCAGGTCCTGGTCTCGAACTGGTTCCGCGCGAAACGCGGGCGCGCCATGGGCTACGCGTATTTGGGGCTGGGCTTGGGCGGGGTGGCGGCGCCGATATTCGCTGCTCATCTGATCGCGTGGGTTGGGTGGCGGCGCGCCTTCACGATTATGGGCGCCGTGATCCTGGTTGTGCTTTTTCCCGTGGGCCAGTGGGTGACGCGCTCGGCTCCGGAAGAGATGGGACTGGTTCCGGACGGTGTTGCATCTGCTCTCACCCCAGGGGGACCCGGGACGAAATCTTCCCTGGGGCTGGGCTCCGCGGTTCGAACCGCCAATTTCTGGCTTATCCTGATGGGCAGCGCGCTCACGATTGGCGCCATCGGCACGGTGATTCAACAGTTCGTCTTATTCCTTCGCGATGTCGGGTACACCACGGTCCAGGCGACGCACGTGTCCAGTGGGCTGCTCTTCGCGGGGCTGGCAGGACGAGTTGCCGTGGGCTACTTCGCGGACCGTTTCAACAAGAAGAATGTAATGGCGCTGTTCTATTTGGTCCTCGCGGCGGCGATTCCACTGCTCTTTGTGGCGCGACAGCCTGCCGCTCTCTGGGCGTTCGCACTGGTCTTTGGCTTTGCGATGGGGGCGGATTACATGTTGATTCCGCTGGTAACGGCTGAGTGCTTTGGCTTGACAGATCTCGGCAAGCTTCTCGCCCTCATCATTATGGCCGATTCCCTGGCTCAGTGGTTTGGGCCTATGCTGGCGGGCAAGATCTTCGAAGCGACCCACAGTTACGACCTCGCCTGGAACATCATCACCGTGGCCGGAATCCTGGGCGCCGCCGCGATCTATGCAGTTTCACCTCAGCGGCGTCCAGAGCGTGCATCTTGAGTCCGCACTCCGCCGACTTTCGGAAGGGTCCTGATTGGGCGGAGTGAATTCGAGACAGGGGGTCGGACCTTCGGGTCCGACGGTAACTAAGACTTCAAATGTCGAGAGGCAGAGCCTTGCCGCGACGATGCAGGTTCGGAGACTGACCCGGCTGACGAACGCTTTCAGCAAGAAGTCGGGGAAGCCAAAAGCAGCTCTAGCCCTACATTTTGCGTGGTACAATTCCTGCTGGGTTCATGGTAGTGTGCGTGTGACGTCAGCTACGGATGCGGGGACTGCCGGGCACGTTTGGATAATAAGCGAGTTAATCTTCGTGTAGCTCGAAGATGTCTTAGCTCGTGGAAAAGAGCATTTGCCGGAACTGCGGTAAGGACATTCCCGAAGGTACCCGCCTAGGCAGCGGCAAAAAGAGCGAAGGCGTATTTTGCAGCCTTGATTGTTACGCTGAATATAACAAAGCAAAGCTAATAGAGAGAGCCAAGAAAGTCGCGAGGCGCGCTGCACGGCCCCGCGACTCATAGCCGTGTGCAGGGATGGATAAAATGGAGAAATACGCGGTGGATTTACTCCCGCAAACGGCGCGACAGGGACCTCGTAAGCAAGGGATTCTGCCAGCCCAAGAGATCCGAGAGTTAATAAAAAACGGCAAGATTCGTTCCAGCGCAGAGATTTCTGACAATCAGATACAGCCAGCAAGCATTGACTTGCGCCTGGGAGACAGAGCATATCGGGTTCGGGCGAGTTTCCTGCCCAGCGGGAAGTCTCTGATCGGTCCGAAGATCAGAGAACTAGCGCTTGAAGAGATCGACTTGACCCAGCCCGCATTGCTGAGACCTGAGAATGTATACATTGCCAGGGCGACAGAATTCCTGGCGCTCCCGCCGGATATCGAGGGGAAGGCTAACCCTAAGAGCACCACAGGACGTTTGGATATATTCACCCGGTTGCTAACTGAGGGCCAGGAAATCTTTGAAGCAGTGCCCAAGGGTTATCGCGGAGACCTATATGTTGAGATTTTCCCGCGAACTTTCCCGATCATAGTCAAAGCAGGCACGAAACTTAATCAATTGCGCTTTCTCAGGGGGGAATCACAATGTGACGATGAACAACTAAGGAAATTAGATCAGAAAAGACCGCTTGTCTATGAAAACGGGGGAGACCCAAACAAGGCAGTGACACGGCAGGGGCTACGGATATCCATCGATCTTGGGGCTGGTGGGGAAAGCATTGTGGCGTACAAAGCAAAGCGAACAGAGGTGCCCATCGATCTCGCCAAAGTGGCCGCATACAATGTTGAACAGTTTTGGGAACCCTTTCATGCCCATGACCTAAACGCTAGCCTCGTACTTGATCCTGGCGAATTCTATTTGCTGGCCTCAAAAGAGAGGGTGAGCGTCCCTCCTGAGTACGCGGCGGAGATGGTGTCGTATGACGACGCAATAGGAGAGTTTACCGTCCACTATGCTGGTTTCTTCGATCCTGGATTTGGCCACGGGGCTTCTGGAGAAATCAAAGGTACAAACGCCGTCCTTGAGGTACGAGCGCACGAGGTACCAATCCTGCTGGAGGATGGACGAGAAATTGGACGATTGTTGTACCACAAGATGGCGGACAAGCCAGACAAAGTGTACGGCTCAGAAATCGGATCTTCCTACCAACAACAGGGACTGGCGCTAAGTAAGCAGTTCAAGAAGACCTCCGAAACTGAATCAACAACCGAACTCCAGACATCGGCAACACAGAATTAGGGCACGACCCGACTTTTGGTAGTGGGTCAATTTGAAATTCCCATCGATTGTTCTTGACTCCGCCATTGCATCCTACCATGATGAGGCCATGCCTAAACGTTCAAGAACAACCGATCCTATTTTGCTCGCCAAGAAGGTCTTTAACCAGATAGAAGCCCGTGAGAAGCCCAAGAAGAATCCGGCTGCTGTGGCTCTCGGGAAGCTTGGAGGGCCTAAGGGCGGCGCAGCAAGAGCCAAGGCGCTATCCCCTGAGCGCCGCTCCGAGATAGCCCGCAAGGCGGCTAAGGCTAGGTGGAGGGTTCGGCCTTGATTGCTTCTTTTCGGTCACTATGCCATAAGAGGTGCAGTGGGTTGCACGAGTCCATTGCTGTTGCAAACTGGGCATTGGATTGTTTTAGTTGCTCCTGAAGTTCAGCTTCCACGCTCCGCACATCATCATCCTCGCTCCAAGCAAAATCGGCACCTTTTCTCAAGGCTACCAAATGCGTGTCTCCGCCGCACCCGACCACCTGTTTCTTGACTCTTGAGAGCACAAATATGGATAATCGGCAAAGTTGCTCCAAGGACTCCTTGTGGGTGCGATGTTCTGAAATCAGATTATTGGCTAGGATTATGCCGCTGCCGATAGTCTTTTCACTGGTTTCGTAAAAGGCGGTTCCGCCATAGTAGAAAAGCCCAAGCCCCCCTACCGTTGTCGTGACCCCGATAAGCAACTCCACAAACGGTCTTTCGTTCGCTGGAAAGTAGGCCCAGTTAGCTAAGTGGCCGTCGAAGAACCCAATTAGCTTTTCTTTCAGATGGTCGCGAATTTCATTCATACCGTTGCATTCGCCTAATCCTTCCCGTGCCTTTTCCATCGCCGTGAGAACATAGTCTGTCCAGCCAGCGCCGGCGAAACAAATGACATGTTTTAGGCCAGGATAAACGATAGTCTCGATCTTCCCCCGCCACTGTTTAGTGTCGCCAACAGTCTCTTCGGTGTCAGCGCATATAACGACCCCTTCGTTACAACGGAATCCGGCAGCAATCGTCATGTATCGCCTCTCTTTGACCAGCTTGGGGTGCGGCACCGGCCTTGGATGAGGAAAAGGACGCGGGAAAGGATAGCGCATTTTTTCTGGAGAAACCCCAAAAAAACCTTGACAATGCCTGAACGTTCAAGCATAATGCTGGACATGAACAGACTGCCTTTCTCCAAGCAAGTTGCCGTAGTAAGCGCCCTCGTGGAGGGGAACTCCATCCGATCTACCAGTCGAATGACTGGCGTCGCCAAGGGTACTATCCTCACTCTCTTGGAAGAGTTGGGAACGGCGTGCGCTGAGTTTCACAACCGGAGTGCGCGGTGTAAAGTCGCGCCGAGTTCAATGTGATGAAATCTGGCAGTTTTGCTACGCCAAAGAGAAGAACGTCCCTGCCGACAAGAAAGGCCAGTTCGGTTATGGCGACGTGTGGACTTGGACGGCGGTTGATGCTGATACCAAGCTCACGATCTCTTACCTGATTGGAACGCGGGACGCCGGATGTGCCCATGAGTTCATGCAGGACTTGGTCGGTCGGCTGGCAAATCGCGTTCAGCTTACGACTGATGGTCTTGGGGTTTATCTCGACGCAGTCGAGGACGCATTCGGGTGCGACATTGACTACGCGACTCTTGTGAAGCTGTACGGCGTACCTCCAGAAGAAGAAAGGCGCTATAGCCCGGCGGTTTGTATTGGAGCCAAGGCGGCAGTCATTACGGGCCGTCCGGCGCGAAGGCACATTTCGACCAGCTACGTTGAGCGCGCCAATCTGACTATGCGGATGTCGATGCGCCGGTTCACTCGATTGACAAACGGTTTCAGCAAGAAGGTGGACAACCTTCGCCATGCGGTTGCTCTGTATGCCGTTCATTACAACTTCTGCCGAATTCACCAAACTCTCCGGGTTACGCCTGCGATGGAAGCGGGTATTGCAACAAGCGTGTGGAACGTAACAGACATCGTTCGTCTTGCCAGTCAGCCGAAGGAAGAGGCAGCCTAAATCTTTGAATGTCCCTGAATTAACTCAACAATTGGCTTGTTCCACTCACATTCGTCAATCGTCACTGTTACTGATGCATCTATCGATGGACAATCCTTAGCGGTAATCTTGATATCAAACCTGAACGTACCACTAGAATCGAAAACGGCATGAGCGCGAGCCGGAAGAACTAGAAGGGTTGGGTACAACAACCGCACACTTTTGAAGCTCCGGCACACATTCAGTCGTTGATCGATCCCTGGCTCAAGAGTAAGCTCTAGAATATTCGGATAGTTGGACCATTCCAGATCGAAAGGCTCATTCATTGCTGTTGCATTCCAGTTCTCTTTATGCCCATACCTCTTGTAGACTTGCAGGAGGCGACCTCGACATCCTTTTACTGGGGCATCCGTCAAACATCTGACAATGAGTTGTACATAAGCAAAATAGTCGCGTCGGTCAATGGTTGGAGTCTCTGTAATTACCCATTCTTTTATTCCAAACTTTGGGATGAGTCGGTCTCGCTTCGCTTTGCATTCTCTCCAGAATTTCATTACTGTCGCCCCCAAGCCCGCCGAAAGGGACAAAAATCCAACGATGGCGACAATGGTCTTGCCAAACGCCCCGAGTTGACCCCAATGGGTTGCAAGCCAATAGATAAGCCAGTGCATAGCGGCGGGGATTTTATCCCATCATAGTGCCTGAACGCACTGGCAATTTGTGTGCCATTTCGCGCAGAAATCGAAATTGACCCACTACCCGACTTTTCCCTCCGTTGCGCCAGAAGGGCAGTTTCACCTATAATGTTCCTGGGCTGCGAAGAGGCAGGACCTGTGTTATGCCCCCGTCCATCACCCAAAAGCTTCAAGAAGAAATCCAAACGCTCGAGTACGAACTCAACCACGAGCTGCCCAAGGAACTGAAGCGTGCCCGGGCATTGGGTGACTTGAGCGAAAACGCCGAATTTATCATGGCCAAACAGCGCCAGGACTACGTCGGCGCGCGTTTGGCGCAGCTCAGGAAGCGTCTCGCGGACCTTTCCCTGGTCAACTTAAACAACATTCCCAAGGACCGCATCGCTTTCGGTTCCAAAGTAATCCTTTACGACCTTGACCGCGACGCGGAGATCGAATACCGGCTGGTGACCAGCGAGGAAGCCGACGTCAGCAAGGGGCTGATCTCGACGACCTCTCCCATTGGCCGCGGTTTGATGGGCAAGAAGGCGGGTGACACGGTCCGAGTGGCCACGCCCAATGGCTCGCGCGAGTTCGAAATCCGCGTCGTCCAGACCATTTACGATCAGGTGTAGAAGTTTCCGGCGAGTGGGCTCCTGCCTGCTGCCGGGCGCCGGCAGCGCGGAGACTTTTCATGGTGACGCAAAAGATCGGCGACACACTTCGGTACGTGCTGGACGCCATCGTCCGCGCTTTTGCCGCCACCGGTATCAACCCCAATTTCCTCACCTTCATCGGTTTTACCATCAATTGCCTAGCGGCGTACTTGTTCGCCTACGGTTATTTCCGTTGGGCCGGCGCCACCATCGTCCTGGCTGGCATCTTCGACATGACCGACGGGCGCGTGGCGCGCCTCGTCAACCGCGTAACCCCTTTCGGCGGCTTCTACGACTCGGTCATGGACCGCTACTCCGACCTCTGCCTTCTGATCGGGCTGCTCATCTATTACGGTCGCATCAGTCGCTACTTCTACGTTTCTCTGGTGGCCGTCGCCATGATCGGCTCCGTCATGGTCAGTTACACACGCGCCCGCGCCGAAAACCTGATCCCTTCTTGCAAGGTGGGCTTCCTGGAGCGCCCGGAGCGCGTCGTCCTGATCATCATCGGGGCGCTCTTCGATCGCATGGCGCCGGTGCTTTGGCTGATCGCCGCGCTCTCCAATGTCACGGTCGTCCACCGCATTCTTTTCACGCGCCAGGAAGCTCGTAAACTGGCTGCGCAACAGTCCGCGCCTTAGTCGATTTCCCGCCGGAAGGGTCGTGCGCCGAAACGGCGCGTTTCACCCCGATCCCGAAGCTGGCCTTGCCCGTGCGTTTTTAAGCCGAGCGTTTTGAAGCTGATCCGAGAGGGTTTCGCTTGACACTGCGCGAACGAATCTAACTTCGGCGAAGTTAGATTTTCAGCGGGCAACTCCCTGATCTCAAAAGAGAAAGCATCCGTCAAAACCCTTCAGCTTCGGGATCGGGGTTCAAGTTGTCTTGGGATTTGTGAGCCCGGGTGGGATTGCCTCGCCCGCCGGTCTGCCGCGCTGCGGAACAAGCCAAAATCCCACGCGCAGGGCGAAGAGCACTGCCACCAGCGCGCCGTAAAAGAGCGGCTTGCGGACGTCCGATTTCACCAGCCAATAGTAATGCACTACACCGGCGACGGCCGTGACATAGATGAGCCGGTGCAAGACCTGCCAGCGCTTGCCTCCCAGGCGGCAAATCCAGCCCGCCGTGGAGGTCAACGCGAGAGGAAGCATCAACACAAAACCCGTGAAGCCCGCCGTGACGAACGGCCGCTTGCGCACGTCGTGCAGCATGTCAGCCCAGTCAAAGAATTTGTCCAGGCCGATCCACGTGCCGAAGTGCAGGAATCCGTAGAAGAACGCAAACAACCCGAACATGCGTCGAAATCGAATCAGCTCCGGCAGCCGGAGGAGCTTGCGCGCCGGCGTCACCGCCAGCGTGATCACGATGAAGATCAGCGTCCAGTCCCCTGTCAGGTGGGTGATGAACTCGATGGGATTGGCGGTCAGCCGGTGGTGAAACGCCCGCCAAGCCAGCTCGCCCAGCGGGGCCAGGCACAAACCAAACACCGGGACCTTGATCCACTTGCTGCGGAGGATTTTCTTCAAGCGCGCGCTCCGTTTAGCAGGAGGCTGAAGGGCCCAGCCCGCCCGTCATTATAGGGCCGGGCGGTTCCGCTCTGAGCGGGAGCCTGTGGGGGGGAGCGCGGTTCGACTTTGCTCACCGTGCCGAGCAAAGCCGAGGGACCGCTCGCCCCTACAATCCGAAGGGCTCTGGTTGACAGGTGGACCAGGTCTTCCAGCGGCCTCCTAGAAGTACTTCCGCAGGTCCATGCCCGCGTAGAGCGAGGCGACCTGGTCAGCATAACCGTTGAACATCAGCGTGGGACGCCGGACGAATTCCCCCAAGCGGCGCTCCTTGGCTTGGCTCCAACGGGGATGGTCAACGTTGGGATTGACGTTGGAATAAAACCCGTACTCCGCCGGATCGGTCATGTTCCAGGTGGCGGGCGGCTGCTTTTCCACCAGCTTGATCTTCACCAGCGACTTGATGCTCTTGAACCCGTACTTCCACGGCACGACCATGCGCACCGGCGCGCCATCCTGGTTGGGCAGCGTTTCCCCGTACATGCCGAAACAGAGCAGCGCCAGCGGGTGCATCGCTTCGTCCAGCCGCAGACCCTCCACGTAGGGAAAGGGAATTCCCGCGTAACTCGCCACCGGCATTTGCCCCGGGTTATAGTAAGTCTCAAATGCCACGAACTTCGCCTTCGGCTGGGGCGCCACCTCCTTCAGGAGCACGCTCAAGGAGTAACCGGTCCAAGGCACCACGATCGACCAAGCCTCGACACAGCGGTGACGGTAGATGCGCTCCTCCAGCGGAGCCAGTTGCATGAGCTCTTCCACGGAGAAAGTGCGCGGCTTCTCTACCAGCCCGCTCACTTTCACGCTCCAGGGCGATGTTCGAAAGTTCTTCGCTTTCTCGGCGGGCTCTTCCTTCCCCGCCCCGAACTCGTAAAAGTTGTTGTAGTGAGTGACGTTGTCGTAAGGTGTCACGTCCTCGTTGGTGCTGAACGGACTCTTCTGTGCCACGTTCAGCTTGCTTCCGGCCATGACCCTCTGCGCGGGCCACGCCAACTCCTTCAAAGCCCTCCCCGCCAATGCCCCCGTCGTCACCCCCAGCGCACCGGTCAGGAATCTTCGCCGGTTCACATAAAGCCACTTCGGCGTGATCTCCGACCCACGAATCTCCTCCGCCTTTTTGATCAGCATGGTTCACCTTCACTGTCTCGGTGCGGGGTTCAGCGCCGTCTTGGGCGGGTCGTGCGTCCGCGCCCCGTCGACCGCTCTTTAGCTTTGGATTCGCCGCTGCCCTAACCATCTCATTTGACGCTCAGCATATCCCCAAAGATGCATTTTGGGCAGCGCTTTTATGCGCGAAGTCGCCATCGCTGACCTCATTGGAGCGCCGGCACCCCGCGGGCGATGTGGTATATTCGCGTCCTACAAATTGGAGCGTCCGCAATGAAAAGTTGCCCCAAGTGTCAATCAATTTACCCGGATAGTTATGCGATCTGTCCGCGGGATAGCGCGACGCTGGTCGAGTTGGGCGCGTGGACCGAAGGAACGGTCATTCGCGGCAAGTTCCGTATCGTGCGCAAAGTCGGCCAAGGCGGCATGGGCGCCGTGTATGAGGCGCTGCACCTGCGCTTCAACGAGCGGCGCGCCCTGAAGGTAATGAGTCCGGACGTGGCGAGCGATCCCGAATTCGTCAAACGCTTCGAGCGGGAAGCCATCCTGACGCGCCGCCTGCAGCACCCCAACGCCGTGCGCGTGGACGACATCGAAGAAGCTGAGGATGGCCGGCCGTACATCGTGATGGAATTTGTGGAAGGCCAGAGCCTGAAGCGGCTGATTCAGGAAGAGGGGCCACTGCCCGTGCCGCGCGTTTCTGCCATCATCAAGCAGGTCGCAGCGGCGCTCGAAGCCGCCCACCAGCTCGGCATGGTGCACCGCGACATCAAGCCGGACAATATCGTTTTGCTCTCTACCCCTGCCGGCGAGCAAGCCAAGGTGCTCGATTTCGGAATCGCCAAGCTGAAGGAAACACGCTTGGGCGACACCAATCTCACGGCAACCGGCGTGGTTATCGGTACACCGCAGTACATGTCGCCGGAACAAGCCCTCGGCAAGCGCGGCGAGGAACTGGATGGACGCTCGGACCTCTACTCGCTCGGCGTGGTGATGTACCAGATGTTGACGGGCGAACTACCGTTCAACGCGGACACCACCCTGGCCTTGCTGCACGCCCACGCTTTCGAGCCGCCCAGGCCGATTGCCGAAGTGCGACCGGATTTGAAGCTTCCCGCATCCATCAGCGGGTTGGTGATGCGCTGCCTGGAGAAGAAACGCGAAGACCGTCCTGCCAGCGCCCAGGCCTTGATCGACGAGTTGGAGCGAGCCGAGCCCGAAGCGACTGGCAAGCTACAGACTGCGAACTTGCCGGCGACGCGCACGCTGGAGAAAGCGTCGCCCAGGGCGGAAGTCCGGCCGGTAACACAGGTTCGCGCGAGAGAAATCCGGAGGAGACGCTGGTGGCAGCCCCTGCTGCTCCTGGGCTCCTACATGAGCGTCATGGCCATCGGCGGTGTCTTCCTGGACCTTGGCCTGTGGAGGATCGCCGGGATGGATGCAATTCTTGGTGGTCTCGCGGCGGGTGGATGGTACTTGGCGGGGCGGAGAAAACCCGGGGCGTTACGCGGGGTCGGCATCGCCGCTCTCATTGTGGTTGCCTTGCTGACAACCCTATTGTATGGGGCCGTTGTTTTTAAGGTGGCGACTGGCCCCAGCACGCCTTTTACCCCTGTTTCCACCGAGACCCCGGCGGTCCGAACTCTGCGAGGGCACACGGAGCAAGTTGATTCCGTTGCCTTCTCGCCCGATGGAAGGTTGCTGGCCAGCGCCAGTCAAGACAAGACAGGGAAACTCTGGGACGTCCAGACCGGAGAATTGCAGCGCACCCTCACCGGACATGAGTTTATTGTCGCTGCCGTCGCCTTCTCACCTGACGGCCAGACGCTCGTGAGCGGCGGGTGGGACGACACAGTAAGATTCTGGGACGTGAACACCGGCAAGCTGAGGAGGACCATCCGAACGGCAAACGCGGTCTTTGCCCTGGCGATGTCTCCCGACGGCCGGCTCTTGGCCTCGGGCGGAAGGTCCAATGAACATCCTGAGAACAACCTGGAACTGTGGGATATGCCCACGGGAAAACCGCGAGGACTGCTCAAGGGACACACCGACGCCGTTTTTTCTCTGGCGTTCTCGCCCGACGGCTCAATCCTGGCAAGTGGCAGCGGCGACTACACGGTGAAGTTGTGGGATCCGCAGAGCGGCACGGTAAAGCAAACCCTGACGGGCGAGCCCGGGATGGGCCAAGTGCCGGTCGTGGCATTTTCACCCCGAGGTGCGCTGCTGGCCGTGGTCGGGCTGAACCTCAACCGAGGTGTCCGCCTGCTTGACATCCCTTCCGGAACGACGCGAGTGCTCGATGCGGAATTTACGAATTGTGCCGCCTTTTCGCCTGACGGCACGACCCTGGCCGTCGGCAGCGGGTTCGATGGCGCTCCAGGAGAAATTGAATTACTGGATATAGCTACCGGAAACCCGAAGCGAATACTCAAGGGCCCGCCGGGCCATGTCGCCTCGCTCACCTTCTCCCCCGACGGCAAGCTGCTGGCCAGCGGCAGTGCTCTCTACAAGAAGGATGCCACGGGTCGCACCACGATGGAGGTCGAAGCCGGAACCATCAATCTGTGGCCGCTGGAATAGCGCAGTCAGATGGCAGGAGGCTAGAACCTTGCACACAACGAATACTTCCTGGGACAAAACGAGGCACGGTCGGAGGTCTTTCCTGAAGGCCGGAATGCTCGGCGGAGCCGCGGTGGCAGCGACGCCGCTAGCAGTGCGGCGCTCGGAAGCTGCGTCGACTGCTAAGGCGGCTGCGCACGCGGCACAGGTCGCGCCTGCCGTCCCTGCCTTCGAGCTGGATGAAATCACCCTCGCCGCGCTGCAGGACGGAATGAAGTCCGGCAGGTTCACGGCACGCTCCCTCACCGGGAGATACCTCGCGCGCATCGAGGAGATTGACAAGCGCGGACCCGGCGTCAACGCGGTGATTGAGGTGAATCCCGACGCGCTCTCGGTTGCCGACGCGCTCGACCGTGAGCGTCAAGCGAAAGGGCCGCGCGGGCCGCTACACGGTATCCCCGTGCTCATCAAAGACAACATCGCGACGCGCGACCGCATGCAGACGACGGCCGGCTCGCTGGCGTTGGCCGGAGCGGCGCCGCCCAAGGACTCCTTCGTGGCGAAGACGCTGCGTGAGGCGGGCGCGCTGATTCTGGGCAAAACGAACCTGAGCGAGTGGGCGAACATCCGGTCGTCACACTCCTCCAGCGGCTGGAGCGCGCGCGGTGGTCAGACGCGCAATCCCTACGCGCTCGACCGCAACCCTTGCGGCTCGAGTTCCGGCTCCGGCGCGGCGGTGGCGGCAAACCTCTGCGCGGTGGCCATCGGCACGGAGACGGACGGCTCCATCGTGTGCCCCGCGAACGCCAACGGCGTTGTGGGTATTAAGCCCACGGTGGGACTGGTGAGCCGCGCGGGCATCATTCCCATCGCGCACAGCCAGGACACCGCCGGCCCCCTGGCGCGCACCGTCACCGACGCCGCGATTCTGCTCGGCGCGATCACCGGCGTTGACCCCGATGACCCCGCCACCGCCGCGAGTCGCAGCAAAGGACTCCAGGACTATACGAAGTTCCTCGATGCGAAGGGCTTGACCGGCGCGCGGATCGGCGTGGTGCGGAAGCTTTTTGGCTTCAGCGACGCTGTTGACAAGTTGATGAACGAAGCAATCGAGGTGATGAAGCGCCAGGGCGCAGCGATGGTGGATCCCGCGGACATCGTCACCCTGGATCAACTCGGCGACGCCGAACTCGAGGTGCTTCTATACGAACTCAAGGCTGACCTCAACGCTTACCTTGCCGAGCTGGGGCCCGGCGCGCCCGTGCATTCGCTCGAGGAGGTCATCGCGTTCAACGAGCAGCACCGCGAGAAAGAAATGCCCTACTTCGGGCAGGACCTTTTCATCAAAGCGCAAGCCAAGGGCTCGCTCTTCCGGAAGGAATACCTGGACGCGCTCGAGAAAAGCAAACGGCTGATGAGGGCGGAAGGAATCGACGCGCTGATGGACAAGTTCAAATTGGACGCGCTGGTGGCGCCCACCGGCGCGCCCGCGTGGTTGACCGACCTCGTCGACGGCGACCACGATATCGGCGGCAGCTCGACTCCCGCGGCCGTGGCCGGTTATCCCAATATCAGCGTGCCAGTGGGATTCGTCTTCGGCTTGCCGGTGGGGATTTCGTTTTTCGGCCGCGCTTACAGCGAGCCGACCCTCCTCAAGCTCGCCTACTCGTTCGAGCAGGCAACGAAACATCGCCGCCCGCCGCGCTTCCTCCCCACCGGGGAGTTGAACGCGTAGGCGGCTACCTGGCCGTCTGCCACACTACCCTCTCCATCCGGAGAGATTCCGAGGTCGTGTAGTCGCGGGACTTTGTGTCTCTCGACGGTAAGAACCTGAGGTGCCAGAATGCTAGGCGGCCGAAGTCTCGCAGCAATCATGGGTTTTGAGGAGACATGTCATGAGCACAACGGAAAGCAATCTTAAGGAAGCGTTCGCGGGCGAGAGCCAGGCGAACCGCAAGTACCTGGCGTTTGCCAAGAAGGCCGAGCAAGAGGGCTTCGCGAACGTGGCGCGCCTGTTTCGAACCGCGGCCGAGGCGGAAACCGTGCACGCGCTGGGGCACTTGGCTGCCCTGGAAGGCGTGGGGTCGACGGCAGACAACCTGCGCGCGGCCGTGGCGGGGGAGACCTACGAGTTCAAAGAAATGTATCCGCCCATGCTGCAGCAAGCGACGGCGGAAGGGCATCGAGCGAAGCGCATGTTCGAGTACGCCCTGAAGGCGGAAACGGTGCACGCCCGGCTCTACCAAATGGCCCTGGATGCGGTGGCGCAGGGAAAGGATCTGGAAGGCGTCGAGTTCTACCTGTGCCCCTTCTGCGGCTATATTGAGCTGGGCCGGGCTCCTGAGGCGTGCCCCATCTGCGGCGCCAAAGGGCAGAAGTTTGTGAAGGTATAGTGGCGGGGGCGACCACGAGGGTTGCCCCCCGCAAGCGGTTTCGGCGACAGAGCGACCGCAACGGCGGCGCATCCTGCGGCAGGCGTGGCAATGTGAGATCGCCGCACCATGTGACGAAGCCCGCTTATTCCGCCATGACCTGGGCCAAGTAATTCGCCAGACCCAGCTCCTTGATCAGGTCCAATTGGGTTTCGAGGTAATCGGCGTGCCGCTCTTCGTCCCGCAGATTCGCCCGGAGCAGGTCCGCGGAGCCATTATCCCCGGCCTTGATGCAGGTGGCGACTCCCTGGTTATAGCTCACGATAGCCGCCTGCTCACTTTTCAGCCCCGCCGCGAGCTGCTCCTTCACGTCTTTGCCGACGACGATTTTCGGCAGGGACTGCACGTCGGGCGCGCCTTCCAGAAAGAGAATACGTTCAATCAACTTCTCGGCGTGCTTCATTTCTTCAATGGCCCGCTTCTTGGTCAGGCCCGCGAGCGCCTTGTAACCCCAGTTCTCGCACATCTCGGCGTGCAGGATGTATTCGTGCGTCGCACCTAATTCATCGGTCAACGCTCCCTGCAAAACTTCCAGCACTTCAGGTTTACCCTTCATGGCGACTCCTTGAAATCGACGGCGCCTCCTTGCGAACCATCGCACGCCGCCCTCATAGCCTGGACGGCGCGGGCGAGGAAGACCTTTGGCTTGTCAGTATACACCCGGAAACTCTCCGCCGAAACGCCCGCATCGCGCGAGGTTGTTCTGTCACTTGGCGAAGGACGGCCCCGCTAGCGGCGCCCGTATCCCTCTGCGTTGTCGGCGATCACGCGATGTGGCCCCCACGCTTGGCTGCTGCGCGCTCCGCCAGCTGCCTAGTACCTACTGCCCACACGGACCCTGTTGACCCGCCGTCGGCCTGCCGTTACGATGGCAGGGTCTTGGTGATCCCTTCGTCCCCGCAATTTCTGCCTCCAGATTCCGCCGCGTCGCACGCCGTCGCGGCGCGCGAAGACACGCTGGCGCGCCGGCTCAGTTCTCGCCAAGTGGGCATGATCGCCCTGGGCGGCGCGATCGGTAGCGGGTTCTTTCTCGGCTCGGGAGTCTCGGTGCATCTGGCCGGCCCGGGAGTGATCCTTTCTTACAGCTTCGCGGGCTTCATCGCCCTGGTCATCGCCTGGTCGCTGGTGGAGATGGCCGTGGTGCATCCCGTGGCGGGCTCATTCGGCGTCTACGCGGAAATCTACCTGCACCCCTGGGCCGGATTCGCGATCCGCTACTCGTATTGGCTGGGCGCGACCATCGCCATGGGCAGCGAAGTCGTCGCCGCGGCCATCTATTGCGGTTTCTGGTTCCCGCGCGTGCCCGGGTGGATCTGGGTCGTGGTTTTCTCCGTCGTCCTGCTCGCCGCCAACGCCTGGACCGTTGCCAGCTTCGGCGAGTTTCAATACTGGTTGTCCCTGATAAAGGTATTAACCATTAGTGCCTTCATCCTAATCGGCGTGGCGCTGCTGTGCGGTTTTGGACCGTTCCCGGCGCGCGGGCTCGCGAACTACACCGGGCAGGGCGGATTTCTTCCCAACGGCTGGCGGGGCGTTCTGCTGGCCACCTCGCTCGCCACCTTCAGTTATTTCGGCGTGGAGGAAGTGGCCGTCGCCGCCGGAGAAGCGCGCGACCCTGGGCGCTCCATCCCCCGCGCCATGCGTTCGGTCTTCTGGCGGCTGGGGCTTTTCTATATCGGCGGCATCGCCGTGCTCGTGGGGCTCGTTCCCTGGCGCGAAGCCGGCCTTGACGCCAGCCCCTTCGTGCGCGCCTTCCAGGCTGTGGGCTTGCGGGCCGCGCCCACGCTGATGAACCTGGTGGTGCTGACGGCCGCGCTCTCTGCCGCCAACGCCCTGCTTTATCTCTCGGCGCGCATGGTCTTCTCGCTGGCGCGCGGAGGTTACGCGCCCGCGAGCTTGGGACGCACCACGCGCCGAGGCATTCCCATTTGGGCGCTGGCCACCTCGGGCGGAGGCATGGCCTTGGCCGTCCTCGCGGAAAGGTACTTCCCCCAACGAGCCTACCTGGCCTTGGTGGGGACCTCGCTCTTTGCCGGCCTCTACGTGTGGACGATGAGCCTGCTCACCCATCTGCGCTTCCGCCGCGTGCACGCTCGAGACGCCGCCAACGTTTCCATGCCTGGCTTCCCGGTCGTGAACTGGCTGGCGCTGGCGGGATTGGTGTTGGTGACCGTCTCCACGTGGTTCGTGCCCGGCATGCGCGTGACCCTGCTGGCCGGAGTGCCTTGGCTGGCAGTCGTTTCACTCGGCTATTGGCTGTGGCGCGCGAGACAGCGGTTGTAGCGCCGGCGTCCCGCCGGCGGTTGGACGTTGACAATGCGACCGCAGCGATTCAATTTCCGAAAATCCTAATACCAACGCAGCAAGAAATGTTACAAATCAGCTTCAGCTTGCCCCCAACTGCGTTCACAGCCCTCGCCCCCTTGGGGGAGAGGGTGCCCGAGGGACGAGGGCAGGTGAGGGGGTCTCGATTGCCGGTGCGCGGGCGGAACATCTCTAAATGCGTTTGGGTCCGCGGAGGAGACGTGAACCGGAAGCTGAGCCGCCCGGGTTACTATGACGAGCGGTAACTACGCTGGCGAGACGCCAGCGCTACATAACCCTGGGAGCGATGCCGCGGACCACCGACGTCACAATAGAGGTAACTTACGGTATAACCCTCGCCAGGGAGGTTCCCCATGGCCCCCTATCAAACTCCCGAAGAAGCGGCCCAAGACCTTTTGCGGCTTGCAACGACCCGATTTGGCCAACTGAGTGAAGCCGAAGCGAAGTTGCTTCGCGCCGCGCCCAAAGGTCAGTGGGCAGCCTGCGGACCGAGCGCTGACTTCGATGACCCATCGAACGACCCCGCGAAGGCTGACGACTGGGGCCCGGAGCGCCAGGTCCGCGCCGAGCTGATTCGCTGGCTTTGCACTGACCGCGAAGTCGCGAGCCGAGTTGACCCCAAGGGAATTCAGCTTCTGGGTGCAAGAATCACTGGCAGTTTGGATCTTTCCTTCGCGAGCGTCCCGTTCCCCCTCTGGTTGCTCCGGTGTCGCCTAGCGGACCAAGTCTTGCTCATTTCGACACAGCTTCCGGCGCTTTACCTTGACGGCAGCCGGACGGGGCCAATTCTAGCCGACGGGTTGAGCGTCAAAGGAGACCTTTTTCTTCGCGAGGGGTTCACCGCCGAGGGCGAGGTGCGGCTATTGGGGGCGCAACTCAGCGGAAACTTGGATTGCAGCAGCGGTACGTTCAAGAACCCTCCACAAGAGGGACTTCCCGAGAGCGGCAAGGCGCTGATCGCCGACAGCGTGAACGTCAAGGGCAATGTTTTTCTCCGTGAGGGGTTCACTGCGGAAGGCGAAGTCCGGTTGCCGAACGCGCAGATTGGCGGGGTCCTCGACTGCAGCGGCGGCACGTTCAAGAATCCGGCGCAGAAGGGCGTAGCCGGGAGCGGAAAGGCCCTGAATGCCGACAGCGTGGACGTGAAGGGCAGCGTCTTTCTCCACGAGAGGTTCACCGCCGAAGGCGAAGTGCGGCTGACGGGCGCGCAGATTGGCGGCGACCTTGAGTGCAGTTACGCCACGTTCAAGAATCCACCACAGAAGGACGTAGCTGCGAGCGGAAAGGCCCTGATTGCCGACGGCGCGGACGTGAAGGGCAGCGTCTTTCTCCGAGAGGGGTTCACTGCCGAAGGCGAAGTGCGGCTGCTGGGCGGACAAATCGGAGGCGGTCTCGACTGCAGCGGTGGCACGTTCAAGAACCCTCCCCAAAAGGAGCTTTCCGCGAGCGGGAAAGCCCTGAGCGCCGACCGCGCGATCGTCAAGGGCGATGTTTTTCTCGGTGACGATTTCACCGCGGAAGGCGAGGTGCGGCTGCTGGGGGCTCGGATTGGAGGGGATCTGGATTGCAGCGGCGGTGTGTTCAAGGAACTGACCGTGGAGGGAGCGAACATTGCCCGCCACCTGCTGGTCGCCCTGATTCAGGATGCCCCGAAGGGCAAGATGAACCTAACCAACGCCTCAGCCGACGCCCTTCTTGACGACGAAGCGAGCTGGCCCGCTGCGGGGAATCTCCGCCTTGACGGCTTTGTGTACGGGCGCATCACGGTAGGGCCAACAGACGCCGAACCCCGCCTCAAGTGGCTGGCGCTCCAGCCGGCGTTCACGCCGCAGCCTTATCGCCAATTCGCCAAAGTGCTGCGCGAGATGGGAGATGACCGTGGCGCGCGGCTAGTCCTTTATGAAATGGAGTGCCGGAGGCGAGAGCAGGAAGACAAGACCTGGTATTCGCGCCTATGGGGCCGCGTGCTTTGGGCGACGATTGGGTACGGCCTCTGCTCGCGGCGTGCTCTTGGGTGGCTTGTGAGCCTGACACTCCTTGGCACTTTGCTGTTCGGTCTTGGCCATCTGGGAGGCTCGACGGCGCCGACGGAGCGCGAGGCTTATGCCTGCTTCGAAAAGCAGGGCTGGCCGCCGCGACACTATCAGCAATTCAATCCGCTGGTCTATTCACTTGAAAACTCGGTTCCGCTGCTGCGCCTGGGGCAGGACAGCGCCTGGGCGCCTGACCCCGGTCCGCGCGAGCAGGAGCATCCGGGTGCGGTGAACTTCGCGCCTTTCAAATGGCTTGGGAGGGTTGCCGCGAGCTGGCACCTCACTCGGCTTGCGCCGCCTTGGTTCCTGCGCTTCTTCCGCTGGTGCCAAATCACCCTCGGCTGGATGCTCGCCACCCTGTTCGTTGCCGGCGTCACGGGCGTGGTGCGGAGGGAGTAACCGCGCGTGGCGCACGCGTCCTGTGCCCGCCATCATCAAAGTCGCCGCGCGTGATATGATCTGGCGGACTTGCTCCGAAAGAGCGCAAGACGATTTGCGACCCTCAATCGGTGCAGTCATGCCGGCCTGAATTTGGCGGCGCCAAGAAACCCCTCACCCGCCCTCGTACCTCGGGTACCCTCCCCGATTCCTGGGGTCCGATGGACCCCATCGGGGTCCAGAAATCGGACTCCCCAAGGGAGAGGGTTGGCGTTGAGCAGGCTGCGCGGGCGCGCGGCGGGCATTCTCTCGTGGAGGAACCTTATGGCTCAGCGCGTCTGCCCTTGGTGGCTAGGCTATCTTCTAGCCTGTCCGCTGCGACGCTTCGCGCAGGACCCCGCCAAGCTCCTGGCCCCCTATGTTCGCGAAGGCATGACCGTGCTCGAACCGGGGCCGGGCATGGGCTTTTTCACGCTCGACCTCGCCCGCCTGGTCGGACCCTCCGGCCGGGTGGTGGCGCTGGATATCGAGCCGCGCATGCTCTCCAGGCTCAAGCGCCGCGCTGCCCGGGGGGGCCTAACGGAGCGGCTCGACGTGCGTCTAGCCTCGTCTAATAGCCTTGGCGTCGGGGATCTGGCCGGCGTCGTGGACTTTTCGCTCGTGTTCGGGGTCGCGCATGAACTCCCCGCCGTGGAGCCTTTCTTCGCGGAGCTCGCCCAAGCCTCGAAGCCGGGCGCCGGTCTGCTGCTGGCCGAACCGGTCGTGCACGTCAAGCGCGCGCAGTTCGAAGCTGAGTTGCAGTCGGCGGCCAAGGCCGGGTTTGTGGTGGCGGATCGCCCATCGATCCGCCGCAGCCGCGCCGCGCTTCTGAAGAAGGGGTGAGCGGCTCACAGTGGAGTTGCCTTAAGGAAACGCCTAGTTTGAGTTTCTCAACACGCTCTGTTGCTTTTCGTCCGGCGGTCGGAAGGGCGGGGCACCACAGGTTGCGGAAAAACAGGTACCGGCGACGGAACCTGTCCCGATTTCATCGGGACGTCGCCATGCTGGTGTTGAAAACACAGGGCACGTGGCGATGTGAAATCGCCGCTACCTCGTCGGGGGCGGTTTTTTCCGCAGCCTGTTCAGCCCCGGTGAAGTCGCGGGTTCCCGAGCTTTGCTCATCTCGTGCCCCACGCAGCTCTTGGTTTTGTTAGGGGAACCAGGGCGAGGAGTCGGGCCAGTGGGCTACGGGTGTTCCCTGGCATCCACGTCGTCGGGGGCTTGGGTTGCAGGCTCGGGGGTAGGCATATGGCACTGGCCGTCGAAGAACCCTCCGGGGTCCACCAGCAGACAGGGCGTGTGGATGTCGCCGAGCACGATACCGTGTTCCTTGATTTCCAGGCGTTCCGTGGCGTGAATGGTCCCTTTCGCCTTGCCCGTAACGCTCACCACTTTCGCCTGGATATCACCGTCCACTTCGCCCTGATCGTGGATCACCACCACGCCCTCCGAAATGATCTCGCCCTTGAAGTGTGAGTTCAGGCGGATGAGCCCGGCCGTGGCCTTCATCTTCCCTTCCAGTTCCAGGCCCGGCTCGATCCAGCCGACCCAATCGTCGGGCAAGTCGGCAAACTCCCGCCGACGCGTTTTGGGTTTGCCCACACCGAATGCCATCACGCCCTCCCGCCGGCGTCGCTGGCGCGACGCGGCTCAAAGCGAAGTGAAAGGTCTTGCTGCCGCTGCCCCGGCTTCGATGCTTGCTTGCAGCTATTCTACCGCCTCACGATCGATTCGTACAAGCGATTCAGATCCTCCGCCGAGAAATAGCTGATTTCGATTTTCCCCTGCTTCTCGTTCCCTCGAATTCTGACGCGCGTACCGAGCGTGCGCTCCATCTCGAGCACCGCTGCGCGCACGTTGGCGTCGAGCTTGGGCGGCTCAGCCGCGGCGGGCTTTTTTCTTCGGCTCAGCCCGCGCATCGCCACCAGGTTCTCGACCTGTCGCACCGAAAGGCCCTGCTTCACAATCAGGCGCGCCAGTTGGTCTTGCGCCGGACGGGAATCCAGCCCCAGCAGCGCGCGCGCATGGCCGGAGGAGATTTCGCCCTGGGTGATCATCTCCTGCACTTCCGGGGTCAGACGCAGCAGGCGCAGCGTGTTGGTTACCGTCGAGCGGTCCAGTCCCAGGCGCGCGGCGATTTCCTCGTGGCTCAGTCCGTGTTTCTGTTGCAGCGTCTCGTAGCCGTGCGCCGCCTCGATGGGATTTAGGTCTTCGCGCAGCAGGTTTTCGGTCAGGGCCAGCTCCAGCGCGTCGCGGTCACCAATGTCGCGCACCACGGCCGGAATCGCCGCGAGCCCCGCCAAGCGCGCCGCGCGCCAGCGCCGCTCGCCGGCGATGAGTTGATAGCGTCCGTTCGAGCGGCGCAGGAGCACCGGCTGCACGACGCCGCTCGCGCGAATGGAATCCGCCAGTTCCTTCAGCTTGTCTGCCGGGAAACTGCGGCGCGGCTGGAACGGGTTCGGGTCGATCTGGTCGATAGCCACCTGCTCCAGTCCGGTCGTGGTGGTCTCGACCGTGCGCAGCAGCGCGTTAAGCCCGCGCCCTAACGCCTTTCTGGTCATGACTGATGACCTCCTGCGCCAGCTCGAGATAGCTGGACGCGCCCCGGCACTCCGGGTCGTAAAGAAAAATGGGTTTGCCGAAACTCGGCGCCTCCGCCAGTCGCACGTTGCGCGGGATGACCGTCGAAAAAACCTGGTCGCCGAAGAAGTCGCGCAGGTCGTCCTGGACTTGGTGCGAGAGATTGGTGCGCTCGTCATACATGGTGAGCAGAATGCCCTCGACGGCGAGCTTGGGGTTGTGCGAGCGGCGAATGCGGATGAGCGTGTCAAGCAGCTCCGAGACGCCTTCGAGCGCGAAGTATTCGCACTGCACGGGAACAATTACGGAGTCTGCGGCGACCAACGCGTTGAGCGTGAGCAGATCGAGCGCCGGGGGGCAGTCGAGCAGAATGAAATTGAATTGGCCGCGCAGGCCCTCCAGCTTCTTGCGCAACACCTGCTCGCGCTCCGGTTGGTCGACCAACTCGATGGTGGCGCCCACCAGGTTTTTTTCCGAGGGAACGAGATGTAGCCCCTCGAGGTTGCAGGGCAGGACCAAGTCCTTCATGGGCACACCGTGCATCAAGGCGTGGTAAATCGAGCGGCGGGCGGGATCTCTGGGGAACCCCAGGCCGCCCGTAGTGTTCGCTTGGGGATCGCAGTCGATGACCAGTGTCCACATGTCTCGGCTGGCCAGCGCTGCCCCTAAGTTGATGGCCGTGGTGGTCTTTCCCACTCCGCCTTTCTGATTGGCGATGGCGATGACTTTTCCCAAGTTCTTTCCCGACCTTCCGAATTTGGGGTGAATCTAACAGAGCCCGGAGATTTCCGCAAGGCCGCGACAGGATAGGGGAGTGACTGGTCTTGCCGTTTGGGTGATGATCCCTGTCAGTTCTGGCAAGTATGGGGAGACAATTCTTGTGCCCTGCAAGGGCACAAGGCAATAGCCGGGGGCAACGCCCCCGGGAAAATGGTCAACGAAGAGCCAACCCTGGAAGGGTCGGATACCCCTTTCGTTGCGGCCAGCGCCTGCCTGCGCAGGCAGGCCCGCCGCAAACCCCATGTGACCCTTTCAGAGTCTGTGTGAAAACTCTGGCTGGTGAGTTGCGTGTAATGCGGGGCGAGGAGACCCGCGATGAAATTTCTGCCCTACAACCCTGAGCAAGCTTATCTGTTGC